>DASWEI010000221.1:0-7340 GCA_036394835.1 Anaeromyxobacter sp. | reverse complement strand
GGACATCGATGAGCTTCGCGGGGTCGTGCTTCTCGAGTTCTGCCATCGTCGTGCTCCTTTCGAGCTTCGGCGCCTCATCGCGCCGTCGTTGCTTCACCGGCCGTGGCCGCGTTGATGAAAGTTTGGGCATGCGCGCGTGCGCTCGCTGGAGACGGCCGCGGGAGCCGACGCTCGCGCGTGCGCCGAGCGGGCCCGCGTCACTCGCCCAGCGGGCGGGTCGATTGGAGTTCCCCGAAGACGCGGGACGTCCGGGCGGCGATACCGGCCAGACGACCAGCCGAGGACCGCCGCCGGGCGAGCGCGGTCTGGCCTCCGCTGTGTGCATTCCTCGGCGACGGCGACGCCGCGCGCTCGATCAGGTCCTCCCCTGGAGCGGAGCGTTGGCCGTGCTGAGGCGGGAGCGGTCGCGGTAACGCGCGTGGCACGACGCTCCAGTCGTCGCCGCGGCGCGCCGCGCCGACGCACCGTCTTCACCACCTCGCCAGGCAAGCTCGCCGACGCGCAGAGACTGGGGGCCAGGCACGCCGTGCTGTCGACCGACGCCGCTGCGATGAAGGCGCTCGCGGGCACCTTCGACCTGCTCATCGCCACGGTGCCAAAGGCCTTCGACATGAGCCCCTTCATGAATGCGCTGAAGCTCGACGGCACGCTCGTGAACGTGGGCGCGTTGGAGGTGCTCAAGGGGCTCGACGGCATGGGAATGGCGTATGGCCGCAAGAGCGTCGCGGGCTCGCTCATCGGCGGCATCGCCCAGACGCAGGAGGTCATCGACTACTGCGCGGCGCGCGGCATCAAGGCGGACGTGGAGGTGGAAGGATTCGCTGGACGGAAGTTCGCAAAGCAAGCGCAGGGTCCGGGGAGAGCAATCGCGGCGCCCCCCCGCCGCCTCCCCGGACGCTGCCTTGCTCTAGCCTGGGCGCGGCGGGTCACTACCGGATCGAGATCACCGGCCCACATCGCCGCGTGAAGAACTTCGACCGCCGATCTGCTGACGGTCCGGTACACCCTCAGATCAACCTTTCGAGACTCCACGCGCAGGAGGTCCTCAGCCTGTCGTGTGGCGGCAGGCGCTCCGGCCCGAGCGCACGACCACATGATGATTCGGGCGGCGTTCGGGCGTCCAGGGCCGCGTCCCGCATGCGCTCGGATGGCGCGTGGTGCGCCGGGCCCTCGGCCGGCGGTTCACCCTGGCGGGGGGGCTACGCGCCAGCGTCGTACGGTGCGAACATGCAACCCGGTCCGCGACGCTGCGTTTCGCAGTCCGGAAAGGTTGCACGATGACCAGGGCTCGCATCGAGCATCTCCTCGAGCGCCGAACTGTAGAGCTGCAGGAGATGAGCGCGCGGCTCGCCCGCGAGGTGGCCGAACGCAGGAGCGCGGAGGACGCGCTGCAGCGCCGGCTGGGGGCGCTCACCGAGCCGATCGACGTGGCAGACGTCCTCTTCGAGGATCTCTTCGACGTGGAGGAGATCCAGCGCGTCCAGGACGCCTTCGCCGAGGCCACGAAGATCGCCTCCCTCATCACCCGTCCCGACGGGACGCCCGTCACCAAGCCCAGCCGCTTCTGCCGGCTCTGCATCGATACGATCCGGAAGACGACGAAGGGCCTGGCGAACTGCTACCACTCCGATGCCATCATCGGCACGCAGAACCCCCGCGGACCCACCATCCAGCGCTGCCTGAGCAGCGGGCTTTGGGATGCGGGCGCGAGCATCACCGTGGGGGGACGCCACGTCGCCAACTGGCTCATCGGGCAGGTGAAGAACGAGGAGGTCGACGAGTCCAAGCTGATGGCGTATGCGAGCGACATCGGGGCGAATGCCGACCAGTTCCGCGACGCCTTGCGCGAGGTCCCGGTGATGTCCACCGGGCAGTTCACGCGGATTGCCGAGTTCCTGTTCCTCCTCGCGAACGAGCTTTCGCTGAAGGCGTACCAGAACGTCCAGCAAGCTCGCTTCATCGCCCAGGAACGGCGAACCGAGGAGGCGCTCCGGCTCGACGAGTCGCGCCTGGAGGCGCTCCTCACGCTCAATCAGATGGCGGAGTCGTCGATCCGGGAGATCACCGACTTCTGCCTGGAAGAGGGTGTCCGGCTCACCAAGAGCAAGATCGGCTATCTCGCCTTCATGAACGAGGACGAGACCGTCCTCACCTTGCACTCATGGTCAAGGGCCGCCATGGCCGCTTCCCGGGTCCCGGAGGCGCTCGTCCATCCCGTGGCCACGACGGGGCCATGGGGAGATGCGGTCCGCCAGCGAAGGCCCATCATCACCAACGACTGCCGCGGCGTCACGAAGGGAACTCCACTGGGGCACACCCCCATCCACCGCCACATGAATGTCCCGGTGTTCGAGGGCGACCGCATCGTGGCCGTCACCGGTGTGGGGAACAAGGACGAGCCCTACGACGAATCGGACGTCCGCCAGCTGACGCTGCTCTCGCAGGGGATGTGGCGGCTCGTGCAGCGGCGACGGATGGAGGACGCGCTCAAGGACCACGGCCATCGCCTGGAGGAGGTCGTCCGCGAGCGCACGGCCGCGCTGGAGGAGGCCAACGTCCTGCTGCGGCAGCAGGATCGCCGCAAGACCGAGTTCCTCGCGATGCTCGGGCACGAGCTGCGCAACCCGCTCACGCCGATCCGGAACGCCGCCCATCTCATGCGGCGCTCGCACCCGGCGGGCTGCGAACAAGCGGTCGCGATCGTGGAGCGCCAGGTCGCCCAGATGACGCGACTCGTGGACGCGCTGCTCGACATCTCGCGCCTCACGCACGGTCGGCTGCTTCTCGAGCCAGAGCCGCTCGAGCTCGGCGCTGTCGTTCGCGCGGCGCTCGACGACCACGTCGAGGCGCTGCACGCGCGCGGCGTCACCGCGGAGCTGCAGCTCCCGGATCAGCAGCTCCCCGTACGCGGCGACAGGACGCGCCTCGCGCAGGTGCTCGGGAATCTCCTCAACAACGCCGAGAAGTTCACGAGCCGCGGCGGGCGGGTGTCCGTGCGCGCGGAGACGCATGGCGACCGTGTGGCGGTCTCGGTGGCGGACACCGGAATGGGCATGAGCGAGGAGACCCGGTGTGGTCTGTTCCAGCCGTTCGGGCGGTCGAAGGCGAGCCTGGAGCGCGGCGGGGGCGGGTTGGGCCTTGGTCTATCGCTGGTGAAGTCGCTGGTGGAGGCGCACGGCGGGACGGTCCAGGCGTCGAGCGCGGGCGTCGGGCTCGGATCCGAGTTCGTGATCGATCTCCCGCTCGAGCCTCAGCCGAAGCAAGCTCGTCCGGGACCCGTGCATCCGAGCGCCGCTCCGCCGCCGGCCTCACGGCGGATCGTCGTCATCGAGGACAACGTGGATGCCGCCGACACGCTCCGGCTCATGCTCGAGATGGCAGGCCACGAGGTCTCCGTCGCAGCGTCCGGCGAGGAGGGAGCGGCGCAGGCCGCCCGGCTGCGCCCGGACGTGGTGCTCTCCGACATCGGGCTGCCCGGTCGGATGAACGGCCACGACGTGGCCCAGGCGCTCCGCCGCGATCCATCGTTGCGCTCCACGCGCCTCATCGCGCTCTCGGGGTTCGACCAGGAGGAGGATCGCCGCCGCGCGCTCGAGGCGGGGTTCGATCACTATGTCGTGAAGCCGTTCGATTATGACGACCTGGAGCCGATGCTGCAGTGATGCTTCAGCAGTGAGCGAGCGATGACGACCGATCGTTCAACCGTGCTTTCCTCACGCGGCTGGCTCGCCATCCTCGCGATCCTCGGTTCGGCCGCGCTTGCCCCATCCCCGGCCCCGGGCGGAGGAGCGGAAGCAGGTGCTGGTGCTGCACTCGTATCACAAGGGCCTCCGCTGGACGGATGCCGAGGATGCGGGGATCTCGTCCGTGCTCGGCGCGCGCCCGGAGCTCGACGTCCACACGGAGTACCTGGACACGAAGCGCCATCCTGAAGACGCGTACCAGCGCACCCTGCTGGCGCTGTACCGGACGAAGTTCCCGGGCATCCCGTTCGCCGCGGTCCTGGCGACCGATGACGCCGCGTACGCGTTCGCCGTCGCGAACCGCGAGCTGCTGTTTCCCCATGCGGCGGTCGCTGTTCTGCGGGGTGAACAACTATACCGACCCGGAGGACGACCGGCTGCGGGACGTCGTCACGGGCGTGCTCGAGGATTTCGACATCCCGAACACCCTCCGTGCGGCGCTGTCCCTCCAGAAGGACGTGAGCCGGGTCGTCGTGATCAACGACCGCACCGTGCGATCGCTCCGGCACCATGATCGACTATCAGGAGGCGATCACGGCTATCGCGCGTCGCGCCCGTCCCGATTCGCTTCCTGTTCGACGACCGACAGCTCCAGCGATTCGGGTTTGCGCGGGCGGATCTGCCGGGCGGCAGCGCGCTCGTGAACGAGCCGCCCTCGTTCTACGCGGTGAACAGGACGCTCGTGCGCGGCCTGGTGGCGGCGTGCATCGCGCTGATCGCGATCGCCGCGCTCCTCTGGCTGAACGCGAGGCAGCGGCGCTGCGAGGCGGAGTCGCAGCGATTCCTCGCGAACGTGAGCGCCGCGCTGGGGGCGTCCCTCGACTTCGACGCGGCGGGCGCGGCGGTCGCGCGCATGGCGGTGCCGCGACTCGCGGATGCCGCGCTGCTCTACGTCGATGACGGCTCGGGCGAGCCGCGCGCGTGGCTCGCGCGCGCCGATGTGGCGGGGGACACCATGAGCATCCGCGTTCCGGCGACGGCGCTCCCGGCCATCGCCTCGCGTCCCGGCGTGGCGGGCGCACTCCGGCCGGACAGGCCGGTCGTCACGCATTCGGACGCCGCGCAGGGATGGCCCGGGCGGCTCGTCCATGCCGGGAAGGTCTCGACCGAGAGCACGTTTCCGCTCGTGGCCGGCGGGAGGACCCTCGGGACGCTGTCGCTGGCGTCCGCGACGCGGCGGATCTTCGGCCGCGACCTCGCGCTCGCGAGCGAGCTCGCCCATCGCGCGGCCACCCCGCGCTCCTCACGCATCGCTCTTCCGCAGGGCGGAGAACGCCGTCCACGCGCGCGACGAGTTCCTCGCGAACGCCTCCCACGAGCTGAAGACGCCACTCACGCCGTCGACGGCCTGCTCCACATGTCGCAGGGTCACCAAGCGCGAGGTGCAGCTCGAGCTCGGCCCGACCGATCTTGCGCGTCCGCGATCACGGCGCCGGGATCGCGCCCGCGGATCGGGATCGCATCTTCCTGCCGTTCGAGCGGGCGGCCTCGTGCATGCGGGCGACCGGCTTCGGGCTCGGGCTCTACATGGCGCGCCGCGTCGCCGCCGCGCACGGCGGGGTCATGCGGCTCGAGAGCGCGCCTTGGGGAGGCAGCTCGTTCGTCCTCGAGCTGCCGCGCGAACGCGCGACGGCCCCCGGCCGCGGTAACGGCTGGTTGACAGCTGACGTGAGGCGTCGCTCGGCTATCGGTTACGTCAGCCCGGCCGAGTTCGAGAAGAGGTTCACGGAGAGGCAGGCAGCGCGCGGCGCTCGGCTTCTCGAAGTAGAAGTCGGCGCCCGACACGATGACGGCCGTCCGAGGTCCCGCTCGCGGCGTCGCACCCTGAGGCCTCGGGTCAGCTCCGACGCCTGCTCGACGATGCGCTCGAGCGAGCTGCGAAGCCGGGCAGCGGTCGTGTTCGGCACGTCCATGTCTCCCCCCTCCACTGGCGCGGCATGCCAGGGCGCCGGGATCGCCGCCGGTCGTTCGTCGTCCTCGAGCACTTCGGGCGCGCCGCTCGACTCCGCACTGTCCGCACCATCCGCACCGGGCGTCACGGATTTTGGTGCGCCGGTGGTGCGCAGCGCACCATCCGGAAAAGAAGAAGGCCGCGACCCGACGGTTTCCCGTACGAAGTCGCGGCCTTCTGAGTCGGGGAGACAGGATTCGAACCTGCGACCCCTTGGTCCCGAACAATCTGCGCGCTCCCATCCTTACCCCGCTGGACCGCTCGCGAATTCATCTAACCCACCGTCCATACGTCATTTCTCGCGACGTCTCGTCTTGTCTCTCGGCGTCGCGCACGGTACCGAGAAATCGCACCCCAAGCGCACCCCGCACCCCGAACGCACCCCGGGGATCGGGTCCATCGGCTGAAGCTTCGCAAGGAAGACGCAGCCGAGGCGCGGGCATTCGTGGTCCCCCTGCCCAGCACCGCGCTCGCCATCCTCGAGCGGCTCCGCGCCGAGGCCGGCAAGAGCCCTTGGGTGCTCGCAAGTCCGAAGGACCCCGAGAAGCACATCGGAGAGAAGGTGCTCGTCCGCGCCCTCTCCCGTTTGCAGGACGGGAAGCGCCTTGCGCTGGGCGAAGGGCTCACGGTCCACGATCTGCGGCGCACGTGGCGCAGCCTCGCCATGGACCTCGGGATCGATCACGCAGTCGCGCGGCTGTCCCTCGGGCACGCCGGGCTCGAGGGAGTCGAGGGCGTCTACGGTCGCTCCCAGATGGTCGACCAGCGCGCCCAGGCCGCCGAGCTCGTCGCCGCGACCCTCGACCGGATCCGGCTCGGCGAAGCCGCGCAGCTCGTTCCGCTGCGCGAACGAAAGGCGTAGAGGGGCGTCGCAGACCCCTCGACGAGGAGCTATCCCCTGGCTACTGGTTCTCGCGTCGGCCACTCGCCGAGGAGCGACCATCCGCGTCCACGAGTCGCGAGGTCCACTGCGACGAGGTTCCCGGGCATCGCGACCTTGTTCAGTCCGACGCAACGGACGCCCGCGACCTCGGCGTCGAGCCGGGTATGGTGATGACCGAAGAAGCAGACCCGTGGGCGAACGCGGTCGAGCACAACGTCGAGGCCCGCCGCCTCGCTCACGTGTCCGGCGCCGCGCCGGTGGCGATCGAACTCACGCCCGCGGGGGCATCGTGCACGAGCAGAACGTCGATCCCGGAGCGCCGACCGAGCTCGTCGATCTCGTCGCGCGTGTAGTGGCGCTTCGCATAGCCCTGGAGATGCTTCGACCGCCGCTCGTAATCGGACGGACCGAAGCAGCCGCCGATGCCACCGACGCGCACGACGTCGCGCCCCTTTCCGAGGTCCATCGCCCGTCCGTTCCGGAGGTAGAAGAGCCTGGGAAGGATCTCTTCGCGATCCCGGGAGTCGAGCCACACGAGTCCTCGTGGTTCCCCTTGATGAAGATCGTCTTGCGCGGCACCGCACGGCGGTCGGCGAACCAGGAAGGAAAGTCGCCCGCGCCATCGTGCTTTCGAGTCGCCTTGTCTACTCGGTCGGGATCGGGCCAGACGCCGAAGTCTCCAACGTGCAGCACCCACTCGAACCGGCGGCCGAGCGCGTTCTCGAACGCGAGGACGTCGTCGTAGAGTCGACCAATGGCTCCA
>DASWEI010000220.1:0-30103 GCA_036394835.1 Anaeromyxobacter sp. | reverse complement strand
CAATCGCGACGGCCCTCTGCAGGACTTTGTCCTCGAAGCTCGGGATGCCGATGGGGCGGGTCTTCGACCGTCGCCCTTCGGGATGTGCACTCGCTTCACTGGCGGTGCCCGGCACCTCCCAGATTCCTGGCGAACCCCCATTGCGCTCGTGCCGCGCTCCCTGACTACGGTGAGGCCTCGGCGCCTGCGACTTCTGCTCGGCGCGCTAGCCGGGGGAGAGGGAGGATCTTACGAGCCGAGGTTGCCGGGGGGCTTCTCAACAGCCTGCGCTAGCGCAGACTCGCGCCGGCGACCTGCAGCACGCGCAGCGCGGCAAGCTGTGCGTTCAGCGCCTCGGCGGTCTGCGCGAGCTCCGCGTTCCGCAGCTGCGCGATCGCGTCCGCCTGCTCGACCGCGGTGGCGGCGCCGGCGCGGTAGGAGACGTCGACGAGCCGCTGGTTCTCCGCGGCGAGCTCGCGCTGCTCCTTCGCCTTGGCTGCGTTCGCGCGCGCGCTCTCGAGGTCGAGCAGGGACTGCGCCACCTCGAGCCGGACCCGCGACTCGGCGCTCGCGACGTTCGCCTCCGCCTCGTCGATCCTCGCGTTCGCCTCGCGGAGCTCCGCCTCGCGCAGGCCGCCGTCGAGGAGCTTCCACTGCAGGGACAGCCCGACCGACCACAGCTCCTTGCCGGTCAGGCCAGCGACGTTCGCGTTCTGGTAGTGGCCGAAGGCGGCGACGTTCGGCACGTACCGCGAGGCCTGGGCGTTCCGTGCGGCCGAGGCGGCGTCGCGCGCGCTGCGCACGGCGAGCAAATCCTTGCGATCGCGGAGCGCCGCCGCGTGGAGCGTCGAGGTGTCCGCCGGGAGCTTCGGCTCGTCCGGATCGACGACCTCGAAGTCGGCGGGGCGATCGAGCAGCGTCGCGAGCGCGAGCCGCGCGGACTCGTAGGCGTTGCGCGCGCGGCGGAGGTCCTGCTCGGCGCGGGCGCGGTCGATCTCCGCCCGGAGGAGCCCCACCTTGGCGATCGTCCCCGCCTGGTAGCGGATCTTCGCGTCCTTCTCCTGGCGCTGCGCGATCTCGAGGAGCCGCGCCGAAACCTGCGACGATTGCCGCAGCGCCGCGACGCCGTAGTAGGCCTGCGCCGTGCCGAACAGGATGGCGCGCCGGACGTTCTCGGTCGCCGCGCGTGCCGAGTCCGAGCCGCGCGATGCCGCCTGGATGCCGAACCAGAGCGCGGGCGAGAAGAGGACCTGCGAGGCATCGAGAGTCCCCTGCAGCTGCGTCTTCGGGACGACTGCGACGTTCTGGGTGACGAACTCCTGCCGCTCGGACGCAGGGAGCGGCGACAGCGCCGGATGCGTGAGGTCGACCGGGAACTGGAGAGCGACCTCCTCCCCATTCCGCGTGTACGTGCCCTGCGCGGTCACCTGTGGCAGGTACCCCGAGAACGCCTTCCAGTATCCCTGCTCCGCCTGCCTGAGCCGCGCGGCCGCCGCCTTGAGGTCGAGGTTCCGCTGTTCGGCGAGCTTCAGCGCCTCGTCGAGCGTCAGCACCGCCGCCGGCTGCGCGGGAGCGGCCTGCGGGGACTGCGCGGGAGCGCCCTGCGGCGCCTGCTGCGGCGCGGTGGGCTGGGCGGGCGCCTGCGCGAGCGCGAGCGCGAGCGCGAACGGAGAGAGGGAGATCATGGCCGAGCGAAGTATCGCCCGGGACGCGGCGCGTCAAGAGGCTCGGCGAGGCCGGAGTGCTACTTCGCGCCGCCGGAGAGGTCCTCGATCTCCGCCTCGATGTCCTTCTTCTCGTCGGCCTCCGGCTTGAGCTGCAGGAAGCGCTTGAACTCGGCGACCGCCCTCGCCTTCTGCCCGCGCTCCTTGCACATGTAGCCGAGGTAGTAGTGCGGCATCGGGTTGTCCTTCTCCTCCTTCGCCGCGCGCTCGTACCACGGGAGCGCCGCCTTCGCGCCCTCGGACTCGTGCACCGCGCGGCCGAGCTTGTAGAAGACCTGGACCGCGGCGGGGTCGACCTTCATCACCTCGCGGTAGGTGCGGACCGCGTCGTCGTACTTGCCGAGCTTCGCCTTGCAGTCCGCGAGCGCGATGCGATGGCGCGAGACCCTGGGCGCGGCGAAGATCGCCTTCTCGAAGGCCGCGACGGCGTCCTCGAACCGGCCGTTGCCGGCGAACAGGAGGCCGAGCCGCTCGTGCGCCTCGGCGTACCTCGGGTCGGCGGCTGCTGCGGCGCGGTACTCCTCGACGGCCTCGGCGAGCCCACCCGAGCGCTCGAGCGCGACGCCAAGGTGGACGTGGTGCTCGGGGTTTCGCGGATCGAGCTCCACCGCCTTGCGGAGCATCGCGATCGCCAAGGGCGTCTCGCCCTTCTTGAGGAGGGCGCGGCCGAGCCACTGGCGGGCCTCGGCGAGCTGGGGGTCCTCGTTCGTCGCGGCGGTGAGGCGCGTCACCGCGCCCTCGACGTCGCCGCGCTCGAGCTTCACCGCCCCGAGCCGCATGAGGGCGAGCGCATTCCTCGGCTGCAGGTCGACCGCCGCCTGGAGCTCCTTCTCCGACGCGGCGAGATCCTTCGCGCGCCAGAGGATGGTGCCCTGCGCGAGGTGGCCCTCGACGTTGCGAGGGTCGATCGTGAGCGCGCGCCCGAGCCGCGCCCGCGCCGCCGCCTCGTCCCCCTTCGCGATCGCGAGCTTCGCGAGGCCGATCTCGGCCGGCGCGTACTCCGCGTCGAGCGCCAGCGCGGCCAGGAACCCGCGCTCGGCGCCCGCGGCGTCGCCTTCGGCCGCGGCGAGCTCGCCGAGGGCCGCCTGCGCCGCAGGCTCGCGTGGCCCCTTCTCGACCGCCGCCTGGAGCTCGACGCGCGCCTGCGCGAGCTCGCGGCGGGCGAGGGCGAGCCGACCGAGCGCGAGCCGCGGCTCGAACGCTCCGAGGTCGCGCGCCGCCGCGTCGCGGAAGAGGGGCAGCGCCTCGTCCGCCTTTCCGGCGGCCTCTAGCGCCGCCGCCTTTGCGAGGAGGAGGGCGGGATCGCCGGGGATCTTCGCGAGCGCCTGGTCCGCGAGGCTCGACGCGTCGAGCGCGCGCCCCGCGGCGGCGAGGGCGCGGATCCGCAGCGCGCCGAGCGCGGGCACCGCCGCCGCCTGCGCGGCGAGCGGCTCGAGCGCCGTCACCGCGCCCGCCGCGTCGCCGCGCCGCAGACGATGGCGCGCGAGCGCGAGCCGCGCCTCCACGAGGCGCGGATCGGCCTTCACGGCGGCGTCGAGCACCTGGTCCGCCTCGACGGACCGCGACACGGCGCGCGCGAGCAGGATCCCGCGCAGCGCGAGCGCCCGCGCCCGCTCCGCCGGCGCGAGCTTCAGGTCGGCGCCGTCCGCGAAGAGAGACGCGAGCTGCGCCTCCGCGTCCGCTGCGTCGCCCGCACCCTCGGCGATGGCCGCGAGCTCGAGCCGCGACGGGAGGTGCCCGGGCGCCGTCTGGAGCACCTTCTCGAAGGCCGCCTTCCCGCCCGCGGCGTCGCGCTTCGCGAGGAGCGCGAGCCCGGCGCCGTGGCCGGCCCTCACCGAGCCGGGCTGGAGCGTCTCGAGCCGCGCGTACAGCGCGGCCGCCCGCGGCGCGTCGCCTCGCTCGAGCGCGGCGCGCGCGAGCAGCGCGACGAGCTCCGCGTCCGGCGGCGCCTTCGCGGACGCCTGCTCGAGCGCGGTCTCCTGCTGGAGCGTCGTCGGACCCGGGACGGTCGCGAGCGTGACCGCGAGCCGGGTGGCGAGCGTCGGCACCTTCCCCTTCTCGTCCGCGTCGAGCCGGTCGGCCGCGCGGCGCGCCTGCTCGAGCGCCTCCGCGGGTGCGCCGTGGCGGACCTCGAGCGCCGCGACGACGACCGCGTGGAGCGCGGCCGCTTCGGGGGAGTCGGGGTCGGCCGCGACGGCACGCGAGGCCGCGTCGAGGGCCGCGCGATCGCCCGGGTACTCCGCTCGCTGCAGGGCGGTCCGCGCCTCGGCGAGGAGCGCCGGGACCTTCGCGACGTCGCCGCGCCGGAACACCTTCACGAAGAAGAAGCCGTACCGCGTGAACCCCGCGCCCGCGCCGAGCGCGGCGACGAGCAGCAGCGCGGCCGCGGGCGCGAGGACCTTCTTCCAGGGGCGGGGGGTGGGCTCGTCGTCGTCCTCGTCCTCCCGGACCGTCCCCTCGACGACCTTCGCGCCCGCCATCCGGTCGCCGAACGCCACCGCGCGCTGCACCTCGCGCCCCCGGGTCGACGCGGCGGGCTCTGCGGAGACCTTGCGGAGCGCCTCGCCGAACGCGGGCACCGCGCCGATCGCCGACCACGTGGCGCCGCCGTCGGGCGAGACGTCCTCGTTGCCCATGAGCTCGCCCTTCGAGAGCATCTCGACGATCTGCGCCTCGTCGAACGGCCCGAAGATCTTCCCGGAGCGGCGGCGCACCTTGTAGCCCGCCCCGCCCGGAGCCGCGGCGCCCGGCGCCGGTGCGCGCTTGCCGGTGCCCTCCCCGAAGAGCATCTCGAGCTCCTCGCCGGGAGGGGGCGGCCGCGCGGGCGCGGCGGGCGGAGGTGCCGGCGGCCCGACGCGTTCGAACGGGTCCGGCGACATCTCCGCGCCAAGCGGCGGGTTCGAGAAGTCCACCTCGCCGAACGTGAGCGGCTCGACCGCGGCCGGCGCGGGCGGCGGCGTCGTCGGCTCGGGGGGCGCGAGGTCGGGGAGCGGGATGTCGTCGGAGAACGTCGGGGGCGGGAGGTCCCCGGTCGGCTCGTCGAACTGCACGTCGTCCGGCGGCTCGGCGGGGACCGGGAGCGGTTCGTCGGCCGCCGCGAAGTCGGCGGAGGGAAACGCGAAGGGGTCGGGCCCTGGGGGTGCGGGAAGCGGGACGGCGGCGTCCGATGGCGGCGGCGGCAGCGGCGCGAACGCGCCCTCCGAAGGCGCCGGGAGCGGGACGGGCGCCTGCGCGAAGGGGGACGCGTCGTGCGGCGCAGCGATCGCGGCCCGCGCCGGAGCATGGGAGGGCGCGGGCAGCGGCACCGGGGCGCCTTCGGCGGGGGGCTCCGCCCTTCGCACCGGGAACGTGCTCCGGCACTTCGGGCAGCGGACGTTCAGCCCGGTCGCCGGCACCCGGCGATCGTCGATGCTGTACGCGGCGCTGCAGTGCGGGCAGGCGACCTTCATGGCGCGTTCCTCGCGGAGGGCTCGTCCGGCTCGAACCGCCGCCGGAGTGCCAGGTAGTCGTCGAACTCTGCGGTTCCCCGGCCGCCGGCGATCCCGCCGTCGGGCCCGAGGCGTGCGTGCAGCAGCTCCGCCGCGATCCCGTCGGCGCCCTCGATCTCGACGTCGGGGGCCTCGGACAGCTCGCCCGCGGCGATGGCGTGATAGCGGGCGCGCAGGTCGAGGTAGCGGAGGAACGAGTCGACCACCTCGGCGGGCGCGAGCTGCGCGTCCTGCCCGACCTCGCGGACGAGCCGCGCGCGGCGCAGGCGCAGCCACAGCGCAGGATCGCCCGCCGGCGCCCCGGCCCGAAGCGCGAGCCCCTCCGGACCGATCTCGCGCGGGATGAGGCGAAAGCCGTCGTCGTCCGCGGGGCCGCAGAGCGCGCGCAGCACCTCGACGGCGCGCCCCATCGCGTCCGCCGAGAGGAAGTTGCGGATCTGCCGGTTCGCCTCGCGCAGCCGCGCCGAGAGGCGGCGCAGGAGGCGCAGCGCGATCTCCCCGTTCCGGCGGACGAGATCCCCGAACGCGCCCTCGTCGATCTCGAGGATGCGAGCGGGGCTCTCGACGATCGCGGTGGCCGAGCGCGGCTGCGCCTCGAGGAGCGCCATCTCCCCGAACGCCTCCCCGGGTCCGAGCCGCGCGAGCGTGATCTCGCGCGCCCCGACCCGCTTCACGATGCGGACCTCGCCGGACTGGATGACGTACATCCGGCTGCCCGGATCGCCCTCCTCGAACACCACCGCCCCGGCGCGGAAGTCGCGACCGTAGATTTCGGCGGCGGAGAGCTCCGAGGGCATGGGTGGTGGCCGGGTTCGGGCGCGAGGGAAAAAGCGTGAGTTGACGCGACGGTACCACCCGCTCACCGGCCCGTTCAAGGACGGCTCGGACGCGCGCGGCGTGCTAAACGAGAGGGATGGCGGGCCTCGGCGACGCGCTGCGGGAGCGGCTCAAGGCCTGGACCTTCGAGCTCGGCGGCCCCGGCACGCGCGCGCGCCTCGAGAAGCTCACGCCGCCGAGAAACGAGTACGGCGTCGATCCGTACGGGCTCGACGTGGACTTCGTCGTGGCCGCGATCGCGCCGCTCCTGTGGCTCTACAAGCGCTACTTCCGCGTCCAGCTCCACGGCGTCGACCGCGTGCCGAGCGAGGGACGCGCCGTCATCGTCTCGAACCACTCGGGCCAGCTGCCGTTCGATGCGGCGATGATCGAGGTGGGGCTCCTCGTCGACAAGGACCCTCCGCGCGTCGCTCGCGCGCTCGTCGAGAGGTGGGTCCCGACCCTGCCGTTCGTCTCGACCTTCATGGCGCGCTGCGGACAGATCGTCGGGACGCCCGAGAACTGCCGGCGGCTGCTCGCGGCGGACGAGGCGATCCTCGTGTTCCCGGAGGGCGTGCGCGGCCTCAACAAGCCGTTCCGCGAGCGGTACCGGCTCCAGAAGTTCGGGCTCGGGTTCATGCGGCTCGCCCTCGAGTCGGGCGCCCCGATCGTGCCGTGCGCGGTCGTCGGGGCCGAGGAGCAGGCTCCCGCCCTCGCCGATCTGAAGCCGCTCGCGAAGCTCTTCGGCTTCCCGGCGTTCCCTCTGACGCCGACGATCCTCCCTTTCCCGCTCCCCGCCCGCTACCACATCCGGTTCGGCGAGCCGCTCCGCTTCACCGGCTCGCCCGACGACGAGGACGCGGAGCTCGAGAAGAAGGTGGGCGAGGTGGAGCGCGCGGTGCGCGGGCTCGTCGAGCGCGGCCTCGCTGAGCGCCGGAGCATCTTCCTGTGACTGCCGCGGGAGGGCCATCGGACGCGCCGCCGCCCGGGACCGCCGCCGACGCGGACGGCCCGGACGCGGCCCCGCCCGCGACCGTCCTCGTCACCGGGATCTCGGGGAACCTCGGGCGCGCGCTCGCGAAGCTCCTGCACACCGAGGCGCGGGTCGTGGGCGTCGACCGGCGCCCGTTCGCCGGGCGGCCGAAGGACATCGCCCACCACGAGGTCGACATCCGGAAGGCGAAGGTCGAGGAGGCGTTCCGGCACGGACGGATCGACGCGCTCATCCACCTCGGGATCATGCACGACCCACGGATGCCGCGGAGCGAGGCCCACTCCTTCAACGTCGTCGGGACCCACAAGATCCTCGACCTCTGCGTCCGCCACGGCGTGCGCAAGGTGGTCGTCCTCTCGTCGGGAAACGTCTACGGCCCACGCCCGGACAACTCGAACTTCCTGCCGGAGGAGACGCCGCTCATGGCGGCGGAGCGGTTCAGCGAGATGCGGGACCTCATCGAGCTCGACATGTACGCCCAGTCGTTCATGTGGCGGCACCCCGAGCACGAGACGGTCATCCTGCGGCCGGTGAACATCGTCGGCCCGACCGTCCGCAACGCCCCCTCGAACTACCTGCGCCTCGCCCGGCCGATCACCGTCCTCGGGTTCGACCCGATGGTGCAGCTCATCCACGAGGAGGACGTCTGCCGTGCCCTCGCGCTCGCGCTCCGCCCCGGGTTGCGCGGCGTCTTCAACGTGACCGGCCCGGGCGAGATTCCGCTCTCGTCGGTGCTGCGCGAGCTGGGCCGCCGGCCGGTGGCGATCCCGCACCCGCTCGTGCGCCCGCTCGTCCGCCGTGCGTTCGAGGCGCACCTCACCGGCTTCCCTCCGGAGGAGGTCGATCACATCCAGTACCTGTGCGTCGTCGACGGGGCCCGCTTCGCGCGCGAGGCGGGCTGGGCACCGTCCCGATCGCTGCGCGAGACGATCCGCAGCGTGACGTGACGTTCCGCGGTAAAGAACAGCCGATGATGGACCGGCTCTGCCGCGGAACTTTCCCCTCGCGCGGGCTCCGCGCCGTGTTCGTGCGCGTCGGCGACACCGCCCGGATGGCTCGGATGCTCCACGGGCTCCATCCGACGAGCGCCCGCCTGTTCGCCGAGGCGCTGGCGGCGGGGGCGCTCCTCGGTGCGCTCCAGAAGCAGAAGGGGCGCGTGAACCTGCAGCTCCTGTGCGACGGGCCGCTCGGTGGGCTCTTCGTCGACGCCGACCCCGACGGGAACGTCCGGGGGTACGTGCAGAGACCGGCCGTGAACTTCCCGGGCGACCCGACGCGCGGGGCGCGCGCCGCGCTCGGCGGGTCGGGGACCCTCTCGGTCCTGCGCGACCTCGGCGGGGGACAGCACTACCGGAGCGCGGTCCAGCTCGAGGCGCTCGACCTCGCCGGCGACCTGCGCCGCTGGTTCGAGGCGAGCGAGCAGGTCGCGACCGCGCTCGAGCTCTCCGTCGCGCCCGCCGGAGACGAGTCGCTCGGCGAGGTCGTGGGACTCCTCGTGCAGCGGCTGCCGGACGGCGACCTCGCGGCCGTCGAGGAGGCGCGCCGCCGGATCGCCGACGGCGCCGTCCACCGCGCGGTGGCCGCGGGGCTCGGCGCCCAGGAGGTCATCCACGCCGTCGCGGGCGACGGGTTCGATCTGCTCGCCGACGTCGAGGTCGCGTATCGCTGCGGCTGCAGCGTCGAGCGGGCGCGCGTTGCCGTCTCGGCGCTCGGCGCCGACGGCGTCGCGGACGTCCTCGCGAAGGAGCGCGAGGCGGTGATCACCTGCGAGTTCTGCCGGACCCGGTTCGTCGTGACCGAGCCGGAGCTCCGCGACATCCGGCGCCGCCTCCTCGAGCGGCAGCAGACGAACTAGTGCGCCGCACCAGGACGGCCGCACCGTCGCGGGGGGGCGCGTGGTAGATTCTCTCTTTCCGGCCGCACGCCCGGCCGCCCCCGGAGGCCTCGCCATCGCCACCGCGAAGAACGCGAAGAAGAGGAAGACCCGCGCGTCCGCGAAGCGCACTCGCACCGCCCGCCCGCGTGCGCGCGCGACGCGCCGCGACGCCGACTCCGATCACCCGATCGGCGAGGGGGTCGCGGATGGGTTCGCGCTCGATCGGCTCGCCGCGCCGGCGCGCCTCAAGCGGGCGCCGAAGAAGGCGATGCGCGAGCTCGGCTGGGCGGCGTTCGGCGAGGTGGCGCGCACCCTCGCCCTCGAGATCGGGCGCAAGTTCCGGCCGTCGGTCGTCGTCGGGATCGCAAAGGGCGGGGTCTTCGTCGGCGGGGCGCTCGCCGCCGCGCTCGGGACGGACTTCTACCCGATCCGCATCGAGAAGCGGCGCCGCGACGCGGGCGCGCTCCCCGAGCCCATCCAGGAGCTGCCCGACCTCACCGGCAAGCGGGTCCTCGTGGTGGATGACGTCGCCGCGACGGGCGCCACGCTCGCGAAGGCGCGCGCGCTCGCGCGCAAGGCCGGTGCGCGCGAGGTCCGCACCGCGGTGCTCGTCGCGCGTCCGCGCGGCGCCCGGCCCGACTTCACGGCCTTCGCGACCGACGAGCTCATGCTGTTCGGCTGGGACTACCAGCTCGACGCGGCCGGCTCCGGCCCCGATGACCCCGGAGAGGTGGGCGTCTAGAGCGTCCCGCTCTCTGGCGCGCCGCCCGTGCGGGCATGAAGCGGGTCGTCCTCGGGACCGCGGGCCACATCGACCACGGCAAGACCGCGCTCGTGCGGGCGCTCACCGGGATCGACACGGACCGGCTGCGCGAGGAGAAGCGGCGCGGCATCACCATCGAGCTCGGGTTCGCGCACCTCGCGCTCCCGGACGGCTCGGTCGCGGGCGTCGTCGACGTTCCCGGCCACGAGCGGTTCGTCCGCGCGATGGCCGCGGGCGCGGGCGGGGTCGACCTCGTCGTCCTCGTCGTCGCGGCGGACGAGGGGGTCATGCCGCAGACCCGCGAACACCTCGACATCTGCCGCCTGCTCGGCGTCCCGCGGGGCCTCGTCGCGGTGACGAAGGCGGACCTCCTCCCCGCTCTCGGGGCGGACTGGCTCCCCCTGCTCGAGCAGGACGTCCGGACCGCGACGAAGGGGACCTTCCTCGAGGCGAGCCCGATCGTGCCGGTGTCGGCGACGACGCGGGAAGGCCTCGACCGGCTCGTCGCGGAGCTCGGTCGGCTCGCGGCGGAGGTGCCCGAGCGCCCGGCGGACGGCCCGACCTTTCTCCCGATCGACCGCGCCTTCTCGATGAAGGGCTTCGGCACGGTCGTGACGGGGACGCTCCTCTCGGGCCAGATCGGCGAGGGCGACGAGACGGCGCTCCTCCCGCCGACGCCGGGCGTGGGGCCCCTCCGCGTCCGGTCGGTGCAGGTGCACGGGAAGGCGACGCCGCGGGCGCTCGCGGGCCAGCGCACCGCCGTGAACCTCGCCGGCGTCGATCCGGCGGCGATCCGGCGGGGCCAGGCGCTCGTGCATCCGGGCGTCGTCCCCGCCTCGTCGATCCTCGACGTCGAGCTCACGCTCCTCGCCGTCGCCGCGCGGCCGCTCCGCCACCGGGCGCGCCTGCTGCTCCACGTCGGCACGGCCCAGGTCTCCGCCACCGTGGCGCTCCTCGACCGCGGCGAGCTCGCGCCCGGCGCGACCGCCCTCGCGCAGCTCCGGCTCGGCGAGCGGGTGGCGGCGCTGCCCGGCCACCGCTTCATCCTGCGCGGCTTCGCGCCGCTCGAGGCGCGTGGCCGGACCGTGGCGGGCGGGCGCGTGCTCGCGGTCGCCGCGCCGAAGCGGCGCCGCGGCCGGGCGGAGGTGCTGCGGCAGCTCCAGGCGCTCGCGGGGGTCGACCCGGACGCGCGCCTCGAGGCGGTCCTCGAGACGGCGGGCCCGGCGGGGCTCGACGTGCCGGCGCTCGTCGGGCGGACGGCGCTCTCGCCGAAGGCGACGCAGGCCGCGCTCGAGCGGCTCGGCTCCCGCGGCGGTGCGCTGCTCTTCGATCGCGACCGGCGCGCCTGGGTGGCGGGGCCGGTCGCGCGCGACCTCGCCTCGCGCCTCGTCGCGGCGGTGGACGCGTTCCACCGCACGCACCCGCTCGCGGCCGGAATGGGACGCGAGGAGCTGCGCGGCCGACTGCCGCCCGTCACCGACGCGCGCCTGTTCCAGCGCCTGCTCGCCCAGCTCGGCGAGCGCGGGGAGCTCGTCGTCGAGGGGGACCACGTTCGAAGGAAGGGACATGAGGCGGCGGGGTCGAAAGGCGCGGGCGCGGCGCTGAAGGACGAGGTCGCCGCGGCGCTCGGGCGGGGCGGCCTCGCGCCGCCGCGGCTCGCGGAGCTGCCGGCGGCGGTGCACGCGACCGAGGCGGACGTGCAGGCGGTGCTGAAGCTGCTCGCCGCCGAGGGCCGCGCCGTGCGCGTCTCCGCGGAGCTCTGGTACGACGCGGCGCAGCTCGCGGCGCTCCGCGCCCGGCTCGTCGCGTTCCTGCGCGAGCGGAAGTCGATCACCACCCAGGAGTTCAAGGACCTCGTGGGCGCGACGCGCAAGCACGTCATCCCGCTCGCAGAGCACTTCGACCAGGAGAAGATCACGCTCCGCGTCGGCGAGAAGCGGGTGCTGCGCGGGGAGGGGCGGACGTGAGCGAGGCGGCCGCGCGCGCGGGGACGCTCATCGTGCGAGGCGAGTGCGTCGTGTACGCGAGCGACGGCCTCGCGGCGCTCGCCGGCCGGGCGGTGCGCGAGATCGTCGGCGGCTCGCCGCTCGACCTGCTCGTGCCGGAGGACCGCCCGCGTCTCGTGGCCCTGCGCGCGCGCGGGGCGGCGGGCGAGCCCGTCCCGAGCTCGCTCGAGCTCACGCTGCTCCTGCCGGATGGCGCGCGGCAGCCGGTCGAGTGCCAGGTGGACGCGGACGGTCCGGAGCTCATCGTCCACCTCCGTGATCTCGGCGCGCGGGAGGCGCGCCGGCTCCGGCTCGAGGCGCTCGCCGCGGTTGCCGCCGAGATCCGGAACGAGCGGAGCGTCGAGGCCGTCCACGCCCGCGTCCGCAGCGAGCTCGAGAAGCTCGGCGTCGCCGCAGCGATGCTGCGACACGGCGCGGCGGGCGCGCAGGTCGTCTGGATCTCGGTCCCGGAGCCGCTCCGGGCGGAGGTCGACGCGCGAACGGGCGGCGCGCCGGAGGGCTTCACGGGGCCGCTCACCGCGTTCGGTCGCGCCGTCGTCGCCGACGGCGGCGCCTTCACCGACCGCTGGGCGGCGGACGTCGCGGCCTTCGTCCCGCCTGGGCTCGCTCCGGCGGCGCACGCGCTGCTGCATCGCGAGGGCTTCTCCCGCGCGGTGGGCGTCCGGGTCGAGGCGCCCGGCGAGGGCGCGCTCCACCTCGTCGTCGCGGCCCCGTGGCTCCGCGGGGAGGACGTCCCCGCGATGCGCCTCTTCGGGGCCCAGGTCGCGGCGGCGCTCGACGCCGCGCGCACGATCGCCGACCTGTCGCGGCGCAACGCCACGCTCGGCGTGCTCGCGCGGATCGCCGAGCTCGCGGGTGAAGCGACCGACCTCGCCGCCTTCTTCGCGCGCGCGTCGGAGGTCCTCCGCCCGGTGGCGGGGTACGCGGGCTGCGCGATCTACGTGCCGGACGAGGCCGGCGGCGCGCTCCTGCGCGTCTACAGCGAGGGCGGGCCGCCGGAGCTCGAGGAGCGCAGCGAGCGCCTCCCGCTCGCCGGGCCGCTCGGCGACGTCGTGCGCGAGCGCGTGCCCCGCGTCACGGCGGTCCCCTACCCGGGCGGCGATCCGGAGCACACGGGGAGCCTCGGGTTCGAGGCGCTCGCCTGGATCCCGCTCGTCTCGCAGTCGCGCGGCGTCGGGGCGCTCGTCGCCGGCTTCCGGGGCGACGAGGCGCTCGCGCGCGCCGCGGTGGACCTTCTCTGCGCCGTGGGCGCCCACTTCGCGAGCGCGATCACCTCGCACGGGCTGCTCGGCGATCTGCGCCGCCGCCTCGGGGAGCTCACGCTCCTCGTCGACGTCGCCCGGGCGTCCGCGCAGCTCGACCCCGCCCTCCTCCTCGACGCCTCCCTCCGCCGGATCTGCGACACGATCGGCGCGGACGCGGGCGCGGCGTTCCTGCGCGACGGCGACCGGCTCGTCCTCCTCTCCGCGACCGGGCTCGATCCCGCATGCGCCCAGGCGGTAGCCCAGCTCGAAGCGAGCGACGGTGCGCCCGGCCTGGCGATGACGCGCCGCGCGCCCGTCCTCGCGGCGTCCGGCGACGCCTTCGGCGGCCGCTGCCCGCACTTCGGCGCCGCCGGCGCGGGGGGGGCCGTGATCGCGGTCCCGCTCCTCGCGAAGGCGGAGGCGGTCGGCGCGCTCGTGCTCGGGCGCAGCGGCGGGGCGCCCTTCTCGGAAGGCGACTCCGCCCTCCTCTCGTCGATCGGCGTGCAGCTCGGGCTGGCGGTCGACGCGGCGCGCCTCTTCTCGGACGTCCGGCGCCGCCTCTCGGACCTCGAGGCCGTCCACGCCCTCGCCCTGCGCGTGTTCGCGAACGCGCCGGGCGACGCGCGCGCGCTCCTCCAGGATGCCTGCAAGGAGCTCGTGCAGGCGCTCTCGGCCCGCGCCGCCGCGATCTTCGTGCCCGCCGGAGACGGGACGCTCCGCGTGGGCGCCTCGGTCGGACTCTCGACCGCGCTCGGCGGGGTGACGGTCGACCTCGGCCGCGACGGCGTCTCGAAGGAGGTCATGCGCACCCGCCTCCCGGTCGTCTCCGAGGACGTGACGCGCGATCCGCGCTCGCAGCTGCGTGGCCGGGCGGACATCGAGCCCCTCGCCGTGCTGGCGGTCCCGCTCGCGTCGCGCCAGGACGTCCGCGGCGTCGTCTACATCGGGGACCGGGCCGGGCGCACCTTCAGCCAGGCCGACGTGGCGCTCGCGAACGCGCTCGCCGGCGCCCTCGGCGTCGGCGTCGAGAACGCCGAGCTGTACGCGGACGCGCGGCGGCGCGTCGACGAGCTCTCGCTCCTCAACGAGGCGAACGCCCGCCTCTACCTCGAGACGCGGCGCCGCGCGGAGGAGCTGGGGCTCCTGCACGAGGTCGGCCGCTCGCTCGTCGAGACGCTCGACATCGAGCAGGTGCTCTCGGCCGGCGTCCGGAACCTCGCGCGGATCGTGGACGCGCCCGACGCCTACCTCGCGCTCGCCACGCTCGACGGCGCCCACCTCGAGCTGCGCGCGGTGGCGGGCGCGCGCCGCGATCGCGTCGGGCAGCGCGTCCCGCTCGAGCCGCCGACCCCGCTCCTCGCGACCCTCGTCTACCGGCTGCGCGAGCCGATCCTCGTCGAGGACGCGCTCACCGATCCGCGGGTGGCGGACGAGCTCCGGCTCGCGTCGGGCGCCCGCGCCTACCTCGGCCTTCCCCTCATCGTCCGCGACCAGGTCATCGGCACGGCCGTGATCGTCGAGACGCGCGGCCCGCGGCTCTTCACGCCGGCGGAGGTCGAGCGCGCCGCGGCGATCGCGAACCAGCTCGCGGTCGCCGCCGACAACGCGCGCCTCTATGAGGACCTGCGCCGCAGCTACGCCGACCTCGCGCGCGCGCAACAGCAGCTCATCCAGGGCGAGCGGCTCGCGGCCCTCGGCGAGCTCTCGGCGGTGGTCGCGCACGAGGTGCGCAACCCGCTCGGCGTCATCTTCAACTCGATCGGCTCCCTGCGGCGGCTCGTGCGGCCGAGCGGCGACGCGAAGATGCTCTTCGACATCGTCGAGGAGGAGGCCGACCGACTCAACCGCATCGTCGGCGATCTGCTCGACTTCGCGCGCCCCTCCACGCCGCAGGTGCGCCCCGAGTCGCTCGATCGCGTGGTCGAGGACGCGGTCGGGGCGGCGCTCGCGCAGCACGGCGCCGGGGTCGAGCTCGCGCGCGACCTCGACCCGCAGCTGCCGCCCGTCGCGATCGACGCGCGGCTCGTCCGCCAGGCGGTCCTGAACGTCGCCGTGAACGCGGTGCAGGCGATGCCGCGGGGCGGCCGGATCACCATCCGCACGCGGCGGGAGCCGACGGCCGCGCGCGTCGAGATCGAGGACACCGGTGCCGGCATCCCGGACGAGGTCCGCGAGCGGATCTTCGAGCCCTTCTTCACGACCAAGGCGAGCGGCACCGGCCTCGGGCTCGCGGTCGTCCGGCGGATCGTCGAGGGACACGGCGGCCAGGTGGCGGTGCGCAGCACGCCCGGTTCCGGCACCATCTTCGTCCTGCGCTTCCCGCTCGGCGGGCCGCCGGTTGAAAACGGGGCGGTGATGCGTTGAGATCCCGCCGGTGACCACCGACGCCGCGCCCGGGCTCCCCCCCCGAACCGAAGTACAGCCCGGCGACGGGTCCGCGCCCGCCCCGACCGCCGACGCCGGTCGCGGCAAGCTGCTCGTCGTCGACGACCAGCGGAACATGCGCACCACGACCGCCATCGTCCTGCGCAGCGCGGGGCACATCGTCGAGGAGGCGGAGGACGGCGCCGCGGCGATCCAGCGGATCCAGCAGGAGGCGTTCGACGTCGTCCTCACGGACCTCCGCATGTCGAGCGTGGACGGCATGGAGGTGCTGCGCGAGGCGCAGCGGCTCGCGCCCGAGACGCAGGTCATCGTCATGACCGCGTACGGCACCATCGACTCGGCGGTGGACGCGATCCGGCGCGGCGCGTACGACTTCCTCGCGAAGCCCTTCAAGGAGGACGAGCTGCTCCTGCGCGTCTCGAAGGCGCTCGAGAAGCGGCGCCTCGTCGGCGAGGTGAGCCTGCTCGCCGGCGAGCTCCGCCGGCGCTACGGGCTCGAGCACATCATCGGCCGCTCCGGCGCGATGCGGGACCTCCTCGATCGCGTGGTGCGGGTCGCGCCGACCGACGCCACGGTCCTCATCTCGGGCGAATCGGGCACCGGCAAGGAGCTCGTCGCGCGCGCGCTCCACGTCTCGAGCCGGCGCGGCGAACGCCCGTTCGTCCCGGTGAACTGCGCGGCCATCACCGAGACCCTCCTCGAATCCGAGCTGTTCGGCCACGCCAAGGGCGCCTTCACCGGCGCGTCGCGCGCGCGGCGCGGCCTCTTCGAGGAGGCGCACGGCGGCACGCTCTTCATCGACGAGATCGGCGAGACGAGCCCGGGCTTCCAGGCGAAGCTCCTGCGCGCCCTGCAGGAGGGCGAGATCCGGCGCGTCGGCGAGTCGAGCCCGGTCCAGGTGGACGTGCGGGTCATCGCCGCGACGAACCAGGACCTCCGCCGCGCGATCTCGGAGCGCCGCTTCCGCGAGGACCTCTACTACCGGCTCGCGGTGGTGCCGATCCGGATCCCGCCGCTCCGCGAGCGGCGCGAGGACGTGCCGCTCCTCGCGGCCCACTTCCTCGCGCGGTTCGTCCGGCGCACCGGGGCGACGAAGACGCTCTCGCCCGAGGCGGTGGCGCTGCTCCTCGAGCACGCGTGGCCGGGGAACGTGCGCGAGCTCGAGAACGTGATCGAGCACTCGGCGGCGCTCTCGCCCGGGACGGAGATCCGGGCCGGCGACGTCCAGATCGAGCCGCACGGCGCGCCGGCGCTCGCCGACGAGGCCCGCACCCTCGCGGCGACGATCGAGGACGCGGAGCGGCGCGCCATCGAGGCGGCGCTCCTGCGGGCCGCGGGCGATCTCGGAAAGGTCGCGCGCGAGCTCGGCGTCTCGGCGACGACGCTCTGGCGGAAGATGAAGCGGCTTGGCCTCGAGGCGAGAGGCCCCGGGAACCCGGGGCCATTGCACACCTGAAACGAGTATTTCAGCCCTGCAATGGCGCGGGGTTCCCAGCGCGGGCGCGCCGGCCGCCGAGCTCGCAACCACCCGAAATCAGGGCAGCGCGCAGCGCCACGGCGGCCGCAGCGCTTGGCACCCCTGTTGCTCTTCCAGCTGGACAGAAGTGCAAAGCTGCCTGTTGAGGTCGGTCCCCCCCCGCCACTTCAGCTGCGCTTTGCACTTCGTTTTTTTTGGGTGCCCCATGCCCGCGTTCCTGATCGTCGACGAGGACCGGAACTTTCGCGACGCGCTCGCCATCGGGTTGCGCCTCGACGGCCACATCGCCGTCGCGACCGGTGACGCCGAGGACGCCCGGGCGCGGCTCGCCGCCGGCTGGTTCGACTGCTGCCTCGTCGACGCGCACCTCGCGGGGGCGGACGAGCTCCTCGAGATCGCCGCGCGCGCTGGGCTGCGCGCCATCGCGACGGGCCCGTATGCCGAGCTGCTCACGGCCGCCGCCGCGCGCCATCCGCACGCGCAGGCGCTCCCTAAGCCGTTCCGCGCCGCGGATCTGGTCGCGCGCGTCCAGCGCGCCGCGAGCGCGGCTTAGCTCGACGTGAGCCCTACAGCAGGATCGCGCTCGCCGCTTGCGCGAGCTTCACCACCGGGTCGGCGATGAGGCCGAGCCCCACGACGACGGCGACCGCCGCGGCGAGCGCGACCGAGGTCGTCGGCGCGGAGAGCGTCTCGCTCTCGCCCTCGGCGGGGCGCATGTACATGTAGACGATGACGCGCAGGTAGTAGTACGCGCCGAGCACGCTCGTGAGGACGCCGATCACGGCGAGCCCGTAGAGCTGTGCGCCGACCGCGGCCTGGAAGATGTAGAGCTTCCCGAGGAACCCGGCGGTCGGGGGGATGCCGGCGAGCGAGAGGAGGAAGACCGCCATCGCGAACGCGAGCACCGGGCGGCGCCGCGCGAGCCCGGAGAACCGCTCGAGGTCCCAGGTGTCGGCGGGCTCGTCCTCCGCGCGCCCGCGCCGCTCGACAGAGCCGACGACGGCGAAGGCGCCGATCGCGGTCGCGCTGTAGGCCGCGAGGTAGAAGAGGATCCCCCCGAGCGCCTTCTCGCGCGCGCCGGCGACCGCCGACGAGACGATGCCGACGAGCAGGTACCCGGCGTGGGCGACCGAGGAGTACGCGAGCATCCGCTTCACGCTCCGCTGCGGGAGCGCGAGCAGGTTGCCGAAGACCATCGTGAGGACGGCGAGCGTGGAGATGATCCCGCCGAACGCGGTCGCCTGCGCGGCCGCCCCGCCCTCCGCGGCGAGGAAGATGCGGGCGAGGAGCGCGAAGGCCGCCGTCTTCACGCCCGCGGCCATGAACGCGGTGACCGGCGTCGGCGCGCCCTCGTAGACGTCCGGCGTCCAGGAGTGGAAGGGCACCGCCGCGATCTTGAACGCGACGCCCGCGACGACGAGGCCGAGCCCGGCGAGGTAGAGCGGCGAGCCCTGCCCGCGCGGAAGCGCCGAGAAGAGCGTCGAGCCGGTCGCGCCGTACAGGAGCGCCGCGCCGTACAGCAACAGCGCGGAGGAGATCGCGCCGAGGACGAGGTACTTGAACGCCGCCTCGGCGGGCCGCCGGCCGCGGCGCAGATAGGCGGCGAGCGCGTACGTCGACAGGCTCATCGTCTCGATCGCGATGAAGGCGACGAGGAAGTCCGAGGCCATGCCGAGGAGCGACATCCCGGCCGCGCCGAAGAGCGCGAGGGCGTAGAACTCGCCGCGCTCGGCGTCGCGCGCCTCGAGCCAGCCCGCCCCGACGAGCGCGGAGAGCGCGAGCCCGGCGCAGACGATCACGGTCACGAACGCGGAGAAGCCGTCCGCCGTCGCCTGCCTCCCGAAGACGGGGCCGGCCGCGGGCGCCCAGGCCGCGAAGAGCGCCGCGGCGGCGGCGAAGCCGACCGTGAGGAGCGCCTGGTATGTGCGCCGCCCGGAGACGAGGAACACCTCGGAGAGGAGGAGCGCGATCGCGCCGGCGGTCAGGATCGCGACCGGCACGAGCGCGACGAAGTCCTTGGTGGGAAAGCCGGGCATGTCAGTGGACCTCGGGGGCGGCGTGCTGGGTCGGGAGCGGCGCGGGCACCTGGAGCAGCTCGCCGAGCGGCGCCGCGCGCGGCGGCAGCGCCGGGCGCGCGGCGATCGCGGTCGTCTGCGTGCCGACCGTGGTCGGAAGCCCGAGCCGCTGCTCGGTGGCCTGGAACCGCTGCACGAGGCGATCGACGGCCGGCTTCGCCGGCGCGAGGAACGGCTGGGGCACGAGCCCCATCACGACGATGAGGGCGATCATCGGGGCGAGCACGAACGCCTCGCGCACCGAGAGATCGCTCAGGTGGCGGTTGTGCTCGTTCCGGAGCTTGCCGAAGAAGACGCGCTCGACGAGGAGGAGCATGTAGACGGCGCCGAGGATGACGCCGAGCGCCGCGAGCGTCGAGAGGAGCGCGGAGGAGCGCATCCGGGAGAGCCAGGTGCCGGAGAGGATGAGGAACTCGCCGACGAACCCGTTCGTCCCCGGGAGGCCGACCGAGGAGAGCGTGACGATGACGAACACCGTCGCGATCGCGGGCACCTGCTTCGCGAGGCCGCCGTACTCGGAGATGAGGCGGGTGTGGCGCCGCTCGTAGAGCATCCCGACGAGGAGGAAGAGCGCGCCCGTCGAGACGCCGTGGTTCAGCATCTGGTAGACGCCGCCGGTGAGCCCCTCCGGCGAGATCGCCATGAGCCCCAGCATCACGAAGCCGAGGTGCGAGACCGACGAGTAGGCGACGAGCCGCTTCATGTCCGTCTGGACGAGCGACATGAGCGCGCCGTAGATGATGCCGATGACGGCGAGCACCGCGATGGCGGTGCGGTACCGGAGCGCCGCCTCCGGGAAGAGCGGCATCGCGTACCGGAAGAAGCCGAACGTCCCCATCTTGAGGAGCACGCCCGCGAGGATCACCGATCCGGCCGTCGGGGCCTCGGTGTGCGCGTCGGGCAGCCAGGTGTGGAGCGGGAACATCGGCACCTTCACCGCGAAGGCGAGGGCGAAGGCGAGGAAGAGCCAGCGGCCCGCCTCGGGGGTGACTTGAAGGGCGCGGCGCGCCTCGAGGTAGTCGAAAGTCCCGCCGTCATGGAAGTAGACGTACAGGATCGCGAGCAGCATGAGCACGCTCGCCGCGAAGGTGTAGATGAAGAACTTCACCGTCGCGTAGAGCCGGTTCTGCGAGCCCCACACGCCGATGAGCAGGTACATCGGGATGAGGATGAGCTCCCAGAACACGTAGAAGAGGACGAGGTCGAGCGCCCCGAAGGTGCCGATCATCGCCGTCTCGAGAACGAGCAGCGCGATCATGAACTCCTTCACGCGGTCCTCGACGGCCTTCCACGTCGAGAGGATCACGATCGGCGCGAGCACCGTCGTGAGCATGACGAGGAGCAGGGCGACCCCGTCGAGCCCGACGTGGTAGCCGATCCCGATCGAGGCGACCCAGGGGACGAACTGCTCGAACTGGAACTCGGGCGCCGCCGGCGACGCGTCGAACCCGAACCAGAGGCCGAGCGACACGAGGAAGGTGAGGACGGAGAGGGCAAGGGCGAGCGCCTTGTGCTGGCGCGCCTCGGTGCCGGGGAGGAGCACGAGGGCGAGGGCGCCCGCGGCGGGGAGGAACGTGACGACGGTGAGCAGGTTCACGGGCTAGCGCCCTCCGACGCCGAGAATCGTCCAGAGGATGACCGCCGCCGCCATCGCCATGATGGCGCCGTAGCGCTGCACGTCGCCGTTCTGCGCGAGGCGCGCGACCGAGCTCGTGAACGCCACCACCCGGGCCAGCCCATTCACGAAGAGCCCGTCGATCGCGAAGACGTCCACGATCCGCCAGAGGACGTAGGCGAGGTAACGGACGGGCTCGATGACGAGGACGCCGTAGAGCTCGTCCACGCGGAACTTGTCCACCATGAGCGAGTAGACGCCGGGGAACGCGGTCGCGAGCCGTGCCGGCAGCTCCTTCGCCGCCCCCTGGTACATGGCCCACGCGATCGCGGTGCCCATGGCCGCTATGAGCCAGGCGAACCCGAATGGCGCCCAGGTCTCCTCGGCGTGGACGAGGTGTCCGATGGCGTGCAGCCGCTCGTTCGCGAGCGCGAAGACCGGCTCGGTATACCTGCCGAAGACATCGGCGAGGTGCTCGGGGATCGGCGCGATCTCCGGGAGCCCGAGCACCGCGGCGACGACGGCGGCGATGGCGAGGACCCAGAGCGGCAGGTACATGACCGGCGAGGACTCGTGCGCGTGCTCCGCGGCGCCGGTGCGCGGTTTTCCGAGGAACGTGAGCACGAACAGGCGCGTCATGTAGAACGCGGTCCCGAGCGCCGCGAGGGTGCCGATCCAGTACGCGGCCGGCCCGGCCCAGTGCACGAGCGGGTTGTGCGAGTGGTGCGCGCCGGCGAGGATCCCGTCCTTCGAGAAGAAGCCGGAGAGCGGGAGGATGCCGGTCGCTGCGATCGTCGCGATGCCGAACGTCGCCGCGGTGTGCGGCATCTTCCTGAGGAGGCCCCCCATCTTGCGGATGTCGGTCTCGTCCCCCATACCGTGCATCACCGACCCCGCGCCGAGGAAGAGGCAGCCCTTGAAGAAGGCGTGGGTGACGAGGTGCAGGACGCCCGCCCACCAGACGCCGGCGCCGACGCCGATGAACATGAAGCCGAGCTGGCTGACGGTGGAGTAGGCGAGGACCTTCTTGATGTCGGTCTGGACGAAGGCGATGACCGCCGCGAAGAGCGCGGTGGCCGCGCCGACGAGCGTGACCGTCGCCATCGCCGCGGGGGCGAGGCTGAAGAGGTACGCGTTGCGCGCGACGAGGTAGACGCCCGCGGTGACCATCGTCGCGGCGTGGATGAGGGCGGAGACCGGGGTCGGGCCGGCCATCGCGTCGGGCAGCCAGATGTAGAGCGGCAGCTGGGCGGACTTGCCGCACGCGCCGACGAAGAGGCCGAGGAGCGCGAACGTGATCGCGAACTGGAAGGTCTTGCCGGCGAAGAGCCCGCCCTGGATCACGGCGGAGGGGTCGATCGACCGCGCGGCGGCGGTGAGGTCCGTGTAGCTCGCGGTCCCGAAGATCGAGAGCAGGGCGAAGAGGCCGACGAGGAAGCCGAAGTCGCCGACGCGGTTCGTGACGAACGCCTTGCGGCCCGCGAACGCCTTCGCCTCGTCGGTGTACCAGAAGCCGATGAGGAGGTAGCTGCAGAGGCCGACGCCCTCCCAGCCGACGAAGGTGAGCACGAGCGAGTCGCCGAGGACGAGCGTGAGCATCGCCGCGACGAACAGGTTCAGGTAGGTGAAGAACCTCGCGAATCCGGCGTCGTCCTCGTGCGACATGTACGAGGCGGAGTAGACGTGGATGAGCGAGCCGACGCCGGTGACGACCATGATCATCGTCCCGGAGAGCCGGTCGACGAGCAGGCCCCACGAGATCGAGACGATGGCGCGACCTTCCGCCCCGACGACGCTGAACCATGGATCGCCGCGGAAGCGCAGCACCGCGTGCGGATCGCGGACGACCCACGAGAAGGCGATCGCCGAGACGATGAACGACCCGACCATCACGCCGATTGCGACGAGCGCGACGTTCCCCCGCCCGATGCGGCGCCCGAAGACGCCGTTGAAGAGGGCGCCCGCGAGCGGGAGGAGGATGATGGCCCACAAATAGGACTCTGCCGCTGCGGAAGAGGCTACGATCGGGGGCATAGGAGTGGGGCGAAGGATTACCTTCTTGCGTCCGCTTAGACAAGCCTCTTCTCCGTCGAAAACCGCCCGGAGTATGCAGACATGACCGCTCCAAAATCAGCCGGCGCCGCGCCGCTCTCGGAGCTTCGGAAGCTGCCGAAGGCGGACCGGCTGCTCGAGGCGGCGGATCGGGCCGGGCTGCTCGCGCGACTCGGGCACGGGCCGGTGATGGAGGCGATCCGCTCGGATCTCGACCGGATCAGGAAGCAGGTGCTCGGGGGCGCTCCCTGCCCGTCCCCCGAGGCGCTCGAGGAGGCGCTCGTCGTCCGGCTCGCCGGCGCGGCGAGGGGGACGCTCCGGCCGGTCGTGAACGCGACCGGCGTCGTCATCCACACGAACCTCGGGCGCGCGCCGCTCTCCGACGAGGCGATCGACGCGATGCGCCGGGCCTCCGAGGGCTACACGAACCTCGAGTACGACCTCGCCCAAGGCGAGCGCGGGGACCGGCACGGCCACGCCGAGGGGGCGCTTTGCCGGCTGACGGGGGCGGAGGGAGCCGTCGCGGTGAACAACAACGCCGCCGCCGTCATGCTCGCCCTCGCCGCGCTCATGGAGGCGCGCCCCTCGGGGGAGGCGCCGCTGGACGGGCCGCCGGAGGTCGTCGTCTCCCGCGGGCAGCTCGTCGAGATCGGCGGCGGTTTCCGGATCCCCGACGTCCTGCGCCGCTCCGGCGCCACGCTCGTCGAGGTGGGGACGACGAACCGGACGTACCTCGGGGACTACGCCGAGGTCATCCGCCCGCGGACGCGGGTCCTGCTCGCGGTGCACCGCTCGAACTTCAGGATCTCGGGGTTCACCCACGACGCGTCGCTCGAGGAGCTCGTCGGGCTCGCGCGGGCGAGGGACCTCTGGATGGTGGACGATCTCGGCTCGGGCTCCCTCCTCGAGACGGCGCCGCTCGGCCTCGGCGACGAGCCGACGGTGCAGGTGCGCGTCCGCGCCGGCCCGGACCTCGTCTGCTTCTCGGGTGACAAGCTCCTCGGCGGCCCGCAGGCGGGGATCCTCGCGGGGCGCCGCGAGGCGATCCGGCGCGTGAAGCGCCACCCGCTCGTGCGAGCGCTCAGGCTCGACAAGGTGACGCTCGCGGCGCTCTCCGCGACGCTCGCCCACTACGAGCGCGGCGAGGCGGCGGCGCGAATCCCCATCTGGCGGGCGATCGGGCTCGCGCCGGAGGCGCTGCGCGAGCGCGCCGAGCGCTGGCGCGCGGCGCTCGGCCACGCGGGCGAGCGCTGCGAGGTTCGCGAGGCGCGCTCCGCCGTCGGCGGCGGATCGCTCCCGGAGGTGACGCTCCCGACCTTCGTGCTCGCGCTCCCGCCGGGCGACCCGGACGGGCTCGCGGCGCGGCTCCGGAAGGCGGACCCGCCGGTCGTCGCGCGCATCGAGGAGGACCGGGTGGTGCTCGATCCGCGCACGGTGATGCCGTGCGAGGACGACGCGGTCGTCCGCGCCGTCCGCGCCGTCCTGGAGTAATACGAGCGCTGGATGAGGCTGCCCCGTAGCGAGCGGGGGGATCGGGGGGGCGCGAGCTCCGCGGAGGCGGAGCGAGTGGCCCCCCGCCCTCACGGATTGAAGCGGTAGCCGACCCCGCGCACGGTCTCGAGGTGGCGCGGATGGTCGGCGTCATCGCCGACGTGCGATCGCAGGCGCGCGACGAAGTTGTCCACCGTGCGCGCGGTGCCGAAGTAACGCGAGCCCCAGACCGCCTCCATGAGCTGCTCGCGCGAGAAGACGCGATCGGGGTGGGCGACGAAGAACGCGAGCAGGTCGAACTCGCGGCTCGTGAGCTCGAGCTCTCTCCCCTGCGCGCGCGCCTTGCGCGCGTCGAGGTCCACCTCGACGTCGCCCGCCCTGCGCACCGCGCGGTTCGGCCCGGTCTCGCCGCGGGAGCGGCGCCGGCGCAGGAGCGCGTCGATCCGGGCGATGAGCTCCTTCAGCCCGAACGGCTTCACCATGTAGTCGTCGGCGCCGAGGTGGAGCCCCGCGACCTTGTCCGACTCCTGCCCCTTCGCGGAGAGGATGAGGACCGGGAGGTCGGGATCCTCGCTCCGGATCTCCTTCACCACCTCGAGGCCGCCGAGCCGCGGCAGCATCACGTCCACGACGACGAGGTCGGGCTTCTCGCTGCGCGCCATCGCGAGGCCGGTCTCGCCGTCGATCGCGGACCGGACGAGGTAGCCCTCCATCCCGAGGTTGAGCTGGAGCCCGCGGAGGATCGACGGGTCGTCCTCGATGATCAGGATCTTCTCGGCCATCACTGCTGCTCCGCGACCGGCAGCGCGATCGAGAACGTGGCGCCGTGGCCGACCTCGCTCTCGACCGAGATCTTCCCGCCGTGGGCGCCGACGATGTGCTTCACCATCGCGAGGCCGAGGCCGGTCCCCTCGATGGTGCGCGCGAGCGGGTCCTGGGCCCGGTAGAACTTGTCGAAGATCCGCTTGTGCTCGCGCCGCGCGATGCCCGGGCCGTTGTCGGTGATCCGGACGAAGATCGTCGGCCCATCGCGCGTGGCGGTCACGGCGATCTTCTTCTCGACCCCGGTGTACTTGTGGGCGTTGTTGAGGAGGTTCAGGAGCGCCTCGGCGAGCGCCTGCGGGTCCGCCCAGATCCCCGGCAGGTCGGGATCCACGCGCCGGGTCACCTCGGCGCCGCCGAGGAGCCGCTGCGGCTCGAACGCCTGGAGCGCGGCGTCCACGATGGGCTCCACGCGGTTGTGCCGGAGCTGGTAGCTCCGCTTGCCGGACTCCATGCGGGCCCAGTCGAGCAGCCGGTTGATGAGCGTCGAGAGGCGGGCCGTCTCATCGGCGATGATCTCGAGCGCCTCCGACTGCCGCGCCGGATCCTGGATGCGGCCGAGCTGGAGCGTCTCCACGAACATCCGGATCGACGTGAGCGGCGTGCGCAGGTCGTGCGAGACCTTGTTCACGAAGTCGGTCTGGAGCTTCGCGACCTGCGCCTCCCGGTAGAGCACGGCGAGCACCGCCGCGGTGCCGGCGACGGTGGTCGTGACGAGCGCGAGGATGAGCCCGCCGAACAGGTAGTCGCGCGCGACCGACCCGTACACGAGGATGAGGATCCCGACACCGAGCATGAGCCCGGCAGGCACGAACACGAAGGTGATGACGAGCGGGATGACGCGCCGGAGCTTCACGGGTGGCCTCGGGACGACGAGCGCATCTTAGCGGAAGCGCGGGCGATCTGCCGCCCGCGCCCTCCACCGGGCACGTCCCGACGCGTCAACCCGCGGCGCTACGACGGGTGGCAGGCGAGGCACATCGAGTTGTTCGTCCGGTTGTAGTCCCGGTGCTTTCGCACGAACCGCGCCGGGTGCGGACCGTTCGGGTTTCCGGACGCGCTCGCGGTCCCGCCGACCCGGTGGCAGCCGACGCAGGTCGCGGCGGCGCCCTGGTCGTGGCAGCCGGCGCACGCGAGGATGTCGCGCCGCGCGGCGTCGCCGTGGAAGTGGCCGCTCGACCGGTCGGTCGCCCAGCCGACCGGGTGCGGATCGCGCACGGTCGCCGAGAACTTCGAGAGCCCCTGCAGCTCGTGGCACGCCGCGCAGAACGGCGACCCGTGGCAGCGGCGGCAGCTCGCCGGGCTCGCGCCCGCGTCGATCATGTGCCGCGAGACGTAGTCGCCGCGGTGGATGAAAGTCCGGTCGACGCGCTCGGGGAAGATCACCGACGGGCGCGCCGCGGTCGTAGCGGCGGCGTGGCACTCGGCGCAGTAGGTCTGGTCGTGGCACTGCGCGCAGGTCTCGGCGCTCGGCCGCGCCAGCGCGCCGTGGCTGCGGAGCCAGTCGCCCTCGTGCCGGAACGCCGACTCGGGCTTGTAGCCGCGCAGGTCGACGTGGCACGGCATGCAGCGCGCGTTGGCGAACTCCTGCTGGTGGTAGTGGCACGCCGTGCACGTCGCCATCGGCGGGCGCTTCGGCGCGGTGTCGCCCGGCTCGGTGAGCTGCGTGTGGCAGCGCTTGCAGTCGCCGCCGACCTTCGGGAGGTGGTCCGCGTGGGAGAAGGTGAGCCGCGGGGGCGCCGTCCGCGCCGGGACCTTCGCCTTCGGGTCCTTGTCGTGGCAGTCGGAGCAGGGCTTCCGCTTCGACGCGCCCGCGGGCGGGCTCACGTGGCGGACGCCGGCCTCGAGCTTGCGCGCCTCGGCGATGCCGGCGTGGCAGGCGGAGCACGGCACGTCCGCGTCCGCGTGGGTCCCGTGCGGGAAGACGTACGCGGGCTGCGCCTCGGGGGCGCGCTCGGGCGCGAGCTTGCGCGAGCACCCCGCCGCGGCGAGCAGGACGCCGAGGACGATCGGGAGCTTCGAGTTCATCACCGGATCTCCGTCGACCGGTAGGTCTGACCGTAGACGAGCTTCGCCATGACGTCGAACGTCCGCTCGAGGAGGGGCGTCATCCCGGCGCGGCCCGACAGGACCGCGCTGAAGCCCTTCGCGAGCTGGACGCCCGCGGTGAGCGTCCCGGTGACGGCGGTGGACCCGCCGTTCACCTCCTCGCGGAAGAGGTGGCCCAGCACGTCGGCCGCCGCGAAGAACCGCCCGAGCTCGCACCGCCCGAACACCCGGGAGGCGACGTAGCCGTTCTCGAACGCGTCGAGGAACAGCACCTCGATCCCGGCGAGCGTGTGACCGTGCTCCCACTCCGCGGACGCCTCGGCCTCGTGGCCGAGGAAGCTCGAGGCCGACTCCTTCGCGCCGGGCTCGATCTGCAGGTGGTAGGCGCCGCCGAAGGTGACGTTCCTGCCGTACGCGTACGTCGCGGCGAGGCCCACCTCGTTCCGCTCCTCCGCCGAGAACACCGACAGGATCGAGTTCCGCGCGAGCAGGAGCTCGGGCGCGAGGAACCGCCAGTCCGCGTCGACGTGGAGCTTGCGGGTCACCTCCCAGCCGGTCCGGAGCGACGCCTCCGAGAAGCGCCCGTCGTAGACGCTGTAGGCGCCGAGGCCGACCACCGTCACGCCAGCGCCGGGGCGCAGGCGGAAGTCGCCGCCGACCTCGCGCCGCACCGGATCGCCGTTGTCCTCGACGACGTTCGCGGACGCGCCGAGGTCGAGCCCGCGCCCCGGGACGCCCGGGAGCGCGAGCGACCAGCCGAGCCGGCCGCCGAAGGCGAGATCGCCGGGCACCGGGTTCCAGCTCTGCAGCCCGCTGCGCGACGCGAACCGCTGTGAGACGGGCGCGCCCGCGTACCCCGACGCGCGGAAGCCGAGCGGCAGGAGCAGCACCGCCTCGCCGCCGTCGATCTGGATCATCCGCCCGACGCCGGTCGCGACCTGCTCGCGGCCGAGCCGCAGGGTGAGGTGGCGGTCGAGGAGCCGGCCCTGGAGGTAGCCCGTGACGACGTCGCCCGTGAGGGTCGCGCCGGTGCCGGCGTCCCAGCGCCGGTCGGCGAGCTCCCAGGCGCCCCAGGTCGAGACCACGACCTGCAGGTCGTCGAGGACGGGGTTCCGCACGTCGCGCGCGGAGATGGTGAGGATCTCGAAGGCGGGCGCGACGGTGACGAGCTCGGGCTTCTGCCCGGCCACGCCGCCGCGCGTCTGCTGGCTCGTGTTGAGGAGCGTGGTCGAGCTGACCTCGACCGTGTCGGCGCGGACCGCCGCCGCGGCGAGACAGGCCGCCGCTGCGAGAATGACACGTCTCGAAACTCCCATCGGGACTCCCCTCCCCCGCGCGGCGCGACGCCGAGACGGCGTGCGCCTGAGACGAGACGTGGGCGGACCCGGAAGGATCCGCCCGCGTCGCTACGGTCAAGCCGCCGGGGACGGAGTCCCGTCCCCGGCGACGCTCAGCCTACTGTATGTGCAGGGCGCTCAGCCTACTGATTGTGCACGTCCTGGATCGCCGCGACCTTGCCCTTGCCGTGGCACATCAGGCAGGTCTCGGTCGTCCCCACGACGGCGGAGAGCGGCTCGTACATCTGGCCGCCGAACTGGGCGATGTGGCCCTTCGCCAGCTCCGAGTCGTGGCACGCGACGCACGCCGCCGCGATCGGCGAGGTGACGAGGGTCGTGAGGCCCGTCGCGGCGAGCGCCGGATCCCACCACGTGCCGCTCGAGGCCGTGAACGAGAACCCGGTGCCGTAGTTGGTGACGTTGTCCACCGCGACGTACGGGGAGAACGCGAAGGAGGTCGGGCTCGCCGGGTCGAACTTGCCAGTCGCATCGACGCTCGGGAGCAGCGACTCGAGCGCGGAGGCGTTCGCGCTGTAGTCGAACGTCGAGTCACCAGCCGCCGTCTGATCGAGGTGGCAGGTCGTGCACCGCCTCAGGATGCCCGGGAACGTGACCTCCGCGAACGTGTCCGTCGCGGAGACCGCGTGCCAGGTGAACGGCACCTCGCGCTTCGCCCCGCCGTGGATGGCGTGGATGAAGTCCTTGGCGTTCGCGGACCAGCCGCTGCTCGTCCGGTTCGGCGTGTGGCAGAACGCGCAGGTCGGCGCGTCGTTCCGCTGCCCGGCGTGGAACGTCGGGATCGAGCCGAGCTGGTCGTGGCAGGCGTTGCACTTCGCGTTCGACACGATCGTGCGGCGGGCGGTGTGGTTCTTCGCCGTCTTCCAGACGTTCGGCGCCGCGACGACGAGGCCGCCTTCCTTCTTCTGGAGGACGCGCGGGGTCGGCGAGTTGCAGAGCACCGTCACGCCGCCCCCGATGGTCGGACCGCACGTCACCGCGGCACCCGTCGCGTTGTACGGGTACATCGGCACGTTCGTCTGCGTGAGCGGCTGCGTCGACGTGAGCGAGTACGAGTACCCGACGCCGCCGGTGAGGAGCCGTGCCGAGGCCGGGACCTTGCCGTTCGTGATCGTGGCCGTGTACCAGCCGCCCGTCGCCGGCGTCGTGCCGGACGCCGCCTTCGTGACCGGGCCGGTCAGAGTGGCGTTCGTGCCCTTCCAGACGTTCTTCAGGTACGCGCTGATCGTCGAGTTCCAGTCGGCCGGCTTCTCGATGCCGCTCTGGGAGACGGCGAACGCGAAGTAGATGCTCGAGGACCCGACGTAGTAGTCCATCATCTCGGTGGACGTCGTCGGGTTGAAGGTCACGAAGTCCGCGACCAGGTTCGGCTCCTGCTTCATCATCCGGAACACGATCTGCGGGTTCGAGGCCGCGGTCGTCGTGACGCTGTCGACCTCGTACCAGATCTTCGCGGCGTTCGCGGGGAGCGCGTTCACGGCAGGGAGCCAGCCCGCGTTGGTGTTGGCGTTGCCGGAGGTCGTGTTCGCGTAGGAGCTATCGATGTTCGGGGCGGCGACCGGCGTGTGATAGCCGGCGATCGTCGCCGCCGGGTGGCAGCCGTTGCAGCCCGTCGAGCCGGGGGCGCCGGTGATGTCGTTGTCGATCTGTACGAAGTGGCCCGTCCGCGCGTTCAGCGACTGGCCGGTGAAGGTGATGCCGTCGTGGCAGGCGCCGCAGGCGCGGCGGCTCGGGACGTCCTTCCAGTTCGTCGACCGGCCGTTCGTCTTGTGGCACTTCGCGCAGTTGCGGACGTCCTGGGGATAGGTGACCTCCCAGGGCTTCGCGACCGCGCGGTAGGTGCCGCCCTTCAGCGTCAGCCCCTCACCCATGTGGATCTTGTGGATGAAGAC
>DASWEI010000219.1:0-50677 GCA_036394835.1 Anaeromyxobacter sp. | reverse complement strand
CGCGCGGCGGCCGACGCCTCGACCTCGGCGCCGCGCGCGGTGAGCCGGGTGACGTCCGCCCGCGCCGCCTCGATCGTGTCGCCGAAGGACCGGGCCCGCTCCTCGGCGTCTCGCGCGCGCGCCTCGGCGCCGTCGCGCCCGGCGGCGAGCCGCCCGGCCTCGGCGCGCGCCTCACCGAGCGCGCCCCGCGCGGACTCGAGCTCCGCGTCGCGCTCCACGAGCGCCTGGCGGAGCGCGTCCCGCTCGCGACCCGCCCCTTCCGCGAGCGCGCGCTGCCGCTCGCGCTCCTCGTGGGCCGCCGCGAGCGCCTTCCGCGCCTCGTCGCGCTCGGCGACCTGCTCCGCGTCGGCGGCGGCCGCCGCCTCGCGCGCCGCCGCGAGCGCCCGCTCGAGCGCATTCGCCGCCGCGCGCGCCTCCGCGAGCGCCTCGCCGGAAGCCGCGAGCGCCCGCTCCGCCTCGTCCGCGCGCCGCGCCGCGTCGCGCGCCGAGTCGAGCGCCTCGTGCTCGGCGCCGACGTGCTCGGCGAGCTCCGCCTGCCGGAGCTCCTCCATCTCGGCGCGCAGCTCCTCCTCGCGCTCGGTCATCTCGCGGGAGAGCCCCTCGATCTCGCCCTCGAGCGAGCCGATCTGCTGAAGGTGGTCCTGGATCTCGCGCGAGAGGTCGTCCTCGCGGGCCCGCGCGCCGTCGCGGAACTGCCGGTACTCGTCATCGAGCAGGCGCAGCTTCTGCTCACGGTCGCGCAGGACGCCCTCTCGGTCCTCGATCCGCGCCTGCCACGCGGTGGCCGCCTCGCGCGCCTGCGCGGTCGTCTTCTCGGCCGCCGCCTCAGCCTCGGCGAGCGAGGACTCGAGCCCTCGCGCGCGCTCCTCGTGCGCGGCGCGCGTCCGCTCCGTCTCCGCCCGCAGCTGCTCCCGGTCGGCGACGAGCGCGCGCTCGCGCTCCTCCGCCGCGGCCCGCGCCTCCTCGCGCGCGCGCGCGGCGGCCTCGAGCTCCGCGCGGAGCCCCTGCACGCCCGCCTCGAGCGAGGCCCGCTCCCGCTCGACTGCCTCGAGCCGCGCCGCGGCGCTGCGGGCGGCCTCCTCCGCCTCGCGGCGCGCCCGCGCGAGCGCCTCGGCCGCCCCGGCGTTCTCCTCGGCGCGGCGGCCGAGCTCGGCCTGCAGCTCCTCCTCGCGGGCGCTCGAACGCTCGAGCTCGGCCCGAGCCTGGCGCTCGAGACGCGCGAGCTCCTCCTGCGCCTCGGATAGCGCGAGCTTCCGCTGGGCGAGGTCGTCGTCGCGCCGCCGCAGCTCGCGCTCGAGCTCGTGGTTCCGCCGCTCTTTCGCGGCGACCACCTCGATGAGCTCCTTCTCCTGGCCGAACTTCTCGAGCAGGAGGTCGTCGATCGACGCGCCGAACTCGCGCTCCTTCTCGACGAACAGGTCGCGCGCCTCGGCGAGCCGCCGGAGCAGGTCCTCCACCTGGAGCTTCAGCCCCTGCACCTCGACGTCGCGCTCGTGCATCCGCTCGTCGAAAGAGGAGAGCTCTCGCTCGCGGACCTCCCACACCTCGGCGAGCCTCGCGAGCTGCGCCTCGCGCCACTTGAGGTCGTCGCGGAGGAGCTGGAGGCGGCCCTCCGGCGTCTGGAGGAGGTCGCGGCGCGGGGGCGGACGGCGGCGATGGGACTCCGCGATGAGGGCGTCCCGGTGCTCGGAGACCGACTGGAAGACGCGATCCGCGAAGATCCGGTCCTCCTCGGTGAGGACGGAGCGCTGGGGGCGGCGCGCCGGCATCGGCGGGGGCGACTCCTCGTCCGCTGGCTCCGGCGGCGGCGCGTTCGCGGCGTCCGCGGCGGCGGGGACCTCGACGATCTCCTGCAGGTCCGCGTCCTCGAGCACCGCGTCGTCGGCGCTCTCGACGGGCTCAGCCGCCGCGAGGATTCGCGCCGAGAGGATGGTCAGGGCCGCCGTGTCGAGCGGCATCGCGAGGTACCCGTTCGCGGCCCACGCCGTGCGCGCGTGTTCGGCGAGCGCCTCGGCAGGCGTGTCGGACGAGTAGAGGACCACCGGCAGCCGCGTCGTCGCGGGATCGTGCCGGAGCCGCGCGCAGAGCGAGAACCCGGAGAGGTCCGGCAGCTCGGCGCGCACGACGACGAGGTCGGGGCGGCGGCTCGCGATCTCGAGCTCCCCCTCGGCCGCGCTCGCCGCGACGCAGGTCGCGCAGCCCTCCTGCCGGTAAAGCGAGGCGAGCGACAGCGCGAACGCGTTGTCCGGCTCGACGATGAGGACGCGCTTCGGTTCCATCGCGGGATCCGGGCGGGACGCCCGGCCGGGCCTGGAAGTCTATCCCCGGCTTCCCCCGCAATCTAGCCATCGGGTTCGCGCGCGCGGCGCGGGGTCCGAGTCGGGGCGTGACGAACGGCCCGAGACGCCCGCGGGCAGTTGCCGCGCCGCGCTTCGCGACGGAAAGTCCGGGCAACCGGGACGCTCCGGCCGGGACCACATGCACACACCCGCGCTCCTCCTCGTCGCCGCGCTCACCACAGCGGCCCCGCCCCCACCGGAGCGGGCGCCGCACGCGCCGGAGAACCTCCTGCAGGGCCCTGCGCGGTGCGTGCTCCGCTACCTCGACGCCGTCCGCCTGGCGGGACCGCGCGCCGTCGCGGTGCATCCCGGGCGGGCCCCGGCGTCGGACGAGCGCGCCTACCTTGCGGCGAAGCGGCTCACCGCACCGCGCACGCTCGAGGAGATCGATCGGTGGGCGGCGCGCGGCGAGGACCACCCGCTCGCCCCGTGGCGCGAGGCGGCTCGATCCCGCGTCCTCGAGTCGTTCCAGCTGCTCGCGGCCCGGCGCGCGCCGCGCGGCGCCGCGGTGGTCACCGTGCGCGAGCGGTTCTGGCTCGCCGACGTGGACGGCGCGCTCGACCGGACGGTCTCGGAGTACCTCGTCGCCCGCGTCGACGGCGAGTGGCGGGTGGTCGACCGTCGCCCCGGCGGCGCGTTCGACGACCTCGCCCTCGCGGCCGGATACGCGGGATTCTTCGACGCCGCGCCGCCGGCCCGGTAGATTGGTGGGAGTGACCGCGGGCCGCACCATCGTCGTGGGGGACGTGCACGGGTGTCTCGACGAGCTCGAGGAGCTGCTCGTCGCGACGACCTACGTCCCGGGCCCCGACCGGCTCGTATTCCTCGGCGATCTCCTCGACCGCGGCCCCGATCCGGTCGGAGTCCTCCGGCGCGTCCGCGCGCTCGGCGCGGAGTGCGTGCTCGGGAACCACGAGGAGAAGCACCTCCGCTACGCCGCGCACGAGGCGCGGCGCAAGACCGACCCGCGCTACCGCAACCCGATGCGGGCGTTCGAATCGCGCCGCGCAGACGAGCACGCGCGCCTCGCGCACGAGGACCTGCTCTGGCTCGCGTCGCTCCCGCGCTGGATCGGCCTCGGCGGCGGCTGGGTGGCGGTTCACGGCGGGCTCCTCCCCGGCGTCGCACTGCGCGCGCAGCCGCCCGACTGGGCGGTGAGGCTGCGCTACGTGGATCCCGGCGGAAAGCCGGTCCCGCGAGACGTCGGCGACGCGGGGACCCCCGGCGTGCGCCGCTGGGCGGAGGCCTGGACCGGTCCGGAGTCGGTCGTCTACGGCCACTTCCCGCAGGGGCTCGGCGCGCCGCGGCGCGACGAGCCGCGCGCAGGGGTCGTGTGCCTCGGCATCGACACGGGCTGCGTCTATGGCGGCGCGCTCAGCGCCCTCCTCCTCCCCTCGCGCGACATCGTGCAGGTGCGCTCGCGGCAGCGAGCGGAGCCCGCCCCCGACGCGGAAGACTGAGCCCTCCGCCCGGAGATCGGCGCCTCGCTCACCCGAGCTGCGCCGCGGCGAGCACCTCGCCCCGCCGCTCTCTCGCGCGCGCGACGTCCGCCTCGTGCTTGAGGACGAGCCCGAGGGTCGAGTCGAGCAGCGCCGCATCGAGCGTGCCCGCCCCGAGGAGCGCGAGGGCTCGGACCCAGTCGAGCGTCTCCGAGGTGGAGGGTGGCTTGCGCAGGTCGAGCGTGCGGAGCTTCGCGACCGCGGCGACGACGGCGCGGGCGAGCGTCTCCGCCGCGCCCGGCGCGCGCAGCCGCACGATCGCAAGCTCGCGCTCGCGGTCCGGGAAGTCCACGTGCAGGTGCAGGCAGCGGCGCCGGAGCGCGTCCGACAGCTCGCGCGCCGCGTTTGAGGTGAGGACGACCCGCGGGATCGAGCGCGCGCGGACGGTCCCGATCTCGGGCACGGTGACGGTCCACTCCGAGAGCACCTCGAGCAGAAACGCCTCGAGCTCCGGGTCGGCCTTGTCGATCTCGTCGACGAGGAGCAGGACCGGTGCCTCCGCGGTGATGGCCCTCAGGATCGGGCGAGGCAACAGGAAGCGCTCGGAGAAGAAGACATTCCCCTCACCCGCGATCCGGTCGGCCGCCTCCGCGAGGCTCGCCGCGCCGCGCACCGCCTCGCCGATCCGGTCGGAGAGCAGCTGAGTGTAGAGGAGCTGCTTGCCGTACTCCCATTCGTACAGCGCGCGCGCCTCGTCGAGCCCCTCGTAGCACTGGAGCCGCACGACCTCGCGCCCGGTGGACTCGGCGAAGGCGCGCGCGAGCTCGGTCTTCCCCGCGCCCGCGGGCCCTTCCACCAGGATGGGCTTCTCGAGCCGATCGGCGAGGAACACGGCGGTCGCGATCTCGCGCGATGGGAGGTAACCCGAACGCCCGAGCCGCTCCGCCACCTCTTCCACGGACGCGAACATCGCCGCGAAGGTAAGTCGGACGGGGTCCGAGGACACCCCGACGTTGCCTCTGACCCGCACTCTTACAGGCACGTCCCGCCGTGGGCGTGCGCAACGCCGCGATCTCGCTGGCGCTCGCCCGAGCGGGGGTCCGGCACGCGGATTGAAGTAACTCCCACCGAGTCCCGCCGGAGGCCGGTCACGGACCCTGCCATGACGTTCCCATCCAATAGCTCGCTGCGCAGGGCCCACCTCCCGTCGTACGTCCATGTCGAGGCGAGGCCGGAAGCTCGACTCCTCCCCCCGCAGTCCGTCTCATGTGAGGCGAACGGCGAAGTGTCGTAAGTTCCGGCGCGCGAGCGCCTACGCTGGAGGGGGCCGCGGGGAGACCCGCCGGCCCCCTTCCTTTATTGCGGGGGGACACTCGCTCGCTCAGGGGCAGCCTCATCCGGCTGCCCCTGTGCTCGCACATGCTCTTCCACGGGGCCTGCGGCGTGCGGAGCTCGCGCCGCGTCAGACCTCGATGCGGACGTGGAGCGGCCCGCCCTGCACGTCCACGACCTCGGCCGAGGCGCCCTTCGGTCCGCGCGCGAACCGGAGCGTGACCTGGGCCTGGCCGATGCGGATCCCCTCGAGGGTGATCTCGTCGAGCCATCCGGGGAGACGGGGCGCGACGATCCGCAGCGTCGCGCGCGGCGCGTCGGGAAAGAGGCCGAGCGCGGCTCGCAGCAGCAGGAACCAGGCGGCGCTCGACCACGCCTGCGGCGAGCACGCGACCGGGTAGTGGACCGGGAACCGGCCCGCGTCGCGCGCGAGGCCGCAGTAGAGCTCGGGCAGGCGCAGCTGCCGGAAGTGCTGCGCGGCCTGCCACAGCGCGGTGAGGACGTCCGCCGCCTCCGTCGTCATCCCGTACGCGGACATCCCCATCGCGCAGATCGCGTTGTCGTGCGGCCAGACGGTGCCGTCGTGGTAGCTGAGCGGGTTGTAGGCGGCCTGGCCCGCCGCGAGCGTCCGGATCCCCCACCCGCTCCACATCGCCGGCCCGAGCAGCGACGCGGCGACGGAGCGCGCCCGGTCGTCCGCGACCGCGCGGGAGAAGAGGAGGTGCCCCGCGTTCGAGGTGACCGCGTCCACCTGCCGCTTCGCCCGGTCGAGCGCGAGGGCGTAGGTCCCCTTCGACGGCATCCAGAACCGCGCCTCGAGGAGATCGGCATGGGCGCGCGCCGCCGCGCGCAGCTTCGCCGCGTCCTCGCCGCGCCCGCGCGACTCGAGCAGGTCCGCGGCGCGCCGCCGGGCGTCCACCGCGTAGCCCTGCACCTCCACGAGCGCGATGGGCGCCTCGGCGGGCGTCCCGTCCGCGAACACGACGCCGTCGTGGCTGTCTTTCCAGCCCTGGTTGCGCAGCCCCTTGCGCGTGCGGCGCACGTACTCGGAGAGGCCGTCGCCGTCGAGGTCGGCGGAGCGGTCGATCCAGCCGAGCGCGGCCTCCGCGGCAGGCCAGAGCGCGTCGACCGTGGCCGTGTCGCCGGTCCAGAGCTCGTACTCCGAGAGGAGCACGACGAAGAGCGGCGTCGCGTCGGCCGAGCCGTAGTACGGCGTGTGCGGCACCTCGCCCGCCGCCGCCATCTCGCCGAACCGCATCTCGTGCGGGATCTTCCCGGCCTCCGCGTCGCGGGCGGGGTCGTCCTCACGCGCCTGCAGCCGCGCGAGGAACCGGAGCGCGTCGCGCGCGAGATCCGGGGTCGCGAGGAGCGCCTCGAACCCGGTGATGAGGGCGTCGCGGCCGAACGGGCACGTGTACCAGGGGATCCCGGCGGACACGACCGGCTGGCCGAAGTGGTGGACCGTGAGCGCCTTGAGATCCGCGATGCCGTGCGCGAGCGCGACGTCGAAGATCTCGTGCGACGTGCGGAAGCGCGTCGCGTGCCGCGCCCACGCCGCGTACGCCTCGTGCGTCGCGCGAGCCCGGTCCTCGAAGGAGCGCACGGTGCGCGGAGGCAGCGGGCGCTCCTCGTCCCGGCCGCGGCGCGTTCCGGCCGCGCCCCGCTCGATCCCGGCCGCGACGAGGAACGAGACCTCCACCCGCTCGGCGGGCGCGAGGTGCAGCTCGATGCGCGCCCCGCTCCCGGCGATCCGCGCGACCCGCGCCGGACCGGCGCCGTCGCCCGCCACGTCGAGGCGGATCTCCGTCGCGTACCTCCGACCGTCCCGACCCTCGTAGCGGAGCACCGCGTGGCCGTCCTCGACGACCGGGGCGAGATACGTCCCGCGCACCGCCCGCCGCGCGCCCCGGATCTCGAAGACGTCGGCGAAGTCGGCCGCCCAGTCCATCTCGGTCCAGAAGTCGACCGGCCTCCCGAGGAAGTTCGTGAGCACGAGCCGGTCCACGAGCACCTCGTCGATGAGCATGTCGCGGCGCAGGTGGAGGTAGTTGACGGGCTCGTGGCCGAGCAGGTCGCCGGCGTGGAGGCTCGTCACCGTGAAGTCGATCTGGGCGACGTAGTCGTCCGAGAGCTGCGACGACAGGCAGAGCGGCGGACCGCCCTGCACCCCGAGGCGCCACGCCGACAGGTGGCGCGTGTCGCCCTGGAACAGCCCGAGGTCCCGCGCGCCCACGGGCGAGACGTCCCCTACCGCGTTCGCGACGAGGAAGAGGTTCCCGCGCTTCAGGACGAGCTTCTCGACCCCCGTCGCCTCCGGCTGCGCCGAGGGATCGGCGTAGCCGAGGAGGTCCTCGGGCCGGGCGGCCATCAGGTGACCTGCGTCCATTCCCCCTCCGCGGCGACGTGGGTGGCGCGCCCGCGCGCGCCCGCCGCGCGGTAGACGGAGACGTACTCGCGCGCCATCCGGTCCGCCGAGAAGCGGCGCCGCGCCCGCGCCTGGATCGCCTCGCGGTCGAGCGCGCGCGCGGCATCGAGCGCGTCCGCCATCTCGGCGTCTGAGACGAGGAAGCCGTCCTCGCCGTGCACCACGATCTCGGGCGCGGCGCCGCGGGCCGACGCGATGACCGGGCACCCCGCGAGCAGCGCCTCGATCATGACGAGCCCGAACGGCTCCTCCCAGCGGAGTGGAACGAGGAGCCCGCGGGCCGCCGCGAACAGGCGCCGCTTCGCCTCGAGGTCCACGGTCGGTAGCCAGGTGACGCCCGGCGCCCCGAGGGCGGGGGCGAGCACGTCCTCGCGCCAGCGGGGTGGCGCGTCGTCGCCGGCGTGCGGCGATCCCGCGACCACGATCGGCAGCCCGGCGCGGCGCGCCGCCTCGAGCGCGACGTCCGGCGCCTTCACCCAGGAGAGCCTTCCGAGGAAGAAGGCGAAGTCGCCGCCCGGGCCAACATCCGGGTACATCGATGGCTCGAGCCCATGGTGGACGACCGCGTGCGGCGCCGGCAACACGAGGGACGCCTGCCTCGCCGAGATCGCGACGCGGCGGACGGAAGGCGGGACCGCCTCGTAGTACCGCGCGAGCGCTGCGTCCGCGGCGTGGTGGATGGTGTAGACGAGCGGGGCCCGCAGGTCGTCCGCGAACGCGAGCATCGCAGGCGCGTGGGAGTGGACGACGTCGAACCGGCCCCTGGCGATCTCGCGCGCGGCTGCGCGGCAGTGCACGAGCTCCGCATACGGATCGGGCGGCCAGACGGCGCGCGGGAACACCGAGTGGAGCCGCGGCGCCCTGGAGTCGCCGGTCGCGAAGACCGTCACCTCGTGGCCTCCGCGGCCGAGCGCGCGAACGAGGGCGTCGACGACGAGCTCGGTCCCCCCGTATGCCGGTGGCGGAAGCGGCACGAAGGGCGTCGAGACGAGCGCGATCCGCACCTCCACACGGTAGGTGCTCCACCCCTCGGCGACCACGCGCGCCGGCCGCCGCGCCCGCAGCGCTCGCCCTGCAGGCCGAGGAGGTCCCCGGCGCGCGCCCGCCAGCGCGCCGAGGAAGCGACCGCACCACGCGCACGTACGTCGCCCCACACGCGTCCGTAGCGGCGCCGGAGTGGAACCTTTGGCCCCCCGGGGGTCCGGGGTACACTCCGCGCCCATGGAAGGCCAGGGTCCTCTCTCCGAGGAGTTGTTCCATTCGTTCCTGCAGCTCGCCGTGAAGCGGCAGGCGAGCGACGTCCACTTCGAGGTGGGCTACCCGCCGACGTACCGCGTGTTCGGCGAGCTGCTCGCGGCGAAGTACCCGCCGCTCACCCACGCCGACACCGAGGCGATCGCCAACTTCGTGCTCCAGGCGCCCGGCTCGGGGTTCTCGCCGCTCGACTTCCGCGAGGTGGACCGGAGCTACTCGCTCCCGGGCGTCTCGCGCTTCCGCGCCTCGATCTTCAAGCAGCGGGGGACCTGGGGCGCGGTGATGCGCACCATCCCGTTCCAGATCCCGGACTTCGAGACGCTCAACCTGCCGCCCGTCGTGAAGACGATCGCCGAGGCGCGCCGCGGCCTCGTGTGCGTCACCGGCGCGACGGGGAACGGCAAGTCCACGACCATCGCGTCGCTCATCGACTTCATCATCCGGCAGGAGCGGCTGCACGTCATCACGGTCGAGGATCCGATCGAGTTCATCTTCGCGGGCGGCAAGGGGCTCGTGATCCAGCGCGAGGTCGGCTCCGACACCGCGAGCTACTCCGACGCGCTGCGCGCCGCGCTCCGCCAGGACCCGGACATCATCATGGTCGGCGAGCTGCGCGACCGCGAGGCCGCGGACATCTGCCTCAAGGCGGCGGAGACCGGACACCTCGTCATCACCTCGCTGCACACGCCCGACGTCCCGCGGGCGATCGGCCGCATCACGGGCCTCTTCCCGGCGGAGGAGCAGGACAACGTCCGGGCGCGCCTCGCCGACAACCTCCAGGCAGTCGTGGCGCTCCGGCTCCTCATGCGCGCCGACGCGACCGGGCTCATCCCCGCGGTGGAGGCGCTGCTCGCGACCTCGACCGTGCGCGAGCTCATCCGCGACGGCTCCAAGATCACGGACCTCAAGGCCTACATGGAGACCGCCGGGGCCGACCTCGGCATGCACTCCTTCGACCAGTACCTCTACAAGCTCCACGAGACGAAGCGGATCTCGCTCGACTCGGCGCTCGCGAACGCGACGAACCGCGCCGATCTCGAGCGCCGCATCATGATGGAGACGGGAGGCCGCTCCGCGTGACCGCAGGCGCCCCAGTGGCGTCGCGCGTTCTCGTGGTGGGGCAGGACGCCGACGTCTCGATCGCACTTCACCTGCACCTCGAGCGGGCGGGGTTCGCCGTGTATTGCCTGCCGGGGCCGCAGGACGTAGAGCCGATCGCTCGCGCGGTGGCGCCGCACGTCATCGTCCTCCTCCTGCCCGCCTCGCCCGACGGCACGTGGGGCACCGCGCTCACGACCGCGCAGAACGCGGCGAAGGTCGGCGTCCGCGTCGTCGTGGTCGCGCCCTCGCGCGACATCGTCGAGCCGCTCGCCGCGGTCGCGGGCGCCGAGCGCGCGCTGGCCCGCGCGGAGGTGCTCTCGCGGCCCCTCATCGTGGTCGAGCGCGCGGTCGGATCGGGGCTCTTCGGCGGCGCGGGCATCGCGCCGGCGCCGCCGCATTCGCGCCCACCGCCGCCCGCGGGAGGTCCCGCCCCGTTCCGCCAGCCCACGCTCGAGTCTCCCGGGGTCGCGCCTCCCCCGCGTGCGCGCAGCGGCGTCGATCTCATGGCGCTCATCGACGAGGAGCTCGTCGACGAGCCCAAGGCCCGTCCACTGCCGACGCGCGTCGAGGTGAACGTCAGCCTCGTCTCGGAGCACAACTTCTACGTCGGGCCGACCCGACGGATGGACTCGGGCGGCGTCTTCATCGCGACGGCGATGCCGCCGCCCGTCGGGACGCGCCTGCAAGTGAGGCTCGGCCTCGCCGACGGGCGCAAGATCGACACGGAGGGCGAGGTCGCGTTCGTCCGCGAGAAGAGCGCGACCATCGGGCGCCAGCCGACGGGATGCGGCGTGCGGCTCCTCAGCGTCCCGGGCTGGGCCATCGACGCGGTCGAGCGGTTCATCCAGGCGCGGCAGCCGATCGTTTACACGCCGCTGTAGGCGCGGCGGGCGCCGCCTACTCGTCGACCTGCCGGTCCGTGCGCCGAATGCCGAGCAGGTACGGCTCGACGAACTGGTCGAGGTCGCCGTCGAGCACGTCGTCCACCTTGCCGGTCTCGACGCCGGTCCTGAGGTCCTTCACCATCCGGTACGGCTGGAGGACATAGCTGCGGATCTGCGAGCCGAAGTCGATGTCCTTCTTCGCCGCCTCGACGACGTCCCGGGCCGCTGCCCGCTTCTTCTCCTCCGCCTCGTAGAGCTTCGCGCGGAGGATCTTCCAGGCGACGTTGCGGTTCTTCTGCTGGCTCCGCTCGTTCTGGACTGCGACGACGATCCCCGTCGCGAGGTGGGTGATCCGCACGGCGGAGTCGGTCTTGTTCACCTTCTGCCCGCCCGCGCCGGAGGAGCGGTATGTGTCGATGCGCACGTCCGCCTCCTTCACGTCGATGACGATGTCGTCGTCGATCTCGGGCGTCACGTCCACCGCCGCGAAGCTCGTCTGCCGGCGCGCCGCCGCGTCGAAGGGGCTCATCCGGACGAGGCGGTGGACGCCCTTCTCCGCCTTCATGAAGCCGTAGGCGTACTCGCCGCGCGCGATGAACGAGGCGGAGCTGATGCCGGCCTCCTCGCCCGCGGTCAAGTCTGCGGGCTCGATGGCCCAGCCCTTCCGCTCGCAGTACCGCGTGTACATCCGGTACAGCATCGCCGCCCAGTCCATCGCCTCGACACCGCCCGCGCCGCTCTTCACCTCCACGATCGCACCGGCCCGGTCGTGGGGGCCGGAGAGCATCTTCTGGAACTCGAGCGCCGCGAGCTCGCGCCCCGCCGCCTCGACGTGGTCGGCGGCCTCGGCGCGCGTCGCCTCGTCCCCCGCCTCCTCGGCGAGCTCGGAGAGCGCCTGCGCGTCGTCGACGGCCCGGCGGACCTTCTCGTAGGCGTCCGCGACCTGCTCGAGCTGCGCCTTCTCCTTCAGGAGCGCCTGGGCCTTCGCGTTGTCCGACCAGAAGGACGGCGCCTCGGACATCCGGGCGATCTCGTCCACGCGCCCGCGCTTGCGGTCGACGTCAAAGCGACCCCCGGAGCGCGTCGAGGCGGCGCGCCAGCTCGGCGAGGCGTTCCTGCGTCGGTCCGGCCATCGTCAGGTCTCCCGGTGCTCCGCGCCGCGGCGGCCCGCGCGAAGCGCCGCGCCGAACGCGGCGACGGTCGCGGCGGCGCACGCCCACGCGAAGAGGTCGCCGAATCTAGTGTAGAGGGTGGACCCCCGCAAGCGCGGGACCGCGGCGAGCAGGAGGCGCGGCGGCTCCTCGGGATCCGGCGCGCGATCGGGGTCGACGGGGCCGACCTCGAGCGCCCCCGGCGCGACCTCGCCCGTCGGGAGGATGACCGCCGAGACGCCCGCGTACGCGGGGCGCACGACCGCCTTCCCCGCCTCGATCGCCCGCATCCGCACGATGGCGAGGAACTGGTACGGCCCGGAGGAGTAGCCGTACCAGGCATCGTTCGTCGGGTTCACGAGGATCTCGGGCTCCGGCTCGGCCCGCGCGAAGGCGACGTTGATCTCGGGGAAGATCGCGTCGAAGCAGATCATCGGCGCGAACCGGACGCGGTCGGCGGTCGCGGTCGGAGTCGAAGGCGGGATCGACGTCGCGGTCGGGCTCGCGGCCGTGGTCGTCGCCGGCGCCGGCGCTGGCGCTGGCGCCGGCATCTCGAGCACGGTGAGCTCGCGCCCGGGGGTCGCCGGCGCGAAGCTCGGGACCACCTGCTTCAGGAACGGCAGCCACTCGGCGAACGGCACGTACTCGCCGAACGGAACGAGGTGGTGCTTCTGGTAAACGCCGAGGACGTCGAGCGACGGCGAGAGGAGGTAGTCGACGTTCCCGATGCGAGGAACCCGCTCGCCGCGCGACCCGCGGATCCACTCGACCGTCGCCGCCCCCATGAGGAGGTGGGCGCGGGAGAGCGCCGGGACGCCCGACTCCGCGCCCGCGAACGAGCGCGTCCCCGGTCGCACGTACAGCGGGTAGGACGCCTCGGGCCACGCGACGAGGTCCGCGCCGCGGCGATCGGCCTCGAGGGTGAGCGGGACGAGACGCGAGAGGATCCAGTCGGCGCGATCCCGGGCCCGGTTCTTCACGGACTGGTCGATGTTGGGCTGGACGATCCCGACGAGGAGGGTGGGCGCCGCGGCGGTCCGGGCGCGCACCGCGCGGAGCCGCAGGCTGCCGTGGACGAGGGTGAGCGCGACGAGCGCAGCCGCGACCGCGAGGGCGCGCCGGGGGAGCTGCGCGCCCGCCCGGCGGGCCGCGAGCGTCTCCGCGAGCGCCGCGTTCACGAGGACGACGAGCGCCGCGATCCCGTACGGCCCCGCGAGCGCCGCGAGCTGCGCGACGGCCGGCGTCCTGACCTGCGAATACCCGAGGTTCGCCCACGGGAACCCGCTGAAGAGGTGATTCCGCAAGAGCTCGAGCGCGACCCAGACGACGGGCAGGTGGACGTGCATCGGCCAGCCCAGCCGATCTCGCACGGTCCAGGAGATCGCGAACGCCGCTCCCCAGTGCGCCGCCATGAAGAGCACGAGCAGCGTGAGCCCCACGAGGGCGACGCCGAACGGGAGGCCGCCGAACGCCGTCATCGCGTGCGACACCCAGTGGATCGCGGCGTAGAAGCAGGCGAGGCCCGCGACGAGCCCGCGGCCGAACGCGGCGCGCGCGGTCGGCGCGGCCCGCACGGCGAGGATCGCCGGCACGAGCGCGAGCCACGCGACGGCCTCGAGCCGGCCGGCCGGATCGAGCTCGCGCAGCGACACGAACGGCACGACGACCGGGAACGCGAGGGCGACGAGGAGGCCGGACGCAGCCGCGGCGGCGTACGAGATCCAGTCGACGCGGCGAAGCCGCCACATCGCTCAGCGGGCCTTCTTCACGAGATCGCCCGCGTCCACGGAGATGTCGACGTCGTCCTGCGAAACCGCGGCGGGGGGCTGCGCCGCAGCCTGGGCCGCCCCGTACGCGGCGGCGGCGGCGAGGTAGTAGGCGACCGCCTCGCGGACGAGGTGCCCGACGGGGCGTCCGAGGCGCGACGCGGTCGCGCTCACGGTGTCGGCGAGATCGGCGGGCATCCGGACGGTGACGACGCGCGCCTGCGCGAGCGCCGCCTCGAGCCGCTCGAGCGCCTGGCTCGGCCGCGACACGCGGAAGTCGCCGGTCTCGATCATCTCCTTGATCCGGCGCGCGAGGTCCTGGCGCGTGTACCACGCGCCGTCGAGCCAGACGGACTCGGAGTCGAGGTCGATGTCGGCGAACGGGTCCATCTCTTCGTTTCAGCGCCTTCCCGGAACGCCGCGCCAACGAGTCCTTCGCCGCGCGCGAGCGCCGCTTCCTTCTCGGCCATCTTCCGCGCGTCCACCGCCCGCTCGTGATCGTAGCCGAGAAGGTGAAGGATCCCGTGCGCGAGGTAACGCTCCAGCTCCTTCGCGGTGGAGCGCCCCTCGTCGCGCGCGCGGCGTGCAGCCGTCTCGAAGGACATTACCACGTCGCCCAAAACCGGCCCAATCCCGGGCGGATCCGATAGCGGGAAGGACAGGACGTCCGTCGCGCGGTCCTTCCCCCGCCACTGCCGGTTGAGCGTGCGGATCCGCCGGTCCCCCACGAGCAGGAGCGAAAGCTCGGCGTCCTCACGGCCGAGCGCCCGGAGGAAGACGCGGGCCCGTGCGCGCAGGCGCCGGGCGGACGGGGCTCCTCCCGGGTGCTCGCAGGTCAGCCGGACGATCACGGCTTCGCCACGAGGTGGACCGGAAGCTGGGCCGGCGGGACCGCGTCGGGGCGCCGCGCGGGGTACTCGGGGCGCGTGTGGTAGATCGCCTCGAGCGCGCGCACCATCGCGGCCGCGATCGCGTTGAGATCGCGCAGCGTCAGCTCGCACTCGTCGAGCTGCCCCTCGCTGAACACCTCGTTGATCCGCTTCGACACGAGCGCGCGCAGCGCGTCCGCGGTCGTGTCCTCGAGGGCGCGCGCGGACGCCTCGCAGGCGTCGGCGATCATGACGAGGGCGGCCTCGCGCGACTGCGGCTTCGGCCCGGCGTAGCGGAAGAGCGCCTCGTCCACCGCTCCGCTGCGGTGGCCGCGTTCCCCCTGGGCGTGTCGAAGGGCCACCTCGTCGGCGGCGCGCTGCGCCTTCGCCCAGAAGTAGCCGACGAACCGGGTCCCGTGGTGCTGAGGGATCGCGTCGGCGACGATGCGCGGGATGCGCCAGTGGCGCGCGAGCTCGAGCCCGTCCGTCACGTGGCGCTTCACGATGAGCGCGCTCATCGAGGGTGCGAGGTGGTCGTGCCGGTTCTCGCCGCGCTGGTTCTCGGCAAAGAAGAGCGGGTTCCGGATCTTTCCGAGGTCGTGGTAGTAGGCGCCGACGCGGGCGAGCAGCGGGTTCGCGCCGATCGCCTCGGCCGCCGCCTCGACGAGCGCGCCCATCAGGATCGAGTGGTGATAGGTCCCGGGCGCCTGGACGATCAGCTCCTTCAGCGCCGGGTGATTCAGGTTCGCGAGCTCGAGCAGCTTCACGTCGGTGACGTAGCCGAACAGGCCCTCGACGATCGGGAGGACCCCGACGACGGCGATCGGAAGGAGGAGCGCGCCGCCGACGAGCGCGGCGAGCGCGGCGAGCGCGACATCCCCCGCGCCCTTCCCCGCGAAGAGCCCGATCGCGACCGCGAGCGCGACTCCCACGAGCCCGACCCCGAGCCCGGCCCGGAACAGGCCGGCCCGATCGCGCTGGCCGGACACGAGCCCGGCCGCCGCGATCGACGTGAACGTGGCGTAGAGCGCGTACGACATCGACTGACCGGCGAGGAGCCCGGCGGCGAGCCCCGCCGCGACCGCGAAGAGGAGCGCCGCCTCGGGGGCGAGCACCTGCCGCACGATCATGGCGCCCGCCGCGAACGGCACGAGGTACTGCAGCGACGGCGGCGCGAACGCGGGGAACCGGTCCTGGAGCGCGTCCGCGATCGCGAATCCGACGAACCCGAGCGCGAAGGTCCCGACGAGGAACGTCGCGAGCAGGAGCGCGTCCCGCCGGGCCGGGCGGAAGCGGGGCACGTTGCGGCGCGCGAAGCGCCAGAGCAGCGCGACCATGAGCGCGACGAGGGCGCCGGCGCCGATCCGGACGTGCGCGAGGACCTCGCCGCGCCGCTGCGCGCGCATCCCGTCGAAGACGACGAGGTGGCGCTTCTCGATCCGCTCGCCGTCGCCGATGATCTTCTCGCCCCGCTTGACCGGGATGACGACCGGCTTCACCCGCGCCGCCGCTTCCTCCCTGCGCCGCGCCGTCTCCACCTGGTCGTGCGCGAGCGTCGGACGAACCATCGCGATCGCGATCCGCTCCACCGCGCCGCGCAGCGCCGGCGGCTCGCGCTCGAGCCGCGCCTGCGCGGCGCGCGCGACCTCCTCGGCCGCCGTCGCGAGGTCGCGGACGAGCGCGACGTCGGTCACGACCCGGTCGCCCAGCAGCACGCCGTCTCGGAGGGCGCGAACGACGAATCCGCGCTCGCGCTCGGCGGCGAGGAGGGCGACGTCGCCGACGACGATCCCCTCGAGCCCCCGGCGCGCGAGCGCGGCCACCTCCTGCTCGACCGCGTCGGAGAAGCGGGCCTGCGCGAGCGCCGCGAGGTCCTCGTCTCGCACGAGCACCTGAAGCCGCGAGAAGAACGGGTCGCGCTGCGCCGCGTACCGGCGCTGCAGCTCGACCGGGTCGCGGATCCCGTGGCGCGGCGGGAGCGCCGCCGCCTCCTCGCGCATGACCTGGAAGGCGGCGTGGACGCGCGCGCTCGCCTCGTCGGCCGCCCCCGCGTCGAGCACGTAGACGGGCCGCTCCGTCTGCGCCGCCTCCGCGCGGCGGCGCGCCGTCGCGTCCTCATCCGCGATGTCGTAGTCCCGGTCCGCCTTGACGGTCGCCGGCGCGGGCGTTCCGAGCGCCTCCGCGCCGGGAAGCCGGCTCGCCCCGGCCGGCGCGAGCAGCCACGCGGCGCTCGACGCGACCACGGCGACGAGCAGGAGCCGCAGCAGGCGCCCCGCCCAGTCGCCCCGGGCGAACCGCCCGAGGAGCCCCTCGTGCGTAGGTGGATGTGATCCGTCGGATTCCGTCACGGCGCGGGAGACTTGCACCGGGGTGAGACGAAGGCAACGGGGATCCGGGGCGTCGAGGGAACCCGCGGGAGTGCCAGGTCCTTTCGCCCGGGCCGCGCCCCTACCCGGCCGTCCCGGCCCCCTCGGGACCAGCGCGGTCGCCCCGGACCGCCTCGCCGCGCTCGGCCTTGGCCGCCTCGGCCCGCGCGCGCCGGTCCGCCTCGAACAGATCGTAGGCGCGGACGACCTCCTGCACGAGCGGATGGCGGACGACGTCCACCTCGCTGAAGTGGCAGAACGAGACGCCCTCGACGCCGCGCAGCACGTTCTGGACCTCGACGAGCCCCGAGGCGCGTCCGGAGGGAAGGTCGACCTGCGTCACGTCGCCCGTGACGACCGCCTTCGAGCCGTAGCCGAGCCGCGTGAGGAACATCTTCATCTGCTCCCCGGTCGTGTTCTGCGCTTCGTCGAGGATCACGAATGAGTCATTGAGCGTCCGGCCGCGCATGAAGGCGAGCGGCGCGACCTCGACCGTGCCACGCTCCATGAACGCGGTCGCCTTCTCGTAGTCGACCATGTCGAAGAGCGCGTCATACAGCGGCCGCAGGTACGGATTCACCTTCTCGGCGATGTCGCCCGGCAGGAAGCCGAGCTTCTCCCCCGCCTCGACCGCCGGGCGGGTGAGGACGATCCGCTTCACGCGACGCTCGACGAGGAACGAGACCGCCATGGCCATCGCGAGGTAGGTCTTCCCCGTCCCGGCCGGCCCGACGCCGAAGACGATGTCGTCGTCGCGGATCGCCTGGATGTAGCGCTTCTGCGCGAGCCCCTTCGGCGTGATGATGCGGTGGCGCGAGGAGACGAAGACCGTGTCGCCGAACACCTCGCGCAGAGGCACGCCCTGCCCGGCGAGCTTCGTCGCCTGGTCCACGTCCTCGAGGTAGAGCGGGTAGCCGTCGGCGACGAGATCGTAGAGCTCGCGTACGAGCCCCTCCGCCATCCGGAGCTTCGCCTCGTCCGCGGCGGCGACGACGATCTGCCCGCCGCGAAGGCCGAGCTGAACCCCGAGGCGGCGCTCGACGAGCTTCAAGTGCTCGTTGTGCGCGCCGCAGAGGGCGCGCACCTTGTCGTTGTCCGAGAATTCGAGCCGTGCCGTGTGGAGGGGTTCCGCCGCGCTTTGACCCAAGGAGCGTCCTTTCAAAAGGGGGTGTGCTCGGCTCCCCTCATCCTTCGTGAGGGGGAGCCCCGCGCTCCCCGATCCCGACGATAACCGGCCTCGGGCCGGGCGGCACGGCGCGCGCTCACTCCGGCACGGCGCGCCTCACTCGACGGGAGGGAGGAGGACGAAGCGCCCCTCGGGCCTGCGCCGGTAGTAGTACGGCTCCGACCACGGGTAGGTGAGGTCGCGGCCGTCCGCAAGACCTGCCTCCAGGAGGCGTGAGAGGTCGTCCGGGTACTCGCCGCGCTCGAGGCGGTAGACTTCGAGGGCCCCTCGCAGCCGCTCCATCTGGTAGCGGGCGAGGAAGCGCTGCGCCGTGTTGTCGCGGAGCGCCGCCCCGCCTTGCCCGCCGAAGGCGAGCCCGCGCCGATCGACCCAGTACGCGATGCCCGCGAGCGCCGCCGCGATGGCGAGCGTCGCGACGACCCGCGCCGCGCCGCGCCGGATGCGCGCCTGCCAGTCCTGCGCGTACGCCCCCACCGCCGCGGCGGCCCGGTTCGCGGGAGGCAGCGCCCTGAGGTACCCGAGGTTCACCAGGTTGAGGAGCGCCTTGCATGTCTCGAACTCGCCGAGGCGCGAGAGGTCCACGATCTTCTCGACCGTGCGCCCCGGCTCCGCGAGCTCGTGGCAGCGCCGCTCGTTGCGGCCGAGCTCGCCCTTCTTCGGCTCGGGCTCGGCGCCGAGCCCGTCGAAGGCGGCGTCGACGTCTCCGCCCTCCTTCTCCGGCTTGCGAGAGGCCCGCTCCGGCTCGAGCGCCCTCGTCCGCTCGAACGTCATCGCGGTCGATGAGATCCTGCGCCGGACGAGGGGCCACTCGTCCACCTGCCGGAAACCCTCCATGAGCACGGACTCGGCGCGCAGCGGCGTCACCGTCTCACGGTCCCACTCGACGTCTCCGGGCTCGAACTCGTAGGTGCCGCTCTTCCAGTGGAAGAGCCGGAAGACGGTCTCGGTCGTCTGGAGCGCCGTCATCTCGCGCAGGTCGTGCTTCGACACGAGCCCGAGCTCCACGAGGATGTCGCCGAGACGGCGCAGGCTGCGCTTCTGCGCGTCGAGCGCGTAGGCGAGCTCCTCCGGGGTGATGATGTCGGCGCGGACGAGCAGGTTGCCGAGGCGCTCGCGCGTCTTTCGCCCCGTCGACTCCGCGCGGACGACGTTGCCGTCCGCGATGGCGATGTGGATGAGGTCGTCGCGCGACTCGAGGTGGAGGACGCCGCTCTTGGCCTGCTGGCCGATGAGCTGGAGGATCTCTGCGATCCCGAAGTCCTTGAGCGTCCCCTTCAGCGCCACGGCCGCCCTCCCCTACTGCGTCCGCCGGAACGCGTCGCGAATGGCGAGCGCCCAGAGCGCGAGCCCGACCGGCGCCGCGACGAGGACCTTGCCGACGAGCACGTACGGCGACGGCTGCGGCGGCGGCATGATCCCGCGCCAGAACCAGATCACGAAGCCGGTGAAGAGCGTCGCGAGCAGGAGCAGCGCCCCCTTCGTCGCGGCGCCGTGGAACACCTGCGCGGCGCCCCCGCCCACGATGGAGAGGATCCGCGTCGCGACGTTCACGAGCTGCCGGTGCCGCCGGACCTGCGCCTCCTTGCGGAGCCGGTCGCGCGCGTCCACGAGCCCCTTGTGCACGAACACGTTCACGCACTGGCCGCACAGCTCGCCGGCGGCCGCGTCGCAGCGGCGGCACGCGGCGCCGCCGCAGCGCTCGCACGCGCGCGCCGGTCGGAGCGGCGGCCCCGCGAGGCCGAGCGCCCACAGCGTCGCGACGAGCGCGAGCGGCGCCCACGGCCAGGCCGCGCGCGGCAGACTCCCGGCGACCCAGTTCTGCACCCAGGCGGCGAGCGCCTGCGGTGTGCCATCGGTCGCGGCCAGCGCGCCGATCTTCTCGTCGGGGACGGGAACGTCCACGAGGTAGCGGTTCGCCGAGAAGTCCTCGTCCGAACCGTACCGCTTGAGGAACTCGCCGGCCTCCCGCTCCGCCTTCTCGCGTGCGGCGGCGCTCTGCGTCATGTCGGTCGTGCGCAGGTAGAGCTTCGAGAGATCGTAGTGCGCTGCGCCGAGCACGATGACGTCGCCGCCCGCCCGGTCGGTCGCGGCGAGGTAGGCGGCCTTTGCCCCCTCGAGATCGTCCTTCAGGAAGAGGACGTTCGCGATGTTCACCTGCAGCTCGGCCGCGCGCGGGTCGGCGGCGGCCGCGAGCCCGTAGAACCGGAGCGCCTCGTCGAGTGCGCCGCGCCTCTTGTGGTGGCGCCCGAGCGCGGCCCACACCGCCGGCGGCGCGGGGGCGTCGCGGAACCGCGCGGCGATGCCGGCCGCCTCGGCGTCGGACACGGCGCCGTACTCGAGGTCGTGGACCACCTCGGCGAGGCTCCCGGTCCAGGCCGTCGCGCGGGCGGCGGCGCCGGCGCCCCAGGGAATCGCGACGAGCGCGAGGAGGGCGGCGGTCGCCACCACCCGCTCGGCGAGGTCGAGGTAGAGCCAGATCGCGACGAGCGCGACGCCGACCGCCGCGACGGGGCCGAGGCCGAACGCCACCGGGACGCCGAGGAGTACGAGCGCGAGGAAGCTCGCCTGCACGTACGCGGTGCCGCGAAGGAGCGGCAGGTGGTGAAAGTCGTGCAGGAACAGGCGGAGGCGCCGCACGAGGAGCAGCGCGATGATCGCGATCGCGGCGACGAGCAGGGCCCCGAACGCCGCCGAGGAGAGGTCTCCGTAGAAGGCTCGGACGGTGTGGGGCTCCCGCGCCGCCGCCGCCACCGCTTCGCCGAGCGACGCGAGCGCCGCGCCCGTCTTGCCGGGCGCCTCTGCGAACCGGGCGCGGGCGAGGGCGAGGTGGGCGTCGGGGAGATCGGGCGCGAGCTCGACGGCGGTCCGGGCGTGGGCGACCGCCTCGGCGGGAAGGTTCGACGCGAGCGCGCGGCGCGCCTCGCGGACCTCGACCGCCGCGAGGGTGAAGAGGTTCGCGATCGCGAGGTCGTTGCGTGCCGCGAGCAACCCTTTCTCCGCGGTCTCGGCCCGGATCGGGTCCGCCTCGCGGAGCGCGGTGCGCCGCTCGCTCCAGAGCGCCATGAGCTTCGGGTAGCTCGCCTGGACGGGCACGATCCGGCGCGCCAGATCGGCCGCCGTCGTGGGCGGCGGCGGCGGCGCCGGAAGCGGGAGGACGACGGCTCCCGGCGCAGGCGTCGCGGCCGGCGCAGGTGCGCTCCCCGGAAGCGCGGGGGCGATCGGCGGCGCGGGATCGACCGGCGCGGACGGCGACGAACGACTCGTGCGCGCGGGCGGGCGCTGCGGGGGGAGCGGGGGGGGCTCGGCGCGGATGGGCCCCCTCGGCGGCGGCGCCTCGTCCGCGCCCTGGTCTTCCCCCTCCTCCACCAGCTTCGGCGCGGCGATCTGCGCGCCGACGGCGGCGGGCAGCGCGGCCGCGACGAGGAGGGCGGCGGCGAGGATCTTTCCGCGGGTCGGCACCTGGAACCCGATGCTAGCACGGGGGGCTTTCGGCTAAACAGTCGAGGCATGTCCCGCGCACAGGCCGCGATCGAGCGGCTCCTCTCGATCATGGAACGGCTCCGCGGTCCCCAGGGCTGCCCCTGGGACCGCGAGCAGACGCTGAAGACGCTCCGGCCCTACGTGCTCGAGGAGACGTACGAGGTGCTCGAGGCGATCGACGTGGGGGACCCGCGCGAGCACTGCGGGGAGCTCGGCGACCTGCTCCTCCAGATCGTGTTCCAGGCGCAGCTCATGAAGGAGGAGGGGCGCTTCGAGTTTGCCGATGTCGCGGACGCGATCTCGAACAAGCTCGTCTCGCGCCACCCGCACGTGTTCGGCAACGCCGACGCGAAGGACGCGGACGCGGTGCTCCGGCAGTGGGCGGCGCTGAAGCGCGAGGAGAACAGGAAGAAGGGCGGAGGCGACAGCGTCCTCGAGGGCGTGCCACGCGAGATGCCGGCGCTCGCACGGGCGGACCGGCTCACCGAGAAGGCGAGCCGGATCGGCTTCGACTGGCCGGACGCGGCCGGCGCACGCGCGAAGGTCGCGGAGGAGATCGGGGAGCTCGACGAGGCGATCGCGCGCGGCGACCGCGACGCGATCGAGCACGAGCTCGGCGACGCGCTCTTCGCGCTCGCGAACCTGTCCCGCAAGCTCGGCGTGGCGCCCGAGGAGGCGCTGAGAGGCACGCTCCGGCGCTTCGTCTCGCGGTTCACGCACGTCGAGCAGGAGCTGGCGCGCCGCGGCGTCCCGCATGGCGAGGCGACGCTCGCGGACATGGACGCGCTCTGGGACGATGCCAAGGTCCTCGAGCGTCAAGCGAAAACCGACACCGTCCCACTGCCACCCGGCGCGCCATCCGGCTTGGGGAAAGACCGTGGATAACTTTGTGGGCGCGGTCGCGCGCCGCGCCATTTTCGGTGTCCTGCCGGCGGCTTGGACCGGTTCACGCAGGCGATTTACCCCGTAGTTGCCGTGCCTTGCAGGCGAAATCGCTTGGGCGAGGCCCCGGTGGGAGCAGCCCAGCCCCGCGAGGCGATTCGGGATTCTGGTGGAGGTGGACAACTCCGGGTGCGACTTCGACGTTCCCGTCCGCACGGCATGCGGGCGCGCCGCGCATGTTGCGGGCGCGGGCTTGGGCCGCAAGGGGTAGACGAAGTCGTGATGCGCTCGTCTGCATGGCTCTAGGGCGTGCGCCGCACCCGACGAGCGCGCCCTTGCGGCTCTAGGCAGAGACCCGCACGGGCCTCATGGTCCGCGGATGAGCCGTTTCGGGCCGCCGGGGCCAAGGACGCATAACCCCTTGACGCCGCTCGCGATGGGCGGTAATTAGCGCGCCCTCCAACCTCCCACGTAAGAGGTCAGCTTGGCGAACACCGCATCGGCCGAGAAGCGTAACCGGCAGGCTCAGAAGCGCCGCGCCCGCAACGTCGGCGTCCGCACGGGCGTGAAGGGCGCCGTGAAGAAGGTCCGCGAGGCGCTCGAGAAGGGCGACGGCGCCGGCGCGAAGGCCGCGCTGCACGTCGCCGAGAAGGCGCTCGATCGCGCCGCGTCGAAGGGCGTCCTGCACAAGAACGCCGCGTCGCGCCGCATCTCGCGGCTCGCGCACGCCGTCGCCAAGGGCACGGCGGCGGCCGCCAAGTAGGACGGGGGGGCGGGGCGGCCTCATCCGGCTGCCCCTGCGGTTGCCCCGAGCTACCGCTCCAGCGCACGAAGCAGCTCGCGGGCGGCCTCGCCCGCGACGCGCCGCAGCGCGAGCGCCCGCCGCCCCTCGGTCTCGAGGGGATCCGCGCCGGCGAGGTAGTCCGTCTCGCGGCGGACGATCCGCTCGACCGGACGCGGCGACCCCGACGACAGCCGCGCCCGCAGCTCGATCCCGATGCGCCACGTCGCGCCGGCTGCGGAGGTGAGCGCGGGCTCCGTCGCCCGGACCTCTCCCTCGAGCAGCGCCCCTGCCCCGCCCTCCGCGGCCGCGCCGCGTCGGGCGAGCTCCTCGCGGAGCGCGGTCGCGACGACCGCTCCGAGCTCCGGCTCCGTCGAGCGGTTCTCGAACGGCCGGACGTGGATCCGGTCCACGCCGCCGGCGGCGACGTAGCGCTGGCTGAAGCCGTAGCCGCAGCCCGCGAGCGCAAGCGCGACCAGAACCGCTTGCGAGCGCAGGGGCAGCCGGATGAGGCTGCCCCAGAGCGAGCGGGGGGCTCGGGGGGGCGCGAGCCGAGCGCAGCGAGGCGAGTGTCCCTCCGAACCGATCATCTCACCCCACGACAAAATTGATGAGCCGCTTCGGCACGAAGACCACCTTGCGGACGGTCTTGCCCTCGAGGTGCGCCTTCACCCGCTCCTCCGCCTCGGCGAGCGCGCGGACATCGGCCTCGGCCGCGGCGGCCGGAGCCTGCACCTCGCCGCGCAGCTTGCCGTTCACCTGGACCGCGATCGTCACCGTGTCCGCGACGACGAGCGCCGGGTCGAAGGCGGGCCACGGTTCGTCCGCGAGCAGCCGGTCCCGCACCGCCGGCCCGAGCACCTCGTGCCACAGCTCCTCCGCGACGTGCGGCGCGAAGGGAGCGAGGAGCGTCGCGAGCGCGACGAGCGCCTCGCGCACCGCGGCGCGTTCCGGGGTGGTCCTCGGCTCGAGCTGATAGAGCGCGTTCACGAGCTCCATGAGCGCGGCGATCCCCGTGTTGAACTTGAGCTCCTTCTCGAACCCCTCCGTCACGCGCTGGATGGTGCGATGGGTGCGGCGCCTCAGCTCGAGGAACTCAACACTCATACCGGGGGGAACAGCACCCCCCGGACCCCCCGCTCGCTCCGGGGCAGCCTCATCCGGCTGCCCCTGCGCTCGCCGAGCCCCGAGGGCTGCCACCCCGAAGCATTCCTGGCGCGCGTGGAAGATGCGCCACACCCGCGCGAGGAAGCGGAAGAGCCCGTCCACCTGCTCGTCCGACCAGTCGATGTCCTTCTCGGGCGGCGCGGCGAACAGGATGAAGAGGCGCAGCGTGTCTGCGCCGTACTTCCGGACCATCGGCTCGGGCGTGACGACGTTCCCCCACCGCTTCGACATCTTCCGGCCGTCCGGGCCGTTCACGATGCCCTGGGTGACGAGCCGCTTGCACGGCTCGTCCTCGTGCACGAGCCCGAGCTGGTGCATCACCCGGTGCCAGAACCGGAAATAGAGGAGGTGCATCACCGCGTGCTCGGGGCCACCGACGTAGATGTCGATGGGGAGCCAGCGCTTCGCCGCCTCGGGCTCGAACGGCCGCCGGTCGTCGTGCGGCGAGAGGTAGCGCGCGTAGTACCAGGACGAGTCGACGAAGGTGTCCATCGTCTCGACCTCGCGGCGGGCGGGCTTCCCGCACTTCGGGCAGGTCGTGTTCACGAACGCCGGCACCTTCGCGAGCGGCGGCTCGCCCTTGCCGGTGATGATCGCCTCCTCCGGCAGCACGACCGGCAGCTGCGAGTCCGGCACCGGCACGATCCCGTCCGTCTCGCAGTAGACGACCGGGATCGGCGTGCCCCAGTAGCGCTGGCGGGAGAAGCCCCAGTCGCGCAGGTGCCACCGGACGGTCGGCTTCCCGAACCCCTTCGCGCGCGCCTCCTCGGCCATCACCTCGCGGGCCTTCGGGCTCGGGAGCCCGGTGAACCGGCCGGAGGCCTCGACGACGCCGTCCTCCGTGAACGCCTGGGCGAGCGCGTCCCCGGGCGGGATCCGCTCGCCCTTCGCGGGCTGGATGACGACGCGGATCGGCAGCCCGTACTTCTTCGCGAACTCGAAGTCGCGCTGGTCGTGGGCGGGGACGCTCATCACGGCGCCCGTGCCGTACTCGGCGAGGACGAAGTTCGCGATCCAGACCGGGACCTGCTCGCCGTCGTACGGGTTCACCGCGAATGCGCCCGTGAAGACCCCCTCCTTCGGCGCGCCCTCGCCGGTCCGCTCGTTGGCGTCGGTCTTGCGCATCCGCTCGACGAACGCGCGGACCTCGTCGCGCCGCTCGGGGATCGTCACCCGCTCGACGAGCGGGTGCTCCGGGGCGAGGACGACGTAGGTGCAGCCGAAGATCGTGTCGACGCGGGTCGTGAAGACGTCGATCGGGGGCTGGCCCGGCACGGCGAAGGCGACCTCGGCCCCGACGCTCTTGCCGATCCAGTTCCGCTGCATCGTGGTGATCCGCTCGGGCCACTCGGTCAGCGTCTCGAGGCCGTCGAGCAGGTCCTGCGCGAACGCAGTGATCCGGAACGCCCACTCGGGGATGACCTTCTCGACGACGGGGGACTCGCACCGCTCGCAGCGGTTGTCGTCCACCACCTGCTCGTTCGCGATGACCGTGTTGCAGCCCGTGCACCAGTTCGCCTTCCCTTCGCGGCGGTAGACGATCCCGCGCTCGAGCATGCGCAGGAAGAACCACTGGTTCCAGCGGTAGTACGTCGGGTCCGCGGTGACGATCTCGCGATCCCAGTCGAACGAGTAGCCGAAGCTCTTCATCTCGGCGCGGAAGGCGACGATGTTCTCGCGCGTCCGCTCGCCGGGGTGGCGCCCGTCCTTCAGCGCCGCGTTCTCGGCCGGCAGCCCGAGCGCGTCGAAGCCGATCGGGTGCATGACGTCGAAGCCGCGCATGCGGAGCTGCCGGGCGATGGCGTCGCCGATCGTGTAGACCCGGCCGTGCCCCATGTGCATCGCGCCGGAGGGATACGGGAACATCTCGAGGACGTAGCGAGACTCGCGGTCGGGCCGGCGTCCGGCGCGGAAGGCGCCCGCCTGCTCCCAGCGGGTCTGCCATCGCGGCTCGATGGAATGCGGTTCGTAGCGCTCGTTCATCGACATGGGGGGCGGATATTACCGGACGGCACGCCGGGAGTCTGCCCTTCGTCGGGCGCCGGGGACGTCGATCCGCAGTCCTGCCCGCTATATCGTCGGGAGGTCGCCCGCCACCCGAGGAGCACGCGCCCATGTTCCCGCCCGTCCACGTCGCCGACATCGCTCGCCATGACGGCCAGGAGGTGACCCTTCACGGGTGGCTCCACGGCCGCCGTTCCTCCGGGAAGCTCCACTTCCTCCAGCTGCGCGACGGCACCGGGACGATCCAGTGCGTCGTGTTCAAGGGAAACGTGGCCCCGGAGACGTTCGTCGAGGCCGACCACCTCCCGCAGGAGACGAGCCTCGCCGTCACGGGGGTCGTGAAGCGCGACGACCGCTCGCCCATCGGGTTCGAGCTCGACGTCCGCGGCGTCCGCGTGTTCGCGAAGCCCGCGCGCGAGTTCCCGCTCGGCCACAAGGAGCACGGCGTGGCCTTCCTGATGGAGCAGCGCCACCTGTGGCTCCGCTCGCCGCGCCAGCAGGTCATCCTGCGCGTCCGTCACACGGTTGAGAAGGCGATCCGCGACTTCTTCGACGGGCGCGGCTTCACGCTCGTGGACGCGCCGATCTTCACGCCGTCGGCGTGCGAGGGGACCTCGACGCTCTTCGAGGTCCCCTACTTCGACCTCGGCAAGGCCTACCTGACGCAGTCAGGCCAGCTGTACATGGAGGCGGCCGCGATGGCGCTCGGGAAGGTGTACTGCTTCGGTCCCACCTTCCGGGCGGAGAAGTCGAAGACGCGGCGCCACCTGACGGAGTTCTGGATGGTCGAGCCGGAGGTCGCGTACATGGACCTCGACGGCGACATGGCGCTCATGGAGGAGTTCGTTTCGTACGTCATCGGGGCCGCGCTCGCGAAGCACGAGCAGGAGCTCGCGGGCGTCCTCGAGCGCGACGTGTCGCGGCTCCGCGAGGTGAAGCCGCCGTTCCCGCGCATCACCTACGGCGAGGCGGTCGAGGTGATCCGGACCGGCCAGCGCGCCCTCGCCGCCGAGGGGAAGCGCGACCCCGCCGCGCCGCTCATGGAATGGGGCGAGGACATCGGGGGCGACGAGGAGACGCTCGTCGCCGCCGGGTTCGATCGGCCCGTGATGGTCCACCGGTACCCAGCGGAGCTGAAGGCCTTCTACTTCAAGAAGGACCCGGCTGACGCGAAGGTCGCGCTCGGCTGCGACGTCCTCGCGCCCGAGGGGTACGGCGAGATCATCGGCGGCGGGCAGCGCGAGGACGACCTCGCGACGCTCGAGGCGGCGATCGCCGACCACCGGCTGCCGGCCGAGGCGTTCGAGTGGTACCTCGACCTGCGGCGCTACGGCAGCGTCCCGCACGCCGGGTTCGGTATGGGGGTCGAGCGGTGCGTCGCCTGGATCTGCGGCCTCCATCACGTGCGCGAGACGATCCCGTTCGCGCGCATGATGGAGCGGATCACGCCGTGAGGCGGCGGGGCGGGATCAGAGATCGAACCGCGCCCGGACGCCGACCTGGAACCACTCGTGCCACTTCTCGTCGAGGCCGGCCTGGTCGAAGTCGACGCTCCCGGACATGCCGCCGCCCTTGAACTGGACCTCGGAGTACCGCGCGAGCGAGATCGACGCGTACGGCCCGACGTAGAACTTGGGCGAGACGAGGAACTCCACGCCTCCCTGGCCCATGAGCTCGAGCCCCTTGTATGTGAACGACACCGAGTCGACGCCGTCGGTCTCGTCCCAGCTCGCCCACTCCCAGCCGAGGCCGGCGCCGATCCACGGGGTCGCGGACGGGCTCGGGAACGGCCTGGTGAGCTGAACGCCGAGCCGCTTCACCCGGCCGCTGTCGCACTTGAACCCGGGCTGCGCGCACTCGCCCGAGCCGAGCGGCATCTGGTCGTCGAGGGACGCGAAGCCGTACTGGTAGTAGAGCCCGAGCGTCACGCCCGAGAACCGGAACCCGGCCTCCAGCACGAGCGGGACCACCGACTTGAAGTCGTCCGCGAGCTTCGCGGTCTGCGACGACGCCGGGTCGCCGGCGATGTCGCCCCCGGCGAACGCGATCCCCGTCCGGAGACCGAACGTGAACCCCTGGTCCGCCTGCTGGGCGGCGGCTGGCGTGGCGGCGGCGAGCAGGAGGGCAATGATCGAAGCACGGCGCATGGGTACGCTCCTTGTCGGGCTGGAGACCCGGATCCCGACAGGGTACACGAACCCGGACCTCCCGTGCACAGCGAAGAGGTCAGAGCCGGAGCAGGCTGCGCACCGCCTCGACCACCTGCGTCGCCTGCACCGGCTTCACGAGGTAGACGCTCGCGCCGAGGCTCATCGCCCGCTTGCGGTCCGCGTCCGCCCCCTCCGTGGTGATGACGACGACCGGCACTCGCTGGTGCGCGCCGCTCGCGCGGACGAGCGCGACGAGCTTCAGGCCGTCGAGGAGCGGCATGTTGATGTCCGTGAGGACGATGTCGAACGCGGCGCTCGAGAGCTTTCGCCACGCGTCTGCGCCGTCGGTAGCCTCCACCGCCGTCATCCCGACGATCCGCCGCAGCGCGTACACGAGCTGCTTGCGCATCGCGCCGCTGTCGTCGACGACGAGTGCGTGGAGCTGAGCCATGGCCGAGTCACGTTCCGCGGCCGAAGCGGACGATCCGGCCGGCGAGCCCGTCGAGCGGTAGGAGCTCGTCGAGCGCGCCGCTCCCCGCCGCGGCCTGCGGCATTCCGTATACCACGGCGCTCTCCTGCGACTCGGCGAGCGTGAGGCCGCCGCTCCCCTTGATCGCGACGGTACCGGCGCGACCGTCCTGCCCCATGCCGGTGAGCACGACGCCGCACGCCCGCGGACCGAAGACGCGCGCCACCGACGCGAACAGGCGGTCCACGGAGGGACAGTGCCCCCGCCTGAGCGCCTTCGCCTCCGCCGCCGGGACCGAAGCGCGGAGCACGCCCGCCGCGTCGCGGACGACCTCGAGGTGGCGACCGCCCGGCGCGACGAGGACGCGCCCCGGCGCGACGAGATCGCCGTCCTGGGCCTCCTGTGCGCTGAAGGGGCACGAGCGCCCGAGCCGCTCGGCGAACGCGGCGGTGAACGACTCGGGCATGTGCTGCGCCACGAGGAAGGCGACGGGGAGATCCCCCGGCAGCGCCGCGAGCAGGCGGACGAGAGCCTGCGGCCCTCCCGTCGAGGCGCCGATCGCCACCACGCGCGTGGGCTCCACGAGCGAGGCGGCGCGCACCGGCGGCGCCCCGCGAGAGGGCGTCGCGAGGTTCTCCGGTCGCAGGACGCGCAGGAGCTCGCACTTCTCGAGGAGGGCCTCGGAGATCGTGTCGAAGGACGCGCCGTCCTCCGGCTTGGCGACGAAGTCGAGCGCGCCGAGCTCGAGCGCCTTGAACGCGTCGCTGCGGTGGGACCGAGAAGAGACGACGACGACCGGGGTCGGGCGGCGCGCCATGAGGAGGCGGAGGAACGTGAAGCCATCCATCCGTGGCATCTGCAGATCCAGGAAGACGAGGTCCGGCGCGAGCCGCAGCGCCTCACGAAGCGCCTCCTCACCGTCCCGCGCCGCGCCGACGATGACGACGCCGCCCGCGCCCTCCAGGATCCGGCCGACCGCGGCCCGGCTCGCGTCCGAGTCGTCGACGAGGAGGACGCGGATCGGCTTTGCCCAGTGGCGCGCGAGCGGCCTCATGGCCACGCCTCCTCCGCCCCCGCGCGCTGGGGCTTGCGGTAGACGAGGTCCGTCTCGAGGTGCACCATCTCGAAATCGGCGGTGAGGTTGATGAGCGACTCGGAGTGGCCGAGCAGGAGCCAGCCCCCGCCCCGCAGCTTCGCGTGGAACATCCGGAGGAGCTGCCGCCGCGCCTCGACATCGAAGTAGATCATCACGTTGCGGCAGACGAGCACGTCGAGGCGCGAGATCGTCGAGAGCGCCCGCGGGTCGAGCAGGTTCTCGTGCGAGAACCGGACGAGCCGGCGGATCGCCTCGTCCACCGACCACTTTCCGCCGCGCAGGTGGAACCAGCGGCGCATCGGCTCCGCCTCCGCGTTGCGGAAGGCGTGCTCCCCGTACACGCCGGCGCGGGCCTGCGCGACGCAGCGCTCGGAGATGTCGCAGCCGACGATCTCGATCGACCACCCCTCGAACAGGTGCGAGTCTTTCACCAGCACGGCGAGGGAGTAGGCCTCCTCGCCGGTCGAGCAGCCGGCGGAGAGGATCCGCAGGCTCCGCTCCGCCGTGCGCGTCCGCGCGAGCGCGGGGAGGATCTCGCGCGCGAAGGCATCGAGCTGATAGGGCTCCCGGTAGAAGTAGGTCTCGTTGGTGGTGAGGAGGTCGATCGCCCGCTGCAGCTCCGCGGCGCGGCCGGGATCGAAGCGGAGGAAGCGGTGGTACGCGCCGAACGTCGCGAGGCCGTTCGCCTCGAGCCGCGGCGCGAGCCGCCGCTCGAGGAGGTAGCGCGTGTCGTCCCGGAAGTGGATGCCGCAGTGCGCGTGGACGAGCTCGCGCAGCAGGCGGAACTCCTCCTCCGACATCCGCGGGGGCTCGCCGTCAGAGCGCCACATGCGCGGCTACCGCCCCCCGAGCGCCCGCACAGCCTCGACGAACGCGTGCGCGACGAGCGGGTCCGGGTCCCCGGCGGCAAGCCGCTCGGCGTCCGCGCGCAGCCCGGGGTCCGCGCGGTCCGCCATGGCGCGCGCCGCGGCGCGCCGCACGTCCCAGCGCGGGCTCGCCGCGGCCTGACGGAGTAGGCGCGCGCCCTCCGGGCCGGGAACGCGCGAGGCGCCGATCAGCGCCTCCTTCACCACCTCCGGGTCGTCGTGCCCGAGCGCGGGCTCGAGCGTGGAAACCGGCACCGGCCCGAGCGCCGCGAGCGCGTGGAGAGCCGCGATGACGACGACGGGCGCCGCCGCCGCGTCGCGCGCGAGCGCGGCGAGCGCCTCTGCGTGGCCGGTCTCGCCGCAGGCTCCGAGCGCCTCGGCGGCGGCCGCGCGCACCGCGTCCTCCCCATCCCGCAGCGCCCGCACGAGCGCGACCGCTGCCTGCTCGCGCACCTGCGCCGAACCGCCCGGCGCCCTCGCCGCCTCGGCGATCGCCCGCGCCGCGGCGGCCCGCACGCCCCACGCCGGGTCGGCGAGGGCCTCGAGCAGGCGGAGCGCGCCGCGCGCTCCGAGGAGCCCGCGCTGGGCGAGCGCGCCGAGCGCGCCCGCGGCCGCGGTCCGCTCAGCGGTCCCGGCGGCGCGCAGGCCCGCCTCGACGAACGCGACGTCTCCGGAGCCGCCGAGCGCGCCGAGAGTCCGGTGAACCGCCGCGGAGGCGCTCGCCTCGGCGCGGTCGCGCGCCGCGGCGAGCACGATGTCGCGCTCCGCGACGCCCGACTGGCCGATCCTCACGAGCGCGGCGGCCGCGAGCGAGGCGGTTCCCGCGTGGTCGTCGCCGAGGAGCCCCGCGAGGGGCGGCACCCCGCGGGCGTCGCGCAGCCTGCCGAGCGCGGCGATCGCCTCCGCCTGGACGAACGAGGCGCCGTCGCTCGCCTCGCGAACGACGCTCTCGAAGGCCGCCGGGCTGCCGAGCCGTGCGAGCGCCGACAGGGCGGTGATCCGCGAGAGCTGCCCGAGGGACGGGAGCGCGTCGGCGAGCGCGGCGCGCAGCTCCGCCCCCTGCGGCAGCGCGTCGATCGCCTCGTCGACGAGGACACGGAGCCGCTCTTCCTCGGCGAGCTTCACGAGCGCGCCCGCGTGCCGGGCGGCTCCGGCGGCGGCGAGCGCGGTGAGCGCCCCGACCGCGGCGAACGGATCCTCCGATCCGAGCGTGACGGCCCAGGCGTCCACGAGGCCGGGATCACGCGCCGCCGCGGCGCGGAGCGCACCGATCGCCGGCGCGAGCTCCTCGGTCGTGCGGCGCGCCCGCTGGTGCCCGAGCGCGGCGAGCGCGGCCTCGCGCCCGCCGCGCGACCGGTCGGCGACGCCGCGCGCGACGAGCGCGATCGCCTCGGCATCGTCGCAGCCGCCCATCATGCGGTACAGCGCGCGGCGCAGCGGGCGATCCTCGAGGAGTTCCTCGAGGCGCGCCGCGGGAAGGCAGGCGCGCAGCGTCGCGAGCGCCTCGATCGCGGAGAGGCGCAGCGTCGCGTCGTCGGAGTCGGAGGCGGCGAGAAGCGCGGCGACCGCGTCCGGACCCCCGATCTTCCCGAGCGCGTCGGCGGCGGCGGCGCGGACGTTCGGGTCGGGATCCGCGAGCTGCGCGGTGAGCGGTGCGACGGCGCGACGGTCCGCGATGGCACCGAGCGCGGCCGCCGCGCCCTGCCGCAGGTCCGGGTCGGACATCCCGAGCCGCTCGACGAGCAGCGGCACCGCGGGCGATCCGATCCGCGCGAGCGCCGCGGCCGCGGCCTCCCGCGCGCCGACACCCGGACCCTCTTCGAGCACGGCCAGGAGGCCCGGCAGCGCCGCCGCCGCGCCAGACCCCGCCGCGATCCGCTCGACCGCCCCGGCGCGGACGCGCCAGCTCGGGTCGGCGAGCCGCTCGAGCAGCACCTCGCGATCCCGGGCGTCGGCCGGGTCGAGCACCGACACGGCGCGGTAGCGGGTCTCCTCGTCCTCGTCCGCCGCCAGGACCCGGCGGGCGTCCGCGTCTCCGCCCCCGCTCATGCGCGCCTCGAGGCGTCCGCCTGGGCGCGCGCCGCTTCGGCCTCCCCCGGCACCGACGGGTCGAGCAGCGCCTTCACGTTGAGCAGGAGGCGCAGCGCCGCTGCGCCCCGGCCGGCCGTCGCGTCCCCGCCGCAGACGCCGAGGAAGAAGCGTGGAGCGCCCGGCGCGCCGAGCGCCGGCGCCGCGCGAATCTCGGACCGGGGGAGGCGGAGCACCTCTCGCACCTCGTCCACGACGAGCCCGATCCGGCGGCCCGCGACGTTCACGAGGAGGTAGCGGCTCTTGCGCGTCGCAGGGGTCGCCTCGAGCCCGAGCCGCTTGCGAACGTCGAGCACCGGGATCACGTCGCCGCGCAGCCGGATCACCCCCTCCACGAACGCGGGCGCGCGCGGCACCGGCGTGATGGGGAGCGGGTGGATGATCTCGCGGACCCGCATGATGTCGACCGCGTAGTCCTCGCCGCCGATCCGGAACGTGCAGAGCTGGACGAGCGGCTCGGCTCCGGCCGCTGCCCCGAGCCGTGCGCCCTTCGCGGGCTCAGGCGGCGCCATCGGCCCTCCTCGCCCGCCGCTCGCGCGCGGGGGCGCGGCGCAGGAGCGCCCCGAGGTCGAGCACGGTGAAGAGCCGGTCGCCCTCGCGGCCGATCCCGGCGAGGAACTCGGAGCTCTGCCCGGCGATGCCCTGTGGGCACGGCTCGATCGACCCGGGGCGAAGCCGGACGACGCTCGCGACGCGATCCACCTGGAGCCCGCACGCGCCGTCGCCGGCGTCCACGATGACGATCCTTGCCTCGCCGTCCGCGACGGGCCCCGCCGGGAGCCCGAGCCGAAGCCGCGGATCCACGACCGCGACCACCTCGCCGCGCACGGTCACGACGCCGAGGATGTGGGCAGGGGCGCGCGGCACCTCCGTGATCGGCGGCGCCTTCACGACCTCGCGCACGCGCTCGATCGCGATCGCGTACTCCTCGGCGCCGAGCAGGAACGTGAGGAACTCCTCGCGCGCGAGCACCGTCGGCTCGATCTCGAGGGGCGCCTCGGACGCGGCGATCTCGGGCAGCGCCGGCGCCGCCTCGTCGGGCCGGTAGAAGAACTCGTCGAGCGGATCCCCGGGTGGCGGAGGCGACGGGGAGTGCCGGGCAGCGCGCGCGGGCGCGGGGTGCGCGAGCAGGAGCGCGACCGGCGGGCCCGCGACGGCGGGCGCGACGAGCGTGAAGTCCTCGTCGCGGGTCGCGAGGCCGGCGAGCGCCTCCGCCTCCGGCATCGACGGGACGAACGGCGCCGCGTCCGCGCCGGGGCGCCACGTCGTGAAGCGGGCGTCGTCGATCGCGCCGCGGGCTTCCTCGGGGCGTGGCGGCGGCTCGCCGGGCGCAGGAAGCCCCTGCAGCCGCGCCACGAGCGCACCCTCGAGGAGGTCCGCCTCGGTGACGACCGGCGCGTCGGGGGGCGCCGGCCTCCTCGGCTCGGGATCCGGCACCGCCGGTGCGTCGGCAGCGGGCGTGCGGCGCGGCGCGGTCGACTCCTCCGCGGCGCGCGCCTGCGCCCGCTCCTTGGCCTTCTTCCGGATTTTCAGGAAGTCCATGCGGCGCCCCGCGGGCGCTCCGAGTCTACCGCGCCCGCGCCGGCGTTCCCAGGAACGCCGCGAGATCCGACGCGGCGGACTCGACCACATCCGCCGATATCCGCTCGGCCTCGCGCGCGAACGCCTCGAGGAGTGCGCTCGCCGCCACCTGGTTCACCCGCCGCGGCAGGCCGCCCGAGAGCCGGTGGACGGCCGCGACGGCGCCCGGCTCGAAGAGCTGCTCGACGCGCCCAGCCACGCCGAGCCGGTGCGCGAGGTAGCGGTCGGTCTCCTCGAGATCGAGCGCGCCGACGTGGTAGGCGACGCCGATCCGCTGCGCGAACGGCTCGCCGCCGCGCTCGCGCAGCCGCTCCCTGAGCTCCGGCTGGCCGACGAGGACGAGCCCGACGAGCGCGCGGTCGTCGGCGGCGAGGTTCGTGAGGAGGCGGAGCTCGTCGAACGCGGCGCGTCCGGGGAGGAGCTGCGCCTCGTCCACGATCACGACCGCGAAGCGCCCTTCCGCGTCGAGGCGGGCGACGTGCTCCGCGAGCGCGCCGAAGACGTCCGCCTTGCGTCGCGCGGGCGCGAGGCCAAAGCCGTCGGCGACCGCCGACAGGAGCTGGGCGGGCGGGAGCGCCGGGTGGATGACGAAGCTGAAGCGGCAGCGCTCGGCGAACGCGTCCACGAGCGCGCGGGAGAGCGTCGTCTTTCCGGCGCCCACCTCCCCGGTCAACACCGCGATCTCCCGCTCCTCGAGCGCGTGAGAGAGGCGGGCGAGCGCCTCGGCGTGCTGCCGCGACGGGAACAGGAATTCCGGGTCGGGCGTCTTCGAGAATGGCTTGCGGCGGAGGCCGAAGAAGTCGAGATACATCGCGGCGGACGGGCCTTTCGGCTCACGCCCCCCGGACGGCGTCGTGCGACCCGTCGCGGAGCGGGTCGCCGGAGACCACGTCCTCGATGATGGCGCCGACGTCGAGGACGAGCACCGTGCGCCGGCTGCCGAGGTCGGTGGCGCCGGCGACGCCGCGGACGCCTTGCAGCTGGGGACCGAGCGGCTTCACGACGATGTCCTGCTGGCCGACGAGCTCGTCCACCGCGATCCCGAGCCGCTCCTGCGCGAGCCCGACCACGACCACGAAGAACGCGTCCGGCGCGGTCACGCCCTCGAGGTCGAAGAAGGCGTCGAGCCGCACGAGCGGCAGCGTCGCGCCCCGCAACGAGATCACCTCGCGTGTCGAGAGCGTCCGCACGTCGCGCGCGCGGACCTCGAGGATCTCGAGGACGCTGTTGAGCGGGACCGCGTAGGTGCGCCCCGACACCGAGACGACGAGCGCGCGTATGATCGCGAGCGTCACCGGGAGCGTGATCTCGAACCGCGTGCCGCGGCCGCGCTCGGTGTGAAGGTCGATGATCCCCGAGAGGTTCGCGATGTTGTTCTTCACGACGTCCATGCCGACGCCGCGCCCGGACAGAGAGGTCACCTGCCGCGCCGTCGAGAAGCCGGGGACGAAGATGAGGTTCATCACCTCGCGCCGCGAGAGCTCGCGGACGGCGTCCGCGGTCGCGAGGCCGCGCTCGACCGCCACCTCCCGGACCCGGTCCTCGTCGATCCCCGCGCCGTCGTCCTCGACCACGATCTGGACGTGGTTGCCTCTCTGCTCCGCCGTGAGCTGCACGCGGCCTGCGCGCGGCTTCCCGAGGCGCGCGCGCGTCTCGGGCGACTCGACGGCGTGGTCGATCGCGTTGCGGATGAGGTGCATGAGCGGGTCGGAGAGGTCCTCGACGATGAGCTTGTCGAGCTCGACGTCACCGCCCGAGACCTCGAACTCGACCTCCTTCCCCACCTCGCGCGCGATCTTCCGCACCATGCGTGCGAGCTTGTCGAACACCTGCTCGAGCGGGACCATCCGGACCTCGAGGATGCCCTCCTGCAGCTCGGAGAGGCGCCGCTCGAGGCTGCGGTTCGCGTTGAACAGCTCCGCGGCGAGCGCGGCATCCCCGCCCTGCGCCTTCACCCGCTCGGCGAGCGCGTGCAGCGACGACTTCACGAGGACGAGCTCGCCGACGATGTTCATGAGCCAGTCGAGCTTGCGGATGTCGACCCGCACCGACTGCGACACCGACCGGAGAGAGGCTGCCTCGTCGGACGGCGGCTCGGGCGCCGGCGAGAGGCTCCCCGCCGCCGCGAGCGCGGGGGCGAGCGCCTCCGCATCGAGCGGCGCGGAGGATGGCGCGGAGCCGTCCGGGACCGCGTTCGCGCGTTCGACGGCCTGGACCCCTGCGGCCGCACCCGCCTCGCGCTTCACCGCCTCGGGCGCCTCCCTCGACGCGAAGAGGAGCTCGAACGCGATCGCCTGCGGGTCGCGGACATCGGAAGACGGCAACGTCGAGACGACCTCGCCGATCCGCTTCAGCCGGCCGCAGAGCGCGGACAGCTCCTGGTCGAACGACGCGAGCTCGTAGCTCACCCGGACGCGGAAGAGCGCGACCCCCTTCTGCACGTTCGCGCGGAGCCGGTGCTCCTCGTATTCGGTGAGGACCGCCCGCACCTCGGGACCGAGCGCCACCGCGTCGAGGGGGTCCTCGGCGGCGGCGGAGCGCGGCGCCTCGCGGGTGCGCAGCCGGTCCGCGAGCCGGGCGGCGGCGTCCGTCGTCCGTGGCTCCTCGCCCGCCGACTCCTCCGCGATGATCCGGGAGAAGACCTCCGGCGTTTCCAGGAGCAGGTCCATCGCGCCGCGTTCGAGCTGGCGCCGCCCCATCCGCACGTCATCGAGGAGGTCTTCGAGCGCGTGGGCGAGCCGCGCCATCCGCTCGACCCCGAACATGGAGGAGAGCCCCTTGAGCGAGTGGGCGGCTCGGAAGACCGCGTTGATCACGTCCGGCGCGGGCTCGTCGCCGCCCGAGTCGTCGAGCTGCATCAGCTCGCGGCCGAGCAGATCGATCGCCTCCTGGGACTCGGAGACGAACTCGGAGAGCGCCTTCTGCGACTTGTCCATTTTAGCGGGGAGGCACTCGGGCTGCGCCCTCGCGCCCCCCCGAGCCCCCCGCTCGCTCTGGGCCAGCCTCATCCGGCTGGCCCTGCGCTCGCACCAGGACGACCGCCGGCATCGCCGGTCAGCGTACCATGGAGCCCACGTGCGGCAAGCCGCGCCCCCGCGTCGGCATCTCGACGCGCGAGGGCGGGGCGAGCACGTCGACCTCGACGCCGAGCCCATTGCGCGCCGCCGTGAGGTCACGCTGCAGCGCGCGCGCCTCGCCGAGAAGCACCTGGCGCCGCACGGGCCGGACGAGGCTCGCCTCGAGCCAGAGCTTCGCCGCGAGCGCGGCGTCGCCGCCCGTGAGCGGCGGCATGGCGGTCGCGAACGCCTCGCTGCCGGCGCGCGCGAGCGCCTCGCACACCGTGCGCGCCGCGTGGAGGAACCCCTCCGGCGCGAGCGGGCCGTCGGGCAGCCCGAAGCAGAAGACGCGCGCCGGAGCGACGCGGCCGCCCGACGGAAGCAGGAGCGCCTCGCCGTCGTGCGCCTGGAAGAGCCCGTTCCGGATCGCGCGCGAGATCGCGCCACAGAGCCGCCAGTCGGCGAACCCGGCGAAGCCCTGCAGCGGCCGCTCGGGGCCGACGAACACGGCGAGCGCGTCGACGTCGAGCCCGTCGATCGCCGCGAGCCCCAGCTCCGCTACCTCGATCTTGAGCGCCACCCGTGGACCTCGCACCGTCAGCCGGCGCCCGCGCCGCGGCGATTCGCCGGCAGCCCGGACGCGATCTTGTCCAGCACCCCGTTCACGAAGGCGCCGGTGCTCTCCGAACCGTACTTCTTGCCGAGCTCGATCGCCTCGTTGATGACGACCTTCACGGGCACGTCCGTGCGCAGGAGCTCGTAGACGGCGAGCCGGAGCACGTTCCGGTCCACCTTCGCCATCCGGTCGAGCCGCCAGTTGGCGGAGACCCGCTCGATCTCCTCGTCGATCGCACGCCGGTGCTCCGCCACCCCGCGGACGAGCGTCTCGGCGAGCGTCATCACCTCGCGCTCGACCGGCTCGAAGCTTCGCCAGAAGCGGGCGAGCGCGTCGTCGATGCCCTCGGCCGCGACGTCGATCTGGTAGAGCGCCTGCATCGCGCGCTCCCGGGCCTTGGTCCGCTTCGCGGGCAAGCTCACTCCTTCCGGGGCGCGCCGCCGAGCTTGGCGGCCTCGCGAAAGACGTTCGCCTGCTCGATCGCCGCGACGGCGGCCTCCGCCCCCTTGTTCCCCGCCTTCACGCCAGCGCGCTCGAGCGCCTGCTCGAGGGTATCGCAGGTGAGGACGCCCATCGCGACGGCGCAGTCCGCCTCCATGGCCACGACGCCGACGCCCTTCGTCGCCTCGGCCGCGACGTACTCGAAGTGCGGGGTGCCGCCGCGGATGACCGCGCCGAGCGCGAGCACCGCGTCATGGCGCCCCGCGCGCGCGACCCTGCGCAGGAGCGCCGGCAGCTCGAACGTGCCCGGGCAGCGGAACACGTCGATGTCGGCGTCCTTCACTCCGTGGCGGCGGAGCGCGTCCACCGCGCCCGACAGCAGCTGCTCGGTCACGAGCGCGTTGAAGCGCGCGACGACGACGGCGACCTTGAGCCCGGTCGCGACGAGCGATCCCTCGTAGACGTTCATCGTCCGTTCCTTCCTTTCGGCCGGGGCGACCGCGCGGCGCGCCGGCCCTTCGCCGCGCGCACGGGGGCGGCGGCCTTGAGCGTGAGGAGGTGCCCGAGCTTGTCGCGCTTCGTCGTGAGGTACGCGCGGTTCCGGCGGGTGGGTGGCATCTCGATCGGGACGCGCTCGACCACCTCGAGCCCGTACCCCTCGAGCCCGATGATCTTCTTCGGGTTGTTCGTGAGGAGCCGCATCTTGCGCACGCCGAGGTCGCGCAGGATCTGGGCGCCGAGCCCGTAGTCCCGGAGGTCGGGCTTGAAGCCGAGCTCGACGTTCGCCTCGGCGGTGTCGTAGCCCTGGTCCTGGAGGTTGTAGGCGCGCAGCTTGTTTACGAGCCCGATGCCGCGCCCCTCCTGGTCGAGGTACAGCAGGACGCCCTTGCCGGCGCGGTCGATCTGCTTCAGCGCGGCGTGGAGCTGCGGTCCGCAGTCGCAGCGCTGGGAGCCGAAGACGTCGCCCGTGAGGCACTTCGAGTGGACGCGCACGAGCACCGGCTCCCCCTCGCGCCACCGTCCCTTCACGAGCGCCACGTGCTGGTGCCCGTCGACGTCGTTCTCGTACGCGACCGCGCGGAACTCGCCGTACTCGGTCGGGATCGGCGCCTCGGCGCCGCGCCGAACGAGGGTATCCTTCATCATCCGGTAGCTGATGAGGTCCGCGACCGAGACGATCGGCACGTCGTGCTCGCTCGAGAGCTTCTCGAGCTCGGGCATGCGCGCCATCGTGCCGTCGTCGTTCATCACCTCGCAGATGACGCCCGCGGGCTTCAGCCCCGCGAGGCGCGCGAGGTCGACCGACCCCTCCGTCTGGCCGGCCCGGACGAGCACGCCACCTTTCCGGGCGCGGAGCGGGAAGACGTGGCCGGGCCGCGCGAGGTCCTCCGGGCGCGCGCCGTCGCGGACCGCCGTGAGGATCGTGTGCGCGCGGTCGCGCGCGCTGATCCCGGTCGTGACCCCCTCCTTCGCCTCGATCGAGACGGTGAAGGCGGTGCCGAACGACGAGGTGTTCGCGCCCTCGTCCACCATGAGCGGCAGGCGGAGCTTCCGGACCTTCTCCTCCGTCAGCGACACGCAGATGAGGCCGCGCCCGTACTTCGCCATGAAGTTGATGGCGGCGGGCGTCACCTTCTCGGCGGCGAGGCAGAGGTCGCCCTCGTTCTCGCGATCCTCGTCGTCGGTGAGGATCACCATCCGGCCCTGGCGGATCCAATCGAGCGCCCGCTCGACCCGCTCGACCGCGTGCTTCGCGTGATCCCTCACCGCGCCCCTCCGAAGCCCCAGCGCGCGAGGTCGTCGCCCGAGACGCCCGGGGCGTCCCCGAACTCGCGCAGGCGCGCGACGTGGCGCGCGATGACGTCCGCCTCGAGGTTCACGCGCGTCCCCGGCCGCGCCTCGCCGAGCGTCGTGCGGGCGAGCGTCTCGGGGATGAGCGCCACCTCGAAGCGATCGCGGCCCGCCGTCGCGACGGTGAGCGAGACCCCGTCCACCGCGATCGAGCCCTTCTCGGCGACGAGCGGCGCGATGGACGCGGGGAGCGAGATGGAGAGCCGCGCGCCCTGCCCCTCCGCGGTGCGCGCGAGCACCTCTCCCACCGCGTCGACGTGCCCCTGCACGAGGTGGCCGCCGAGCCGCTCGCCGAGCGCGAGCGCGCGCTCGAGGTTCACGAGCGCGCCGGGCCGCCAGCCGCCGACGGTGGTGCGGGAGAGCGTCTCCGGGACCGCGTCGAAGGAGACGAGCCCGCCGCCGCGCTCGGCGACGGTGAGGCACACCCCCGAGCACGCGACGCTCTCGCCGAGCGCGAGCGCGTCGGTGGCGAGCTGCCGCGGCCGAAGCGTCAAGCGCGCGCCGCCCTGCCTCGGCTGGAGGCGCTCGACGGCGCCCATGTCGGAGACGAGACCGGTGAACATGGCGGCGCAATCCTAGCCGCGTCCTCGGTTTTTCGCCAACGGCGCAGAGCGTTAGCGACCGCGTGCCGGCGCCCGCCGCGCGCGCGGTCGAGCGGGTCGTGCCGCGGGGACGGGGCGGCCGATCACGAGCACGTCCTCCCCGATCCGCTCCACCTGCACCTCGTCGAGCCGGAGGGCGTCGGCCATGCGCGCCGGCCCGCGGCCCGCGAGGAGCGGGACCCCGTCCGCCCCCGCGAGCTTCGGCGCGACGAGCACCGCGACGCGGTCGACGAGCCCTTCCTCGAGGAAGCGGGCGTGAACGCGCGCTCCGCCCTCGACGAGCAGGTGGGTGACGCCGCGGGCCGCGAGCTTCGCGAGCAGGTCGCGCAGGTCCACGCCGCCCTTGCCGCGCTTGCAGCGCAGGAGCTCTACCCCGGGGCGGACCCGGCGCGTGCGCGCGGACGCGTGGGCGACGAGCGTCGGCGCGGGCGAGCGCGGGTTCAGGAGCGCGAGACGCGACGGGAGGCGGAGATCGGTGTCGAGCACGACGCGCACCGCGTCCCGCCCGCGGCCACCCGCGAGGCGCGTGGTGAGGAGCGGGTCGTCGGCGCGCGCGGTGCCCGCCCCGACGAGGACCGCGTCGACGCGATCGCGCAGCCGGTGGACCCACCGGCGCGCGGCCTCGCCCGTCACCCAGCGCGCGTCGCCGGTGCGCGTCGCGATGCGGCCGTCGAGCGTCACCGCCGCCTTGAGCGTCACGTACGGCCGGCGCTCGCGGATGTACTTGAACCAGTGGGCGTTGAGCGCGTCGCACTCGCCTCGCAGGACGTCCTCCGCGACCTCGACGCCCGCGCCGCGCAGGCGCGCGATCCCCTTCCCGTTCACGAGCGGGTTCGGGTCCGCCGAGCCGACGAAGACGCGCCGGACGCCCGCCTCGATGACCGCGATCGAGCACGGCGGCGTCTTGCCGTAGTGGTCGCAGGGCTCGAGCGTCGTGTAGAGGTCGGCGCCGCGCGCCCGGGCGCCCGCCGCGCGGATCGCGACGACCTCCGCGTGCGGGCCGCCGGCGCGGGCGTGGTGTCCGCGCGCGACGACGCGGCCGGCCCGGACGAGCACCGCCCCGACGGCGGGATTCGGGCTCGTCCGCCCGAGCCCCTTCGCCGCCTCGCGCAGGGCGAGCCGCATGAAGAACTCGGCGACCGCACGGTCGAAGAGCGCGGCGCGCGCCGCGCGGCGCGGTGGCCGCACGCGGGCGCGCCGGGCGCGGGCGAGGATCCGGTTCATCGCTCCTCCCCCCGATCACCTTTCTTCCTCTGCTCCCCTCCCCCCGCACCAGCGGGGGGAGAGGCAGGGTGAGGCGGGGGCTTGGCGAGCCCCTCGAGCTCGGTCATGAACTCGCCGACGTCGCGGAACGCCCGGTACACGGAGGCGAAGCGGACGTAGGCGACCTCATCGAGCGAGCGCAGCCGCCGCATCAGCGCTTCGCCGATCACGGCCGTCCGGATCTCCTTCTCGCCGAGCTCCTGCAGCTCGCGCTCGATCCCGGAGACGAGCGCCTGGATCTGCTCGGCGGAGACCGGCCGCTTCTGGCAGGCGATCGCGACGCCCTCGACGATCTTCGCCCGGTCGAACGGCTCACGCCGGCCGTCCTTCTTCACGACCTGCGGGAGCACCTCCTCGATGCGCTCGTACGTCGTGAAGCGCCGCGTGCAGCCGAGGCACTCGCGGCGGCGGCGGGTCGCCTGCCCGTCCTGGGCCTCGCGGGAGTCGACGACCCGGTCCTCGAGGTGGCCGCAGTACGGGCAACGCATCGGTTCGGCGTCCTTCGCTCCGCCGGAGCGCCCGCCTCGCTTCCGCCGCCCCCGCGGGGCGCGGGCGGCTCGCGGCGCGGACGGGTGAGGAGTTACTGGCGGTCCTCGTACATGGGGAACTGCTTGCAGAGGTCCTTCACCTCGGCGCGGACCTTCGCGAGCACCTTCTCGTCGGTGGGCGCGTCGAGCACGCGCCCGATGAGCGCCGCCACGAGCGTCATCTCGCGCGCGCCCATGCCGCGCGAGGTGAGCGCGGGGGTGCCGACGCGGACGCCCGAGGTGGTCATCGGCTTCTCCGGGTCCCAGGGGATCATGTTCTTGTTCACGGTGATTCCGGCCTTCCCGAGCGCCTCCTCGCCCACCTTCCCGGTGAGCTTCTTCGGGCGAAGGTCGACGAGCATCAGGTGGTTGTCCGTTCCGCCGGAGACGAGCCGCAGCCCGGCGCTCTTCAGCCCCTCCGCGAGGATCACCGCGTTCTCGATGATCCGGCGCTGGTAGTCCTTGAACGCGGGCTGGAGCGCCTCCTGGAACGCGACCGCCTTCGCGGCGATGACGTGCTCGAGCGGGCCGCCCTGGATCCCGGGGAAGATCTGCGAGTTGAGCACCTTCGCGTACGCCTCGCGGCACAGGATCATGCCGCCGCGCGGGCCGCGGAGCGTCTTGTGCGTCGTCGTGGTGACGATCTCGGCGTACGGCACGGGGCTCGGGTGGAACCCGGCGGCGACGAGGCCGGCGATGTGCGCCATGTCGACCACCATCGCGGCGCCGACCTCGCGCGAGATCTCGGCGAACTGGTCGAACGGGAGCGTGCGCGGGTACGCGCTCGCGCCCACGACGAGGATCTTGGGCTTGTGCTCGCGCGCGAGCCGCCGGACCTCGGCCATGTCGATGGTCTCGGTCTCCCGGGAGAGGCCGTAGGGGACGATCTTGAACAGCTTCCCCGAGAAGTTCACGGCGGAGCCGTGGGTGAGGTGGCCGCCGAAGTTGAGGCTCATCGCGAGCAGCGTGTCGCCCGTCGGCCCGCCCGCCGCGCTGCCGCCCCAGCTCGTCGCGAGCGCGAAGTACGCCGCCATGTTCGCCTGCGACCCGGAGTGCGGCTGAACGTTCGCGTGCTCGGCGCCGAACAGCGCCTTCGCGCGGTCGATCGCGAGCTGCTCGACCTGGTCCACCACCTCGCAACCGCCGTAGTAGCGCTTGCCCGGGTAACCCTCGGCGTACTTGTTCGTGAGGGAGGACCCGAGCGCCTCGAGGACCGCAGGCGAGACGAAGTTCTCGCTCGCGATGAGCTCGAGTCCCTCGGCCTGCCGCCGCGTCTCCTCGCGGATGAGCCGCTCGATCTGGGGGTCCACCTCGGCGAGGCGCTTCTTCGACATCATTGATCGCTCCCAAAGGACGCGCGGGAAGGGCCGTTCATACCGCGCCGCGCCGCGCCCGGCAACGCCGCGCGAGGTGCTCTAGTGCTCGAGGTCGTTCATCTTCTCGACGCGGCGCGCGTGCCGGCCGCCCTCGAACGGCGTCTCGAGGAACGCCTTCACGATCGCGCCGCCGAGGCCGAGCCCGACCACCCGCTCGCCGATGCAGAGCACGTTCGCGTCGTTGTGCGCGCGCGCCATCCGCGCCTCGTACTCGGTCGTGCAGTGCGCCGCGCGCACCCCGCGCACCTTGTTCGCCGCGATCGACATCCCGATCCCGGTCCCGCAGACGAGCACCCCGAGCCGGGCCCTCCCGGCCGCGACCGCCTCGCCCACCTGGCGCGCGTAGTCGGGGTAGTCGACGCTGTCGCTCGAGAACGGCCCGAGATCCTCCGGCTCGCACCCCGCGCCCTTCGCCACCTTCACGGCCTCCGCGCGGAGCGCGAGCCCCGCGTGGTCCGAGCCGAAGATCACCCGCTCCGCCATGGCTTCCTCCTACGAATGGGGGCGCGATTCTTCCACATCGCCGGCTCTTCCGGGAGGCACCCATCGCGCGGCGCGCCATTTCGAGCGGACCGGGGTTCCATCGGCCGTCGCCGCGGCGAGGAGAAGGCCGGCGGCGGAGGAGGAAGCGATGAACACGACCTGGAAGGCGATCCTCGCGACGGCGATCACGTCCCTCACCGTCGCGTGCGGCGGCAGCGGAAAGGGGCTCTCCGTGAGCACGCGCGCGGCGACGACGACGGCCGGCGCGACAGCGGACGGCCTGAAGCTCCCGGACGGAATCCTGATCCAGCGAATCCGCATGGCGGTGCAGCGGGTCTCGGTCGAGGGAGGCGACGCGATGCGGCCGGGCTGCCTGGCGCCGGCGCTCACCGCTCCCATGCAGGCGGGCCCCGACCCGATGACGGCGGCCACGACGTCCTCCGGCGGCCACGATGACGGCGCGGGCGACGATGAGGGGTGCGAGCTCGCGTTCGGACCGTTCGACGTGGACCTCGCGGGGAGCACGCTCGCCGGCGGCGCCATCTCGTGGGCGTTCGAGGTGCCGATCCCGGACGGTGTCTACGAGGAGATCTCCGTGAAGGTGAACACCGTCCCGGCGGCGCTCTCCGGGGGGAGCCCCGTGCTGCGGGACCTCGCGGCCGCGCACGCGTCGATCATCGTGGACGGCCTCGTCGACCCGCTCACGTCGACGCAGAAGCCGTTCTCCTTCACGACGCCGATGCAGGTGAAGCAGGAGCGCGAGGGGACGATCACCGTCGGGACAGGCGCGAACGTCACGCTCGACTTCACTCCCGATCACTGGTTCGACGCTGCGGCGGGCGGTCGGCTCGACCCGACCGATCCGACGAACCAGGGCGAGATCCTCGCGAACATCCGCGCCTCGATCCGGCTCCTGAAGGACTCTGACCACGACGGCTGCGACGACGACCACGCGTCGGCGTGCGCCACCGCGCAGCACCCGTAGCCGCCCGGCCGGTCAAGGGCGCTCGCGCGCGAGCCCCTCGCGCGCGACGCCCTCGCGGAGGAGCACCGCCCCGCCGAGCAGCGCGACCGGGACGACGTGGACGGCGTGGAACGCGAGCGCGAACGCGACCGCCGCGCCGGTCGGCACGCCGAGCCCGGCGAGCGCGACCGTGGTCGCGACCTCGAAGGTTCCGGCGTTTCCCGGCGAGATCCCGACCGCGGCGGCCGCGGACGCCGCGATGACGACGAGCGCCGCCGCCGTCGCGTTGGCGGGCAGCCCGAGCGCGGCGAGCGTCGCGAGGGCGATCGCGCCCTCCGCCACCCAGCCCGCGAGCGCCCACGCGATCGACGTCGCGAGCGCCCTCGCGTCGTGCAGCGCGGCGAGGCCGCCCCGCAGGCGCGCGACGAGCCCCGTCGAGCGCGCGGCGCCGCGCCCGGGCCGCAGGAGGAAGGCGGCGACCGCAGCCGCGGCGGCCAGCGCCGCGATGAGGGCGAGCGCGCGGAGCCCCCATCCCGGCAGCGGGGCCGCGGCGCCGAGCGCCGCGAGCGCGATGACGAACGCCACCGTCCCGACGACGTAGTCGAGCGCGGAGGCGGCGACCACCGCCGCCGTCGAGATCCGCGCCCGGCGCGCGAGCAGGTGGGCGCGCAGGAGGTCGCTCCCGCGGCCCGGCAGCACGAGCCCCGCCGCGAACCCCGCGAGGATCGCGACGAGCGCGTCGCGGTAGCGGACCCGGCCGCCGGGCGCGAGGACGACGGCGCGCCAGCGGGCGGCGTGCGTCGCAAGCGAGACGAGGTTCGCGCCGACGCCGAGCGCGAGGAGCGCCGGGCTCGCGCCGGCGAGACTCCTGCCGACGGCGTGGAGATCGACGCGAGCGAGCGCGAACGCGGCGAGCGCGATCCCGCCCGCGAGCGCGGCGAGCCGGAGCGTGCGACCGGCGAGGGCGCCCGGCGGCGTGGCCTCCGCCAGGGCGCCCACGGTCACGAGCTCGAAGCCGGCGGCGCGCACGCGCCGGACGATCTCCGGGATGGCCGCGGCCGTCTGGTCGCGCCGCGGGTCGATCCCGGGCGTGCCGCATCCATCGTGGAGGAGGACGATCTCGCCCGGCCGCGGCCGGCGCGCGGCCCGCGCCGCGATGACCTCGGCACCGGGCCGCTCGGTGTCCCAGACGCCCCGCGTCCACGCGACGAGCCGCAGGCCGCGCGCGCGGAGCGCCCGGCCGAGGAACGGGCCCTTCCAGCCGTGCGGGGCGCGGAACCACGGCGCCGGCTCGACGCCCGCGCGGCGGATCGCCTCGCGGCCGCGGTCGATCTCGTCGGCGACCTCGCTCGGCGCCGCGAGCGCGAGCCGCGCGTGTGTGTGGCCGTGTAGCGCCACCTCGTGGCCGCGGCGCGCGATCTCCCGGACGAGCTCCGGCCGCCGCTCCGCCGCGGCGCCGAGCACGAAGAACGTCGCGCGGACCCCCGCGCCGTCGAGGGCGTCGAGCACCGCGGGCGTGTCGCCTGAGGGGCCGTCGTCGAAGGTGAGCGCCACGCGCCGGGCCGGCCCCGCACCGCGCCGCAGCGACGCGAGGCTTAGGTCGAACGGCGGCCAGAAGACGTGGAGCGCCGCGAGGCTGGCGGCGAGCGCCGCTGCGGCGAGCGCGAGGCCGGGAAGAGGCGATCCCGCGACGGCGATGAGCACCCCCGCGGCGGCGAGGGCGACGGCGACGAGGACGGCCGTGACGACGGCGAGCCTCTTCCCGAGCGGCACGCGATCACCCCGTCACGCCGACGGCGCGGTAGATCCCGAGCACCTCGCGCGCGACGACGGGCCAGGCGTAGCGCTGCGCCGTGCGGCGTCCTGCCATGCCGTAGGCGGCCGCGCGCGCGGGGTCTCGGGCGATGCGGATGATCGCGCGCGCCCAGGCGGCGGGGTCGTCGGGGGGGAGGAGCTCCCCCTCGCTCCCGGAGTGCAGCACCTCGCGGAATCCGTCGATGTCCGAGGCGAGCACCGGGGTGCCCGCCGCCATGGCCTCGAGCAGGGTCACGCCGAAGCTCGCGATCCGCGTCGGAGCGCAGTACACGTGGGCGGTCGCGTACCAGTCCGGCCGCTCGTCCACGATCCGCCCGACGAACTGCACGTCGTCGGCGAGCTCCGGCGGGACGCGCGCGCGATACCGGGGGAGGAGCGGGCCGTCTCCCAGCACGAGCAGGCGCGCGTCCACCGTCCGCCTCGCGAGCGCGAACGCCGCGAGCATCCGATCGAGCCCGTTCCGCGGCTCGAGCCGACCGACCCAGAGCACGTTCAGCTTGCCGTCGTCGAGGTGGCTCAGGCGCCGGCCGCGCCCGAACCGGTCGGCGTCGACGCCGTTCGGCACGATGCGGAACTCGGCGCGCAGCCGCCCCTCGAGCGGCGCGAGGCACGCGCGCGACACCGCGATCGCCGCGTCGAGCCGGTCGAGGTACCGCTGCAGGAGCCGCCCCGCGAGGCGGAACGCGAGGCCGGGGTGGAAGTGCGTGTGGAAGGTCCCCACGACGGGCCCGGTCGCGTGGTGGATCGCGAGCAGCGGGAGCACGGGCGTGAGCGGCGCGTGCACGTGGACGACGTCGAATCGCGCGGCGCGCAGGAGGTCGCGGACGACGCCGGACAGTCGCGCGCCGCCGGTGACGCGCCCCACGCCGCCATTGTTGTAGAGAGGAAAGGAGCGCCCGACCCGCACCACCGCCGGACCGTCCGGATCGGGCGAAGGGCGGGCTCCCTCGGCGACGTCCGGCATCTCGCTCGTCACGACGGTCACGCGGTGTCCGAGCCGGTGCGCCTCGCGCGCGAAGTGTCGCACGTGCTCCTGGATGCCGCCGACGCTCGGCTCGTAGTACTCGGTGACGATCCCGATCCGCACGTGCTTCCCCGGGCTCAGCGAGGCAGCGGAGCTCGTTCGCCGTCCGCGCTGGTAGCCGCCGAGCGGCGGCCGGCCGGACCGCGGCCGAGCGCCGCCGGGAGGAGCGCGACCACCGCGGCGACGATGCCTGCCACCGACGAGAGCGCGAGGACCACGGGTGCAAATGCGGACCGCCCGGCGACCGCCGAGCGTCGCTCCGATCGATCATCGGGCGGGCTCGCCTCGGCGAGCGCCCCACCTTGAGGGGAACCCCAACGCGCCAATCGTGACCTCTCGCGAGCGAATCATAGACACGACGGGGTGCGGGCGCAGGCGGGCGAGCGAGGCCCGGTCGGGCCCCTCCGGACCGCCCGCCTGCCGCGCGGCCGGGGGGCACGCGGCGTGTCGCGACGGGCTAGGCGCGCTTGAAGAGGACGACCGCGTTCGTGCCGCCGAACCCGAACGAGTTCGACATGGCGTAGTCGACGCGCTTCTCGCGCGCCTGGTTCGGGATGACGTCGAGCGGGCACTCCGGGTCCTGCTCGTCGACGTTGATCGTCGGCGGGAGCACGCCGCGGGCGAGCACGAGCGCGGTCACGACTGCCTCGAGCCCGCCGGCCGCGCCGAGGAGGTGGCCGGTCATCGACTTCGTCGACGAGACCATGAGCCCCTTCTTCGCGTGGTCGCCGAAGACGCGGCCGATGGCCTGGCACTCGGCGACATCGCCCTGCGGCGTCGAGGTGCCGTGGGTGTTCACGTAGCCGATCTGGTCCGGGGCGACGCCCGCGTCGCGCAGCGCCATGCGCATGGCGCGCTGGCCACCCTCCCCCTCCGGCGCGGGAGAGGTGATGTGGTTCGCGTCGGCGGTCGCGCCGTAGCCCACGACCTCCGCGTAGATTCGGGCACCGCGCTTGCGGGCGTGCTCATACTCCTCGAGCACGAGGATCCCCGAGCCCTCGCCGGCGACGAAGCCGTCGCGGTGCTTGTCGAACGGGCGGCTCGCCTTCTCGGGGGCGTCGTTCCGCTCGGACAGCGCGCGCGCCGCGCAGAAGCCGCCGATACCGAGCGGCGTGATCGTCGCCTCGCAGCCGCCCGTGATCATCACGTCGGCCATGCCGCGCTCGATATAGATCGTCGCGTCGCCGATGGAGTGGTTACCGGTCGCGCACGCGGAGACCGGCGAGAAGTTCGGTCCCTTAAAGCCGTACTTGAGGCTGATCTGCCCGGGCGCGAGGTTGATGATGAGGCTCGGGATGAAGAACGGACCGATCTTCTTCACGCCCTTCGCCATCAGCGTTCCGTGCTCGTCCTCGATGGTGCCAAGGCCGCCGATGCCGGCGCCGACGATGCAACCGATCCGCTCCGCGTCCTCCTTCGCCATGTCGAGGCCGGCGTCCTTCACCGCCATGTCGGCCGCCGCGAGCGCGAAGTGGATGAAGCGGTCGTTGCGGCGGACTTCCTTGCGGTCCATGAACTGCGCCGGATCGAACCCCTTCACCTCGCCGGCGATGCGCGTCGGGTACGTCGACGCGTCGAAGAGCGTGATCGGTCCGATGCCGCTCTTGCCAGCGACGAGCGCGGACCAGGACTCCTCCACCCCGATGCCGACAGGTGAGACCAGCCCGAGGCCGGTGATGACGACGCGACGCCTGCTCATGGGATCACCTCAACGTGGAACGGACATCCGGGACGGCGAGGCCCCCCGGCCCCGCCCCCGTACGGCTCGCGCGGTTCGGCCCCGGACGCGCGGCCCGGGAGCGCTCCACCTATTTCTTGTGGGTCGTGATGTAAGTCACCGCATCCTGGACGGTCTTGATGTTCTCCGCCTCCTCGTCCGGGATCTCGACCTCGAACTCCTCCTCCATCGCCATCACGAGCTCGACGATGTCGAGGGAGTCCGCGCCGAGGTCGTCGATGAACGAGGACGTGATCTTGATCTCC
>DASWEI010000218.1:0-19469 GCA_036394835.1 Anaeromyxobacter sp. | reverse complement strand
CGAAGATCGAGGAGACGAAGGCGTGCACGCGGCGAGGGCGGATGGCGAGAGTGCGCATGGCCCAGCACGATGATCTCAACCCCGCGGATCGTCTACAACTCCGCCCATCCCATGACCGTGGGAATGAGGGGATCGGTCAGGCCGTCGCCCGCAACGGAGATCAACGCGAAGAAGAACCCGCCGACATCCCGGGGGCTTTGAAGTGGAGGCGCCGGCGAACCCCGGTCGCTGATCGCGCGGTCTCGACGGTGACGCGATGTCGGCCCACGCCCGACCCATCGCTCTTGCCTGCGTCGCTCTCGCGTGCTGTCATCGGCCGCGCGGCGTCGGCGGGACGGCGATCCGCCCGCGGCGAACCCCATGCTCGACCCCGTTCACGTCGTGACGCCCAGCGCCGAGCCGGCGTACTGCCCCTCGTGCGAGCTGAAGCACACGCGACGGCCCGACTGGCTCTGCCCACGTTGCGGAATGCCGGTGGAGTCCGAAGCTCCCATTCGCAAGGCGCGACGGGCCCCGCAACACGACCACGAAACCGAACAGGAGTTCCCCGGCGGCAGCAGGATCGCGGGGGCGATCATGGCGCTGAGCGGTGGCGCCCTCGCGATCGGCCTCGCCAAGTACCCCGCGAGTGAGCACCGCTGGCCGCTCGTCGCTGCCGCGCTGATCCTCGCGGTGCTGGGCCTCGAGCTGCTGCTGAAGGTCTTCTTCGCGCGATGGGTCGCGGTCGTGGTCGCCGTCGTGGCCGCCGTGCTCGTGTCGGAAGACCTGATCCGGCATCGCCTGCCAGACCTGTTCCGCGATCCGCTGCCACCCGTGGCTCGTGATTTCCTGCGAGACCTGATTCGTGACCCCGTGCCTGCGAGGATCCTCTTCTTCATGGGATTCCTCGCGGGGTGCGTGCTGCTGCTCGTCGGGCGGCCCCGGGGTGTGCGCATCGCCGTGGGTGTGCTTCTGGCCGCGCCGCTCGTCGTCGAGATCACGCGTACCTTCGCTCGCTGAGGAGACGCGGCGCTCCAAGGGGGCAAACGACCTGGGAGCGGGCGCCTACCCTCTCGCGAGTCGTGGCCGTTCGAACGGAGCGAGACCCCCCTGCGGGCTGGCGTGGGTTCGGATCGCGCCTGGGCGGCGCACCTGTGCGGCCCTCCCGCCTTTCTGCGCGATCTGACCGGCGGCCTCGCGGTGGGCTACGATCCCGAGCCGCTCGACCCACCCGCGGCCGGCAGCCTGCTCATCTGCTGCTCCAGGCCGACGGGAGACGTGGTCATCGATCTCTGAACGCGCCCGGAGCTCGTCACGCACGCCGCAGGCGGAGGTGTCCGATGAGGCCGCACAGGGTGAAGCCGAGCGACATGAGCAGCCCGTGCGTCGCGACCATGCGTCCGATGCCGATCCAGTCTCGCCCGGCAAGCTCCCCGACGCCGTACGCGCACGCGAGACCCACCGCCGCGGCCGCGGACGCGGCGGAAGCGAGCAGGAGGTGCCGTGTCAGCGCGGACTGTGCTGCGACCGCGACGGCCGCCGACGTCACGCAGAGCCCGATGAAGCCGAGCGCGATCGCGCCCACGCCGGTGATCCGCAACGCCGGCGCGGGAATGGCCTTTCCGGCGGCGAGGAGCGGCAGCCCCGCAATGGCTGCGACAGTCACGAACCGGTGCAGCGCCAGGAGCCGCGAAGACGCCCGGCTCAGCCGCCGTCCGGTCGCGCCGATCAGCACCTGCGACGTGAACCCGTTGAAGTGGAAGTGCAGGGCGGCGAGCGAGACCGTGAGCGGCGAGAAGTGCCGGGGGGCGATCCCCAGCCGCCACAGGACGAGCCACGCGGCACCGATGGGCAAGAACACCTGCGCGGCGACGAGGCTCACTTCGAAGTCGCGGAAACCTCGACGCCGCCACGCGTCCGTCACCCCTCCTGCGGCCGCGATCAACGCCATGACGAGCCAAGGCGTCGTGAGCATCCCGGCCGCCAGCCCCTTCGGAGCGCAGAACGAGGAGAGGACCAATGCGGCCGCCGCGGGCTGGAGCACCCGTGCGAACCCGAGGAGCGGGGAGGGCGCGCCACCATCGTCGCCCCACGCCGTGGTGAGGAGGTCGAGCGCGAGGGGCGCCGCGACGAGCGGCATGAACAGGAACAGGTGGTCGAGGGATCCAGCGGCGGGCGGCGTGCCGGCAGGCAGCCAGGGCGCCGCAACCCAGGCCGCGGCGCCCACCCCGGCGCTCGCGGCGCCGAACGCGTCGCGGTGAGAGGCCGTGTTCGCGGTGAGATCCATCGGCGGTCCTTCCAGGGTCTCGGAGCGTGCAGTGAGCCGAGCCCGAAGAACTTGGCGCCGTCGCCGATGCGGCGGAATAGCTGGGTGCGACGACCCGCCATGCATAAATGCATGGCCATGAGTCCCCGCAGACCGACCGGCGATCGCGCGCGCCGCGAGCAGCTCCTCCGCGCTGTTCCGAACTGGGACGACGTCCGGATCTTCCTCGCCATTCACCACGCGGGGAGCCTCTCAGCCGCCGCGGGCCCGCTCGAGATGACGCAGCCCACGTGCGGGCGCCGGCTCGCGGCGTTCGAGACGGCGGTCGGGGCGCGGCTGTTCGACAGGACTCCGGAGGGGCTTCGCCTCACGGCGGAGGGTGCGGCGCTGGTCGAAGCGGCCGAGGCGATGGAGGAAGGCGCGCGCGCGCTCGCGCTGAAGGCCGCCGTGAGGGATCGCGACCTCGAAGGCATCGTGCGCATCGCGACCACGGAGCTCCTCGCGGTCTCGTTCCTGGTCGACGCACTGTCCACGCTTCGCGAGAGGTACCCCGGAATCCGGTTCGAGCTGGTGCTCTCGAATGAAGAGAGCGACCTCCTACGGCGAGAGGCCGACCTCGCGCTCCGCTTCGGGCCCGAAGGGACCCGGCCCAGGCCGGACCTGCTCGTCGCGCAGAAGCTCGGCGACGAGCCATTCGAGCTCTACGGGACGGACGCCTACCTCGCGCGTCGCGGTGCGCCGCCCGAACCGGCGGCGCTCGCCGGTCATGACGTCGTCGTCTATTCCGCCAGCAACCCTGCGTCGGCCTGGTGTGCCGGCGCGTTCCGTGGAGCGAACGTGGTGCTCGCGGTTTCGAGCATGCTCGTGTCCTCCTCCGCGGTCGCGGCGGGTCTGGGCCTCGGTGTCCTCCCGAGGCGGGCCGCGCGGCGCTTCGGACAGCTGCGTCCTCTGTCCCCCGCGATCGCGCGCGGGACGGGATGGCTCGTCGTCCACCCGGATCTGCGCCGCGTTCCGCGCATTCGCTTGGTGGCGGATGCGCTCGCCGCAATGTTTCGAGAGGCTGGGGACGCGAGGACGCGTTGACCAAATCGGCCGATTCAAGTTGCCGGGCGGCGTCGTTCGTACGGCACAGCCCCGCGTCTCGGCGTGGCGACCGATGCGGGCCCGCGAGGAAGGCCCGGGTTACTTGTCGCGATACGTGATGCGCCCGCGAGTCAGGTCGTACGGCGAGAGTTCCACCTTCACCCGGTCGCCCATGATGATGCGGATGTGGAATCTCTTCATCTTACCGGATGCATACGCCAGCACGGTGGGGCCCTGATCGATCTTCACGCGGTACATGCCGCCGCACGCCTCTTCGACCTTGCCCTGCACTTCGATGCCGGCTTCCTTCTCGCTCATCTCTCTCCTGTTGAAGCTTTTAGAGAAAACGAAGCGGCCTCTCGGGTCGAGGCCGCCGGGGAACTACGCGCGGACGTGACTCTACACCGGACGTTCGCGACTTGCAGCCTCGCCGCGTTCCCGAGGCGTCGATCAGAGTGCCGAGGCGCCGAGCGAGCGCTCGCCGAGACGACGCATGGGCGGCCCACCCACCGTGGCCGTGCGTCTCCCGCCGGGGGCGTAGCCTAGTCCACCGAGGCCGCTCGGTATTTTTGAGCCGACGCGCCGGCTCGCCTCCGGCGGCCCCATCCGGTAGCGCGCGCCCGCGACATCAGAGGTGCTCGCGCAGGAACGCGACGATTGCGCGGAGCGTCCGGGTGTCGACGTCGGCCTGGGTGTCGCCCGCGGCGCGCAGAGCCTGCGTACCGAGCTCGAGCGAGTGGTTTGCTCCCTCGACCCGGTACAGCATCGACGGCGCCTGCATCCGGCGCCGGACGTCCTCGAGCGCGTCGAGCGGGCAGAGCGGGTCGCGCGTCCCCTGCACGAAGAGGATGGGCGTGCGGAGCGCGAGGAGGACCTCGGACCGGAGCTCGCCGCGCACGCCACGCAGCGGGTACCCGAGGCAGACGAGTGCGTCGACCGCCTCCTCGAGCGCGAGGTGGCAGCCGACGCGCGAGCCCATGGACTTGCCGGCCAGGACGATGGGGCCGCGCCGCCGCGCGCGCGCCGCCGCGAGCGCCTCGCGGTGTGCGTCGACGAGGACTGGCAGTCGGTCCGGGCTGCGCCGCCCGGCCCGCATGTACGGATAATCGAATGAGACGACGTTCCCGAAGGTGCCGAGACGCTCCGCCCACGCCGACATCCAGGGCGAGGTGGACGGCGCACCGGCACCGGGTGCGAGGAGCACGAGCGGTCGGGCCACGTCACTCGTCCACGCCGGAGCGCGCCCACGGCACCGCAGCGAGGCGCTCGTACGAGATGGGCGCCCCGGTCTTCTCACTCACGCCGTAAGTGCCCGCGTCCATCTTCTCGAGCGCCCGGTCGATGTCCGCGAGCAGCGCGTTCTCGGGCCGCTCGACGGCGAGCGCGTCGTCCCTCTCCGACGCCCGCTGAGCGGTCTCCTCCAGCTCGCGTGGCTCGTCCGGCGGCATGGACGAGAGCGGCTGCTTCAGCACCGACAAGATCCGACGGCGCTCTTCCTGGAGCTTCCTCCGAAGCATCTCGAGCTCGGCCGTCGTGAGAACCGCCTGTGTCTTCGCCACGGTGAGTGCCTCCTTTGCCGGTCGCGTTCCGCGACGCCGACCGCAAGCTCGTGGTCGAGCCGTCTGCCGTCTCGACGTGGTCTCATCGGAACCTCCGCCCGGGCGCCGCCCGCCGCAACATCTGGGGCGCCGAGGGAGGTCCGGGCATCGTGGGTGCGTGCGTCCGCCCTACGGCCGAGGAGGCAACGCGGCGTCACGCGAGCATGCGCGTCGCTCCTACCCACGCGCCAAGCGCGTGGGGGGGCCGAAAGCCGGTGGCCAGCACCACCGCGTCGTACGCTTCCTCGATGCCGCCTCGAACACGACGCCGCGGTCGGAGAAGCGTTCGACTCCTGGGCGTACATGGATGCGCTGCCTGCGGATGAGATCGACCGTTCCGACGTCGATGAGCGGGACGCGAGCTCGGGTCCTGATGCTCGCGAGCGGCCCTTCGCGCGCCTTGCGCACTCCGAGGCGGTTCATGTCGTCCCGGCCCGCCGGAGGCAGGCGCCAACCCGCGTTCCTTCGTGATGTCCGCCACACTTTTGTTCATCGTGGCGCGCCCCTCGCCCAGATCGCGCCGGTCACTTCGTCACGACGCGGCTACATCGCCTTCACCTTCTGCCGCATGTGATCGATCACGTGCGTGTGCTCTCGCTGCGGGCTGAACATGATGATCTCGGCGTCCTCCGTGACCTTCACGTTGTGCCCGGCGGGCCAGTAGAACAGGTCGTTCGCCTTGACCGTCTCCTGCTTGCCGGCCGCGTCCGTCGTGGTCAGCTCGCCGCGCAGGACGTAGCCCCAGTGCGGGCACTGGCAGGCGTTGCCCTCGAGACCTTGGAACAAGGGCGCGGTGTCCACTCCCGCTGCGAGCGAGAAGTACTCACCGCTCATCTTGCCCAGCCCGGTTGCATCCCCCATGTCCGTTCGCAGGCGGATGACGGCACCCGGAATCTGCATCTTCACCTCGATGCTGTCCTTTGAAACGCGCATGACTCGCCTCGCCTTCGTGAGTCGATCTGCCGTCGAGTGTTTCGTTCGTCTCCCGGACCACCTCCGACACCGGGGTACGCCTCGCAGGAGCTTGGCTGCGAGGCGTTGGACCGGCCATGCAGATCCCGCCGCGATGTGCAGATCGCGCCGAAAAGCGTTAAGGCCTCTCCGCCGCCGCCCCTGCGAGGGTCCCGGCCTGCGGCCCCGATGGGTATCGCGATGATCGACCGGCCGACGCGCGAGGAGAGAGCAGTCGAGGCGACCACAACGCTGCCGCGCGACGTGGTGCGCGTCCTCGAGTGGTCGCGCGCCCACCTGGACCAGCCCATCCGCCTCGATGCGCTCGCCCGCATCGCGGGCGTTCCGCCGCGCACGCTGGAGACGCACTTCATGCGGTTCCTCAGCACGACGCCGCTGGGATGGGTCCGCCAGGAGCGGTTGACGCACGCTCGGCGCGCGCTGCTCGCGTCCGATGGCCACGTCAGCGTGTCGCAGATCGCGACGAGCAGCGGCTTCGGCCAGCTGGGCCGGTTCGCGGCGCAGTACTGCAGCCGGTTCGGGGAGCTCCCTTTGGAGACGCTGCGGCGCATCCGGCGTGCGCGGCCGGATGCTTTCGAGGATGTCGACGACGAGGCCACCCGGCTTTTCTGGCGGGCGTTGCCGGCAGCATTCGCGGTCGCCCCAGGTCCGTGCAGGCAGGCCCTCGAGGACATGGAGCGGGCGCAGGAGCTCGCTCCGAGCTACGGCTCCCCCAGGGCGCTCGCCGCCTGGTGCTGGAGCCAGCGCGCCGCGCACCACTTCAGCTCGACCCCCCAGGAGGACACCGCGCGAGCGGTCCGGCTCGCGGCCGAGGCCTGCCGGCTCGCACCCTGGGACTCCCTGACGCTGACGCTGGCCAGCGGCGCGCTGACACTCGCGCACCGGCTCGACGAGGCCGACCGGGTCCTCGATCGGGCGCTGGCGGTCGACCCCGGATCGCCTTGGGCCTGGATCCGCCGCGCCTGGGCGTCGGCCTACGCGGGCGACTCGGTCATGGCGTTACGGCAGTTCGCGACCACGCTGCAGCTCATGCCGTTCGAGCCCATCCGCCATCTCGCGTTCATCGGGGTCGGTTGCGCCCATTTCGTCGCAGGCCGCTTCGGACCGGCGGCGCGGTGGGCGCAGGCGGGCGTCGAGGCCAGTCCGGACTCGTTCTGGGGGGCGCGTGTCGCCGCCGCCGCGGCGGTTCACGCCGGGACGCGCGAGGAGGCACGAAGGATCGTCCGCCGAGTGCTTCGGAAGGACCCGAGCCTGACGGTGAGCGCCGCGCGTCACGCGTGGCCGTTCCCTCCGAGGTTCATGGAGCTCCTCGCGGACGGCCTGGCCACCGCGGGCCTGCCGCGGGATTGAGCACTGGTCCCGAAACTGCACCAGGACTGGTCGTGTACTGCAGCGGCCCGGCGACGGAAGCGCGCGCGGCGGTGCGTCTCCGGAGCTCGATCGGGAGACGCATCGTCGTCCGCGGCTCAGTGCACCGACGGGGGCGGTGGGACGAACGCGTACGGGCGCGTCCAGCCACTGCCAGCTGTTCCCGCTCTTCTTCGCGAGCATCACGACGTGCAGCTTCATCCACCCGTGGGAGCCATCGGGCATCCTGAAGTTGTGGAGGTCGTGCTCGAGATCGAGGTTGGAGGCGGGGAGGCCGGACGGGTCTGAGAGGAGCGTCCATCCGATCGGCGGGCTGGCACGTCGTCCGTCTGCTTCGGCCCTGACCGCTCGCGTGAAAGACCTCGAGCGAACGAGCGATGGCGATGCCCGCTGCCGGCTCGCCTTCCCGTTGTTTCGTCGCGGAACGTGCCGATCTTGTTCTTGCGAGGCGTGCTCTTGCAGGAGGCGCCCGGCGAAAACGGCGCGAAGCTGGCCGCCGTCATCGGGTGTCGCGCGGGGTTGCCCTCCTGGCGAGCATCGGCGGTCCGATGACAGGCCGAGACGACACGAGTGATGCGAAGCGAAGGCTTCGTTCTGGCGGGTGGTATGTCCGCTATACCGAGTGGCCTTCGGGGCACCAGGTCGTGCTGCACCGTCGATCCGACACGGCGGTGCACCTCGTGACGCGCTGGTGCCCCACCGAGGCTGATGCGTTCGAGGAAGCCCTCGCCCTCGCGGAGCGACACGAGGCTCGCGGTGGCCGTCTCGCGCCGCCAGCCGAAGCGGCTGGGCGAGAGCGAGGCGCTTCGAGTGACGGGCATGCTCGGAGTCTAGACGTCGTGTTCCTGGGGAACGCGCGAGAGGACCTCGTCATACGCACGCGGAGGCTTCCCGCCGCGGGCGAGGCTCTCGAGGGCGACGTCCTCGCGCGGGAGCCGGGCGGGAAGGCGATCCGCCAAGCAATGGCCGCGGCCCGCCTCGGCGCGCGCGTGGGGGTCATCGCGCGCGTCGGCGGCGACGCGCACGGCGACGAGATCGTCGCGCGGCTCCGGGCCGAGGGGATACGCGCGGAGCATGTGGCGCGCGACCCGGATGCGAGGACCGGCCTTGGGCTCGTCCACGAGGACCGGAGTGGAAGGAGGAGCACGGCTACCGTGTCGCAAGCCACGAGTGCGACGGCGTCGGTCGAGGACGTAGGCGCCAGCGAAGACCTGCTCCAGCACGCGTCGGTGCTCGTCGCGTCTCTCGAGACCTCGCCGGAGTGCATCGCGGAGGCGTTCCGGATCGCGCATCGGCACGGGACGCACGCCATCCTCGACGCCGATCCGGAGCGGAAGGTGCCGGATCGCCTGCTCCGCCTCGCGAACATCGCGATCGTCGCAACGCGCAGCACCCGCGGGGTCACGGGGGCGTCCGTGACCGGGCGAAGATCGGTTCTGGTCGCCGCTCGCTCGCTGCTCCGGCGCGTCAGCGGGGGCGCAGTCGTGCTCACGACCCGTGGCGCGGCGCTCCTGCTGATGCGCAACGACGAGATCTGGGTCCCCGAGCCGCACCGAGAGCGGTCGGGCATCCCGGAAGCGCGCGATGCATTCTGCGCCGCGTTCGCGGTGGCCCTCGCGGAAGACGCCGATCTCGCCCGCGCCGGCCGACTCGCGACCGCGGCAGCGGCGCTCGCGTCGCCACGAGCGGGCGAACCGGCCCGACTGCCGACCCGATCCGAGGTGACCGCCTTCGCGAGCGAGCTCCGCGGGGGAGAGGAGCTGACGCTCGACGGCATCCTCCCGGCCGATGCTCCGGAAGCCTCCGGAGATCCACGGGCGTGACACTGTGGCGGCGATCCGTTCACATTCCGGTGGGGAACGTCTCGGGCGCCTCGCCTTTCTCCCACACGACACCGATGGCGCGCTGCAGCCGCCGCTCGCGCAGCGCCCCCGACGCTTCCCCCAGGTCGCGCGAGATGTTTCGCGCGCGCTCACTCTTCGACCCCCTGCGCTAATAGCGCTGCGCGTCCGGCTTGGGCGCCAGGGGCCACGGCGGCGCGGTGACGCCGTTGACGGTGAGCCCGCCATGCATGAAGACGGGCGCGATCTCGAGGAAGCCGGCGGGGAAGTTCAGCGTGGGCCTGGACACCTCGTCGAGCGTGGCGAGCTGCCCGGGGGTGAGCTTCACCTCCAGCGCACCCAGGTTGTCCTCGAGCTGCTGCAGCGTGCGAGCGCCGATGATGGTGGAGGAGACGCCGGGGCGGCTGCTCACCCACGCGCGAGGGCCACGTGGGCCGGCGACGCGTCCAGCTCCTTCGCCACGCGCTGCAGCACGTCGATGACGGAGTAGGCGCGCTCGTTCAGGCTGCTCTCCACCCAGGCGCCGCGGTCGGCCTTCACCTTGCCCACGTTCTCGCGCGTGTACTTGCCGCTGAGCACGCCGCTCTTCAGCGGCGACCAGGGCGTGACGCCCAGACCCAGCTCCTCGGCCATGGGGATGAGCTCGCCCTCGACGGTGCGCTCGAGCAGCGAGTACTCGATCTGCAGCGCCACGAGCGGCGTCCACCCGCGGAGCTGCGCGAGGAGCTGGGCCTGCGCCACCTTCCACGCCGGGGTGTCCGACAGGCCGATGTAGCGGACCTTGCCCGCGCGGACGAGGTCGTCCAAGGCACGCATCGTCTCCTCGATCGGAGTGTTGCGGTCCCATGCGTGCATCCACAGCAGGTCGATGTAGTCCGTCTGCAGGCGGCGCAGCGAGTCTTGGGTGGCGGCGATGAGCGACTTGGCGCCCGCACCGCCGCCGTTCGGGTCTTCCGCGAAGAGGTTCCCGAAGAACTTGGTGGCGATGACGACGCGGTCGCGCTTGGACGGCGTGCGGCCGATGTGGTCACCGATGATCTTCTCCGAGTGGCCGTTGGTGTAGACGTTGGCGGTGTCGATGAAGTTGCCACCCGCGGCGAGGAAGCGGTCGAGGATGGCATTGGAGGTCTCGACGCTCGAGCCCCAGCCGAGATCCTCACCGAACGTCATGGCGCCGAGACAGAAGGGGCTGACGCGCAGGCCGGAGCGGCCGAGGGTGACATAGTGGTTGAGAGGCAAGGCGTGGCACTCCTGGTGGACTAGACCTTCAGATTGCGCATGTCGATGGCGTACCGATAAGCGTCGATGTGCCGGCCAGGACGAGGAAGGCAGGTTGAACGCCACCGGTCCCAGCACCCCCGATGTTGACCATCGTGCCGTCCACCTTCAGCAACCATCGAGGTGACCCGACAGGCGACGGAACGCTTCCCGGTTCGTCCGCAGGACCGCCTCCTTCGCCCGCGCGGACGCCGTCCTGAACCGGCTGTCCTGGTGGTGAGGTCCCGGCCGCCGCGGTCTCGAAATGAGCAGGCCGGGAGCCACGCGCTCGAAGTGCACCGGATGAGGTTCTCGCCCGATGTGGAGACGTACGTACGAAGCCTCATCCATGACGAATCGAGCGATGCGCACCGCCGTTCGATATCGCGCACGCACACCGAGCTGACCGGCTCAAAGCCGGTACCCGGGATGTGAGCCGCCGTCCGAGGCGTCGCCAGGGCGTCCTCGAACGAGTCGATGAGCCAGTCGGCGTTGGGGACCACTCTCCACAGCTTCGAAGAGAGCTTGCTCGTCGAGGTGCCGCGACTCCCAGCTGTTGAAGTCCTTTGCGCCGCGTTCCCGGCGGCGTTCACGCTGAAGCCGAGGCCGGTTCTGAATGTTTACGTCTGCCGCGCGAAGGATCGATGACGGCATCATCGCGTTCGGCGCGTTGCCGTTGCCGCAGAAATCGGACCGGCTCGCGCTCGTCCGCGCGACGGACCAGCGGTCGGTCCCCGCACTTCGGGTTACTGAGGCCGCTCCCCCGGCTATCGCAGGGTGAGACCAAGGGTCACGAGGTCTGCACGACCAGGTCGGCCTCGCGGTGGCGGCACTGCGGCCCGCAGACGAACAGGTAGGCGTAGCCGCCTCCGCCCCATGGGCTCGCCTCGCCGAGGTCGTAGTCGACTTGCATCACGAACGTCATCCGCCGGTCCTCGTGGCAGGTCGGCCACTCGGGCGTCTGTTGCCAGTGAGGCCAGCCCCCGACCTTGGAGCGCGCGACGTGAATCAGCCCGAGACCAACGTTCTCATCGAAGTCGTCGTCGCCCTCGGAGAACAGGTCCGGAGAGGGTTCGAGGTCGAGAGCCCAGGCATCCTCCGGCCCGAGCACTTCGTCCGTGTCGGAAAAGCCGGCTGTCGCTGAGGGGAGGCAGCCGGGAGCGACGATGCCAAGTCCGTCGGGGGCGACTGCGGCGTTCTCGATGAGCGTGACGGCGTAGCCCCGGTTCTGCTCGTCGCCCTGTCCGAACGACATGCGCCCCGCCTCGGCGCACGCAAGGCAGTAGTGGAAGGAGAGAAGCCCGCCGTCGTCCGCGAGCGTCGGCACGTCCGAGAGGCGGACCTGAGCCATGAACGCCATGCCGTGGCCGTGCTCGCACCGAGGGCGGGATCGTCCGCGAGGCCACCAAGGCACGCCGCCGACCTTCGTCATCGGGACCTGGCCGAGGTCGCCCGGCGTGAGCACCAGACGGCGCGTTCGGCGGAGATGAGGCAGTAGGTGCTTCCTTTCGGTCGAGGCACCCGCTCATCCTGCCCGACCTCGACTCGCAGTTGGGTGGAGACCTCAGCCGCGGAAGAGCGCCACGGCGGCCGTCAGGCGAGGCGACGCCCGCACGCGGGCACGCATACGTTCCGACGCGGCGGTGCGTGACCATCCTCGTTGACGGGGAGGTGGGGCATGCCCGAGGTCGTGACGAAGCACCCCGGCATCGTGACGGAGGTGCTCGAGAGCGCGGGGGCGCGGTGCGGGCGCGGCGACCCACAGAAGATCCTCACGAAGTGCCCGCCGGCGCAGTTCTGCGCGCTCCCCGGCGGCGAGGTCTGCATCTTCGGTATCGACGGCATCGCGCAGATGACGCAGCTCACGCGAGCGGAGCTGTGCCCGCCTCGGGCCGAGGGCCCGCCCGCCGGGATGTCTCGGGCGCCCGGCGGGAGCTCGCCGGTGGGTGATCTCCTCGCAGCGGTCGTCGCGATGATTCTGCTCGGCCGGTGGCGCTGGTGACGGGGCCCGTTCCTATCGCCCTCGCGCTGCGAGCGCGGGTGAGGCTCGTCATCGTCGGTGTCTGGGCGGCGCTCGCGTGTGCCGCGTCGCCGTCCGGACCTCGCGCTGCGACGCCGCCCGTCGTGGTCAGCGCCAGGGTCCCTGGCCCGCAGCCCCGCGCCCCGGACGTGCGGTACGAGCCGAGCCCGCCCGAGGTGGTCCGGGTGATGCTCGACCTCGCCGCGGTCGGTCCCTCGGACGTCGTCTACGACCTCGGCTGCGGCGACGGGCGGGTCGTCATCGAAGCCGCCCGGCGCGGCGCGCGGGCCGTCGGCGTCGACATCGATCCAGCGCGGGTGCGGGAAGCCCGCTCGAATGCACGCGCCGCTGGGGTCGAGGACCGCGTCCGGATTGTCGAGGGCGACCTCTACGAGACCGACCTCCGCGATGCGACGGTCGTGATGCTCTTCCTGCAACCAGAAGTGAACCTCAAGCTCCGGCCGCGCCTGCTCTCGCAGCTCCGCCCAGGTGCCCGCGTCGTTTCGCACTGGCACGACATGGGCGACTGGGCCCCGGACCGTGCGGTGTCGATCACTGCCCCCGCGCGCGGCGGTGCAAGTGAGCAGCGAAACGTCTACCTCTGGATCGTACACGCGGCTGCACCCCGACGATGACACGAGCTACGCGACGAGCTCGCACGCCGGCAGGCGGTCGCAGACCGGGCAGCGCCTCTGGCTCAGGTACACACGCGACCGCCCGCCGCCCGATCCGCGTACCAACCGTATTGCCCGTTCGCCTGGCCGTGGTCACCGTCCACGGATGGACGCGAGCCGCGCGGGACCTGAGCAGGGCACCGCGTCGCCCCGGCCCGCACTCCGCCTCGCGGATGCCGTCGCGCTGATCCTCGGGATCGTGATCGGCGCCGGGATCTTCCGGGCTCCTTCTTCCGTTGCGGCGAGTACGTCGAGCGGGCTCGTCCTCGTCGCCGCGTGAGTCGCCGGCGGGCTCGTCTCGTTCGCGGGCGCGATGTGCTACGCCGAGCTCGCCTCGACGTACCCGCATTCGGGCGGCGACTACCACTTCCTTTCCCGCGCGTTCGGGCGTGGGACGGCGTTCCTGTTCGGGTGGGCCCGGCTCACCGTGATCCCGACGGGATCGGTGGCACTCCTGGCGTTCGTATTCGAGGATTATGCGGCGCAGCTCGTACCCTTCGACGCGCCGGCCGGCGCGCTCTCCGCGGCGATGGTGCTCGGGGTCACGGGCCTCAACATCGCCGGCCTCCGGATCGCCCGGTCCGTCCAGAACGTGCTGACGCTCGCGCTCGTCGCCGGCCTCGTGCTCGTCATCGTGACGGGATTCGTCGTGGGCCCCGCACCTGCGGCGACGTCGCACGCGGCGGTGCGGCCGGCGTTCGGACTCGCGATGGTGTTCGTCCTGCTCACGTACGGTGGGTGGAACGAGGCCGCATACATCTCGGCGGAGCTGCGCGGCGGGCGCCGCATGATCGCGGTGGCGCTCGCCTGCGGGCTCGGCGCGGTCACGGCCCTGTACGTGCTCACGAACGCGGCCCTCCTGCGCGGACTGGGCCTCGACCGGCTGCGCGGCTCGACGGCTGCCGCCACGGATCTCCTCGCGCTCGGGCTCGGCGGCGTCGCGTCGCGCGCGTTCGCGGCGATCGTCCTCGCGGCGGTGCTCACGTCGGCGAATGCCACGCTGCTCATGGGTTCGCGGCAAGTGTGGGCGTTCGCGCGGGACTTCGCTCCGTTCGCGGCGCTCGGGCGGTGGAGCGGGCGCGCCGGGTCGCCGGTGAACGCGATCCTCGCCCAGGGCGCGGTGGCGCTCGTGCTCGTCGGGATCGGCGCGCGCGCGCGGAGCGGGTTCGAGGCGGCGGTCGCGTACACCGCCCCGGTGTTCTGGCTGTTCTTCCTCCTCACCGGGATCGCGCTGTTCGTCCTCCGGCGCCGCGATCCCATGGCGCCGCGTCCATTCCGGGTCCCGCTCTACCCTGTGACGCCGGTCGTGTTCCTGGTCGCCTGCGCGTTCCTGCTCTGGTCGAGCGTCGCCTACGCCGGAGCGGGCGCGCTCGCCGGGCTGGCGGTGCTCGCGGCCGGGCTCGTGCCCATGTGGCTGTCGTTGCGGCGAACGCCGATCCGGCGCTTGCCTCGAATCGAAGAGGAGGTCTTCCCTTGACCGCTCAGAGCCTCAGCGGCCGCACGGTCCTGGCGGTGCTCGTCGCCGCCTGCGCCAGCGGCGCCACGTCCCACCGGACCCGCCAGCCCGACGTGATGTTCGTGCCGACGCCCGAGCCGGTCGTCGACAGGATGATGCAGCTCGCGAACGTCCATGAGGGAGACGTGGTCTACGATCTCGGCTGCGGCGACGGCCGGGTCGTCATCGCCGCGGCCAAGCGCGGCGCGAAGAAGGCGGTGGGGATCGACATCGACCCCGAGCGCATCTCCGAGGCGCACGCGAACGCGCGTGCGGCGGGGGTCGCGGACAAGGTCACGTTCGTCCAGGGCGACCTGTTCGAGGCGGACTTCTCCGATGCCACGGTCGTCACGCTCTACCTCCTCCCCGACCTGAACCTGCGGCTGCGCCCAAAGATCCTCGCACTCGCCCCGGGGACGCGGGTGGTCTCGCATGCGTTCGACATGGGAGACTGGACGCCGGACAAGACCGCGCGCGTAGAGGGGAAGGACGTGTACTTCTGGACGGTCCCGGAGCACCGCGGGCCGCAGGCCCGCACCGGGCGCTGACGATCGCGGCATCATCTCAGCGTCGCCGCCGCACGTCCCGCAGGATCTCTCGCGCCGCGTTGTACCCGCACGCACCCATGACGCCGCCGCCCGGGTGCGTGGCCGCACCGCAAAGGTACAGCCGCGGGACGGGCGTACGGTAGTCTGCGTGCCCCGCGAACGGGCGAAGGAAGAAGAGCTGCGACGGCGTCATCGCCCCCTGGAAGATGTTGCCGCCCGTCAGCCCGAACCGTCGCTCGATGTCGACCGGTGAGAGGACCTGGCGCGCGATGACCGACCGTGTGACCCCCGGTGCGTAGCGCTCGAGCACCTCGAGGCACCGGTCCGCGAACCGCTCCTTCAGCTCGTCCCACGACCCGGACCGGAGTTGGTACGGCGCGTACTGGACGAAGAGCTGCATGAGGTGAAGTCCCGGAGGAGCGACCGACGGGTCCACCGCCGAAGGGATCGTACACTCGAGGATCGGCTCCGCCGACGGCTCTCCGCGGCGGGCGTCATCGAAGGCGGACTCGAGGTACTCGAGGGACGGCGCCACGTGGATCGTGCCGCGGTGCTGCGGGCCAGGCGCGCCTGGTAGGGCCGTGAACTCCGGCAGCGCGGACAAGGCGAGGTTGATCTTCATCGAGGCGCTCGCGTAATCGATCGACCGCACCGCGGAAACGATCTCGGGGGCGAGGCGCTCGGTTCCGACGAGCCCGAGCAGGGTGACGGTCGCATCGGCGCTCGAGGCGACGCGGCGCGCGGTGATCTCCGTCCCGTCGGCGAGGACGACCCCGTCCGCGCCGTGTGGGCCGATCCTGACGCGCGCGACCCGCGCGCTCGTCCGGATCTCCGCGCCGTGAGCCCGGGCCGCCGTCGCGAGCGCTTCGGGGAGCTTTCCGATCCCACCCTGCACGTACCCCCAGACGCCGCGCACGCCGTCCACCTCGCCCATCACGTGGTGAAACAGCACGTACGCCGTGCCCCGCGTCGAAGGCGACGCAGCCGCGCCGATGATGGCGTCGGTCGCGAGGGTCGCCTTGAGCGCGTCCGATTCGAACCAGCGATCGAGGATCGGACGGGCCGCGCCCGTCAGGATCTCCGCCGCGCGCGGTGCGTCCGGTCCGAGGCGCAGGAAGCGCCAGCCCATCCGCGCGAGGCGCCAGAGGTCACGTGGCCCGGTGGAGAGCGCCGGCGGAGTCTCGAGCAGCGTCGGCTCGATCGCGCGAGCGATGCGGTCGAGCATCGCTTCGTACTCGGGCAACCGCTCGGCGTCGCGGGCGGAGAACTTCGCCACCTCGCGCCGGTTCATGGCGGCGTCCGGGCCGAGGAGCAACGAGCGACCGTCCGGGAGCGGCGTGAACGACGAGGGGTCGCGGCGAAGGACGCGATACCCGTGCCGCGCGAGGTCGAGGTCGCGCACGATCTCCGGCCTGAACAGGCTCACGACGTACGCGGCCGTCGAGACCCGAAACCCTTCCCAGGTCTCCTCCGAGACGCACGCGCCGCCCACCCGGTCCTGCGCCTCGAGCACCACCACCGAGAGCCCCGCGCGTGCGAGGTACGCGGCCGTGACGAGCCCGTTGTGGCCGGCGCCGACGATGGCGACGTCGAAGGAGCGCACCGAGTGGGAGTAGGTCCGCGCGCGCCGCGGTGCGCGTGAAAACCGTGTCCCAGGCGCCGAATACCCGGACGAAGCTCTCGTCCGCCCAGGTGATGACCTCTGTCGTGCGCGGCAGATCGTGCGTGCTAGCCTTTCCAGGTGCGCACCCTCGTCGCCGTCCTGCTCGTCCTCGCCGCCCGGCCGGCGCTCCCGTGCAGCGCCTTCCTGCGTGAGGGCCCGGCCGGTCCAGTGATGGGCAAGAGCTACGACTGGGACGACGAGCGCGGCCTGGTACTCGTGAACAAGCGCGGCATGGAGAAGCGCGCGCTGGTGCTGTCGCCGGGCCAGACGCCCGCGACCTGGCGCAGCCGCCTCGCAAGCTTGACCTTCAACCAGTACGGGCGCGAGCTACCGAACGGCGGCATCAACGAGGCAGGGCTCGCGGTCGAGGTGCTCGTCCTGCTCGACACCGCGTACGAGAAGCCCGATGGGCGGGCCGTCGTGACCGAGCTCGGCCTGGTGCAGTACCTGCTCGACCAGGCCTCCACCACGTCCGAGGCCGCCGAGCTGGCGCGAAGAGTCCGCGTCGCTCCTGTCCATGCCCGACTTCACTACTTCGTGTGTGATGCGCGGGCCACCTGCGCAACGCTGGAGTTCCTGCGCGGCACGCTCGTGGTCTCGACCGCCGACGCGATGCCGGTGCGCGCCGTGACGAACAGCGCCTATGCCGCGTCGATCCGCGCGCGAAAGAGACCGGCAGAGAATGCCGGGGGGTCCCTGAGGCGTTTCGCGCGGCTCGAGGGTCAGCTCCGGGACGCCTCGGAGAGCGACCCCGTCGCAGCCGCTTTCGCGGTGCTGGACTCGGTTCGGTTCGATGACTCGACGCAGTGGCAGATCGTCTACGAGCTCCGTGCGCGGCGCGTCCATTTCCGGAGCCTCCGCCATCCCAGCGTCAAGACCGTCGCGCTCGGCGCCTTCCCGCCCGCCTGTGCCGAGCCGGTCCTGATGCTCGACATGACGTCGGACCAAGCGGGCGACGCGGCTTCGGCTTTCGTCCCCTACCGCGAGGAGGCGAACCGCGCGCTCGTCGAGGCGACGCTTCGGTCCCGCCGCGCCAAGCTTCCCGCCGGGACCTCGCGGCGCGTGGCCGCTTATCCAGCCACGCTGGTCTGCGCACCGTGATGCACGGGCTGCGGGTTCCCCCCGCTCTCCGAGAGCTCTCGGCGCCATCGAGTCCGTGAACGAGTTCCGCGACACGCCGAGGGGCACGCTGGCCATGCGACTCCCGGGCGGCCGCGGTGCGACTCGCGGCGTCCCCGGTGGCGACCCCTCTGGGATCGAACTCCTGCGCTCGAGCGAAAGGGGCACGACACGATCGGTGAACCGCTCACGAGAACGCGGGAAAACGGATGTTTCTCGGTGAGGATGCTGCTGCTGTAGCACCCGGTGCGTGTGGACCCCCCACTTGAATGCCCCACGGTCAGTCAGTAAGTCGCATCCCATGCGGGGGGACGAGCAAGCCCCTGGGTGCTGCGAACGGACGCGAACGGTGAGGGAGGGTGGACCATGAGGCCGATCTCGAGATCCCACGGCACGAGAGGCGGGCTGGCCGTAGTGACGGCGCTCGTCCTCGCCTACGCCGACACGGCGGAGGCGAGCGTGTGCCCGACGTCGAACGTCATCCAGGATCCCGCCGAGCTCCAGTGGACGGCGAACAACGGCTACTTCAGCGGGACGCTCGAGTTCGGCGCCGCGACGCTCACCGTCGGGGCCGATACCCTGACGACGCGCGCCTACCGCCAGGCGGGCGGGACGTTCAGCATCCCCGGTCCGACGATCAAGATGACCCCCGGGAACACCTACGTCCTCACCCTCAAGAACCTGCTCCCGTACTCGACGGCGAGCGCCGTCGAGAACGACTTCAAGGACCCGAACATCACGAACCTCCACACCCACGGGTTGCACGTCTCGCCCATGTCGCCGTCCGACGACGTCATGCGCCTCGTCAACGGGAGCTACTGCGGCGACTATGTGTACGCGGTGCCCGCCGACCACATGGGAGGCACGCTCTGGTACCACCCGCACCATCACGGCTCGACCTTCCTCCAGGTGTCGGGCGGCGCGTGGGGTCTCCTCGTGGTGGACGACGCCAAGGACGTCCTCCCCGCGGGCGTGTCCGGCATGACGGAGCGCCAGCTGGTCGTCGGGTTCGTCAACCCGAGCGTTTCCGGGACCGGCGGCGACACCCTGATCTCGGGTACGCTCGCGGCGACGTGGACGGTGAACGGGAAGGTCGACGCGAACCTGTGCGCGCCAGCGAACGAGTGGCAGCACTGGCGCGTGCTCCTCGCGAACGCCGACGCGATGCCCAAGACGCTGTCGGTCGGCGCCGGATGCGAGGTGGCCCTGCTGGCCCGCGACGGCGTCTGGCGGACCGTCGCTCCGAAGCCGCTCGCCACGAACTCCATCGAGCTGACCGGCGCCTCCCGGGCCGACCTGGCCGTGAGGTGCAGCGCGGACTCGACCATCTCCGTCGGAGGAGGGGTCGTCGCGAGGGTGTTCGCGGACGCGGGGCTGCCCGCCAACACCTCGGTCGGGCCCTACTCCGAGGGCGCGACCGGCACCACCTGGTCCGCGCACCGGCCGACGTACCTGCGGGATCTCCGGGACGTCACGTCGGTCGAGCAGCGCACGGTGAACATGGGCGCGCGCACCATCAACGGCAGCAAGTTCGACATGAACGTGCCGACGTTCACCATCCCGACGGGCCAGGTGCAGGACTGGAC
>DASWEI010000217.1:0-20902 GCA_036394835.1 Anaeromyxobacter sp. | reverse complement strand
GCTTCGTCTTCGCGGACACGCCTCGGCCGCCGCACTCCTCGTTGCCCGAATCCGGTCACCTTTCGGCTCGTCCCCTCGCGCATACGCAGTCGTCGTACGGCCCCTCGCTCGGCCGAGATGCGACGAATCGTGAGGCTGGCGCCCGGGGGCGAGGGAGAACTCGGTGATGGCTTCCGCCGGCCGTCGAGGCGGCTTCTTCAACGGGCCTGCTAGAGCGCGACGTTCAACGCGCGAACACCTCTTCGACCCGCGTCGTCCGCACCGCCTCCGGCCGGATCCCGAGCTTCAGCGCGCCGATGCGGCGGTCCTCCTCGAGCAGCTCGGGCGGCTGGTCCGCCTCGTAGACGACCGTTGACGGGCCGTCCGCCACGAGCGCCTGGGCGAGCGCCTTCGCGTCCTTCGTGACCGCGACGATCGAGAGGTCGATGCCGGAGAGGTGCCGGCGGATCGCCGCGTTCACCTCGGCGCGCGTGAGCCGCGCGAGGCCGTCGCGCACGTACGAGCCGAGCTCAGGGATCCCGTACCAGCGCGAGTCGAGCGCTGCGCCGACTCGGTCGTCCTGGCGTGCGGTGAGGAGCGCCACGTTCTTCTGGAGATAGGCGCGCGCCTCCTCGAACTGCGCCTCGCCGAGCCCCTCCTCCACGAGACGGCGAAGCTCGTGGATCGCGATCCGGAGCGCCATCTGCGCGTTCCGCGGCACGACGGGCCGGATCCAGATCTCGAACAGCTGCGCGCGACGGGCGACGTTCGGATCCGGGTCGAGCTGGAACATGCCGCGCGGGAACGCCTCCACATACGCGTACGCGCCATAGCTGAGCCCGCGGGTCTCCCGGATCCGCTGATAGAGATGGGAGGTCGCAGACCGGTGCTCGCCGAGCCAGGTGCGCGCGACGCAGAGGGCGAGGAAGTCGGGGTCGCCGCGGACGACGTCGAGCGGGTGGCCGAGCGAGAGCGCGGTGCCGCGCGTGTCCTTCTCGACGATCTCCACCTCGATGCCCTTCGGGCGGCGCGCGGCGACCTCGGTGCGCGGAGGGGGCGCGCCCGCCGGGAGCGAGCCGAGCTCGCGCCGGAGCCGCGCGAGGAGCGCGGGCGGCGCGTCGCCCCCGAGGCCGACGACGAGGTCCGCGCGGACGTAGCGCTCGCGGACGAACGCCTTCACGTCGTCGAGGGTCACCGCCTGGATCCCGGCGACGGTGCCGACCGCCGGGTGAGCGTACGGCGTGCCCGCGAACAGGTTCGCCTGGAGCCGCTCCTTGCCGAGCTCCTCGTCGTTCGACTCCCGCAGGTCCTGCACGAGCGCGTTCAGCGCGTCGTCCTTCACGCGCCGGAAGTCCTCCTCCCGGAAGCCGGGATCGGCGAGCTGTGGGAGCGCCACGTCCACGAACCGCTCCCACCCGTCGCGCGGGAAGGTGCCGGTGAGCGTCACGAGCTCCTTGTCCACCTGGGCGGAGAAGCTCGCGGCGAGCGGGTGGAGCGCCTCGCGGATCTCGTCGATCCGCATCCGGCGCGAGCCGGCGTCGGTGAGCATCGCGGCGGCGAGCGCGGCGAGCCCCTCCTTGCCGCGCGGGTCCCGCGCGCTGCCCGCCTGGAAGAGGAGCTTCAGCGTGACGACCGGCAGGGGCGAGGGCACCGTGACCACCGGGACGTCCGCGTCCGCGGGAAGGGGGGCGAGCGACGCGAGGGGCGGCGCCTTCTCGATCCCGGCGGGCAGCGGCTCCTTCGAGAGCGTCGTCACGACGAGCCGCGCGTCGGTCACCCACGCGCGCGCGGCGCGGAGGACGTCCTCGGGGCTCACCGTCGCGAGCGCCCGGTACACCCGGTTCACGGTCCCGTAGGAGCGCTCGAATACCGCGTGGCGGGCGATCACCTCCGCGACCGCCTCGGTCGAGTCGAGCGACCGGATGAACCCGTTCCGCGCCGCGGAGAGATCGTCCGCGAGCCGCTTCGCGTCCGGCGCCTCGGCGCGGGCGCGGGCGAACGTCCGCAGGATCTCGTCGCGCACGCGGACCGCGTCCTCGGGCCGCTTGAGGCGCGCCGCGACGGCGAAGAGCCCGGGATCCAACGTCGGGCCGGCATCGGGGGCGAGCGAGTCCACGACCTGGTCCTCGACGACGAGCCGCCGGTAGAGGTCGGAGGTCGGGCCGAACCAGTGCTGGAACACGAGCGTCGCTGCGGCCCACTCCTTCGTCGCCGAGAACGCGGGCCCGTGGAACGCGACGGTCACCCACGGCAGGGTGGGGGTGGACCAGGGCACGTGCGCGTACACCTGGCCCGCGGGCGCGGGCTCGGTCGGGACCTCGACGGCCGGCGCGCCGCGCTTCCAGCGGCCGAAGTGGCGCTCGACGAGCGGCAGGGCCTTCTCGGGGGCGACGTCGCCCGCGACGACGAGGGTCGTGCGCTCGGGGCGGTACCAGCGCGCGTAGAACAGGCGCGAGTACTCGTACTGGTTCGGCATGTCCTCGATGTCGGCGAGGAACCCCATCGTCGTGTGCTTGTACGGGTGGACCTGGAACGCGGAGTCGCGTTGGGCCTCCTCGAGCTTCATCGTCGGGTTCGAGACGCTCTTGTCGTACTCGCCGAGCACCGCGCGCGATTCCGTCTTGAACAGGTCGACGGAGTAGTCGAGGTTCATGAACCGATCGGCCTCGAGCTCGAGGACCTTGTCGAGGTCCTCCTTCGCGAACGTCACGTGGAAGTTCGTGAGGTCGTCCGCTGTGTAGGCGTTCTGCCGTGCGCCGATCCGCGTGATGACCGCCTGGTAGCGGTCGGGCGGGAAGGCCTTCGTCCCCCGGAACATCATGTGCTCGAAGAAGTGGGCGAAGCCGGACTTGCCGGGCTCGACCTCGTTGCGCGAGCCGGTCTGGACGGAGAGCTGGACCGAGACGAGCCCGGGGAAGCCGGTGGGGACGACGATCACGCGCAGCCCGTTCGGAAGCGTCCGCTCGACGGCGCGGAACGGGAGCACGTCCGTCGCGGGCTTCGCCGCGGGCGCGCCGCCCGCCGCGAGCGCGGGGAGAGCAAGCGCGAGCGAGAAGGCGGCCGCCGTGTTGGTGCGCATGCGCGGACGTAACCACGCACCCGGCGTCCCGGCAAATCGAAGCCGCTCACCGGGCGGTGTCGCGGCACCCCGGCGGAAAATGCGGCCCCCCCCCGTACGGGGCTCGCGCGCCGTCGGCCCCGCAGGGGACCGCGCGCTCGCGGTCCCGCTGCGGTAGTCCAGGTTCCGGCACGAGCGACGCTGGGTGAACGTCGTCTCGCGCGCGGAGACGCCATGTACCACCAGAACTACAATCCCTTCGGAAACGCGTTCCTCTCGACGCTCGTCGCGGCCGTCCCGATCGCCGTCCTCCTCTACTTCATCGCGCTCCACCCGCACCGCGACAGGGAAGGGGTGCGCCACCTCGGGATCCCGGCGCCCTATGCCGCCTTCTACGGCGTCATCGCGGCGTTCCTCGTCTCGTGCATCCCGTTCGGAATGCCGCTCCGCTCGGCGGTCTCGGCGTTCGCGCTCGGCTCGCTCTCCGGCTTCCTCGGGATCATCTGGATCGTCCTCGCGGCGATGTTCCTCTACACGATGACCGTCACGGCCGGGAAGTTCGAGATCGTGAAGGAGTCGATCATCCACATCTCGTTCGACCGCCGGCTGCAGGTCCTGCTCATCGCGTTCTCCTTCGGCGCGATCATCGAGGGCACGTCCGGGTTCGGCACGCCGGTCGCGATCGCCGGGGCGGTCATGGTCGGCCTCGGGTTCTCGCCATTCCAGTCGGCGGTCCTGAACCTGCTCGCGAACACCGCCCCCGTGGCGTGGGGCGCGATCGGCACGCCCATCGTCACGCTCGCCGCGGTCTCCGGGCTCGACCAGGTCACGCTCTCGGCGATGGCGGGACACCAGCTCCCCTTCGTCTCGATCCTCGTCCCGTTCTGGCTCGTCGCGACCTTCGTCAAGATGGAGGGCGGGAGCTGGCGCGAGGTCTGGGAGGTCTGGCCGGCCGCGCTCGTGTCCGGCGCCTCCTTCGCGCTCATGCAGTGGCAGGCCTCGGGCTGGCCCCCGACCCACCTCATGACCGACGTCGTCTCCGGCGTGTTCTCCGTCGCCTGCACCGCGATCTTCCTGCGGTTCGTCTGGCACCCGAAGACCCGCTTCCTGCTCAGATCCGAGCGGGCGGCCGGCCAGCAGGTCCAGACGATCGACAAGTCCGCCTGGAAGTACCCTTACAGCGTCGGCGCGACCGTGTACGCGTGGCTGCCCTGGGCGATCCTCATCCTCGCCTGCGCGCTGTGGGGCGCCCCCGAGTTCAAGAAGACGCTCAACAACCTCTTCTCGGGCGTGAAGTTCGACACGACGCTCTTCGGCTCGAAGTTCACGGGTACGCTCTCGCTCCCGGCGTGGGACATGCCTGCTCTGCACAACCTCGTGCAGCGCACGCCGCCGGTGGTGGCCGCGGGGGCGAAGCCGGAGGCGGCCCGCTTTACGATCAACTGGCTCTCCGCCGCGGGGACGGGCGTGTTCGTCGCGGCGCTCCTCACCGGACTCGTGCTCCGGCTCAGCGCCGCCCAATGGCGCGAAGCGATCTCGCGGACGCTCCGCCGCATGAAGACGCCCGTGCTCGTCATCGGGCAGGTGCTCGGGCTTGGCTTCCTCACCCGCTACTCCGGCACCGACGCGGTGCTCGGGCTCGCGTTCACCCGCGCGGGCGCGGGCTACCCGTTCTTCGCGGCGTACCTCGGCTGGCTCGGCGTCTTCCTCACCGGCTCGGACACCGCCTCGAACGCGCTCTTCGGAAGCCTCCAGCGGATCACCGCGCAGCAGCTGAAGCTGAACGAGATCCTCATCGTCGCGACGAACTCGACGGGCGGCGTGATGGGAAAGATGATCGACGCGCAGTCGATCATGGTCGCCTGCGCGGCCTGTTACGAGGACCCGAAGGAGCGGGCGCACGCGCTCGGGCCGATCTTCCGGACCGTCTGGTGGCACTCGCTCGCGGGCGCCGCGGTCATCGGGATCATCGCCCTCCTGCAGGCCTACGTCTTCCCGGGCCTCATCCCCATCCCGCCGCTGAAGTGACGCGCTAGGCGAGGTTGTGAAACACCCGCTGGACGTCCTCGTCCTGCTCGAGCGCGTCCACGAGCGCGAGGACCTCCTTCGCCTGCTCCTCCGGCAGCTCGACCGGCGTCTGCGCCACGTATTCGTGGTCCGCCGAGACGAGCGGGAGCTTGCGCTGCTCGATCGCCGCCTGGAGCTGACCGAAGCTCTCGAAGGCGCAGCGGACGACGAGCTGCTTCTCGCCCTTCTCGCCCGTCCCCTCTCCCATCTCCTCGAGCCCGTGGTCGATGAGATCGAGCTCGAGCGCGTCCGGGTCGAGGCCCTCGGGGGCGAGCCGGAAGACGCCCATCCGCTTGAACTGGAACGCGACGCTGCCCGTCGTCCCGAGGTTGCCGCCGTGGTTCTTGAACGCGACCCGGACGTTCGCGACGGTGCGGACCACGTTGTCCGTGGCGGTCTCGACGATGACCGCGACCCCGTGCGGCGCGTAGCCCTCGTACAGCACGACGTCGTACGCCTTCTGCTCCTGGCCGCTCGCCCGCTTGATGGCGGCCTCGACCTTGTCCTTCGGCATGTTCGCGCCGCGCGCGTTCTGCAGCACGCGGCGGAGCGCCGCGTTCGTGTCGGGGTGCGGCCCGCCCGCCTTCACCGCGATGACGATGTCCTTCGTGATCCGGGTGAAGACCTTCGCCATCCGGTTCCACCGGGCGAACATGGTGGCCTTGCGGGTCTCGAAGATGCGTCCCATCGGTCGTGGTCCTCGCCGCGTGGTCCCCGGGCCGCTCGGCCCGGTGGGGCGGGGATATATATCACCGGCGGGACGGCGGCGTAGGCGCGCTCAGAGCTCGCCGCGCGCCTTCACGTCCGCGTAGCGTCCGACCACCGCCGCGGCGAGCTCGCGGGCCGGGACGCTCTCGACGCGGACGCCGGCGGCCGCGAGCCGCAGGACCGCAGCCTCGCGTTCCTCGAGGATCGACTCGGCCGCCGCCCGCATGAACGCCTCCTCGTCGTCGCGCGGCCGCGCGGCCGCGGCGTCGGCGATCTCGGAGTCGGCGACGGCGGCGACGAGGACGAGGTGGCGGCGCCGGAGGTGGGCCGCGCGGGCGAGGAGCAGCGCGCTCGTGTCGGGATCGGCGAGGTCGGTGAAGACGACGACGAGCGCGCGCCGCCGCTGCCGCGCCTCGACGACGTCGAACGCCGCGGCGTAGTCCGACTCCTCGATGCGCGCCTCCGCGAGGTGGAGCGCGTCGGCGAGCGGGGCGAGCTGCGCGCGGCCGCTGCCCGGCGGAACGACCCGGGTCACCTCCGCGCCGAAGAGGACCGCGCCCGCCCGGTCGCCGCGCGTCGCGGCTGCGCGCGCGAGCGCGAGCGCGGCGTCCACCGCGTGGTCGAGCTTCGCCCGCCCGTCGCCGAGTCGCGCGGCGAGGTGGCGGCCGCAGTCGAGCAGCACCCAGAGCGTCTGGTTCCGCTCGGGCTGCCACTCGCGCACGACCGGAGCCCCGCGACGCGCCGTCGCCTTCCAGTCGATCGCCCGGACGTCGTCCCCGGGGAAGTACGCCCGCAGCGCCGCGAACTCGCGCCCTTCGCGGGGGCCGTGCGCCCGGGTCCGCCCCGCCTCCGGCCGCGCGCCGCCCGGCAGCGTGGCGAGCGCGCGGAGATCCGGGTAGACGCGCACCTCGCGCGCGAGCGGAACTCGCCACTGCCGCGCCGCGAGCCCGAGCGGCCCCGCCGCCCGGACGTGCAGGTCGCCGAAGCTGAACCGGCCGCGTGCGCGCGGCGTGACCTCATACGCGAGCCGTGCCTCACCGCCCGGCTCGAGCGCGAGCTCGCGGCGGTGGCCGCTCGCGTCGAAGGAGGCGGGCGGCGTGTCCGCGAGCTCGAGCCGGAGCGGGCGGCGCCACGCGCTCTCGAGCCTCAGCGCGACGCCGTTCCCGCAGAACGCCGAGAGCGGCTCGCGCACCCTCCGCGCGGCCCGGAGCGCGCCCGGCCCGGGGGCGAGCGCCGCGTCGAGGGCGACGAGTGCGAGGGCGGCCAGGTCGAGCGCGACGGCGGTGGCGAGGAGCGCGGGCGAGCCGGCGGAGGCGAGCGCGACGACCGCGCCGGCGACGAGGAGGAGCGCGGCGCGTGACGTCGGGAGCGGCACGGCCTACCTCGGCACCTCGACCCCGTCGAGCAGCTCGCGCACGAGGTCGTCCGGGGTTGCTCCCTCGAGCTCCGCCTCGGGTCGCAGGACGAGCCGGTGGCGAAGCGCCGCGGGAGCCATGGCCTTCACGTCGTCGGGCGAGAGCCACTCCGCGCCGCGGAGCGCCGCGCGCGCGCGGGCGGCGGCGAGGAGGGCGACGCCCGCGCGGGGGGACGCACCGAGCCGCACGCGCGGCAGCTCGCGACTCGCGCGGACGAGCGCGGCGACGTACGCGAGCACCGGCGGCGCGACCGGGAGCGCGCGCGAGCGGGCGCGCAGCGCGCCGAGGTCGTCGCGCGAGAGCACGGGTCGGACACCGGCCGCGTCGAGGTCGTGGCCGTCGAACCCGGCGGCGGCACGGCGCAGGATCTCCGCCTCGTCCGCCGCCTCGGGGTAGCCGACGCGGACCTTGAGGAGGAAGCGATCGGTCTGGGCCTCGGGGAGCGGGTAGGTCCCCTCGTACTCCACCGGGTTCTGCGTCGCGACGACGAAGAAGGTGGCGGGGAGCGGCTCGCGCGCGCCGTCGATCGTGACCTGCCGCTCCTCCATCGCCTCGAGGAGCGCCGCCTGCGTCTTGGGAGGCGTGCGGTTCACCTCGTCGGCGAGGAGCACCTCCGTGAAGACGGGACCGCGCCGCAGCTCGAAGGTGCCCGCCTGCGCGCGGAAGATCGAGGTCCCGAGGATGTCCGACGGCATGAGGTCGGGCGTGAACTGGATCCGGCCGAAGCGCAGGTCGAGCGCGCGAGCGAGCGCCTTCGCGAGGAGCGTCTTCGCGACCCCCGGGACCCCCTCGAGGAGCACGTGCCCGCCAGCGAGGAGCGCCGCGAGGAGCTCCGCCACCGCCTCCCGCTGGCCCACGACGGCCTTGCCGATCTCGGCCTCGAGGCGGACGGCGGCATCGGGGACGGACATGGCGGGACCGTACCACGCGGCCAGGAGCGGCCCGTGCGCGGAAGGTCTACCTCGCGACGCGGGGGACGGGCGCACGCTCGTCACAATCCGCTTCGGAAGGTGACCGGGCGGGCGGGGGACCGGGTGCTGACCGAGTGCCGCAGCCCCGGAGAGAAGACGACGCCCGGGCCGGCGCGCTGGTACCCTCGACGAGGCTCGCGACTTCGTGAGCCCGCGGGGGATTCGTGCGGGAGACGTCCAGGGCGGCGGAGACGACGCGCGACATCGCTGGCGACCCGGTCGAGGCGCTCGTCCGCGCCGAGAGCGTCCGCGTGCTGTTCGACCGGAACGCGATCGCGCAGGTGACCGTCTTCGTGAACTCCGCGATCGTGGTCGTGGCGCTGTGGGGTCATGCGCCTCCGGGCAGCCTCGTCGCGTGGGCAGGAGCGCTGTGGCTCGTGGCGGCGTACCGGCTCGCCCTCGCCGCGCGCTTCCGCCGCGCCCGTCCGCCGAGCGGCGAGGCCGGACGCTGGGCGCGGTGGTTCACCGTGGGCGCGGCAGTGAACGGCCTGATCTGGGGCACCGCCCCCCTCCTGCTCCGCGACGGCGTGCCGTTCGCGTACCTCATCTTCCTCGCGTTCGTGCTCGGCGGCATGTCGGCGGGCGCGGCGCTCAGCAACGCGAGCCTGCAGCCCGCCTTCCTGGCCTTCACGGTCCCAGCGCTCTTGCCGATCCTCGTCCTGCTGCTCTCGGGCGGGGACCGGCTGAGCGTGGGCGCGGGCGTCCTGGTCGCGATCTACTGCGTGGCAGTGTCGGCGATCTCGCGGTCCGGGGGCCGGGCGCTGGCACAGGCGGTACGCCTCCGCTTCACCAACGCGGAGCTCGCGCGCGGCCTCTCCGCGCTCAACTCGGAGCTCGAGGCCCGCGTGGTCGAGCGGACGGCGCAGCTCGAGGCGGCGCGGTCGCGCGAGCGCGAGGCCGAGACGCAGCTCGCGCGCGCGGCCCGGCTGGCCATGGTCGGGACGCTCGCGGCCGGCGTCGCCCACGAGGTCAACAACCCGCTCACCTACGTCCGCTCGAACCTGAGCTACGTCCGCGCGGAGCTCGGCGGCCTCGGCGGCGACCCTGTCGTGCGCGGCGACCTCGCCGAGGCGCTCGCGGAAGCGGCGGATGGCGTCGAGCGGGTGCGGGAGATCGTCCGGCACCTGATGGCGATCTCCCAGATCGAGACGCGCGGCGAGACGCAGGCGGGGGACCTGCACTCCACCCTCGACCTGTGCGCGGACATGGTCCGCCCGGAGCTCGACGGAAGGGCTCGGCTCCGTCGCGAGTACGGCGAGATCCCTCCGGTGCTGGGCAGCCGGAGCCGCCTCGTCCAGGTGTTCCTCAACCTGCTCGTCAACGCGTCGCATGCCGTGCCCGAGGGCGATCCCAGAGGCCACGAGATCCTGATCGCCACGCGACTCGATCCGGACCGCGCCTGGGTCGTCGCCGAAGTCTCGGACACGGGCTGCGGGATCCCGGAGGCGCACCTCGAGCGGATCTGGGAGCCCTTCTTCACGACGAAGCCCGTCGATCAGGGCATCGGGCTCGGACTCGCGATCTGCCGCGCCCAGCTGGGTGCGCTCGGGGGGACGATCGCGGTGCGGAGCCGCCCGGGGGTGGGTAGCACCTTCACCGTGCGGCTAAGGCCGGCGGGCGACGGGCACGGCGGCTAGGTACGTCGCGGGCGGCCTGCTCTCCGGCAAGCACCGCGCGGGCGCGCCGCCGTCCGGCAGCGAGCGGCGCCCTCGCACGCGGCGATGTCAGCCCTCTTGCGGCCCGGGGCCGGGCAGCGGGACGCCCGGATAGATCTTCACCACCGCGGAGTCATCCTCGCCGCCGTGCCCCTCCGCCGCCGCGAGCAGGAACATCTGATGGGCGGTGGAGGTGAGCGGGAGGGCCATCCCGAGCTTGCGGGCGGAGTCGAGCACGATGCCGAGGTCCTTCACGAAGATGCTCACCGCGGAGAGCGGGGTGTAGTCGCCGGTGAGGATGTGCGGCACGCGGTTCTGGAACATCCAGGACGAGCCGGCGCTGCCGCAGATGACCTCGTAGACGACCTCCGGGTCGGCGCCGGCCTGGATGCAGAGCGCCATCGCCTCGGCGGCAGCCGCGATGTGCACGCCGGCGAGGAGCTGGTTCACCATCTTGACCTTCGAACCCTGGCCGGAGCGGTCACCGAGCCGGTGGACCTTGGTGGCGATCGCCTCGAGCACCGGCCGCGCGCGCTCGAACGCGGCCGGGTCCCCCGAGGCCATCACGGTGAGCTCCCCCGCGGCGGCCTTCGCGGCGCCGCCCGACAGCGGCGCGTCCACGTGGAGGAGCCCCATCGCGCGGAGCCGCTCGCCCAGCCCCGCCGCGTACTCCGGAGCGACGGTGGCGCTGCTCACCACCACCGCTCCGCGGCGCAGCGCCGCGGCAGCGCCGGCGGGGCCGAAGAGCACCTGCTCGGTCTGATCGGCGTTCACGACCAGCACGACGAGCGCGTCCACGCGACCGCCCAGCTCGGCCGGAGTCGCGGAGGCGAGGCCGCCCTCGTCATGCAGGACGCGCAGCAACTCGGGCCGTACGTCGAACCCGTGGACCTCGAGCTTCGCGCGGAGGAGCGACCGTGCGACGCCGAGCCCCATCGACCCGAGGCCAATCACCCCCACCCTCATCGGACGCTCCGCTTCCATGTCGTGCTCCCCGTGCTGGCCCCGAAGAGGGTCGCAGGCGTTCATTGGCGTGGCGCGGCCCGGGGGGGAGGTGCGGCAATGTCGAATTGTCGTCATACAAGTTCGCATCAGCGGGACCACCGAGGCCGCTCCCCTTCGGGTCCGCGCGCGATCGAGCGCGGGGCGGCCGGCCGGGAGGGGCACCGAGAAGGCGCGGGCATGGCGGCGGTCGAGATCCGGGGGGTCGAGAAGCGGTTCGGCTCGACCCCCGTCATCCACGGCATCGACGTGGACATCGCGGACGGCGAGTTCGTTGTGCTCGTCGGCCCCTCGGGGTGCGGCAAGTCCACGCTGCTCCGGATGATCGCGGGGCTCGAGGAGGTCTCGGGCGGAGAGATCGCGATCGGGGGGCGGGTCGTGAACGACGTCCCACCCAAGGAGCGGGACATCGCGATGGTGTTCCAGAACTACGCGCTCTACCCGCACATGACGGTGTTCGACAACATGGCGTTCAGCCTGCGCCTCGCGAAGGCCGGCCCACAGGTCATCCGGCAGCGCGTCGGGCGAGCGGCGGAGATCCTGGGGCTCGAAGACCTGCTCGAGCGGTTCCCGCGCCAGCTCTCGGGCGGCCAGCGGCAGCGCGTGGCGATGGGGCGCGCGATCGTGCGCGACCCGCGCGTCTTCCTCTTCGACGAGCCGCTGTCGAACCTCGACGCGAAGCTGCGCGTGGCGATGCGCTCGGAGATCCGGGAGCTGCACCAGCGGCTCAAGACCACCTCGGTCTACGTCACGCATGACCAGATCGAGGCGATGACGATGGCCGACCGGATCGTCGTCATGCACGACGGCCGCGTGGAGCAGATCGGAGCGCCCCTCGACCTGTACGACGCTCCGCGAAACCTGTTCGTGGCCGGCTTCATCGGATCACCGGCGATGAACTTCCTGCGCGGCGTGCACCGGCGGCGCGAGGGCGTCCTCTCGGTGGAGCTGGAGGCCGGCGGCTCCGTGCCCGCGCCCGCGACCCAGGCGCCGGATGGCGCGCGGGTCGTCTACGGCGTCCGGCCGGAGCACCTCGCGCCCGCCGCCGAAGGCACGGACCTGGCGGGCGAGATCGTCGTGGTCGAGCCGACCGGCGCCGACACGCACGTGGTCGTCCGGACGGGCGACGGCGAGCTCGTGGCCGTGTTCCGCGAGCGGTACGCGCTGCAGCCCGGCCAGCGGATCCACCTCCAGCCCGACGTACCCAAGACGCACCTCTTCGACGCCGCAAGCGGATCGAGGCTCTGACCGCCGCCGGCGGCGGCAGCGCCGCAGCCCAACGACCGAAGGAGGACCGACCGATGCCCAAGATCACCCGACGTGATTTCGTGAAGGCCACCACCGCAGCCGCAGCCGGAGTCGCGCTCGGAGGCGCCCTCCCGCGCCGCGCAGCAGCGGCCGACCTCTCGTACAAGCCGGAGAAGGGCGCGAAGCTGAGGTTGCTCCGCTGGAAGCGCTTCGTGCAGGGCGACGAGGATCAGTGGCTGGCGAACACCAAGAAGTTCACGGAAGCGACCGGCGTCGAGATCCGGATCGACAACGAGGGCTGGGAGGACGTGCGTCCGAAGTCGGCGGTGGCGGCGAACGTGGGCAGCGGGCCGGACATCATCATCGGCTGGTTCGACGACCCCCATCAGTACCCCGACAAGCTCGTCGATCTCACCGACCTCGCGACCTACCTCGGGAAGAAGTACGGCGGCTGGTACGACGTCTGCCAGCGCTACGGCACGCGCGAAGGCAAGTGGATCGCGCTGCCGCTCGGGATCATCGGCAACCTGATGGTCCACCGGATCAGCCACGTAAAGGCGGCCGGCTTCGACGGGATCCCGAAGGACCTGCCGGGCTTCCTCAAGCTCTGCCAGGCGATGAAGGCGAAGGGCACGCCCGCCGGCCTCGCGCTCGGACACGCGGTCGGCGACGGGAACGACTGGGTGCACTGGGTCGTCTGGTCCCACGGCGGCAAGCTCGTCGACGAGAAGGGCAACGTCGCGATCAACTCGCCCGAGACCGTCGCCGCGCTCGAGTACGTGAAGCAGCTCTACCCGACGTTCATCTCGGGCACGCTCTCCTGGCTCGACCCGCACAACAACAAGGCGTTCCTCGACGGCCAGTGCAGCCTGACGAACAACGGGATCTCAATCTACTACGCGGCCAAGACCTCGCCGGACCCGAAGCTGAAGGAGATGGCGGCCGACATCGGCCACGGCGCCTGGCCCATCGGTCCGGTGGGGCGTCGCACCGAGTTCATGCAGGTGACGCAGGCGATGCTCTTCAAGTACTCGAAGTTCCCGAACGCCGCGAAGGAGTACCTGCGGTTCATGTGGGAGCGGGAGCAGTTCGACGCGTGGATGCAGGCGTCGATCGGGTACGTCACCGGGCCGCTCAAGGTCCAGGAGTCGAGCACGGTCTGGACGGTGGATCCGAAGCACACCCCGTTCCGCGACGTGGCCCAGGGGCTGCTCGACAACGGGTACGCCTACAAGCTCGGGGCGGCCTCCGCCGCCGCGATGGCCGACGCCATCCTCATCGACATGGTCGCGGAGGCGGCCTCGGGCTCGCAGACGCCCAAGGCGGCCGCGGAGCGGGCCGAGAAGCGGGCGCAGCGCTACTACAGGATCTGACGGAACACTCGAGAGCCGGCGCGCAAGCCCCGCGCGCCGGCGGGAGCAAACGTGCCCTCGGCCCTGGCCCTCCTCGCCAGACTCCAGAACAGCCGCAACGTGCTCGGCGCGCTCTTCATGATCCCGGCCGCGGCGCTCCTTCTCGTCTTTCTCACCTATCCGCTCGGGCTCGGAGCGTGGCTCGGCTTCACCGACGCAACCATCGGGCGCACGGGCCGGTTCGTCGGGGTCGCGAACTTCACCTCGCTCGTCCACGACCGGGTGTTCTGGCTCTCGGTGTGGAACACGCTCCTCTACACCGTGGTCGCGAGCGTCGTGAAGTTCGGCTTCGGGCTCTGGCTTGCGCTCCTCCTCAATCGGAACCTGCCGCTGAAGTCGTTCATCCGCGCGATCATGCTGCTGCCCTTCATCGTGCCCACGGTGCTGTCGGCCATCGCCTTCTGGTGGATCTACGACAGCCAGTTCTCGATCATCTCCTGGTCGCTGCAGCGCCTCGGCCTCATCGACCACTTCATCGACTTCCTCGGCGATCCGATCCTGGCGCGCATCTCGCTCATGGCAGCGAACGTCTGGCGCGGCATCCCGTTCGTCGCGATCTCGCTGCTCGCGGGGCTCCAGACCATCTCGCCCACGCTCTACGAGGCCGCGACGCTCGACGGCGCGAGCCGGTGGCAGCGTTTCCGGCACGTCACGTTTCCGCTGCTCACCCCGATCATCGCGGTGGTGATGACGTTCTCGGTCCTCTTCACCTTCACCGACTTCCAGCTCGTCTACGTCATCACGCGCGGCGGGCCCATGAACGCCACCCACCTCATGGCGACGCTCGCGTTCCAGCGCGCCATCCCGGGCGGTCAGCTCGCGGAGGGCGCGGCGATCGCCGGAGCCATGATCCCGTTCCTCGTCGCGGCGATCCTCTTCTCGTACTTCGGGCTCCAGCGCCGCCGCTGGCAGCAAGGGGGCGGTGATGCGTGAGCGCTCGTCCGAGGCCGGCGGGATGGACTACCTCGACACGCTGTCGCGCAGGGTGGTGACGCTCTATGTGCCGCTCCTCGCCTTCCTCGTCATCCTGCTCTTCCCCTTCTACTGGATGACGATCACCACCCTGAAGCCGAACGTCGAGCTCTACGACTTCAGGACCTACAGCCCGTTCTGGGTGGTCCACCCGACGCTCGCCCACGTGAAGAAGCTCCTCTTCGACACGAGCTACCCGAGCTGGCTGTGGAACACGGTGCTCGTCTCGGTGAGCGCCACGTTCATCTCGCTCGCCGCGAGCGTGCTCGCGGCCTACGCGATCGAGCGGCTGCGGTTCCGCAGCTCCCGCCACGTCGGGATGGCGATCTTCCTCGCGTACCTCGTCCCGCCGTCGATCCTGTTCATCCCCCTCGCGACGATGGTCTTCTCGCTCGGCCTCTTCGACACGCGGCTCGCGCTCATCCTCACCTACCCGACATTCCTCGTGCCGTTCTGCACGTGGCTCCTCATGGGCTACTTCCGCACAATTCCGTACGAGCTCGAGGAGTGCGCGGTGATCGACGGTGCGTCGCGGCTTCAGGTCCTCGTGAAGATCATCCTCCCGCTCGCCGTGCCCGGCCTCATCTCGGCCGGCATCTTCGCGTTCACGCTCTCCTGGAACGAGTTCATCTACGCCCTCACCTTCGTCTCCTCGTCCGAGGTGAAGACCGTTCCGGTCGGCGTCATCACCGAGCTCGTCGAGGGCGACGTCTACCACTGGGGCTCGCTCATGGCGGGCGCGCTGCTCGGGTCCCTGCCGGTCGCGATCCTCTACTCGTTCTTCGTGGAGCACTACGTCTCGGGGCTCACCGGCGCGGTCAAGGAGTGAGGCCGCGGGCGACGCGGTCGGAGGCGCGATGCGGGTCGTCATCACGGGTGGGGCGGGCTTCCTGGGGCGGCGCCTCGCGCGCGCGCTCCTCGCCCGCGGTCGGCTCGTGGGTCCGAGCGGAGGGCCCATGGTCATCGAGCGGGTGGTGCTGCTCGACCTCGTCCGCGCGGACGCGGAGGGGGACCCGCGCATCGAGGTCCTCGCCGGGGATCTCGCCGACGACACGCTGCTGCGCGAGGCGTTCGGGACCGACACCGCCTCGGTGTTCCACCTCGCCGCGGTGGTGAGCGCCCAGGCGGAGGCGGACTTCGATCTCGGCATGCGGGTGAACCTCGACGCCACGCGCCGCCTCCTCGACGCGTGCCGGGCCCTGGCGCGCCCGCCGCGGCTCGTGTCCACGAGCTCGGTCGCGGTCTACGGGGGGGCGCTCCCCGACCCGGTCACCGACGACACCGCGCTCCGGCCGCAGTCGTCGTACGGCGCGCAGAAGGCGATGGGCGAGCTCCTCGTCGCCGACTACACGCGCCGTGGCTTCGTGGACGGCCGCGTCCTCCGCCTGCCGACCGTGACGGTCCGGCCCGGGAAGCCCAACCGGGCGGCCTCCTCGTTCGCGAGCGGGATCGTCCGGGAGCCGCTCGCGGGCGTCGACGCGGTCTGCCCGGTGTTCCCCGACACGCCGGTGTGGGTCCTCTCCCCACGACGCGCGGTCGAGGGGCTCGTGCTCGGCCACGAGCTGCCGTCCGCCGCCCTCGGCGAGATCCGCTCGGTGAACGTGCCGGGCCTCTCCGTCACCGCCGCCGAGATGGTGCGCGCGCTCGCGGAGGTCGCCGGGCCCGCGGTCGCCGCCCGAGTCCGCTGGGAGCCGGATCCGCTCGTCCAGCGGATCGTCGGCAGCTGGCCACCCCGCTGGGGCGTGTCGCGCGCGGAGCGCCTCGGGTTCGAAGGCGACCCGGACTTCGCGAGCGTGGTGCGGGCCTACGTCCAGGACGAGCTCGGGGGCGCGGTCCCCGCCCCCTGACGTCCTTCGAGTTCGCTCGCCTCGCGCGACGCGACGCTCAGGACGAGCGGTCCGCTTCCCCGAGCCGCTCGATCACCGCGCGCGTCACCTCGGCCGTCGTCGCCTCCCCGCCGAGGTCGGGGGTGACGATCCCGGCCCCGGTGGTCGCCTCGATCGCCGCCAGGAGCCGGCTCGCCGCCGCCTCCTCGCCGAGGTGCTCGAGCATGAGCGCCGCGGTCCAGAAGGTGGCGACTGGGTTCGCGACGCCCTTGCCGACGAGGTCGAACGCCGACCCGTGGATCGGCTCGAACATCGACGGCGCCCGGCGCTCCGGGTCGAGGTTCGCGGTCGGAGCGATGCCGAGGCTCCCCGCCAGGGCGGCGGCGAGGTCGGAGAGGATGTCGGCGTGGAGGTTCGTCGCGACGAGCACGTCGAGCGAGCCGGGGCGGAGCACCATCCGCGTGGTCACCGCGTCGACCAGCTCGCGATCGGTGGCGACGTCCGGGAACTCGCGCGCGACCTCCGCGAACACCTCGTCCCACAGGACGAGGCCGTGGCGCATCGCGTTCGACTTCGTCACGAGCGTGAGCCGCCGGCGCGGGCGGCGGCGCGCGAGCTGGAACGCGAAGCGGTGGATCCGCTCGACGCCGCGGCGGGTGAACACGGCCACCTCGGTCGCGACCTCCTCCGGCGTGCCGCGGTGCGCGCGCCCCCCGACGCCCGCGTACTCACCCTCCGAGTTCTCGCGGACCACCACCCAGTCGACGCGGGCGTCGGGGCCGAGGGGGCTCCTCACCCCCGGGAGGACGCGCACGGGCCGCACGTTCGCGTACTGGTCGAACCCCTGGCAGATGGGGAGCCGCAGGCCCCAGAGCGACACGTGGTCGGGCACCTCGCGGCTGCCGACCGCCCCGAAGAAGATCGCGTCGAAGCCCCGGAGCCGCTCGAGCCCACCCGGCGGGATGTAGTGCCCCTCGCGCAGGTACGTCGCGGAGCTCCACGGGAAGGTCTCGACGCGGAGGGCGAACCCGCCGTCGCGGGCGGCGAGGGCGGCGAGCACCTCGAGGCCCGCGCCGATCACCTCGGGCCCGATCCCGTCCCCGGGGATGGCGGCGATGCGGTGCTCGCGCATGGTGCGGCCTCCTCCCGGCGAGTCTAACGAAACGGCCCGGCGCCCGCCCGCGGACATCACGGGGATGCTTCGGTGCGACATTGCTCGCGGATGAGCGGCGCGAGCAAGCGCACGAGCTCGGCACGCGAGGACACCCGCAGCTTGCGCTCCGCCGCACGAAGGTGCTCGGCAATAGCGGAGGCCGACAATCCGAGCTCATACCCGATGAACTTGTTCTGATGCCCCATTGCCGCGAACGCGACGACGAATCGCTCGCGGGGCGTGAGCGCCTTCGGGTCGCGGATGCCAGGCGCGTTGCGGTGCGCCAGCACGTATCGCTTCCCGTCTGCTTCGCACTGTTCCACGAGCGACCACGTCCCGTCGACGAGCCCTTGCCAGAGTTGGAGCGCCTCGTCGGGATCGGTGCGGCGTAGCGCGCCGCGAGCCCGGTCCATCCGCCGGACAGCGCCAGCGAGCGTCCGCCGCGCTTCTGGCGCTTTCGCCGCTCCCGCGGCATGGACCACCTTGCCCACCGGGTCGAGTACGGCCTCGCTCGGATCGCCGCCACCCTGCAGCGCCGTCGCGTGGCGAAGGCGTGCAGCCGCCGCAAGGTGCGCGGAGAAGAGCGTCAGTTGGTGCAGTGTCCGTGGAGCAAGCGGATGCCCTGCCAATACCGCCGCGCTGACGAGCAAGGTGCTTCCATCCAGGTCGGCGGCGAAGATGCCGATTCCATCCGCGGCTCCATACTTGCGGTGCAGGCGTGTGGTCTCTCGCCCCATTCCACACTCGGCGCCTCGCTTGGACGCAAGTACGACAGGCTCACGCACGGCGAGCATCGCCTGGGGAAACGCTCGGTCGCGTTCTTCCAGGAAGCCGGGTGGCACGGCCGGCCTCACGACCCTGGCGTCGACAACGAGCTCGCCAACGGGCGAGAACCGGAAGATCTCGCCGATCATCCCGAGGTGGCCCTGATCCAGCTCGCTCAGCGCATCGAGAACGCCGCCCAGCCAGTCCTCGTCGCGCGCCGTCCATGCATAGCACGCCTCGACGGCACGGATGACGTCCAGATTCATTGGCGCCCCACGCGGCGCCGCGAAACAGACGCTGCGACGAGCTCGGCGCGCGAATGCACGTGAAGCTTCTGAAAAGCTCTCGCGATCTGGTTCGCCACCGTCCGGGTCGAACAGCGACGTTCGAGCGCGATCTCAGCATTCGATCTTCCCGCTGCCGCGAGCATGGCGACGGCTGTCTCGGCGCGCGTCAAGGAGCGGAGTCGCGGCGGCAGCTGCAGGGGTGCAGATGGCCACTCGAGGAGCGCGAACGCATCGCCCTGGACATCGAATCGCCATGCGGTGAGGTCTTCGGGCGCCTCGATGCTCGGTCGCTGCATTGGATTCCCCGAACGTCATCGTGATGCGGGGAACCCGGGTCTGCAACGGGCGCGACCAGGTACACGCGTGGAAGAGGTGCTCCCGCTCGCTCCGTGAACCGTCCGGCATGCGCCAAGGTACTCGCGCCTCCGAACCAGTCGTGGGGGCGGCTGACGCGTGCCCTGACGCGAGTACATCCGTGCACGTTGCGAGCCCCTCGCCACGCGTTCGACGCAGCGAGGGGCTCGCCGACCCTGCTCGTGCCAGTGATCAGCCCCCGTAGTCCTGGTTCTCCTGGTAACCCGTGGGCGCTCGCTCGCGGGCTCTCCTCGTGGGAGGAGCGCCGAGGGAGATGCTTTCCGCGACGTTCTCCGTGTCGTTCTTCACCGTGAAGCTCGCGCGTACCTCCTGACCTTTGGCCAGCTCAGCGGCGCTCCGTACGCCAGAGAACCTGGTCTCCTGCCCGATCTCCATCGGAACAACCACGCCCACGTGCTCGACGTACAGGGTGTTGGGTTCCGACTTGATGACCCTGCCACTCAGCTCCTTTTTCTCGCCAGCCGCGGCGCCTTCCCTCTCCGCCGCGCGAGCAGAAGGCCCGCCGAGAACGACCGACGCGCCTACCACCAAGACCCATCGTGCTATCATCGTCTGTCTCCCTTCCTACGGTGGAACTCCCCGCTACAACTGCGGTCCGCCGTCCGTCGCGTCCATGGGTATCGAGCCGGTCGATCGACGAATGCGCCTCAGGCTCGAACGTGCGCCGCGTCCCTCGGCGCAGAAACGGAATCCGGGTGGGCAGCCGTAGGTGCGGTAGCTCTCCGCGCTCGACCATCCCGTAGAGGGTCGCCCGGCAGACGCCGAGGAGAGCGGCGACCTGCCTCACGCTGAGCAGCCGTTCGACTCCGAGTGCGACTGAGGGACCCCGCGATCCAGAGTAGTTCAAACGCTCCGCGATTCCGCGAAGATACCGAAAGTGGAGCGGCCCAGGAGCTTCCGGCCGCGAGACCTCGGGTGAACTGCGCCGGTCCGCGCCGCCCGCTCAGGTCCGCGGCGCGGTACTCTCGGTCGGGGACTCGAATGGTGGAGATTGGCTATCGGCACCAAGTGGAGAAGATTGACGACGCTGCTGGCGGCCAGACGGTGACGATCGTGAGCACCTCCACCGGCGGCGCGTCGGGCAGGACCGTCGACCTCGGAAAGGCCTCTGGGAAGGCGAAGAACGTGGCTCTTCGATCCTCCAGAGTCTTTGACGTTGCGCTCGGGATGATCACGACCACGAACGACTCGGGGTCCGGGGAGATGGACCTGGACTTCGGGCCCGGGGTGACGGGGACCTTGAAGTACCGCTACGAGTCCAGCTCGACGTGTCGGAAGGCACGTAAGTAGAAGTACCGCTTCTCATGCCCGAGGCGCCCGCGGAGCGGCCGCCCCGCACGGGCATGGACGTGCGAATTGCGGCAGCGGCGCGGCGACGCAACGCTCTACCAGCATGTACGTCTTCGAGATCGTCATTGCGTTGCTGCTCGGGGGGGCCGGCCTGACCGCGCTGGCCCGGCGCATCGGGGCTCCCTACCCGGCGATGGTAGCGCTCGCTGGCGCTGGCCTCGCCCTCGTTCGAGGCACGCCGACGCTCGTCCTGGATCCCCAGCTCGCCCTCACGCTCTTCGTGGCGCCCGTGTTGCTGGACGCGGCGTTCGATTCCTCCGCGCGCGACCTCCGGGCGAACTGGCGGACGGTCGCCGGGCTCGCCGTCGGCGCCGTTGCGCTGACGGTCGTTGTCGTGGCGGTGGTGGTCCGTCTGCTCGTGCCCGGGATGCCCTGGCCGGTCGCGGTCGCGCTCGGCACGATCGGCGATGCTGCGTTCCAGCGAATCGAGCAGGAGCTCGATTTCGAGGAGCTGGAGTTGCAGCAGCTCGCTCCGCCCGACGATTCCAGGCCGTGATGTGGCCGCTACCGCACGTCGCGCCCGCCGCTACTCGCAGAAGACGCGCACCTTCTCGCCGCGGTTCCCCTCGACGTCGACGGTCAGCTCGCCGAGGTGCTCGACGATCTCCTCGAGGTTCTCGGGGCGGATCTTCGACACGTCGAGATCGAGGCCGTTCTCC
>DASWEI010000216.1:0-16061 GCA_036394835.1 Anaeromyxobacter sp. | reverse complement strand
TCACATGCGCGACGCCCCTCGCGCTGGTGAATGCTGATCGATTGGCCGGCGGCAGAGCGGGCAGGTGCCGATTCGCTGTAGCAGCGCCTGCTGAAGCTGCCGCCGGACCTCAGGCAGCGTCCACCGTGTTCGGCTCCGGGGGAAAAAGCGCTCGGCGGAGCGCGAGGAAGGCGTGTGCGACCGCACAGAGCGCGGCGTGATGGTGAAAGCCGGGCCAGCTTCGCCCCTCGAAGTGATCGAGGCCGACCTCCTGCTTCAGCTCCTGGTAGTCCCGCTCGACGCGCCAGCGCAGCTTTGCGAGGTGGATGAGGCGCTTCACCGGGGTGTCCGCCCCGACGGTCGAGAGCCAGAACTTCGTCGGCTCAGGCTCGCCCTTCGGCCACTCGTACATGAGCCACTGCTCGTCTCCGGGCGCCGCTCCGTTCATGTGCCGATGCGCTGTGCGCACGCGGATGGTACCGAAACGCGAGCGCTGCCGGCCCTTGCTCCCCTCACGCCAGGTCAGGACCCGGCACGCGCTGACACCGAGCGAGGCGGCCAAGTCGTGGACGGGCAGGGGCTTCTCCGAGCCAGTCTTGTGTCTCTTGCGCAGCGGTCCGCGTGCGCCCGGCGCGCGCGTCCCCGTCGGCGGGATCGGTCCTGTGTCGGGGGCCCATACGGCGATCGATCCAGGGATCGCCACGACGTACTCGAGTCCACGCTCCGTGAGTCCTTCACGGAACGCAGTGATCTCGCCGTAACCGCCATCGGCGAGTACCACTCGGTTCCGAACGCCCCATCGCTTGGCGTCATCGAGTTGAGCGAGGGAGATCCTCCACTTCGGCTCGAACTGCACCTCCTCAGGCACACCAGCCTTCTCTCGCCGCTTCGTGTTGCTCGCCCAGCTCTCCGGCAGGTAGAGCCTCATGCCAATGCACGCGCTGGCGCGCTCGCTCGCCAGGTGCAGGCTCACTGCCACCTGGCAGTTGTCGACCCTGCCCAGCGTCCCCGAGTACTGCCGAGCGACACCGACAGAGTGCTCGCCCTTCTTGGCGAATCCCGTGTCATCGATGACGAGCGCCTCAATCTCGGGGAGTTCCCGATCGACCTTCGACGCGAGCCGGCGCCAGACGTCCTCCTCCGCCCATGCGCTCACCGATACGCACTGCTGCAGCCGCTGGCGCATGGCCTCGATCTCGCGCGGGTCGTCGACCAACCGTCCCGCGATCGGCTCGATGCTCTTGCGATCCCCGTCCAGTAGCAGGCCCGTGACGTACCAGGCCATTGCCCGGCGTCGCTCGCTGCGGCCCATGCCCCCGAGCAACTCCTCGAGGTAGCTGCCCAACTCCCGGTCAAGGCGATCGATCTCGCGTCGCTTCATCCCAACCGTAGATCACGCCACCCGATCGCGGTCAAGACAAGTGACCGAGTAGTACTAGAACGGGTGCACGAAGAGCCCGCTCCGCAGCTTCGGCTCGAACCATGTGCTCTTCGGCGGCATGAGCTTCCCCGCGTCCGAGACCGCGATGAGCTGCTCGATCCGGGTCGGGAAGAGGTGGAGCGCGAGCGACCAGCCCTCCTCGCGCACGCGCCGCTCGAGCTCCTCCGGCCCGCGGATCCCGCCGACGAAGTCCACGTCCTTCGACGTGCGCGGGTCGGCGATCCCGAAGATCGGCGCGAGCAGCTTCTCCTGGACGATCGAGCAGTCGAGCGACGCGACCGGGTCCTTCGCGTCGTAGCTCCCCGGGCGGACGCGCGCGCGCCACCAGCGCCCCCCGAGGAAGACGCCGAGCGAGAGCGGCGCGTCGGGGCGCGGCGCCGGCGCCGGCTCGACGTCCATCAGGTCGCGCAGCGCGGCGAGGAGCGCGTCCGGGCCGCGCCCGCGGGGATCGCGGACGAGCCGGTTGTAGGCGAGGATCTGCATCTGGTCGTGCGGGAAGACGACCGCGAGGAACGCGCCGTGCTCGCCGGGCTGACCCTTGCGGCGCGCGTGGACGCGCGAGGCGGCGGCGGAGCGGTGGTGGCCGTCGGCGACGTAGAGCGCCGGGACTTCGCGGAAGAGCGCCTCCACCTGCCGGCCCGCCTCGGGCGGCACGACCCAGAGCTGGTGGCCGACGCCGTCTTGCGTCACGAGATCGTACGTAGGCGCGGCGCGCTTCACGTCCTCGATGGTCCGATCGATCACCGCGACGGCGCGGTACGTGAGGAACACCGGCTCGTCGTGCGCGGAGAGCGTGTCGATGTGGCGGACGCGGTCGTCCTCCTTGTCGGCCCGGGTCTTCTCGTGCTTCTTGATGACGTCGCGGTCGTACTCGTCCACCGCGGCGCAGGCGACGAGACCCGTCTGCCGGTGCTCGCCCATCCGCTGCGCGTAGACGTAGAGGAGCGGCTCGGGGTCCTGGACGAGGACGCCGCGGCGCACGAGCTCGGCGAGGTTCTCCTCTCCCTTCGCGTACACGGCGTCGGCGTGCTCGTCGGTCCCCTCGGGGAGATCGATCTCCGGGCGCGACACGCGAAGGAAGCTGTCCGGGTTCCCGCTGGCGAGCGCGCGCGCCTCCTTCGTCGAGACGACGTCGTACGGCGGCGAGGCAACCCGGGCGGCGAGCGCGTCCGGCGGGCGGAGGGCGCGGAACGGCGAGAGCGTGGCCATGAGGACCGGGATTCTAGAGCAGGGGCCGGCGCGACGCAGGCACGAAGCGTCGGCGGCGCGAGGCGCGAGGAGGTCCCTAGCCCCAGAGCTTCTCGTCGCGCGCCTTGAGGAGGCGGCCGCAGATCGAGCAGATCTTCACGCGACCGCCCGTCGCGGCCCCGCGCCCGTCCGCGTAGAGGTGCTCGCACCCCTCGAGCAGGCGGCTCTCCTCGGCTCGCATCCGTTCGAGCTCCAGCTCCACCTTGCCGATGTCGGCCCGCAGCTGCTCGCGGCGAGCCAGGCGTTCCGATTGCGTCACGCCACCGCTCCTTCCCGCTCCGACCGCAGTCTAGCGGGGTCGAGGCTGGAAGTCTCCCGCGCAACGTCGGGGCCGTCCGCGCCTTCGAGCGGTCGGCCCGGCGCGGCGTCTCATGGTAAAACGCCTCCTCCTCGCCTGGGAGCTTCCGATGCGAAGGGTCGTCCTCATCACCACCCTCCTCCTCGCCCTCCACGCCGCCGGGCCGGCGTACGCGGCGCCCCCCGGGAAGGGCGAAGGGCTGTCCGAGGAGGAGCGCGCGTTCTGCGCCTCGGAGCTCGAGGTCATCGACAGGCGGCGCAAGGTCTTCGAGGGCCAGGGCCTCTCCGCCTCGGAGGTCGCCCGCAGGAACGAGCCGCAGCAGCGTGCGCTTGCCGAGTGCCGCGATCGATTTCGCGTCGATCGGCGGCGTGACGTCGAGCAGAAGCAGGACGTCGAGGAGGTGAGCCGGCGCGCCGGCCCGGACGCGACGGAGCTCGAGCGCGACCGGGTCTGGAAGGAAGTTCGACGCGAGCGGCTCGCATCGAGGAGCGCCTCCTCGCTCACCGCCGAGGAGCGGGCGGAGCTCGCGGCCGGGATGGGCGACGAGATGAGGGCGACCCATCATGCGCTCGACGACGCGCACCAGCGAGATCCGAGCTTCATGCGCGTCATCCACAGCGCGCTCGCCTGCTACCACGGCGAGCGACGGAGCGAGCTCAAGGACCTCATCTCCTCCGAGGAGAGCCTCCTGAATCTCGGGACGGGCGACCGGCAGAAGCTGTACGCGCTGAAGAGCGAGCTGCGGGTCTCGAACGAGGTGCTCGCGCGCAACGCCGAGGCCGCCCGCGCGCTCCCGGGTGGCCTCGACCGATGTACGAGCCCGACCGTCGCCGTCGTGACGCACTGCCTCGCCGCCCGGCTCGCGGGCCCACGCAGCGAGCCTGCGTGCGAGTCGGAGGACATCCAGCAGTACGTCCGCTTCGTGAAGTGACCGCCCCGCACCGTCGCGAGACCAGGCGCCGCAGGCAGGCGCCCGGCCGGGTCGTTCTTGATCCTCATCACCTTTCCCTCGGTCTCGTCCGGGCATCCTCGATGGCCGAGGCCACCGAAATGAGAAACCTTTCCGCCGTCTCCGCCCTCGTCGCAGTCGTCGCCCTCGCCGCCTGCGCCAAGGCACGTCACATCGAGGAAGGGCGCGGTGCGGCCTGCACTGGATGCCACGGCGGTCAGGACAACGAGACCGGCGCGCCTCCTTTCGACACGCACGGTGTGTCGACCTCGGTCGCCGTCGGCGCTCACACGGCGCACCTCGACGCGGGCGTTCGCTGCGACACCTGCCACATCGTCCCGACCGACGCGGGCTCGCCGGGCCATATGGACACATCGCCGGCCGAGGTGACGTTCGGCACGGTCGCTGGCCTTGACCCCGTGTACGACTACACCGCGCGTTCCTGCTCGAGCGTCTACTGCCACGCGCCGCCGACGGCCCCGGGCGGGGCGACGCCAGACCCGAGCTGGAACGGGACGCTCGCAGGCGCGCCGTGTGGCTCGTGCCACGAGGACTCGCCTACGTTCGGTGCCCATCAGGTCCACCTCTTCGGCAAGCAGACGAACGACCCGGTCATCTCGGCGGGCGTCGCCTGCAGCGACTGCCACGGTGGGGCGAACCGCGCCCTGCCGACCGCCGGCACGGTGTTCGCCCACATCGATGGCACTGCCGAGGTGACGCTCGAGTGGCCTGGCCGGAACACCATCCGAGGAACGTACTCGGCGGGCACCTGCACGTCGTCGTACTGCCACGGGAATCTCGCGCGGAACCCGAAGACGGGGAACAGCCCGTCGTGGACGGAGACCTCCGGCCAGAGCCGCTGCGACGTCTGCCACGAGGGGAACGGCTTCTACCCGACGACCGACACGATGAACGGGCGACACAGCCTTCACCGGTGCAGCCGATGCCATAACTCGACCACGAGCTTCAGCTGCCAGGGGTGCCACGCCGGGTTCGGGCGGAACCCCGCTGCGGTGGACACGGCGACGCACGTCAACGGAACGGTGGACGTGAGCCCGAGCGTCACGGTCGGCGGCAAGACCTTCACCATCACGTGGACGCCCGGGAACCCGGGGAGCTGCACGACCGACTGCCACACGTGGCACGGCGCGGGCGCGTCGCAGAGCTGGTAGCGCCCGGCACGTTGCGTTCGCGCCCTGACGCTCGCGGCGAAGCGCCGTCGCTAGGTCTCTCCGCGCGCGACCTCCGGGTGGTGCGCGATGGCGTCCGCGCCCTCGCGGACGAGCCGCTCCCCCGCAGCTGCGAGCGCGTCGAGCGACTCGAACCGGAACGCGGCCGCGTCCTCGAACCAGCGGCTCACCGCGACGAGCCGACCCGCGACGAGCACGATCGTCCCGAACCCCTCGCGGCGCATCCGCAGCATCGGCACGCACACGATGCCGGTGCGCATCTCGATGGCCGCGCCGACCGCGCGGAAGAACGCCTCGATGCGCCAGAAGACCTCCGGATCCACCGCGCCCGACGCGTGGGCGCCGGGGTGCGCGATGAGCTGCGCGAGCAGCTCGACGTCGGAGAGGATCGCGGCCCCGTCCTCCGCCTCGCGCAGCGCACGCACGAGCAGCTCGAGGAACGTTCCCTCCCGTCCTGCCGCCGTCATGCCTTGCATCCGCGCCTCCGCGACCGAGCGGTGCAGGGTCCGTTCCACAGACGGAGTGCACGCAAACGCCCGTGTCCCGCGGGGTCGCCCGCGTGGGGCTACAGGGCACGGCCCGGAAATCACGCGCCTGGTGCGCGCGCCGCGGGCAGCGCGGCGAACGCGCTGCCGTGTGGAACGACGGCCGGGCGAGCTACCGATCGACGAGCCAGTCGCGCGCCGTCTCGAGGTCGTCGAAGAGCGCATGCTCGGCCGGGCGCGCCTCGCGATCGAACGTGCGGCGCTTCAGACCCGACGCGCCGACCACGGCACGCGCCCGGATCTTCCGCGCGGTCCGCTCGACGAACGCGGCGACGAGGTCGTCGGTGTCGTGGTTCACGCCCGCGCCCGTCACGTCCATGAGCAGCAAGAGCGAGCTGACCGGATGCGCGAGGATCGTCCTCTCCGCCTCGCGGAGCCCGTCCGCGTGCTGGCCCGGGCTCACGTGCGCGAGGTTCAGGTAGAGGATGAGCTTCCCCCTGTGATCGATGAAGCGCGGCCGATGCATCGCAGCCCCCCCGGGCCGACTGCCGTCCCACGTATACCAGACGCGCGGCGGAGCGGCGGCGGCGACGTCCGAACCCGGAGGGGCCGTCGCGGCTCCCACACGGCGGGGCGAACCTCCCGCCTCCCTACACGGACCCACGACATGCGACTCAGCCGTACCACCCTCATCGCGCCGGTGCCCGGCCGCACCGATGCCCTCGTCGTCCAGCCGCTCACGGGGCAGGCCGCAATCATGGGCGGACGCGAGGCGCGGGCGCTCGAGGCGCTCGGGCGCGGCGGCGCGTTGCCGCCGGCGCTCGACGAGGCGACGCTCCGCGAGGCGCGCTTCGTCGTGGACTCGGAGGCGGACGACGACGTCCTCGCGTCGGCCGCCTGGGCGGACTTCGCGGACGAGACCGCGCGCACGCCGACGCAGCTCATCGTCGTCCCTACCTTCGGCTGCAACCTCCGCTGCACCTACTGCTACCAGGAGGTCTTCGACCTCGAGTCGCGTGGGCTCGTCACGCCCGAGGTCATCGACGCCTTCTTCGTCTACGTGGATCGGTTCCACGGGGGCGAGTCGCCGCGTCCGTACCTCACGCTGTTCGGCGGCGAGCCGCTCGTGGACTCGCCCGCGCATCACGACCGCCTGCGCCGCTACCTCGACGGCGCGCGGGCGCGTGGGCTCCGCGTCGCGACCGTCACGAATGGCTACGACCTCGAGGCGTTCGTGCCCACCCTCGCCGCGGCGAACGTGAAGGAGGTGCAGGTCACGATCGACGGGCCCGCCGCCGTTCACGACGCGCGCCGCCCGCACGGGACCGGGCGCGGCACGTTCGACCGGATCGTGCGCGGCGTCGACGCGCTCGTCGCGGCGGCGGTGCCGGTGAACCTGCGCGTCGTCACCGACCGGGAGAACCTCCCCGCCCTCCCCGCCCTCGCGCGGCTCGCCGCCGAGCGGGGCTGGCTCGACCTCCCGGAGGCGCGCTTCAAGACGCAGGTCGGGCGCAACTACGAGCTCTTCGGTTGCGCGAGCCGCCAGGCGCGCGGAGCGCTGTTCGACCGCGTCGAGCTCTGGACGGAGTTCGTGCGGCTCGCGCAGGAGCACCCGCTGCTCCGGCGGTTCCACCGCCCGCGCCTTCACGGTGCCCGTCACCTCGCCGAGCATGGCGAGTTCCCGGTCGCGAACCTCGACGCGTGCCCGGCGGCGAAGAAGGAGTGGGCCTTCGCGCCCGACGGCAGCCTGTACGGCTGTACGGCCACGGTCGGGAACCCGAGGTACCGGCTCGGCCGCTTCCACCCGGAGATCGTCCGCGACGAGGCCGCGATGGCTCCGTGGCGGAACCGCTCGACGCTCACCATCCCGGAGTGCCACGACTGCGCGGCGGCGCCGGTCTGCGGCGGTGGCTGCGCCGCGCTCGCGGACGCGCAGGGTAAGGGGATCTCGGGCCCGGACTGCCGGCCGGTGAGGGAGCTGCTCGGCCTCGGCGCGCGCCACTACGGGCTCGGCGCGGAGCACTGACCCGGCGCGGCTCCTCGACCTACCTTCTCCGCGGGGGCGAGCCATGGCGAAGGACCGGAGCGAGGATCCGCACGGGGCACCTCGTCGCCCGGGACCTCGCCGACGAGGCGCAGTGCGCGCGGGTCGTCCGCGCGGCGATCGAACGGTTCGGGCGCCTCGACGTGCTCGTGAACAACGCCGCCTTCCAGGGGCGACAGCTCGAACGCTTCGACTACGCAGTGACGAAGGGGGCGATCCGGACGTTCACCCAGGGGCTCGCGAAGGAGCTCACGGCGCGGGGCATCCGCGTGAACGGGGTCGCGCCCGGGCCGATTTGGACGCCGCTCATCCCGCAGTCGTTCGGGGAGGAGAAGGTGAAGCAGCACGGCGAGAGCGCGCCGCTCGAGCGCGCCGGCCAGCCGGCGGAGGTCGCGCCGATCTACGTGTTCCTCGCGTCCGACGACGCGAGCTACGTCTCGGGCGAGGTCGTCGGCGTCACAGGCGGCTCGCCGCTCGCGTGAACGAGCGCGGCCCGCGAACGAGGTCGCCCTCCGGCCACGCCGCCGGGCGCGTGCTCGACGCGCGCGCGCGGGGCGGGTTGCCGGTCCGGGACCCGCCCGCACCTTTGGGATCGTGGACGCGCGCCGGACGGACCGCCTCGCAGCGCTGACTGGGCTCCGGTTCGCGGCGGCCCTCGGAATCCTGCTCTTTCACCAAGGAGGGCCGCTCCTCGCCAACGCCCCCGCGTGGGTGGAGCGGATCCGCACGGGCGGCCACGTCTGGGTCGGGCTGTTCTACGTCCTCTCGGGGTTCCTGCTCGCCCGGGGCCACCCGGCCCCGATGGACGCCGCAGCGCGCCGCGCCTTCTGGACGGCCCGCCTCGCGCGGCTCTACCCGGCCTACCTGCTCGCCTTCGCCTTGGCCGCGCCGTTCGCGCTCGAGCGCTGGGCCGGGGGCGGCCCGCTCGCCACGGCGAAGGCGGCGGCAGCCGGCGCGGCCGCGCTCCTGCTCGTGCAGGCCTGGGTGCCGCCGCTCGCGCGGCTCTGGAACGCGCCGGGGTGGTCCACGTCCGTCGTGCTCGCCTTCTACGTGGCGTTCCCGTTCGCGGCGGCGCGCCTCGGCCGCCTCTCGCGCCGCGGGCTCGCCGGCGCGCTCGCCGCGGCCTGGGCGCTCTCGCTCGCCTTCCCGCTCGCGTGGCTCGCCCTCGAGCCGGACGGCGCCGTCGCGGACCTCGGGTGGAACGAGCCGCCGTGGCTCCTCGCGCTCAAGTTCCACCCGCTCGCGCGGGGAGGCGAGTTCCTCGCCGGCGTCGCGCTCGGGCTCCTCCACGCGCGCGGCCTCGTCCTCCGGCGCGGCGCCGCCCTCGCCGCGCCGCTCGCGCTCCTCGCCGCGGCCGGCGTCCTCGCCTCCGGCGCCGCGCCGTACGTCCTCCTGCACAACGGGCTCCTCGTCCCGCTCTTCGCGGTCGCGGTCCTCGCGCTCGCGCAAGGGGACGGCCTTTTCGCGCGCGCGCTCGGCTCCGCCCCGGCGCGTGCCCTCGGCGACGCGAGCTTCGCGCTCTACGCCTTGCAGGAGCCGCTCTGGATGTGGGGGCGAAGGCTCGCCGGCGCGGAGGGCCCGGCCTCGCGTGCGTTCGTCGTGTGCTACGCGGCGGCGGCGATCGCGATCGCGCTCGCCATCGCGCGCGGCCTCGAGCGGCCGGCGCGCCGCGCGCTCCGCGCCCTCACGGCTGCGCGCGCGGCGGCGGCTGGGGAGCCCGTTCCGGTCCGGGGAGCGCGACCACTCCGCCCATGAAGCCGAAGAAGAGCGCGGCGGTCCACACGTTCGAGGTGAGCATGCAGGTGCCGGTCTGGCACCCGATGAAGTGCGCGTAGAGCGCGCCGCCGATCGCCCCCGCGGCGATGCCGCCCGCGGTTCGCGCGTGGCGGCGGAAGAGTCCGCCGACCCTCATCGCCGGTGCTCCTTCACGTACCGCTGCGCAGCGAGCGCCGCGATGGTGCCGTCGGCGACCGCCGTCGTGATCTGCCGGAACCGCTTCGCCCGGATGTCGCCGGCCACGAAGAGGCCCGGCACGGGCGTCTCCATCGCCTCCGACGTCTCGACGTAGCCGCCCTGCGCGAGCGGCACGACCCCCTCGAGGAGCTCGGTCCGGGGCTTCATGCCGACGAACACGAAGACGCCGTCGGTCGCGAGCACCTTCCGCTCCTTCGATTTCAGGTCTTCGACCTCGAACCGCTCGAGCGCCTGCTCGCCGTGGAAGCCCCGCGGCTCGTGCGATAGGAGCGTGCGGATCTTCGGGTTCGCGAGGGCCTCCTGCACCGACGCCGGCTCCGCCTGGAACTCGTCGAACTGGTGGACGATCGTGACCGTGCGCGCGAACCGGGTGAGGAAGAGCGACTCCTCGACGGCGGAGTTGCCGCCACCGACGACGTGGATGTCCTTCCCGTCGAAGTAGGCGCCGTCGCAGGTCGCGCAGTACGAGATGCCGCGCCCGCGGAAGCGCGACTCGCCCGCCACCCCGAGCTCGCGCGGCTTCGCGCCGGTCGCGACGACGACGGCGGGGGCGACGACCTCCTCGTCCTCGTCGAGGACGAGCCGCTTCTCCGGCCCGCGGAGGTCGTGTGAGGTGATCTCGACCGCCTTCGCGAGCCGCGCGCCGAAGCGCTGCGCCTGCGCGGCGAACGCGGCGGCGAGGTCCTTGCCGGACACGTCCTCGGGGAACCCCGGGTAGTTCGACACCTTGTGAGTCGTCTTCACCTGGCCGCCGGGGACGCTCTCGTCCACGACGATCGTCCGGAGCCGCGCGCGCGCCGCGTAGATGGCGGCGGCGAGCCCGGCGGGGCCGGCACCGATCACGATGAGGTCGTACGGGGTCTTCATTCAGCCTCCGGAAGGTGAGAGTCGCGGCGATGGCGGCCGGTTCAGCGGAGCAGCGCCTCGACCTGGGCCTTGAGCGCGGTCTTCTTGATCTCCTCGCCCGTCATCCGCTCCCCCAGCTCGCGCCCCGCACCGAAGAAGACGAGGGTCGGGCTGCCGGTGACGCCGAGCCGCGCCGCGAGCTCGCGGTTCCCCTGCCGGAAGATCTTGAGGAAGCGCGCCCTCCCCGCGAAGGCCTCGGCGACCGACTCGAACTTCGGGGCGAGCGCCTCGCAGGGCGGGCACTCGGTCGAGTAGAAATCGAGCACGACCGGCTCCGACGCGGCGAGCACCTCGCGCTCGTAGTCCTGCTGCGTGATCTCCTTCACGTGTTCGCTCATGTCGGTCCTCGGATGAAGGACGGGCCCGACGGGCGCTGCCGCTGCCGCCGGGCCCGCGAGTGGTTCGGTGGTGCTTCAGTCGTGGCAGCCGGTCACGAGCCGCGACGACTTCGCGCAGCACTGGGCCGCGGACTCCGCGCAGCAGGACTTCCTCGGCTTCGTCAGCATCTTCATGTCGTTCTCTCCCGGCGTGGGGCCGTCACGCCCTGAGCTGGCCCTGGTCGCTTGGTTCCGTGGAGCGTGAGGGAGAGGACCCTCACGCCGCCCTTGTCATACGGCTCGGTTCGCTCCAGCACGGTCGCATCGTCGAAGCCCGCGCGGCGCGCGGCAGCGAGGTAGTCGGCCTCCGGGATGGCGCCCCCGTAGCAGGCGGCCCACGCGGCGGGATCGTTCCGAACCGCCTCGGGCAGCTCGCGCTCGGCGACGACGTCCGAGACGACGAACCGGCCGCCGGGGCGGAGCACGCGGTGGATCTCGCGGTAAACCGCCTCCTTGTGGGGCGCGTGGTTGATGGCGCAGTTCGAGACGACGACGTCGGTCGAGCCGTCCGGCAGCTCGAGCGGCGCGAGCGCGGAGCGGACGAAGCGGACGTTCGCCGCGCGCTCCCCGAGGCGCGCGGCCGCGGCGAGCATCTCCTCGGAGAGGTCGATGCCGATGGCGAGACCGAGCGGGCCCACGAGCGCGGCGGCGCGGACCACGTCCTGGCCGCGACCGCAGCCGAGATCGACGACGGTCTCGCCTGGCGCCGGGGCCGCCCGGTCGAGGGCCGCGCCGCACGAGAGCGAGCCGCACGCGGCGGCGAGGGGTGCGTAGCGCGCCGCGATGGCGGACTCGAGCTGAGCGGGGCTGGGCGCGGCAGCGGTCACGGGCGAGATCCTCCGGGTCACCGCGTCTGAGCCACGGCACCCGGCGAGGGTTCGTGAACCCGAGCAAGGCTTCTCCGAGGCGAAGCCCGTCTCGACCGGGATCCACGGCCGCCGCGCGACGTCTCTCGCCGCGCGCCGTAGCTGCGGCGTTCCCGTGGTGAGCGGGAGCGGCGCGCGCCTCACGCGACGCGCGCCGCAACCCACCCCGAGCTCGACGGACCGCCCCCCGAGTGTGCCGCCGCTGGCGGCGCGAAGTCGAGGGGCGAACCGCGCTCAGCTCGCCTTCGCGACCTTCGCCTCGGTCTTCCCATCGACCGGCTTCACCGACTTCGGCGCGGGCGGCTCGAACTTCTTCGCCATCTGGGCGAGGCTGCGCGCGAGGTTCTGCAGGGGCGTGCGCGAGCCGGTCGCGAGCTTCGAGACCGCGTCGCCCGGCATCGCCTGCACGCGCTTCATAGCGGTCGCGCGCAGGGTGTCCGCTCGCGCCTTCAGCTGATCGAGATGGCGCTTCATCCCGGGCACCGTCCAGTCGTCCTTCGCGACCTTCGCGAGCGCCCCATCGATCTCCAGCAGCTTCGCGTTGCTGGTGGTGAGCGCGCGGCGAATCCGTCCCTTTGCCTCCGCCTCGAGCGCACCGAATCTCTCCTGAAGCTTCATGGCGTCTCCTCCTGTGGCGACACCCTACCTCCCGCCCAACGCGCCGCGGCGTGACCTCTCGGGGCAAACCGAAGTGGGTACTGCGCCGTGCTCCCCACGGACGGACGGTGTCAGACCCCGGTGCGAGACTTATTCCCGTGCGGCGTTTCGTCACACTCGATCTTGAGACCGTGGCCGACGAGGACCTCGTCTCGGCGGTCGACGGCGAGCCTACCCGCCCTTATCCCGAGCAGTTGCGACGCGTCCTCGCGGAGCGGCGCGCGCGCACCGGAGGCCGCAGCGACTTCCTGCCGCTGCCGTATCACCGCCCCGTCGCCGCGTGCACGCTCGAGGCGGCCGAGGAGGGCGGTGTCGTCCACCTCCTCGACGCCGCCTCCTGGACCGACCGGCGCGGCGACGAGCCGGGGTTTCTCGCGAGAGCGTGGGACCGGCTCGCCGGAGCGTCGCTCGTGACGTTCCACGGCAAGGGGTTCGACCTGCCGGTCCTCGAGCTGCGCTCGCTCAAGCACGGCGTCCCGATCCCGACGTGGTATCCGGGCAGGCGCGGCGGGGGCATCGCCGAGCACCTCGACGTGAAGGACCTCCTCACCGGAGACGGCGCGGCGGTGGCGGCGCCGCTCGATCTGTACGCGAAGCTCGTCGGGCTTCCGGGGAAGGAGGACGTCGCGGGCGAGGACGTCCAGTCGCTCTACTCGGCGGGCGCCCTCGACCGGATCGCGGCGTACTGCATGACCGACGTCGTGCAGACGTGGCTCCTCTATCTGCGCTGGCGGCTCGTCGAGGGTTCGCTCACGCCCGACGGTTACGAGGAGAGCATCGCCTCGGCGCGCGAGACGCTCCCCGCGCTCTTCGCCCGCCGGCTCCCTGCAGAGCAGGCGGCGCTGCTCGAGGGGTTCCTCGCGCGCTGCCGGCCGTTCCTCGGCGGGCTGCGCGAGGGCGAGCCGGAGCAGCGGCGAGTGGTCTAGCGCTCCGCGGGGTCTCGTCTACAGGGGTCTGGTACTCCCCGGAACCTCCCTCGCCCCCGCGAAGCGGGGGAGAGGGCCGGGGTGAGGGGGCGACCCGGACGCTGCGGGCGAGGCGCGCGGACTCCGAGCCGCGGTACGCTCGGCTCGCGATGCCGCTCATCGATCCGGCAGCGGTCCCCGACGAGGTCCCGGTCCTCGGGCTGAACGGGAGCGTCCTCTTTCCTGCGGGGACGCTGCCGCTCGCGCTGCACACGCCGGAGGCGGTCTCGGCGGCGCGGGCGGCGGTCTCGGCCGACGGGCTCCTCGCGGTGGCGCTGCGGCGCGTCCCGGCGCGAGACGGGGACGCAGTCCACCGCGTCGCGACGCTCGCGACGGTGCGGGAGCTCCTCGGTGGAGCCGCGGTGCGGTGCGACGTGCACGGGCTCGCTCGCGTCGAGCTCTCCGACCTGCATTCGCGGGCCGAGCACCTCTCCGCCCGCGTTCGCGTGCTCGACGACGCGACCGCCATCGCGCCCCCGGCGACGCCGCCGCGGGATCGCCGGCTCCGTGAGCGGCTCGCGGAGGACGGGCCCGACGTCTTCCCGGAGCTCACCCTGCGCGAGGTCCGCAGGCTCCTCTCCGTCCCGGACCGCGCCCAGCTCGCCGACCTCGTCCTCGCGAACCTTCCGATCGCAGCGGAGGAGAAGCAGCGCGGGCTCGCCGAGCGGAACGTCGAGACGCGCCTCGTCCTCGCGTCGTCGCTGGTCGACTCCGTGGCCACGCACCTCGCCGAGCGGCGAGGGTTGCTCGACGAAGCGGCGCGCGCCGTGCGGCTGCTCGTGTGGCGCGCGTGGCCGCGACGCGGGGCGTGATGCGTCCGGGCGCCCTCACCTAGGGCGCGTTCCTCGCACTTCAGCCGGGGCGGAACGCCGGCCCGTCCGCCGGCGTCGAGACGACCGGCGGAGGCGCGCCGGCGAGCGCCGCCGCGCGGACAGCGAGCGCGTTCACGTCGTCACGGCTCCACCCCTCGAGGACCGCCTCCACCCGCCCTCCGCGGTCGAGGAGCACGAACGTCGGCGTCGCGAGCACGCCATACGCGTCGGAGACGCGCCACGGCTCGGGATCGACGAGCACGCGCACTCCGCCGGCGTCGAGCTGGTGGGCGCCCGAGAAGACGGCGGTGTCGAAGGGGGGATCCTGCGAGATCGCGGCGAGCGCGAGCCCGGGCACGCGCGCGAGGCGCGGCAGGACGTGCGCGGCGGCGTCGCTCGCGCCACAGTCGCCCTTGTAGAAGAAGAGGATCGCCGGACCGGCGGTGGCGAGGCCGGGGAGATCCAGGGGCTCGCCCAGCTCGGCGAGCGCCGGATCCCGCGCGTCGCCCCGAAGGGCGAGGACCTGCGCGGGTGGAGCGGAGCTACCGGGCGCGACGGGCACGTGCTCATCGTGCGGCCCGCCGGCCCGGCGTGCAACTGGAACTACCGGGGGCCGCGCTTGGCGCGGCGCTGCCGCTTCACCGACAGCTTGCGCTTACGGACGGCGGTGGCGCGCTTCGTCTTCGACCGGTTCGACACCTTGCGCTTCGAGCGATTGCCCTTCTTGGCGGCCATGCGGCTCCTCCTAGTTGCGGCGAAGTGTCGCCGCGGGTGCGTGCTGCGTCAAAGTTTTCTCGGACGGTCAGAATGGGAAGGACGCGCTCGTCGCGCCGAACACGTACGAGCGCCGGAACGTCTCCGGCCGCGGCGATGAAGTACCACGCCGGCACGCCAAGACCGAGCGCCACGCGTGGCGCCGGCGCCCACTCGCGCCCGAGCCAGGCGCCCGCCGCAACGCACGCCGCGCCGCCAGTCACCGCGGCGCCGCTACTCGAGCCAGTCCTTCTCCTTCAGCTTCCTCGGCAGGTACTCCTCGGTGATGAAGCTGATCCCGCGGCGGCTCAGCGCCTCGAGCTCGAACTTCTGCCCGCTGCTCACCATCTCCTGGATCTCCTGCTGCCACTGCTTCGCCTGGAACCACTTGTAGGCGAGCATCTGCTTCGCGCGCGCGACGTCCTGGTCGTTCATCTTGATGGCGACGTTCGAGGGCAGCTTGAACGTCACCTTGTCGAACGACGAGAGGCCGATGAACCGCGCCGCCGGCACCGCCATGCGCATCGACTCGTAGGCGAGGTTGATCGAGCCCTGCTTCAGGACCGAGTAGATGTAGAAGCCCCACGGATCGTTGTCGACGAGGACGTAGACCGGCAGCTTCAGCTCGGAGTGGAGCCGCTGCACGAGACGGCGCACGCCGCGCGGCGGCTGACCTTGGCCGGTCACGATGATGCACTTCTCGCGCTGCCAGAACTTGTCCTCGTTGAAGCGCTTCCAGACGGCGTCCTTCTCGACGAGCAGGACGTACTTCGCCTCGGTCTTGCCGAACTGGACGACGTGCTCCTCGACGATCGAGGGCACCGACCAGCCGCCCGAGCCCATGCGGCGGAGGTCGATCGTGTCGCCCGAGTCGCGGATGGTCATCGGGCCGACGACCGAGCCGCGGCCGGTCGCGAAGAGGTGCAGCTCCTCGCGGAGCGAGTCGACGGCGACCTCGAGGTCCTCGATGATCGGATCCGACTCCTCCTGCTCCTCGAAGGTGTTCTGCTTCGTCTCCCCGAGGGTGTGCTTCGTCATGTAGTAGAGGTCGCGGATGCTCGTCGTCTTGCCCGAGTCGATGAGCTCCTTGCAGGCCTCCGAGACGAGGAACGTCTGC
>DASWEI010000215.1:0-10086 GCA_036394835.1 Anaeromyxobacter sp. | reverse complement strand
AAGATCGCCCCCGTCGAGGAGGACAAGCCGCGCGAGGAGCGCAGCGAGGTCGCCCCCGGCGAGGAGCCCTTCGAGGCCGAGGCGGCCGAAGCGACGGAGGAGTAGCCATGGCGCGTCCTGACTTTGGTGGTTCGAAGATGGGGAACGGGTCGATGGGTGGCTCACGTCCGGGCGGGTTCGGCGGCGGCGGTTACGGCGGCGGCGGCGGCGGCGGTGGTGGTTACGGCGGCGGCGGTGGTGGCGGCGGCGGCGGTTACGGCCGCGGCGGCGATCGCGGTGACCGTGACGAGCGCGGCGACCGCGGCGGCGACGAGGGCGGGCGGCGCGGCTTCGGCCGGCGCAAGGTCTGCCGCTTCTGCGCCGACAAGGCGCTGAAGGTCGACTACAAGGACCAGGGGCAGCTCAAGTACTTCCTGACCGAGCGCGGCAAGATCATCCCGCGGCGCATCAGCGGGAACTGCGCGAAGCACCAGCGCGAGGTCGCGACCGCGGTGAAGCGCGCGCGGATGCTCGCGATCCTGCCCTACACCGTCGGGCAGATGTAGAGGAGCGCACGATGAAGCTCATCCTCCGTGAAGACGTGGAGAACCTCGGCAAGGGCGGCGAGCTGGTGGACGTGAAGCCCGGCTACGGGCGGAACTTCCTCCTCCCGCGTGGGCTCGCGGTCGCCGCGAACCCGAAGAACGTCCGAGAGCTCGATCACCAGAAGCAGATCGCGCAGGCGAAGGCGGCGAAGCTCAAGGCCTCCGCCGAGGCGATCGCGAAGCGGCTGTCCGACACGCCGGTGACCCTGAAGCGCAAGGTCGGCGAGCAGGACAAGCTCTACGGATCGGTCACCGCGATGGACGTCGCCGAGGCGCTCGCCGCGCGCGGCCTCCAGATCGACCGCCGCTCCATCGACCTCGCCGAGCCGATCAAGTCGGTCGGCGACTTCGAGGTGCCGGTGAAGCTGCACAGCGACGTGGTCGGCAAGGCGAAGGTGAAGGTCGAGGCCGAAGCCTAGGCCTGGGCCACAAGAACTCCCAAGGGCCGGTCCGCCACGGACCGGCCCTTCTTGCGTCGGGGCACCCGTCCGTCAGGGGCTCGGCGGCGCGGCGGCAGCGGCTGGCGGCGCGCTCGCGGCGAGGGCCTGCACGCGCGCGGCGGCCTCGGCGGCGGCGGGCCCGTCCGGGGCGACGCGCGCCTCGAAGGCGGCGCCGTAGCGAACCTTCCCCTCTCCACGCTCGAAGATCGCGGCGCCGAGGAAGACCGCCGCGCGGTCGAACGTGCCGAGCGCCTCCGGCGCGAGCCCGGGTGCGAGCCGCTCCGCGAGCTTGCCGGCCTCGAGCAAGAGCTCGTCGCGCGACACGGCGCCCGGGAGCGCGGAGGCGTACGCCGCGGCGATCTCGAGCGCACCTGCGGTCCGCCCCGCGTCGGCGAGCCGGCCCACGAGGCCGAGCGCCGCGGCGCCGGACGCGGGCGATCGCCCGAGCGCGAAGACGTCGTAGCCGCCCTGCCCGTCGGCGGCGCGCACGAGGAGGAGCGCGGGCGCGCCCTGGCGAGCGCCGAGCTTCATGGCGACGAGCACCTCGCCCGGCGCCCCCGTCCCGGCATCCTCGAAGCGGACGCGGTCCCCTCTCGCGCCGGCGACGAGGTCGTCCGCGTCCGGGCGCCAGATCCGCGCGGAGAGCGCGAGCCCGGGCTCCGGGACGATGACGACGAGCTCCGGCGCGTCTCCGCCCGCCCGCGGCGTGATCGCGAAGAGGTCCGGGTCGTCCGGCGCCGTGTCGCCGCCGACCGAAGCCCCCTCGAGGAGGAGGTTCCGCTCCGCCGCCGCACGCCAGGCCGGGTAGCGCTCGGGACCCGCCGCCTCCCGGTCCGGCCCATCGTCCGGCTCGATCTCGCGGCCCGGCTCGGGGTCCGCGAGCCGCACCGACATGAGGTATCGATCGGTCGGCTTCTCCACCGGTCCGGTCGCGTCGTCGTGCCGCTCCCGGACCGCGAGGTAGTAGACGCCGGGCTCGACCGCGGCGACGAGCCGCTCGGGCCGGCCGGGGCCGCCCCGGTTGACGCTCGCGACGAGCGGCGCGGACGGGCGCGCGTCGTCCGCGGCTCGCGCGCGGTTCAGCGTGAGCGCGACGTCGAGTCCGCGGATCCCCTCGCCTGCGCGCTCGCCGCGCCACTCCGCCACGATCACCTTCCCCCGCGCGGTCGCCGGGACCTCGATCCGGTAGAGGTCGACGTCGCCGATCGTGTCCGAGAGCTTCGCGCCGACGTGGCCGCGCACCTCGGCGACGCCGCCCGCCGGCTGGCCGTCGGCGCCGGCCGGGATCGGGAGCGGGTTCGCGCCGGCGGGCGTGTCGTTCGGCTCGTGCTCCTCGCCGTCGAACCCCGCGCCAGGGCGGAGGGCGTCGGGGAGCGCCGCCGCGAGCCTGGGCGCGCTCGCGGCGAGGAGCGCGTACACGTCGCCCCGGCGCCAGGTCGCCGCGCCGAGCGCGAGCACGGCGGCGAGCGCGATGAGCGGCGCGAGCACCCGGCCGCGCCTCAGCGCCCGGATCTGGCGGTCGAACTCGGCGAAGTCCTCGCGGCGCGCGATCCGGAGCGCGCCCGACACCTCCGGCGCGCCCTCGCGAGAGAGCGGCCGCGCGCCGGTCGGCTCGGCAATCGCGGCGAGCGCCTCGCGCATCGCGTCGGCGGAGGTGAAGCGGTCCTCGGGCTTCTTCGCGAGCGCGCGGTGGATCACCTCCGCGAAGCGGCGCGACACGCCGGCGACGCGGTCGAGCGGCGGCGGCTCGTCGTGGAGGTGCGCCGCGACGACCGCCATCGCCGAGGGCGCGACGAACGGAGGCCGGCCCGCGACGAGCTCGTAGAGGAGGCACCCGACGGCATAGAGGTCGGCGCGCGCGTCGACGGCGCCGCCGCGCGCCTGCTCCGGGGCGACATAGTTCGGGGTCCCCACGATGGCGCCGACCCCCGTCGTCGACGCGGACGCCGCGGGAGCGCCCCGGCCCTCCCGGTCGGCGGGTCCGTGGCGCAGCTTCGCGATCCCGAAGTCGAGGACCTTCACCCAGTCCTCGCCCGAGCGCGTCTGCATCAGCATCACGTTCCCGGGCTTCACGTCGCGGTGGACGATCCCGGCGTCGTGCGCCTCGGCGAGCGAGCCGAGCACCTGCTGACCGATCTCCGCGACGCGGTGCTCTGCGAGCGGCCCCGACTCCTCGAGCAAGGTGGCGAGGTCCTTGCCCGGGACGAACTCCATCGCGAGGTAGAACCCGGAGCCCGCCGCGTCGATCTCGCCGAAGTCGAAGACCGCGATCGTGTGCGGGTGGGAGAGGCGCGAGACGATGCGCGCCTCGGCGAGGAAGCGGTCGACCGCGCCCGGCTCGCGCGCGAAGTCGCCGCGCAGGATCTTGAGGGCGAGCGCCTTGCCCATCCGGATGTGCTCGGCGCGGTAGACCGCGCCCATCCCGCCCTCGCCGACGAGGGCGACGAGCCGGTATCGCTCGGCGATGACGCGGTGGACGAAACCTCCGGTCTGCGAGGGGTCCGGGGGGGCGCGCAAATCCGCCCCGCAGCTCGGGCAATAGTTCACCGCGCCCGCGGACGGATCCGCCTCGCCTCCGCACCTCGGGCAGGTGACGACGGCCTTGCGGGCCGGCCTCTTGCGCGCCATCGGTCGCGACGAGAGTAGCGCGGGCGTGCGGGGGGGCAAAGTCCGCGCAGGGACGCCGCTGCGCCCGACGTCGGTGACGGGGGTCACACGGCCCGGCGACCCGCTGCGGCCCACGCCGAGCGCATAGAGACACACATCGACGAGCCGCTAGCGTCGTCGTCGCGGCGCCGTCATGGCGCCCGGCACCACCAACGAAGCGAACGTCATCGGGGGTTCCAGGATGAGGACCGGCAAGCTCATTGCGATCATCGGCGCGGCGCTCGTCGTCGCCGCGTGCGGCAGCGACAAGAAGGAGGATCGGCTTCCGAACGTCACCGTCGCGTACGGCGGCTCGCAGACCTCGGCGACCATCAGCGCCTCGAACGTGGGCGGGTTCGCGGCCGCCGCGACCGGCGCGACGCGGTCGGTCTCCGGCGCGACCAGCGACGCTGCGGGGCTCGGGGGGCTCATGGGCGTCCAGGCCGCCGCCGCCCCTCGGTTCGGCGTCGTGCAGGCCATGCAGTACGCGGCCGCCTACCGAGGCGGCGCGGCGCTCGCCGGCTCCATTCAGGGGTCGTTCACCGAGCCGTGCCCCGGCGGCGGCAAGGAGACGATCAGCTTCTACGATCCCGTCGGGGACCCCGCCGTCACGAGCGCGGGCACCTCGTTCGGCATGAGCTTCGACGAGTGCACGGACGCGGAGGGGATCTCGAAGGACGGCGCGTTCACGCTCACCATCACGAGCGCGCCCCCGGGTGCGGACGCGTACGATCCCGCGTCGGCCGGGACGGGGACCATGACCTTCGGATACCAGCTCCGCTTCACGAACCTCGTCACCTGGGCGCCTGACATGACGTTCTCGGGGGTGAACGGCGACATCACCTACGACTTCGTGGTGGACGGCAGCCTGCAGCAGGAGCGGTTCACGATCTCCGGGCAGTCCATCGCGGGCGTCGAGGGGGTCGGGGGCACGGTGCGCCAGGCGTTCCGTCTCTCCGGGCGCAGCGGCGCGGGAAGCTCGTACTCGGAGACGTTCACGTTGGCCTTCGCGGATGCGTACATGTACACGCCCGACGCCACGAGCTGGGGCTTCGACGGCCGCATCTGCACGATCGAGATGGGCGGCTGCCTCGACCTCCTCATCGACCCGCCGTTCTGGCAGCTCGCGACCGAGGCCTACCCGTACTCGGGGACGCTCCGGATCGACGCCGACAACGGCGCGTATATCCAGATCCAGGCCACGGACGGCGGGGTGGGAGCGATCTCCGTAACCTATGACGTGGACGGGCCCGGCGGCGCAGCGGCCGCGGGTCCGTTCGCGACGACCTGGGGCTGCCTCGACGCGGCGACCGACTCGACGACCTGCTTCTAGACCCGCCGCGCGCGGGGCGTCCGCCCCACCGCGGCACGAGGGGCCCGGCGGCCGGTTCCGCCGGGCCTCTTCTCGTCTTCGCAGTCCTGCTCGCCACCGCGCCGAGCTGTCGCTGCGCGGGGTGCGCCTTCGACGAGAGGGCTCGGCGCGCGCACCGCCTGGCGCCGGTGTGCCCGGCGCGATGTGAGCGCGAAGGCGCCGCCGTGCGATGCGCACCGGCCACTCGAACACGGGATGGAGCGCGCGCGAACGCGTCCGCATACTGCTCCCTGAAGTCCCGTCGCTGCGGAGTGCATCGCCCGGGGGGGCGCGGCAATCGAACAGGGGGCCTCCCCGAGGAGCATGAAGACGATGACACTCGTGACCCGCAGCTCGCTCGTCGCAGTCGCGCTGCTCGCCGCCCCCTTCCTCGCTCAGGTCGCTCGCGCCGCGGAGCTCAGGATCGTCATCACCCAGGCGCAGGCGGGCGATGCCCGCAAGTACCAGGCGCTCCTCGCGTACCTCGCGAAGGAGGGCATCCCGGCTGCCTTCGTCACCGCCCCGGACAACCGCGCGGCGGCGGACTTCTTCGCGTCCAGCCAGGCCGACGCGATGTTCAGCGGCTCGGGGATCGCCGGGACGCTCTTCATCAAGGGGCTCGCGGCCCCGCTCGTGCGCCCGGTGGGGGTGGACGGGGTCTCGACCTACTCCGCCGTCGTGGTCGCGCCGAAGGGGAGCCCGCGGTTCGATGGCGCGGGGCGGTACTTCGACGGCAAGCGCGTCATCCTCGCGGCGCTCGCGTCGGCGGGGGAGTTCTACTTCCGCTCGGTCGGCCCATCGAAGCCTGCCGCCGTCCTCAAGGCGGCCTCGCACGGAGCCGCGATCGACGCGCTCTCCCGCGGCCAGGCGGACGTGGCGGTCGTGAAGAACCACGTCTGGACGAAGGAGCAGGCGAGGTATCCCGGCCTCGAGTCGGTCGGCGGTGATCGCGGCGAGAACCCGGACGCCTCCCTCATCGTCTCGAAGAAGCTCGACGCCGCGACGGCGCAGCGGATCTCCGCGCGCCTGCTCGCGCTCGAGGCGGACAGGTCTCCAGAGGCTGTCGCCGCGAAGGGCGCGCTCGCGATCCGGGGCTTCATCCCGGCGACGGCGAAGGACTTCGCGCACACGCTCGACCTCCTCGAGAAGGCGGGCGTGACGAAGGACTTCGGATACGTCTTCTGACGCGGAGGTACCCACCCATGCTCCGCTTCCGGTCCATCGCCGCCCGCTTCCTCACGACCACGCTCGTGCTCGCCGCTCTCGTCGTCGGAGGGCTCGGCTTCTTCCTCGCGCAGCGCGGCGCGCGGAACATCCGGGCGTCGCTCGACGCGAAAGGCGACGCCGTCGCGACGCTCGTCGAGCAGGTCTGCGCGGGGTACGTCGAGAACTTCGACTTCGTCGCCGTCGACCGGCTCGTTGCCGAGCTCCGCAAGGACCCCGAGGTCGCGCTCGCGGCGGTGCAGGACGAGCACGGGAAGCTCCTCACGAAGGAGGGGGCGCCCGTCGACGTCGCGACGCTCGTCGTCTTCGAGCGCAAGCTCGCGACCTCCGACGGCCGCCCGCTCGGCACGCTCCGGATCGGCTACCACACCGAGGGGGTGACCCGCGTGCTCCGGGACGACGCGACCGTCGCGTTCGGCAGCATCCTCTTCGCGCTGCTCGTGTCCGGCGGCGGCATGGTCCTGCTCATCCGCGGGGTGACCTCGCCGCTCCGGGAGTGCGTCGCGGTGGTGGATCGCCTCGCGGCGGGCGACCTCGACGTCGAGGTCGCGGCGGGGCGCGACGACGAGCTCGGGCGGCTCCTCGACGGGATGCGGGTCATGGTCGTGCAGTTCAGGGACGTCGTCCTGCAGGTGCAGGCGGCGGCGGTCGCGGTCGCGAGCGGCAGCCGGGAGATCGACGCGAGCGCGCAGCGGATGTCTCAGGGCACGACGGCGCAGGCGGCGACGACGGAGGAGGCCGCCTCGCTCGTAGAGGAGATGAACGCGGCGATCCGGGAGAACGCCGAGAACGCCGCGTCCACCGAGCGGATCGCGCAGAAGTCGGCGGGTGCGGCGGAGGAGAGTGGTCGGGCCGTCGCGGGCGCCGTCGGCGCGATGAAGGAGATCGCCGAGCGGATCGGCATCATCCAGGAGATCGCGTACCAGACGAACCTCCTCGCGCTGAACGCCGCGATCGAAGCGGCGCGCGCGGGGGAGCAGGGCAGGGGGTTCGCGGTCGTCGCCGCGGAGGTCCGTAAGCTCGCCGAGCGCTCGCAGAAGGCCGCGAAGGAGATCTCCCAGATCACCGGATCGAGCGTGGCCGTCGCCGAGCGGAGCGGCCGGCTCATCGGCGATCTCGTCCCCGAGATCCTGAAGACGTCGGACCTCGTGAAGGACATCAGCGAGTCCTCGCGCGAGCAGGCCGCCGGCGCGGACCAGATCAACGTCGCGATCCAGCAGCTCAACGAGGTGGTCCAGCAGAACGCGAGCGCCGCGGATGCGATGTCTTCCACCGCGACCGCGCTCGCCATGCAGGCCGAGCAGCTGAAGGGCATCATCGCCTTCTTCCACGTGGAGGACGGCACCCGGGTCCGGGCCGCCCCCGGCGCCCCGACCCGCCCGCTCCTGCGCAGCGTCGCCTGACCCGGCTTCGCCCGTGCGCGCAGGCGCGCGCGGCGAGCCACTGTGCGCGACGGGCGTGGCCGATCGTCACAGTAGGTGACTGGAGGAGCTGCGGTGCCCAGCGCGCGATGTGTGCGCGGCGGCGCCGCCGTGCGACGCGCCCGGGCCACTCGAACACGGGATAGAAGGCGCGAGGGCGGGTCTGCATATTGGTCCCGGACTCTCTCATCGCCGCGGAGTGCATTCGCAGCGGCGCGGCAAACGAACGGGCGTCCATCCCGAGGACCATCCGACGATGACATCCAGGACCCGCAACGCGCTCACCGCAATCGCGCTGTTCACCGCACTTCCCTTCGCCCAGATGGTCCGCGCGGCGGAGCTCAGGATCGTGAGAACGCAGGCGCAGGCGGGCGACGCCCGCAAGTACCAGCCGCTCCTCGCGTACCTCGCGAAGAACGGCGTCCCGGCCGACTTCGTCACCGCCCCCGACAACCGCGCAGCCGCGGAGCTCTTCGCAGCCGGCCAGGCTGACGCGATGTTCAGCGGGTCCGGCATCGCCGGCACGCTGCTGTTCATCAAGGGGCTCGCCGAGCCGCTCGTCCGCCCGGTGGGCGTGGACGGCGTCTCGACCTATTCCGCCGTCGTCATCGCGCCGAAGGGGAGCGCGCGATTCGACGGCGCGGGGCGGTACTTCGACCGCAAGCGCGTCATCTTCGCGGCGCTCGCGTCCGCGGGGCAGTTCTACTTCGAGTCGGTGGGCCCCTCGAAGCCCGCGGCGGTGCTCCAGGCTGCCTCGCACGGCGCCGCGCTCGACGCGCTCTCCCGCGGGCAGGCGGACGTGGCGATCGTGAAGAACCACGTCTGGACGAAGGAGCAGGCGAAGTACCCCGGCCTCGAGCTGGTCGGCGGCGACCCGGGAGCGAACCCCAACGCCTCCTTCATCGTCTCGAAGAAGCTGGACGCGGCGACGGCGCAGCGGATCTCCGCCGTCCTCGTCGCGCTCGAGGCGGACGCGTCCCCGGAGGCGGTCGCCGCGAAGGGCGCGCTCGCGATCCAGGCCTTCATCACCGCGACCACGAAGGACTTCGCGCACGCGCTCGACATCCTCCAGAAGGCGGGCGTGACGAAGGACTTCGACTACGACTACGACTACGCCTACAACTTCTGACGCGTGGCGCCGTCGCGCGCGGCGACGAACCGCGCGGTGACGACGTCCATCGTCCGGACGTGGTTCTCGAACCAGGCGGGCAGCGCCTCGAACAGGTAGCGCGAGAGGCGCCCTGCGTCGCCGTGCTCGCGGAAGATGCGCGCCTCCGCGTCCATCTCGGCGAGGACGCGATCGTGCTCGGCCTTGTGGACGGCGTAGGCGGGGAAGCCCGCCTCCCGCATCATCGTCTCCTCGCGGAGGAAGTGATCGCGCGTGTGGACGGCGAGCAGCGAGAGCCGCTCGACCACCTCGGCGAGCGTGCCCGTTCCGCGCGCGTGGGCGGCGACCGCGGCCTCGAGCTGATTCACGAGCGCGGCTTCCCGCTCGTGGTCGGCGTTCATGAACGGGACGGGCAGGTCGGGGAGCTGCGTCGGATCGATCCGCGCCATGCGGCGGATCTAGCGGGCGCCGGCGCCGGACGCCCGCGCCTTGCCCCTCAGGGAACCTGCCGTTCCGCGCAGGCGGGTCGCGAGCGCGACCCCCTCCGCGAGGAGCTGCTCGAGCGCGGCCGCGGCGGCGGGCTCATCGAGGGCGCGCAGCGCCGACGCGACCGCCTCGAGCGTGGACATCCCGCCCGCGACCGGGCGCCGGAGCCGCACCGCCACCGGCGCCGGGAGCGGCAGGCGAGGAAGCGCGCGCAGCGCCGGGATCCGCTGCATCATCCGGCGCGCCTGCGACCAGGTGCCATCCGGGACGACGAGTCGCCGCGGCGGGGGCGTCCCGGGCGGCGGCGGGTGCGGCGACGGGTAGAGCACCCAAGTTCCGGGTACCGCGAGCTCGGACGCGTCGAGGGGCGCGCCGGGGAGCCCGTGCTCGAGGACGGCGCTGCCCTCGAGTGCCAGGGAAGCCCAGTGGCCGGTGTTCGAGAGGCGGTCCCGCTCGCTCGCGTGGCGCAGGAACACGACCTCGAGCCGCGTGCGGAGCGCCGGGACCGCCGGGCAGAGGCACCCCGGTGTGGGGAAGCGGCAGCGCGGACAGCGGTGCGCGGCGAGGGGCACGCGGCACGCTACCACGCGTCGCCTGCTCCCCCGCGAGCGGGCGAGGGCACGCCCTGGCCGGACCCGCCGTCCGATCGCACGCGCACCCGCGGGACCCCTTGTCCCGCGGGGTACCCCTGCTATAGTCCGCGCGCCGTGCTCAACTGGCTCCACAACATCATGTCCCGCGATCTCGCGATCGACCTCGGGACCGCGAATACGCTCATCTACATCCGCGGCATGGGCATCGTCTCGAACGAGCCCTCGGTCGTCGC
>DASWEI010000214.1:0-9823 GCA_036394835.1 Anaeromyxobacter sp. | reverse complement strand
GATCCTCGGGATCCGGCTCACGGTCGGCGACCTGCTGTTCGCGGAGGTGCGCGCGGGGGACTACTCGATCCACTCCGCCCTCTCGGTGATCGACAGGGGCGGGGACGAAGACAAGGACCTGCTCCTGCAGTCGGTCCACGGGTTCGAGCTGCGGCCGACGTTCCGGGTCGGCCTCGCGCTGTAAGCCTCGCTGAAACCGCGCTCCCGGGCGCGCACTCGGGTAGCCGGACGTCAGAAACGACGAGTCGCGGAGCGGATAGGCGCGACGCCGGTACGTGACGAGCTCCGTCACATCGTGATCTTCTCCGTGGTCACGTTCGCTCCGGTACCGCTCATCCCGGGACTCCGTATCGAGCAAGCACGTTAGCGCCCAGCGGTGGCACGGCATGTGCTATTCCGAGGCGCCGAGGAGATCCGATTTGAGATTACGCTCGAGCCTGTTCGCGGCAGCAGTTGCGGTCGGTGTCCCCATGCTCGCCCGAGCGCAGCACTCCCACGGTGCGGGCGGGATGGACCTGCCTCAGCGACGAGAGAAGCACGACCCCTCTCCTGCCGCCGCGCCGCGAGGCATCCTGCCGCCCGGCAGCCCCCGTCAGGTCGAGGTGCTGGTCGTCGCCTACGGCTTCTCGCCGAAGGAGATCAAAGCGGCGCAGGGCGAGCAGATCGTTCTCAGCGTGCGGCGAAGCGACCCCTCCCACTGCAACGCAGGCCTCGCGATCCCGACGAGGCAGGTCCTCGTGCAACTCCCGGTCGGTGAAACCATCCCGGTCACACTGAAGCTCGACCGAGCGGAGACCATCGACCTCGTGTGCGCGAACGAGGACGCGCGGGCATCGATCATCGTCGCGCCCAAGTGATCTCGCCGCCGCTCCACGGTGCCACGCCGCGGACCGCCTAGCTGGCGTCCTCGCCGCCCTCCTCGCCCAGGCTCGCCAGCAAAGAGTAGAGCCGCCTCCGCGTGACCCCCAGGAGCCGAGCGGCGTTCGTCTTGTTTCCGCCTGCGCGCCTGAGCGCTGCGAAGACCAGCTCCCGCTCGAACCCGTCGAGGCTGAACCCCTCACCGACGAGCTGCTCCGCAGCCTTCCCGCCGGGGGGACCGGTGCCGGATGGCGGCACGACGTGCTCGGAACGGAGCTCGCCTTCGCCTGCGAGGATCAGGGCGCGCTCCAGCGCGTTCTCGAGCTCCCGGACGTTTCCCGGCCAGGTGTGAGCGAGGAGCCGGTCGCGCGCCGGCGCGGAGAGCTTCGCCGCCGGCAGCCCCCGGGCCGCGAGGAATCGCTGCGCGATCGGCACGACGTCCTCGGGCCGCTGCCGCAGCGGCGGCAGCTCGATCGCGAAGACGTTCAGGCGGTAGTAGAAGTCCTCGCGGAACGCGCCCTCCTTCACGGCGCCAGCGAGGTCGCGATTCGTCGCGGAGATGACGCGGACGTCGACCGCGCGCTCCTCCGTCGCGCCGAGCGGGACGAAGCGCCGGTCCTGCAGGAACCGGAGCAGCTTCACCTGTGTCGCGGGAGTGAGCTCGCCGATCTCGTCGAGGAAGAGCGTGCCCCCTTCCGCGGCGGCAAGGTGGCCCGCCTTCCGCTGCGTCGCTCCGGTGAACGCTCCCTTCTCGTACCCGAACAGCTCGCCCTCGAGGAGCGTCTCGGGGAGCGCGGCGCAGTGGACCTCGACGAACGGGCTGGCGGCGCGCTTGCTCTGATAGTGGATGTACCGCGCGAGCTGGCTCTTCCCTGTCCCGCTCTCGCCGAGGAGGAGCACCGTCGCATCTGTCGGTGCGACCTGCCGGGCGGCGGCGACCGCCGCCGTCATCGCGGCGCTCTCCGCGACGAGGTCCGGGGTGAGCCGCGCGAGCAGTCGGTCGCTCTTCGCCTCGGCGGTCCGCTGCGCGGCCAGGCGCGCCACGCGGAGCCGCAGCTCGTCCATCGAGAAGGGCTTCGTGACGTAGTCGGCGGCGCCGGCCTTCATCGCCGCGACGGCGCTCTCCGCGGTGCCGTACGCAGTCATGAGCACGACCTCGGGCGCCGCCTCGGTCGCCCGCGCCGCCGCGAGCACCGCGAGCCCGTCCACCTCGGGCATTCGCAGGTCGGTCACGACCACGTCGAACGCGCGGGTCGCGAGCAGGGCGAGCGCCTCGCGCCCGCTGCCGGCGCGGGCGACGTCGTGCCCGTCGAGCTCCAGCATCTGGGCGACGACCTTGGCAAGCTTGGGCTCGTCGTCGACGACCAGGACCCGGCTCATGGGCGTGATCCTATCCGGGCGCGAGCGGGAGGCGCAGGGCGAACGCCGTCCCCGGACGGCCGTCCTCCACCAGGGTGAGCGTGCCGCCGTGACGGACCGCAATGCTGCGCGCGATCGCGAGGCCGAGGCCCGTGCCCTCGGCTCGACCCGTCGCGAAGGGCTCGAACAGCCGCGTCTTGAGGGCCGCGTCGACCCCACCACCATCGTCGCGGATCTCGATCCGGGCAAACCCTTCCGTCGCCGCGCCGCGGATCGCGATCTCCCTCGCGCCGGCCTGCGCGGCGTTGAGCAGGAGATTCGCGAGGACCTGGCGGAGCCGGTCTGCGTCGGCCTCGACGGGCAGGGGCGGCACGTCGAGCCGGACCGCCACGGACGCGTGCCGGTGCGCGAGCGCCCGGCGCGCCTCGCCGGCGACCTCGGCGAGGTCGATGCGAGACGTCACGAGCACGGGCTCGCGGGCGAGATCGAGGAAGTCCTGCGTGAGGCGCTTCAGCCGCTCGACCTCGCCGAGAAGGTCCTGAAGCGCCTCGTCGTCCTCCGGCCCGAGCGCTGCGGCGCCCCGCGCGCGGATCAGCTCCGCCGATCCCTTGATGATGCCGAGCGGGTTCCGGACCTCGTGTGCCACCATCGCCGCCATCCGGGCGAGCGCGTCGCCACGCGCGGCGCGCTCGGCCGTCTCGCGCCGGTGCGCCTCGCTCCGCGCCCACTGGAGCGCGGCCGCTGCGAGCGCGAACGCAGCGAGGGCCGAGAGCAGCACGCCGATCCAGAGCGCGCGCCGGAGCTGCGCGCGTCCCGCAGCGAAGGACTGGCCGGCCTCGAGCGCGAGCACCGCCCGCACGCTCCCTTCCGGCCCGTTCACCGGGAAATACCCGGTCGCGATGGGCTGGTCGCCGAGCGCGTATCCGAAGGCGATCGTGGGCTCGCCCACGAAGGCACGGTCGACCCGCGCGTGATCGACCCGGAGGAGGTCGGCCGTGACGCCCGCGGGGCCGGTCGCGTCGGCGAGGACCTCCAGCGTCGGCGAGAGGAGGTACGCGCCCTCGAGCTCGTTCGCCCGCATGATCGCACCGAGCGCCTCGGGCGTCGCGGGCGCGCGAGAGAGGAGCCCGGCCGCGGTCTCGCCTGCCCCGCGGAGCCGCTCGTCGAGCATCCGTACGAGGGCGCGATCCGCGGCTCGGTACAGGAACAGGGTCGCGGCGAGCGCCCCTGTGAGCCCGAGCAGCCCCGCGGCGAGCGGCGCAAACGCGCGGCGCATCCTCACATCCCCAGGACGTACGCGAGGCCGAACATCGGCACGACCTTGTCGTACTCGTAGGCCGCCACGTTCGAGACCGCCTTCCGCCCGTCGAGCGAGAGCCGCACCGTCCACCTCGGCGCGAGGTCCCACTCCGCGTACGCTGCGCCATCCACATACGTGTCCCGCCGGCGCGCCCCGAGGGCGGCGTCGAACGCGTCGTAGCCGCGGAAGGACAGGCCGGCGGCGAACCCCACGCGCGCACGCGGAACGAGCACGAGGCGAAGGTCCACGAGCGGCCCGTGCTCGGTGAAGCTCGTGATATTCACCTTCGCCGACTCGCGCGCCACGCCGTAAGCGATCCCCAGCCACGCGCGGGCGCCGAGCGCCCACGTCGCCCTCGCCTCCGCTCGCTGCAGGATCCCGGAGAAGGCCGAGAACTCGGAGGACCGGTAGTCCTCGAAGCGCGCGAAGTACGTCGCGCTCCACGTGACCGCGTCGGAGGTGATCCAGCCCGTGCCGAGGAGCCGGTTCGCCGAGAGGTACGGCTCGCCGCCGAACGCTCGGTAGACATAGGCGTACTCCGCCGCGACCCCGCGCCCGCTCCTGTCGAGCCGCCACCCGGCAGCGGCGTCGGCGCCTCCGATGTCGTACGAGCTGTCCCTGGGGTACTGGTTCAGGAATCCCACGCCGCGCAGATAAGGCCCGCTCACGCCGAGCGGGCGGTACAGCGCGGTCGCGCCGAGGCCGTAGAGACCGTCGCCGTTCATCGTGCTGCTGCCGCCCATCATTCCGCCGCCCCCCGAGGACGCGCCGCTCGGCGCGAGCCGCACGTTCGAGTCGAGCCCCCCCTGGGCGAGGAAGGAGAGAACGAGCTTGCCGTCGCGCTGCGCGAGCCGGGCGAGGTCCGTCGCCATGCTCGAGAGGGCCGGATTCACGGAGGCGGCGTCGAAGAGCGCCGACGCCTCGGGACCCTCTCCGCGTCGAAGAGCGATGAGCCCGCGGTAGAGCCGCGCCACGTGCTGGTGCTCCGGCGCGGACTCGGCCTGGGCGAAGAGCCGGTCGGCCTCGGCGTACGAGCCGAGCTCGAACCGGCAGATTCCCTCGAGCAGCGCCGCCGACGGGTCTCCTCCCCGCCGGAGCGGCTCGAGCAAGGCGATCGCGCCACGCAGATCGCCAGCCTGCATGCGGCGAAGCCCCTCCTGGAAGGAATCGGCCGCGGGGCGCGATCCCGCGCACAGCGCGGCCAGGGCGTCGCGCGAGGCGCGATCGCTCGGGTCGAGCGCGGCGGCGGCCCGGTACGCCACGGCCGCCGTTTCGCGCGACCCCGCCGCGCGCTCAGCGTCACCGGTCTCGCGATAGATGGCCGCCGCCTGCGGATCGGCCGCGGCCGCGGGCTCGACGGGGAGGCAGGGGTCTACCGCAACCAGCGAGAGCGCGAGGAGCGCGGCGATCATGGCTGCCCTCCCGGCCCCGCGACGCGCGCGCTCGTCCCGCCGTCGCCTCGACGAGGGAGATGTGGGCGGCGCTCCGAGAGCGCAGCCGCCTCCGTGCAGAAGGCGTGCGCAAGCGTCGTGCGCCGTTCGCTTCGCAGCGCGGCGCACCGCGACGCATACCAGTCGATCGACACCTGGGTCGGCTCCTGCGCGATGACGGGCGCGATCCGGGCCCTCAGCTTCGCCGCGAGCTCCGCGAGCCGCGGTCCACCCCGGCCGGCCGCGCCCGCAAGCAGGCGGTCTGCGGCAAGGTACAGGCGAGCGTCGTGGGCGGCGAGCGCGCGGTAGTAGTCGAGGAGCGGGTCGGGCCCGGGCGCGTCCAGGCTTCCGAAAGCCTCGATGGCCTCCTCCGGACGATCGAGCTTCACGAGCGCGACACCGGCGTACCCATCCGCTTCAGGCGCGCCGAGCTTCCGCGCGACACGAAACTCCACCAGCGCCTCCGCGAAGCGGCCGTCGCGGAACAACCGGGCGCCGGCGAGCATGTGCTCGCTGGCGCCCGCGCCGCCCGCCGAGAGGACGATGCCGAGCAGAACGAGACCCGCGTGGATCAAGGAGTCTCCGCTAGTGCATGCCGCCGGGCGTGGTCCCGCCGCCCGACATCATGCCGCCCGGGTGCATGTCCGACGTGTGCTGCTGCTCGGCGGCGCGTTGCGCGTCGCATCCCCCCATCATCCCATCCCCCATGCCGCTTCCCATGCCCGCGCCCATCGCGCCCATCGCGGCGCGGTTCGCCGCGTCGGCTCGGTTCGCGTCCGCGGCGTGCATCCCTCGGTGCATGGCGTGCTGTTCGGCGTGGTGCTCGGCCTGCTGCTGGTGATGGACGCTATCCTGGGCGTGCGCCCCCGCCTGCTGCGCCTCACGCTGCGCCTGGTGGTGACGAGCGGCGTGGTCACCGTCCTGCGTCGGTGCCGCCGCGTTCACCGGACCCGCCATCGACCGGTCCGGCATCATCGGCTGGTGCTCCGGCATGGCCATCTGCTCGTGCATCGCCTCGTGCATCGCCTCGTGCGCCGTCGTGGCCGGGTCCTCGGCGAAGGCGGGCGTGCAGAGGAGAAGCCCGACGGCTGCGAGCGGGTACATTGTCTTCCTGCCCATCTTCGTCTCCCATCCGTGCCGCTCCATGCGGCTCGCTCGCCTCCATGAGCAACACCCGTGCCCACGTGATCTCGCGTGGTTGCGTCGCCGCGAAGGGGCGGCGCGTCCGGCGGCGTACGAGCGTGTACCGATCGGTACGGTAACCCAGTCACCCCGAACGTTCACCTCGCCGACATCTCCATCCGGCCTGGCCGTGTGTTCAAGAACAACGAGAACCCCAGCGGCCATCTGCTGCCGTAGGCCATCTCGAAGGCGCTCGGGACTGCATTCACCGACATGCCGGCGCCGAGGCCGACCAGGATCTCTCGGCCCGGGCCGAGCTCGATCGGCAGCTGCCGGACGTAGCTCAGCGCAGCCTTTCCGATCCAGCGCACCGCGTCGTTGCCGCCGGAGATCGCGAGCGCCTCGGCCGACTTCTCGGCTGCCTCGATGCGCGCGAAGAGCACGTTCCGCTCGTCGAGATCGAGCACGCTCTCGACGAGGAGCGCGTTCGTCCCCTTTCCGTGCTCGGCGTTTCGCCCCCACGCAGCCGTCGTCGCCCATGTGCCCCCCCGGCCCAGGGCGCGGTGGTGAGTCGCGGACGCGGTGGTCCGGGTGACATCCGTTCGCGGCGCGCCAGCGATGCCCGCTTCCGCCTCGCGAAGGAACCCGGCTGATACTTGGAGTGACCAGTGCGCATCCGGCAGGAGCCAGATTCGACCCGAGAACGAATCGAGCGGCGCAAGATCGAGGTCGTAGCGGTGCTCGTCGGGCTCGCGACCGTTGAACGCGGAACCCTCCAGCTTCCAGCGCCGGCCGTACACGCCGGCCGTGACGACGCCGAAGCTGATGTGCGTCGAGTCGAGCCAGTGGTGAGTCATGGGAGCGATGGGGGTCGGCATCGCCGAGATGCGATGCGGGAACGCGACGGGGCCGAGCGCCGGTTCTCCCGAGAGCGCCGCGTACAAGTCGAGCGCGACGGCGCTCGAGACCGGATGCGCGTACCCCGCCGACAGCTCCATCAACATGTCGTGCGGGTGCTGCCGATCGTGGAGCGGCGCCGCGCGGCACGTCTCGCCCGTCGCCAGGAGATCAGGGTAGCCGCAACGCTTCACCGTCAGCGGCTCGAGGCTGAGCATCGCGCGCGCACGGATCTGCGCTGCACCGAGCGGCCGGCGGGCCATCCCCATCACCCAGTTGACGCTCCCGAGCTGGCTCTCGCCGCGCGAGCTCCCGTCGTGGAGGTACTGGAGGAACGCGTTCCACATCGCGTCGAGCTCCCAGGGGCCCGCCTGCCATCCGAGCATGTACATGGGCGATTCGTCGGGTAGCCATGACGTGCCGGAGCCTTCGCGGGAGGCAGGAATCCCGAGCGGCGGCGACGCCATGCCCATGTTCGCGTGCGGCGCGGCACGCTCCGGACTCTCGCTCCCCGGGCCAGGGGCGGCCCCTCCGTGTCCCTCGTGCTGGGCAGCGGCCGCACGCGGCAGGAGCAGGAGTCCAGTGACGACGCAGGCGACGAGACACCCGGTCCCTGCTGCACCGAGCGCGCTCGAGACGCTCGCTAGGACTCTCGTCATTCGGCACCTCACGGGCGGGTCGAAACGCGCACTCCGCCGATTGCGAGGAACTCCGCCCGTCATCTACGATGCCACCTCCTCTCGCACGGAGCGCATCCAACGTGGCCACGGATGTTCGTACAGGGTTCGTCGGCACCATCGGGCACACCCCACTCATCCGCCTGCGGCGACTCTCGGAGGCGACCGGCTGCGAGATCCTCGGGAAGGCCGAGTTCCTGAACCCGGGCGGGTCGATCAAGGACCGCGCCGCGCTGGCGATCGTGCTCGACGCCGAGCGGCGCGGCGCGCTGCGCCCTGGCGGCCTCATCGTCGAGGCGACCGCGGGCAACACCGGGATCGGCCTCGCGCTCGTCGGCAACGCCCGCGGCTACCGCACCGTCATCGTCATCCCGGACACGCAGTCCCAGGAGAAGAAGGACACGCTCCGGCTCTGCGGAGCGACCCTGTACGAGGTCCCCGCCGTCCCGTATCGCGAGCCGAACCACTACGTGCACGTCGCTGGACGCCTCGCCGAGGCGCTTGCGCGTTCCGAGCCGAACGGCGCCATCTGGGCGCAGCAGTTCGACAACGTCGCGAACCGCCAGGGTCATTACGAGAACACCGGCCCCGAGGTGTGGGCTCAGACCGACGGCAACGTCGACGCCTTCATCTGCTCCGTCGGAACCGGCGGAACGCTCGCTGGCGTCGCCGCCGCGCTTCGCGAGCGAAACCCGCGCGTGAAGATCGGCCTCGCCGATCCGCCGGGCGCCGCGCTGTACAGCTACTTCACGTCGGGCGAGCTGAAGATGGATGGCTCGTCCATCACCGAGGGGATTGGCCAAGGCCGCATCACGAAGAACCTCGAGGGCCTCACGGTCGACTTCGCCTACCAGATCCCCGACGCGGAGACCGTCCAGACGGTATTCGATCTCGTGCGCGACGAGGGGCTCGTGCTCGGAAGCTCGAGCGGCATCAACGTCGCCGGGGCCGTCCGGTTGGCACGCGAGCTCGGGCGCGGGCACACCATCGTCACCGTTCTCGCCGACTCGGGCACGCGCTACGCGTCGCGCCTCTTCAATCCTGCCTTTCTGCGCTCGAAGCGACTTCCCGTCCCGGAATGGCTCGAGTCGGTACCCCCGACGATGCCGCCTGGGGTGATGTCGGTACCGGGCAGCTGACCACTACTCCGCAGGCCCGCCTCTCCCGACGGCGGCCTCCCGCAGCTCCCGCTCACCGGTCGCGTCGTCGCGATCCGCTCCCTGCGGAGCTCTCGGCCGCGCCCCCACGCCACTGGCCTCGACGAGGGCGCTGGTTAGATCGTCGTACACGGGTACTCGCCCGGCCGAGCCCCCCCGAACCTCAAACGCCGCCCGGCGTGCGGGTCCAAGCGCCGGTCGTGCTGAATTATGGCCGCGCGCCGCTCGCCTAGACGAGCGAGCTGGTTTCTGCCGAGGACGCCGAAGGCGCACGATGAAGCGCGCATACTTCCGTTTCTACGCCGAGCTGAACGACTTCCTCCCACCACTCAGGCGGGGCGTCGCGTTCCCCCATGAGTTCCGCGGCGGCCCATCTGTGAAGGACGTCATCGAATCGCTCGGTGTCCCCCACACCGAGATCGACCTCATCCTCGCGGAGGGCGAGTCGGTCGACTTCTCGTGGATCCTTCATGACGGTGCGCGGGTGAGTGTCTATCCCGTCTTCGAGTCGATCGACATCGCACGGCTCGCGCGCGTCCGCCCCGCTCCCCTTCGCGAGGTCCGGTTCGTCCTCGATGGCCACCTCGGCCGCCTCGGGCGATACCTGAGAATGCTCGGCTTCGACGCACGCTGGCGAAATGACGCTCGCGACGATGAGATCGCCCGCATGGCAGCGACCGAGCGCCGGATCGTCCTGACCCGCGATTCGGGCCTGCTCAAGCGACGAATAGTGAGTCACGGATATCGCGTTCGGGAGGTCGATCCCCGGCGCCAGCTCGCCGAGGTCGTCGATCGTCTCGACCTACTCCGCTCCATGGCCCCGTTCCAGCGCTGCCTCCGCTGTAACGATCTCCTCGAGACCGTCCGCAAGCGGGACGTCGCCGACGATCTTCCACCCCGAGTCCGGGAGCGCCACGACGCGTTTCGACGCTGCCCCTCGTGCAGGCGCGTGTACTGGGCGGGCTCGCACCACCGAAGGATGGAGCGGCTCATCTCGGACCTCCTCGCGGAGCGGGCGCGTCC
>DASWEI010000213.1:0-4766 GCA_036394835.1 Anaeromyxobacter sp. | reverse complement strand
CGGCCTTCACCTTGTACTGGATGGCGCGGACGTACTCGTCGTCGAAGTGCTCGAGCGCCGAGAGCGCCTCCTTCCCCTCGTTCGGAAAGGGGAAGACGCGCGCGAGCTGGAGGATGACGCGCGAGGCCTCGTCGAAGTCCGGGCCGAGGAACTCGAGGCAGAGCGTCCGCTTCGCCTCGTACTCGGGGTAGAGGACGAACTCAGCCGAGGTGATGACGCCGTCGGTCCCCTCCTTCTGCAGGCCCGGGACGCCGCCGAGCGCCTTGTTCGTGATGTCCTTCCAGAGCCCCTTCTTGCGGATGTCGGCCCCGCGGAGCTGGATGCGCCGGACGGCCGCGCCGTGCTCGTCCAGGACCTCGAAGGTGACGGTGTCCTCGGGGAGGATCTTGCGCAGCTGGTGGTCGGCGCGCCGGATCTCCCAGCGGCGGCCCGATGGCATCGCCATCCGCCACGAGACGAGGTTGTCGATGCAGGTGCCGTAGAGGACGCAGTCCTTGCCGCCGGCGTTCTCGGCGATGTTGCCGCCGATCGTGCAGGCCCACGCGCTCGTCGGGTCGGTCGCGAACACGAGCCCGTGCTCCGCGGCGTGCTCCATCGCGCGCTCGGTGACGACTCCCGCCTCGAGCTCGACCACCTGCGCGCGCGCCTCGCGCCCGTCGGCGAGCCGGAAGGGCCGCTCGGTCGTCGCGCGGATCCGGTTCAGCTTCTCGGTGTTCACGACGACGCAGCCGGCGCGCAGCGGCACCGCGCCACCCGTGAGTCCCGTCCCGGCGCCGCGCGGGATCGCGCGCAGCCCGAGCTTTCCGATCGCGGCGAGCAGCGGCGCGACCTGGGCCTCCTCGTCCGGCATCACCACCGCCACGGGAAGGTGGAGGCGCCAATCGGTCGCGTCGGTGGCGTGCGAGACGATCGTGAACGGATCGAAGAGGACGTTGTCCTTGCCGACTACGGCGCCGAGCTCGCGCATCATCCGGCGGCGCAGCTCCGGCGCGCCGTCCACCTCGGCCCGGAACGTGACGAGGAGCTTGCGGCACTCGCCGAGCACCTCGAGCACCCGCGGCTCGCCGTTCGCGTTGCGCTGGACGAGCCCGAGGTCCTTGTCGATGTTCTCGAAGAAGCGGCGGCGCCGCGGCTTCGAGTCCACGATCTCCTGGAAGAGGAAGGGGTTCCGGCGGTGGATCAGTATCTCGCCGAAGAACCGCATGAGGAGCCGCGCGCTCCGACCCGTGACGCGGCGCGTCCGAAGCTCCTCGAGCCGCTGCCAGACCGCGGGTCCGAGCAGCAGCGCGATGGCCTGCCGATCGTCCGCCGAGGTGTAGTTGAAGGGGATCTCGCGGGGGGTCGGTTGCTCTCTCATCGGGGTGAACCCACCGCCCCCGGGATGTGGACTCGTGCGGGCGGCGACGGGCGGCAACCATAGCAGATCCGCCTCCTTGGAAGCGACCGGGCGTCGTTCGTTCGGGGGACTTTTCCCGATGGTCGAACCGGGGCATCGTGCACCCGGGGGAGGGAAAGTCGGTTCGCGGATGTCAGTGCAGTGGGACCCCACGCTCGCTCTCGGCCATGCCGAGATCGACGGCCAGCACAAGGAGCTCTTCCGGAGGTTCGGGGCGCTCGTCACGGCGATGGAAGGGGGCCAGCCGGACGAGATCAGGACGCTGTTCGAGTTCCTCGGCGAGTATGTCGTGAAGCACTTCGCCGCCGAGGAGCAGGTGATGGCGAAGACCGCGTACCCCGGCGCGAACGTTCACGCCGCGGCGCATGCCCGCTTCATCCGCGAGTACCGCGAGCTGCGGGCGCTGTTCGACGCCGTAGGCGCGCCGTCCGGGGTGGTCGTGAAGACACGGACCTGGATCGACGGCTGGCTCAGATCGCACATCATCGGAGTGGACCAGGCGCTCGCACGGCACCTGCGCGACCGCTGACGGGGACGGACCCTGGGACTTGTCGGAGGAGGCGGAACCGTGATTCGGTTCTCGACGAGCCGGCGCCGAGCGCCGAGGAAGGAACGCGGATGCCGCTGACGTGGACCTCGGCGCTCTCGGTGGGGATCGAGGACCTCGACGAGCAGCACCAGGAGATCTTCCGCCGCGCCGAGCGGCTCATCTGCGCGCTCCGCGCCGGCGATCGCGGAGAGGTGCTGCCGCTCCTCACCTACCTCGACGAGTACGTGGTGCATCACTTCGACGCCGAGGAGCGCCTGATGAAGAACCTGCGCTACCCGGGGCTCGACCGGCACGCCGCCGCGCACCGCGCCTTCCGCGAGGAGTTCGCCGGGATGGTCCGCGATTTCGAGCGGGTGGGAGCGACGGCGCTCGTCGCGCTGACGATCCACAACTGGCTCTCCGACTGGCTCCGCAAGCACATCGCTGGCGTCGACGTGGACCTCGGCCGCTTCGTCGCTTCGACGGCGCGCTGACGAGCGCTCGAGCCGTACGCCGTCCCCGGGGCCCTCTCGACTCCGAGGGGCCGGGCGTGCTCCAATACCACCCGCTTCATCGCGCTGGACCGAGCCGAGCTCAAGCCCGACCCGTTCCTCGCTTCCGACGCTCGCGGCCGCGGGCGAAGGGCGGCCAGCAGCGAACGACATCGAACCCACGCCTCTCCGGACGCCCGGCGGGGCGGACGATCGTTCCTGGAGCCGCTCATGCCCGTCCCGTTCAAGAGAGTCATGGCCGCGAACCGCGGCGAGATCGCGATCCGCATCTTCCGCGCGTGCACCGAGATGGGGATCCAGACGATCGCCATCTACTCGGAGGAGGATCGTCTCTCGCTGCACCGCTACAAGGCGGACGAGGCGTACCTCGTCGGCAAGGGGAAGCCGCCGATCGACGCCTACCTCGGCATCGACGAGATCGTCGGCCTCGCGAAGCGCCTCGAGGTGGACGCGATCCACCCGGGCTACGGCTTCCTCTCGGAGAACGCCGAGTTCTCGGAGGCGTGCGAACGGGCCGGGATCGTCTTCGTCGGACCGACGGCGGAGATGCAGCGGAGGCTCGGCGACAAGGTCGCCGGGCGCAAGGCCGCGGCGGCGGCCGGCGTGCCGATCGTCCCCGGCACCGCGGAGCCGATCCTCCACGACGAGGAGGCGCTCGTCTTCGCCCGGCAGCACGGGTATCCGATCATCATCAAGGCGAGCGCCGGCGGCGGCGGGCGCGGCATGCGCGTCGCGCGCAGCCAGCGCGAGCTCCTCGAGGGGCTCGTCTCGGCGCGGAGCGAGGCGCGCGCCGCCTTCGGCAACCCCGCCGTCTTCCTCGAGCGCTACATCGAGCGGCCGAAGCACATCGAGGTGCAGGTCCTCGGGGATCACCACGGCAACCTCGTTCACCTGTTCGAGCGCGACTGCTCGATCCAGCGGCGACACCAGAAGGTGGTCGAGTTCGCGCCGTCGATGGCGCTCCATCCGGCGCAGCGGGAGACCATCTGCGAGGACGCGCTCAAGATCGCGCGGAGCGTCTCGTACCGGAACGCGGGCACGGTCGAGTTCCTCGTGGACCAGGAGGGGAAGCACTACTTCATCGAGGTGAACCCGCGCATCCAGGTGGAGCACACGATCACGGAGGCGATCACCGGGCGCAACCTCGTCACCGCGCAGCTGCACGTCGCGCAGGGTAGGAAGCTCTCCGATCCCCAGATCGGGATCGCGAGGCAGTCCGACGTGCAGATGCGCGGCCACGCCATCCAGTGCCGCATCACCACCGAGGATCCGCAGAACGGCTTCGCCCCCGACTTCGGCGTCCTCAAGGCGTACCGCTCGCCGGGCGGCTTCGGGGTCCGGCTCGACGCCGGCTCCGCCTACACCGGCGCCGTGATCACGCCGCACTACGACTCGCTGCTCGTGAAGCTCACGACGTGGGAGCTCTCCCTCGGCGCGGCGGCCCACATCATGGATCGCTCGCTCCAGGAGTTCCGCGTTCGAGGGGTGAAGACCAACATCTCGTTCCTCGAGAACGTGATGCGCCACCCGACCTTCCTCGCGGGGACGTGCGACACCTCCTTCATCGAGGCCCACCCCGAGCTGCTCCAGGCCCCGGTGAAGAAAGACCGCGGGACGAAGATCCTCAAGTTCCTCGGTGAGGTGATCGTGAACGGCTCGCCGGGCGTCGTCCGGCCGCTGAAGAGCGCGGAGCTCCGCGAGCCGCGGGTGCCGAAGGTGGATCTCTCTCAGGCGCCGCCGAAGGGGACGCGCGACCTCCTCCTCGCGCGGGGGCCCGAGGGGCTCGCGAAGTGGGTGCTCGCCGAGAAGCGGCTCCTCTTCACGGACACCACCTGGCGGGACGCCCACCAGTCGCTCCTCGCCACGCGCGTCCGCACGCACGACCTGCTCCGGATCGCGCCCGCGACGAGCCAGCTCGCCGCCGGCCTCTTTTCCCTCGAGTGCTGGGGCGGCGCGACCTTCGACGTGTCGATGCGCTTCCTGCGCGAGGATCCGTGGGAGCGGCTCCACAAGCTGCGCAAGGCGGTGCCGAACGTCCTCTTCCAGATGCTGCTCCGCGGCTCGAACGCGGTCGGGTACACGAACTACCCCGACAATGTCGTCGAGCGGTTCGTCGAGGAGGCGGCGAAGAGCGGCGTGGACGTGTTCCGGGTCTTCGACGCGCTCAACTGGACGCGGGGGATGACGGTCGCCTGCGAGGCGGTGCGCAAGCAGGGCAAGGTGCTCGAGGCGGCGCTCTGCTACACGGGCGACGTCTCCGACCCGAAGCGCGACAAGTACCCGCTCGACTACTACGTGAAGCTCGCGAAGGAGCTCGAGCGGATGGGCG
>DASWEI010000212.1:0-24409 GCA_036394835.1 Anaeromyxobacter sp. | reverse complement strand
TTCGCGGCCGACCCGCGCGTGAAGAAGGTGAACGTCTACCTGCGCGACGAGGCGGGCGCGATCCTCGTCGCCGACTCGTCCGGGCGGATGGTCGAGGACGAGCAGCCGATGACGCTCCTCTTCCTCTCGCTCCTCGCGGAGGAGGGCGGGCGGCGCGAGCAGAACGGCTACAACGTCGCCGGGCGCGCGGGGTTCGAGTTCTACTCGCCGGACCGGCTCGACCGCGTGGTGCGCGAGGCGGTCGCGCGCACGACGATCCTCTTCGAGGCGGGGCCGCCGCCCGCGGGCGAGATGCCGGTCGTGCTCGCGGCGGGCTCGTCCGGGATCCTCCTCCACGAGGCGATCGGCCACGGGATGGAGGCCGACTTCAACCGCAAGGGCGTCTCCATCTACGCGGACAAGATCGGCAAGCCCATCGCGAGGCCGTTCGTGAACATCGTCGACGACGCGGCGCCGCCCGGGGCGCGCGGCGCGATCAACGTGGACGACGAGGGGAACGCGGCGGGGACGACACGGCTCGTCGAGGGCGGCGTCCTCGCGACCTACATGCACGACTCCATCTCCGCGAAGCACTACGGCGTCGCGTCCACCGGGAACGGCCGCCGCGAGAGCTACCGCCACGCGCCGATCCCGCGCATGCGCGCGACCTACATGCTCCCGGGGCCGCACGAGACGGAGGAGATCATCCGCTCGGTGAAGCGGGGCATCTACTGCCAGAACTTCTCGAACGGCCAGGTCAACATCGGCGCGGGCGACTTCACGTTCTACGTGAAGAACGGCTACCTCATCGAGGACGGGAAGCTCACGCGCCCGGTGAAGGACGTGAACGTCATCGGCAACGGTCCCCAGGCGCTCGAGCGGGTGGACATGGTCTCGAACGACCTCGCCATCGACGAGGGCGGCTGGACGTGCGGGAAGGACGGCCAGAGCGTTCCCGTGTCGCAGGGGCTGCCGACGGTGCGCGTGTCGTCGATGACCGTGGGCGGCCGCGGAACGTAGAAACGTGGTCGTGGACGTGGACGTGGACTTCGACCTCAAGTTCGAGCTGGACCCGGATCACATCACACTGACATGGACCCCATGAACTCCTCGCTCCTCGACACGACCCGCACCGCCGCTGCCCTCGCCATCACGAAGGGCGCGGGCGAGGCGGCGGCGGGAGGCTGGCAGGCGCGCCACGTCGAGGTGACCTGGCGCGACGGGAAGATCGAGAAGGTCTCCGAGGCGACCACGCGCGGCCTCGGCCTCGATCTCTACGTGGACGGCCGGTACGCGTCGGTCTCGACGAGCGATCTGCGGCCCGAGGCGCTCGATCGGTTCGTCGAGGACTCGGTCGCGCTCGCGCGCAAGCTCACGCCCGATCCGCACCGCCGCCTGCCCGATCCCGCGCTCTACCGCGGCCAGGCGTCGCTCGACCTCGCGCTCGAGGACCCGAGCCACGGCGGGCTCGACTCCGCGGCGCGCCGCCGGATCGCCGAGGAGCTCGAGGTCGCAGCGCGCGGCGTCCCCGGCGCGGAGCGGATCCTCTCCGTCACGACCGGCGTCTCCGACACCCGCGCGGAGAGCGCGCTCGTCCACACGAACGGCTTCGAGGGGACGAAGCGCGGGACGGACTTCTGGATCTCCGCCGACGTCACGGTGAGGGACGACGACGGCCGCCGCCCCGAGGAGTCCGCCGCGTCGGGGGGCCGCTACCGCGCGGAGATGGAGTCGCCCGCCGAGGTCGGCCGGCGCGCCTCGGAGCGCGCGCTCGCGCGGCTCGGGTCCGTGAAGGGCGCCTCCGCGGTGATGCCGATGGCGGTGGACGCACGCTCCGCCGGCCGGCTCGTCGGGGCGCTGTTCGGGCCGCTCGGGGCGGCGGCGATCCAGCAGAAGCGGTCATTCCTCGAGGGGAAGATCGGCGTCGCGATCGGCAGCCCGCTCCTCGACGTGCAGGACGACCCCCACGTCGTCCGCGGGCTCGGCTCGCGCCTCTACGACGGCGAGGGGATCGCAGCGCGGCCGTTTCCGGTATTCGAGGGTGGTCTCGTCCGGACCTTCTACGTGGACAGCTACTACGGCCGGAAGCTCGGCATCCCGCCCACGACGGCGCGGACCTCCAACCTGACCTGGAAGCTCGGCCGCAGCTCCAGGGCGGAGCTGCTCCGGGACCTCGGCGAGGGGATCCTGGTCACCGGGTTTCTCGGCGGGAACTCGAACGGGACGACGGGCGACTTCTCGCTCGGCGTGCGCGGCTTCCGCGTGCGCGGCGGGCTACTCGCCGAGCCGGTCGGCGAGATGAACGTCTCCGGCAACCAGCTCGAGCTGTGGCCCCGGCTCGCCGCCGTCGGCGACGATCCCTACCGGTACTCCGCGATGCGCACGCCGACTCTCGTCTTCGAGGGCGTCCAGTTCGCCGGGACGTGACGGGCGATGACGCCGTCGCGATCCGCCGCCCCGTCGCCGGGTCGTTGGGGGAGCCCCCGCCTGCGCCCGCGGGCTCGTTTGCTCCGTCCCGCGAGCGTCACCATTTGTTTTTGATGGCGACGTGCGTCCTCATCGTCGACGACGAGCGGGATATCCGCGACGCGATCGCCGAGCTCCTCTCGGAAGAGGGTTACGAGGTCCACGGGGCGAGCGACGGCGCCGAGGCGCTCACGAAGGCGCGGGATTTCCATCCGGGCCTCGTCCTGCTCGACCTCATGATGCCGGGGATGGACGGCTGGGAGTTCCGGGATCGCCAGCGCGTCGACCCGGAGCTCGCCGGGATCCCGGTCGTGGTCCTGTCGGCGCTCGGACGAGTGCCCGGTGTCGACGCCGCGGCGTACCTCCAGAAGCCGTTCGAGCTCGACGACCTGCTCACCGCGGTGCGGGTGCACGCCCACGCCGCGTAGCGGCCGGGTCCGAGTACACCTTCACGGAGAGGACACCCGGCGGGCCGCCGCCGGCGGCGAGCTCGCGGGCTCCGCTGCGCGCCATCACCACCGCGCGCGCGAGCCACTCGCGGACCGCGTCCCACGCGTCGAGCGCGCGGCAGGCGGCCTGCAGCACCTCCTCGAGGAGGTCCCACTCGGCCTCGAGCTCCTCGCGCGTCCGCCGCGCGTCGCGTGCGTCCACCCGGACGACTCCCTCGACCGCCGGCCAGACGAGCGCCGGGTCCCGCCCCTCGGCGAGCGCCTCGCCGGCGCGCGCGAGGAACGACTCGACGACCCCGTCGAGCAGCCCGGGGAACGCGTTCGGCCGGGCGGCGGCGCGCCCCGAGCGCCAGACCCGGACGAGGTCCGGCGCCGCGTTCGAGAGCGCCTCGCCGGCGCGGCGCGCGTCGAGCTTCACGGGGTACCCCGGAGCCAGTCGAGGGCAGCCTCGGCCTCGCGCTGCAGGCCCAGCAGGTCCTCGGTGAAGAGGTGCGTCGCCCCGCGGACGACGGCGAGGCGGCGCGGCCCGCGCGACTGGGCGATCGCCTCCTCCACCTCCGCAGGCGGGCCGAGCGGGTCGTTCTCGGCCTGAACGATCGCGACCGGCTTCGCGAGCTCGCGGATCCGCCCGGTGCGTCGGAAGTCCTCGAGCCCCTCGGCGCGGAGCGCGACTCCGGCGAGGAGGAGCCCCTCGACGCGCGGGTCCTCGCCGCCCGCGACGACCGCCATCCAGGCGCCGAACGAGAAGCCGCAGGCGAGGAGCGGCAGCCCGGGGCGGTCGGCGACGAGCCACGCGAGCGCCGCGCGCAGGTCGTCCGCCTCGCCGCGCCCGCCGTCGAACGTCCCGGCGGAGCGGCCGGTGCCGCGCGTGTTGAAGCGCAGCGCGACGCCGCCCCGCGCCACGACCGCCTTCGCGAGCCGGTACGTCGCGTGGTTGTGCATCGTCCCGCCGAGCGCGGGGTGCGGGTGGCAGACGGTGGCGGCGAACGTGGGGGCGGCGGGCGCCTCGAGCAGCGCCTCGAGCCGACCCGCAGGTCCTGCGAGGTCCACGTTCACGGCCCCTCGACCGCCGCGCGCGATCAGCGCGCCAGCAGCGCCTCGAAGAGCTGGCGCCCGTCGTCGCGGCCGAGGATCGGCTCGGCGGCGCGCTCCGGATGCGGCATGAGCCCGACGACGTTGCGCTGCGGTCCGCCGGAGATCCCGGCGATGTCGCGCGCCGCGCCGTTCGGCGCGCCGCCGACGTAGCGGAACGCGACGTGCCCCTCGCCCTCGAGTCGGTCGAGCGTCTCGGCGTCGGCGAAGTAGTTCCCCTCGGCGTGCGCGATCGGCATCGTGAGCGTCCGCCCGCCGAGGCCGCGCGTCACCGGCGTCTCCTGCCCGTCGATCCGGAGCGTCACGTCGCGGCAGATGAACTTGAGCGACGCGTTCCGCATGAGGACGCCCGGGAGGAGCCCCGACTCGCACAGGATCTGGAACCCGTTGCAGATGCCGAGGACCGGGCCGCCCGCCTTCGCGAACGCGACGACGTCCTCCATCACCGGCGAGAAGCGGGCGAGCGCGCCGCAGCGCAGGTAGTCGCCGTAGCTGAAGCCGCCCGGGACGACCACCGCGTCGAGCCCGCCGGGCAGGCGGTCCTTGTGCCACACGTACGCGGCATCGGCGCCGCAGACGTGCTTCACCACGTGATAGACGTCGTGGTCGCAGTTCGACCCCGGGAAGGTGACGATCCCTACCTGCATCCCAGTTCACCCTGTGCGGAGCGCCGAAGGATCACAGCTCGATCCTGTAGTCCTCGATGACCGTGTTCGCGAGGAGCTTGCGGCACATCTCGTCGAGCCGCGCCCGCTCCTGCGACTCGGGCACCTGGTCGTCGAGCGTCACCTCGATGAGCTTGCCGAGCCGGACGTCCGCCACCTCGCCGTAGCCCATCGCGTGGAGCGCTCGGTTGACGGCCGACCCCTGCGGGTCGAGGACGCCGCGCTTCAACGTCACGAACACGCGAGCCTTCTTCGCCATGCGCGGCCTTATAGCAGATCCGCCTCCGCACGGCTGCCGGCGGTTTGCTAGGGTGGGGGGGAATGGGCTGGGACGTCCCGGAGATAACCGCGCTCGTGTTCGCCGCGCTGGCGCTCCTCGGCGTGAGGGCGATCGCGGCGGCGCTCGAGTCGTCGCTCGTCGCGGTGGCGCTCCCCCGCGCGCAGGAGCTCGCCGGCCGCCCCGAAGCAGGATCGCGCGCTCGGGCGCTCGCGAGCCTGCTCGAGGACGCGGAGGGGACGGCCTTTACGGGGCGCGCCGTCGCCACCTTCTCGACGCTCCTCGCCGGCTTCGTCGTGGGCTACGCCGGCGCGGTGCTCACCCCGGGCGCGCGCTGGTGGGGCGGGCTCGGCGCGGCGGTCGCCGCCTCGCTCGTCTCGCTGCCGCTCGCGGCCGCGGGCCGCGGCGCCGGCGCGGCGTACGGCGAGCCGGTCGCGCTCGCGCTCGCGCTCCCGTTCCGCGCCCTGCGCGCCTTCTTCCGGCCGCTCGGCGCCGCCGTCCGCGTGGTGACCGGCGGGCGCGCCCGCTTCTCGCTTCCGCCGCCCCCGCTCGACGAGATGGAGCGCGCGCTCTCGGAGTACGCGCGGCGCCAGGGGCCTGGCGCGGAGGCGACGACCGAGCTCATCCACAATGTCTTCGAGTTCCGCGACAAGGTCGCCCGCGACGTGATGGTGCCGCGGACGGAGGTGGTCGCGGTCGAGGTGGAGACGCCGGTCCCGGAGATCATCCGGCTCCTCGCGGAGGAGGGGCACTCGCGCATGCCCGTCTACCACGAGAGCCTCGACCGGATAGAGGGCGTGCTGCACGCGCGCGACCTCGTCCCGCTCCTCGCGCACCCGGAGCTCATCGTGCTGCGCGACATCCTGCGCCCCGCCCACTTCGTCCCGTGGTCGAAGCCGATCGAGCAGCTCCTGCGCGAGATGCAGCGCAAGCGCCTCCACATGGCGTTCGTCGTGGACGAGCACGGCGGCATCATGGGGCTCTGCACGATCGAGGACGTCCTCGAGGAGATCGTCGGCGACATCCAGGACGAGTTCGACGAGGTCGGGCGTGTCGTCGAGACCCACCCCGACGGCACGTTCACGGTGCACGGGCAGGCGCCCGTCGCCGAGTTCAACGTCGCCGCCGCGGCCGACCTCCCCGAGGACCAGGGCTACGAGACGATGGCGGGCTTCCTCAACGCGGTCGCCGGCGCGATCCCGGCGAAGGGCGACCGCTTCTTCTGGAAGGGCTGGGTCTTCACGGTCGCCGATGCGGATCCGCGCCGCGTGACGAAGGTGCGGGCCGCGCGCGTGAAGCGAGCGTAGCTCGCAGCTCCGGCGATCGGGACGGGCTGCCTGCAGGCGGACGCCCGGCCGGCCGAGGCGCGATCTCGCGGAGGCCCCGCGCACCCCCCTGCGGCTCGCCGCCTGCCCCGTCCGTCGCTAGAGGTAGCGGTATGCGGGAACGGAACGGCGTCCGGCTCGGGCAGCGCGTGCGCGACCTCGACGGGACGTCGCTCGGGCGCGTCGCCCGCCTGTACGGCGACGGGTTCGAGGTCCGGCGCGGCTTCCCGATCCTGTTCCGCAGGGATCTCGTGGCGCGCTACGACGAGGTGCGCGGCGTCCGCGACGGGGAGCTCGTCGTCGCCCGCTCCCGCCGCGACCTCTTCGACCTCGCCGCGGGAGGGCTGCCGCCGTCGTGGCGGACCCCGGCACCGCCCGAGTTCCCGACGGCGGCGACGCCGGCCGAGGCCCAGGCGCTGCGCGCGGAGCTCGCCCGCGGCGCGGTCGGTGGCCCCGCGTCAGCCCCAGCCGCGCCCGCGGAAGAGGAGGTGCCGCTCCCTCGCGACGAGGAGCGGGCGCCGGCATCGAGGCGCGACGCGACGGCGGCGGCCTCGCCTCCGCACGCGTGACCTCCCGGCGCGGCGCACGCTCCGAGCGACCGCCAGTGAACCCGCGGATCACCGGCTGGCGCGCGCTGTCAAATATTTGCCTCGCCGATCCCGCTGTCGTAGTCTCCGATATCGCCGCAAGATCCCATGATCAGTCGGGATCTCCACGGGCGGCGGGCGGGCAGGGCGGGAATGGACGGCGGGTCGGGCAGCTCGAGACACATCCACGAACCGGAGGGCCTCCTCCGGAGCGCGCTCGAGAAGATCGTATTCTTCGAGTGCCGGGTCTCCCAGCTCGAGGCGGAGCTCTCGGCCGCCAAGGCGGCCGCGGAGCGCGCGCGCGCCGACGTGGCCGGCGTGCGCCGTCGCGAGATCGAGCTCGAGCAGGCCCTCGCGGCGGAGCGCGGCCAGCGCGGCGACGCGGACCGCCGCGCCGTCGAGTCGGAGGAGCGGATCCGGCTGCTCGAGACCGAGCGCGAGCGGCTCCTCGGCGGGCTCGTCGAGCGCGCGCGGCTCGCCGGCGCGCCGGACTCCTCGGGTGCGCCCGCGCCGGAGGAGGGCCAGGCGGACCTCGCCGGGTTCATCGCCGAGCTGCGCGCCGAGATCGAGGCGCTGCGCACGTTCAAGGCGGTCGCGGTCGCGGCGGGGTTCGCGGGCGGCGCCGCGCCGGACGAGATGGGGCGGAAGCTCGGCGAGCCGGTCGCGAGCGTCGCCGAGCTCGCGGGACGCTTCGACGCGCAGGGGCGGGTCGGCGTCTCGGCCGGCGACACCGCGCGGCTCACGGACCTCCTCGGGACCCGCGCCGATCGCGCCCTCTACGAGCGGTCGATGGACGATCTCTCCGCGCCCGAGGCGGGCAAGCGGCTCCGCGCGGTGCGCGCGCTCGAGGCGCTCGGCTCGCGCGCCGCCGCGCCGCTCCTCGCGTCCGCGCTCGGGCGCGAGCCGGAGGCCGAGGTGAAGGCGGCGCTGCTCGCCGCGCTCGCTCGCTTCAAGGAGCCGTTCGCTGCCGACCTCGCCGAGCGCGAGCTCGCGGACCCGCGTCCCGCCGTCCGCGTCGCGGCCCTCGACGCGCTCGCGGCGGTCGCCGACGGCCGCGCGCAGGAGAAGGTCGCGGGCGCGCTCTCCGACGAGAGCCCGCTCGTGCGCCGCCGCGCCGCGCTCCTGCTCGGGTTCACCTCCGGTGACCGCGCCGAGGATGCGCTCGCGGTCGCGCTCTGCGATCCCGATCGCGGCGTCGCCCGCGCCGCGGCGGCCGCGCTCTCCGGGCGTCCGAGCGCCCGCGCCCAGGCGGCGCTCGCGCGCGGGCTCGAGCACCCCGATCTCGCGGTCCGCAAGGCCGCGGCCGCGTCGCTCGGACGGGTCTCCGGGGAGCCGGTGGACGCCGAGGGCTCCGCCTCCGCGCGCCGCGCGACCTCGCGCCGGATCATCGAGCGGCTCGCGAGGATGGGCGGCGAGGAGCTCCGCACCGCCGTGCTCCGGAGCGCGGCGCCCGCGAGGGCGAGCGCGGCTCCGCTCCCCACCCCGCGGCCTGCGGCGCGCCCCGTGTTCGCGACTACGCCCGCTTCGACCCGGACGGCCTTCGCGGGATCTCCCTCGCCCCCGGCGTCAGCCTGGGGAGAGGGTCGGGGCGCTTCGACCCGGACCGCCTTCGCGGGATCTCCCTCGCCCCCGGCGTCAGCCGGGGGAGAGGGTCGGGGTGAGGGGGCGGAGTCTGCCCGCACCGCGTCTGCCCGCGTCGCCGTGATCGAGGAGCCGCCAGCCGCGCAGGATCTCGAGCCCCGCGTCGTCGCGGAGCTCCGCGCCGCGCTCCGCGGCTGCACCGAGGCGACCCTCGCCTCGGTCCTCGGCGCGCCGCCCGCGCGCGTCGAGGCCACCCTCGCCGCCCTCGCCGCCCGTGGCGGCGTCGAGAAGCGCGGCACCCGCTGGTTCACGAGTTGAGGTGAACGCGATGGACAACGTCCGCTACACCGCGAAGCGCCTCTCACAGATCCTGGGGGCGACCCCGAAGCAGGTGGAGGGCGCGCTCGGGCGCAAGGAGGGCTTCGGGCCCGAGGACCTCCCGATCCTGCGCGACAAGCTCCGGCGCCCGCCCGCGCCGTTCCCGCCGCGCGTGAAGCTGTTCCTCAACTTCAAGGGCGGCACGGGCAAGACGAGCCTCTCCTCGTCGTACGCCTACCGCCTCGCCGAGCGCGGCTACCGCGTGCTCGTCATCGACCTCGACAGCCAGGGGCACGCGACGAAGTGCCTCGGCAAGGAGGGCGGGAGCTTCGACCGGACCCTGCTCGACGTGCTCATCCGCAAGGTGCCGCTCGAGGACGTCACGGTCGAGACCGGCATGCCGAACCTCTCTCTCGTCCCCGCGAACCTCGCGATGAGCACGATCGACCTCGCGCTCATGCCGCTCGCCGGCCGCGAGTTCCGGCTCCGCAACGCGCTCCAGGGGTTCACCGCACGCCACGATTTCGTCGTCCTCGACGCGCCGCCCTCGTTCGGGCTCCTCAACCTGAACGCGCTCATGGCGGCGAACGACCTCGTCATCCCGGTGCTCGCGGACTTCCTCTCCTACGACGGCCTGCGGCTCCTCTTCGAGACGATCCAGGGGCTCGAGGAGGACCTCTCGCACCAGCTCGAGAACATCTTCATCGTGGTGAACGCCTTCAACCAGACCTTCAAGATCGCCCGCGAGGCGCTCGACGCGCTCCGCACCCACTACGCGGACTACCTCCTCGACACGGTCGTGCGGCAGTGCACGAAGTTCGCGCAGGCCTCGAGCGAGGGCTGCCCGATCTTCGGCTACGACCCGGACTCGAAGGGAGCGACCGACATCGACGCCCTGCAGGAGGAGATCCTCGGGCGCATCCGCCGGGCGGCCGCCGAGGCCGCCGGCGCGGCGGGAGCCTAGGCATGCGCAAGGCCTTCGACGCGAACGTCCCGAAGCTGAAGCCGCGGCTCAAGCCCGGCGCACCCACGGCGATCGCGGGGATCGACGAGATCGAGGCGGCGAACTCGGCGGCGGTCGCGAACGCGCCCGCGCCCGCGACCGCGACCGCGAACCCGACCGCGATCGCGAACCCGACCACGAACCCGACCGCGAGGCGGACCCCCACCTTTTCCGTTCGTCCTGAGCGTAGCGTCGTCGCCGGCGACGCGAAGTCGAAGGACGCCGCGACCGCGAGAGCTGGCCGCGTGTACGACCAGGTCCAGGACCAGGTCCAGGTCGAGGTCCAGGACCAAGTTCGTCACGCAAACGAGGGGATCAACGACGTCCTCTCTCGCAAGGACCGGCTCGACAAGATCAAGCGCAAGGTCGCCGAAGCGGCGAGGCCGCAGCCGCACGTGCACCCCGTCCCCGCCGACCCGGCGCGCGCCGCGGAGAGCGTGCTCGGGCTCGTCCGCGACCTCGAGGGCGAGCTCGTCCGCGCGCGCGCGCGCGAGGAGGCCCTCGGCGGCGACCTCGACGACACCCGGCGCGAGCTCGGGCGGGCGGCGAGCGAGGGGCGGACCGCGCTCGAGCGGCTCGGCGTGGCCGAGAAGGAGCTCGAGCAGAAGCGGTCGGTGCTCGGCGAGCTGCTCGGCGAGATGCAGGCCCTCGAGGAGGAGCGCGACGAGTCCGTCCGGCGCGCGCAGGCGCTCGCGTCACTCGACGAGGAGCGCGCGCGGCTGCTCGAGGAGCTCGGGCGGCGCGCCGAGGAGGAGGCCCGGCTCAGGTTCGATCGCGAGGCCGAGATCGAGCGGCTCTCCGAGGAGCTGCGCCTGCAGGGCACGGAGGGGGCCCGGCTCCGCGCGGCGGTGGGCGAGCTCGCCCGCGAGCGCGATCAGCTCGGCGCCGAGCTCGACCGCGCGCGGCACGAGCGCGACGAGCTCGCCGAGGCGAAGAAGGCGCTCGAGGCCGTCCATGCCGCGCTCGCCCAGGCGCGCGCGCGGCTCGGCTAGACGACGAGTTAGCGCGCGCGGCTCGGGTGACGCGCTGGCCCGGGCGGACGCGGCGCGGCGTGGATCGCCGCGCTACAGTCCGCGCATGGCCACCTTCGATCCGCCGCGCGAGGTCGCGCCCGGCGTCCTCCTCGTCGACACGGGGTACCTCCGCCCCCGCCTCGCCGCCGCGTATGTCGTCTGCGGCAAGGACTCCGCCGCGATCGTGGAGACCGGCAACGGCGCGGCCGTCCCGCGCCTCCTCGCGGCGCTCGAGGGCGCGGGCCTCTCCCGGGCGGACGTGAGCCACGTCGTGGTGACGCACGTCCACCTCGATCACGCGGGCGGCGCAGGCGCGCTCCTGCGCGAGCTTCCGCGCGCGAGGCTCGTCGTCCACCCGCGCGGCGCTCGCCACCTCGTCGATCCGTCGAAGCTCGCCGCCGGCACGATCGCCGTGTACGGCGAGGCCGCGTTCCGCGCGCTCTACGGCGAGCTCGTCCCGGTCCCGGCCGAGCGGGTGGTCGAGGCGCCGGACGGGTTCACCTTCGACCTCGGCGGGCGGCGGATGAGCGTGCTCGACGCCCCCGGGCACGCGAAGCACCACCTCGTCCTGCTCGACGAGGCGAGCCGCGGCTTCTTCACCGGCGACTCCTTCGGCCTCTCCTACCGCGAGACCGACGGCGCGGCGGGACCCTTCGTGTTCCCGACGACGACCCCCGTGCACTTCGACCCGCCCGCGCTCCACGCGACCATCGAGCGGATGCTCGCGGAGCGCCCCGCCCGCATGTACCTCACCCACTTCGGCGCCATCGAGGGGGACTTCGCGGCGCACGCCGCCGCGCTCCACCGCCGCCTCGACGAGCACGTCCGGCGCGCGCGGGCGGTGCCGCCTGGCCCGGGGCGGCACGCGGCGATCCGGAGCGCGCTCGAGGCGCAGCTCCTCGAGGACCTCGCGCGCCACGGCGCCCTTTTCACGCCCGCCGATGCCGTCGCGGTCTTCGCGGGCGACCTCGAGCTCAACGCGCAGGGGCTCGAGGTGTTCCTCGACGGCGAGGCGGAGCGGCCCGCGTAGGGCGGCCGTTCAACTCTCCGTCCGCGGCGGCCGCGTTCGGGGCGCGATCGCGTCAGGGGACGCGACCTTGCGCGCAACCGGTGCGCGGAGATGGGGTAAGTCTCCACGCTTCCTCCGCGTTGGCGACCATTTGCCGCATCGCTTCTACCCCCCAGGGTGAACCTCGGCGGATCTACAATCGGCGCCAATCAAGCTGCAATCGAGCGCGGCCAGTTCGGGGTGCCGGGCCGGTGAGCGGTGAGAGCGGGAGACCCGGTGCGCAGGGGAGGGGGAGTACCGGGTCTCCGTAGATTAGAGGGGCGGGGTGAAGCGGATCGATTCGACGTCCGAGCGAGGTCAACTCGCGATTGTGGTTTCATGTCGCTGCGCCCAGGACCTGGCGCTCGCAACATGCGCCCACGACCTTGCCTCACCACCTCGCCACGAATCCTGAGCTCCGGCTGGAGCCTCATTCCGTCCGCTCGGCGAGCGGACCACGGGCGGCCGTCGTCATCGCCGCCGCGACCGCCCTCGCTTACTCGAACACGCTCGGCGCCACGTTCCACTTCGACGACGTGCTCGCGATCGTGAGGAACCAGTCGTTGCAGCACCTCGCGAGCTTCTGGCCGCCGTCGGGGAACCGCTACCTCGGCTACCTGTCGTTCGCGCTCAACTACCGCGTCGGCGGGCTCGACGTGCTCGGCTACCACGTCGTCAACATCCTCATCCACGTCTGCAACGCGCTGCTCGTGACGTGGCTCACGGCCGCGACGCTGCGGACGCCGGCGCTGCGCCGAGCCGACGCGGGTCCGCTCGTCCGAGCGTACCTCCCGCTCACCGCCGCCCTGCTGTTCGCCGCGCATCCGCTCCAGACGCAGGCGGTCACCTACGTCGTCCAGCGGTTCACGTCGCTCGCGACGCTCTGGTACCTGCTGTCGCTCGCGCTGTACGCCGAGGCGCGGCTCTCGATGGGCGACGAACGCGCCCGCACGTGGCGCGCCGCGGGGCTCTACGCCGGGTCCCTCCTCGCCGCGGTCGCGGCCATGCGGACGAAGGAGATCGGCTTCACGCTCCCGTTCGTGGCAGCGGGGTACGAGCTGCTCCTCTTCGGGTCCGGCCGCCGGACGCTGCTGCTCCTCGCGCCGCTCGGGGCCACCGCGCTCCTCGTCCCCCTCGGGCTCGCGACCGGCGGCGACTCGCTCGCGGAGGTGCTCGCGAACCCCGCCGACTTCGCGGCCGAGGCTCCGGCGATCCCGCGGTCCGTCTACCTGCTGACCCAGCTCCGCGTACTCGTCGCGTATCTGCGACTCGTCGTGCTGCCGATCGGGCAGAACGTCGACCCGGACGTCCCGCTCTCGACCTCCGTCTTCGAGCCGCGCGTGCTGCTCGCGCTCGCGCTTCTGGCGACGCTGGCCACGTTCGGGGCAGCCCTCCTGCTCCGGGGACGCAGCGCGAACCGCGCACCGGAGATCCTGATCGCGTGCGGCATCGGCTGGTTCTTCGTCACCTCGTCCGTCGAGTCGTCGATCATCCCGATCCGCGACGTCATGTTCGAGCACAGGACGTATCTGCCGATGGCGGGCCTCGCGGTGGCGCTCGGAACGGGACTGCTCTGGGGTGTCGAGCGGGTGCGGTTGCCCGGGTCGCACGCGGTCCACGCGGCGCTCGCGATCGTCGTGATCGTCGGGCCGCTCGGCGCGGCGGCGTACGCGCGCAACGCCGTGTGGAGGGACGACATCACCCTGTGGACGGATGCGGTCGCGAAGAGCCCGGGGAAGGCACGCGCGCACAACAACCTCGGCGCCGCCTACGAGGCGGCGGGTCGTCCCGACGAGGCGGCGCGCGAGTACGCGATCGCCCTGAGGCTCCGTCCGGTGAGCATGCAGGTGGGAAGCCGGGCGGCACTCCGGCCCGACTTCGCCTCCGCCACCACCGATCTCGGGAGCGCGTACCAGGCGCTCGGGCGGTTCAGCTCCGCCGAGCGGGAGTACCGGGAGGCGATCCGGCTCGATCCGTCGCGAGCCGACGTCCACAGCAACCTCGGCCTCACGTACCATGCGCAGGGTCGGATGGACGACGCCTTCCGCGAGTACGGGGAAGCGATCCGCCTCGATCCGCGGCTCGCAGCCGCGCGAAGTAACCTCGCGAACGCGTATCTCGCGAGCGGCCGGATGGACGACGCCATCCGCGAGTTCCGCGAGGCGATCCGGATCGAGCCCGCATTTCCGGAGGCTCACAACAACCTAGGGGTCGCGTACCAGACGAAGGGTCAGCTCGACGACGCCGTCCGCGAGTTCCGCGAGGCCATCCGGCTCGCCCCGAGGCTCCCCGAGCTGCACAAGAACCTCGCGAGCGTGCTCAAGGCGCGAGGCCAGCTCGACGATGCGGCGCGTGAGTACGCCGAGGCGGCGAGGCTCGGAGCGCCGTAGGCCGGTCGCCGCCCCGCGCCCTACTTCGACGCCGCGCGGTCGATGGGCGTCACCTGCCGCTCGCGGATCCGGTCGAGCGCCTCGAACGCCGCGTACTTGTAGGCCTCGCCGAGCGTCGGGTAGTTGAACACCGCCTCGGCGAGGTAGCCGAGGCCACCGCCGAACGCCATCACTGCCTGGCCGAGGTGGACGAGCTCGGAGGCGTGCGGCCCGATGCAGTGGACGCCGAGGAGCTTCCCGTCGTCGGCGTCCGCGAGGAGCTTCAGGAACCCGACCGCCTCGCCGATGAGGTTCGCGCGCGCGTTGCCGACGAGGGTCGCCTTCCCCGAGACGAAGCGGCGCCCCTTCGCGCGGAGCGCCTCCTCGCTCTCTCCGACCGACGAGACCTCCGGGATCGTGTAGATGCCGACCGGCTGTGCGCCCGAGATCTCCCGCCGCGCGAGGCCGCAGGCATGGCTCATCGCGACGCGCCCCTGCTCCATCGAGACCGACGCGAGCATCGGGAAGCCGACGAGATCGCCCGCCGCGTAGATGTGCGGCACGGCGGTCTGGTAGTGCGCGTTCACCCCGATGAGCCCCTTCTCCGTCGCCTGCAGCCCGGCGGCGGGGAGGTTCAGGAGCTCGACGTTCCCGGTCCGACCGGCCGCGACGAGCACCTTCTCGGCGACGAGCCGCGAGCCCTCGGACAGCGTGACGAGCACGTCGCGTTCGCCGAGCTCGAGCTTCTGCGCCCGCAGCTGCTGGTGCAGGTCGATGCCCGCCATCGCGAAGAGGTCCTGCATGGAGAGCGACAGCTCGGCGTCGAGCCAGGGGAGGAGCCGCTCCTTCGAGTCGATGAGCGAGACGTGCACGCCGAGCGCGGCGAAGAGCGAGGCGTACTCGCACCCGGCGACGCCGCCGCCCAGGATCGCGAGCGAGCGCGGCACGCGGTCGAGCAGGAGGATCGAGTCCGAGTCGTACACGCGGATGTTGTCGATGGCGTACTGCGGCGGGTGGACCGGGCGCGTCCCGGTGGCGAGGAGGATGACGTCCGCCTGCAGGTCCTGGTAGATGCCGCCGCCGCCCGGGATCTTGATCTTGATGGTGTGCGGGTCGGCGAAGCTCGCGGTGCCCCGGAACTGCTCGACCCCGGCGCGGTTCAGCGCGTTGCGGATGCGCGAGTGCTCGCGCGAGGTGACGAGGCCGCGGCGGCCCATCAGCTCGGGGATGGTCACCGTCCCCGACATGCGCACCTCGATGCCGTGCGCGTCGCGGCTGCGCGCCTGCTGGATCGCGAGGGCCGTCTCGCGCAGCGCCTTCGACGGGATGGTGCCCGTGTTCGCCGACGCGCCGCCGGGCACGGCCTCCTTCTCGACGAGCGCGACCTTCTTGCCGCTGAATGCCGCCGTGATCGCGCCGTTCTCGCCCGCAGGCCCGGAGCCGATGACCACCACGTCGTAATGGAGCATGCGGGTCCACATATAATGCATGGGCCCCGGCAGTTCGATTATTCTTCGCAGTCTCCCGTGCAGAACGCCCCGAAGAATCCGGTCCTGGGCCAGCTCCAGAAGAACCTCATGGTGGAGCTCGACGAGCGCCGTCGCGCGCTCGTCGCGGGAGGCAAGCGGCTCTTCGACTTCGGCCTTGGCGATCCGAAGGAGCCGACCCCTGCCTTCGTGAAGGACGCGCTCCGCGCCGCCGTCCCGGAGGTCTCGCAGTACCCGAGCGCGTTCGGCAGCCCCGCGCTGCGCCGCGCCGCGGCGGGGTACCTCCTGCGCCGCTTCGGCGTCTCCGTGGATCCGGACACGCAGGTGCTCGCCTGCGCCGGCGCCAAGGAGGCGATCTTCCACCTGCCGCTCGCGTTCGCGGGCGACCCCCGGCGGCGGAAGGTCGTGATCCCGGACCCCGGCTACCCGACCTACGAGGTGGGCGCCCGGCTCGCCGGGCTCGAGCCGGTGCTCGTCCCGCTCACCGCGAAGCGCCGCTTCCTGCTCGACCCGGAGGACGTGGGCGAGGAGACCCTGCGCGAGACGCTCGTCTTCTGGGTGAGCTACCCGCACAACCCGACCGGCGCGGTGGCTCCGCGCGACTACCTCCGCCGCGTCGGCGACGCCGCGCGGAAGTACGGGTTCGTCGTCGCCTCCGACGAGTGCTACGCCGACATCTACTTCGGCGCGCCGCCCGCCTCGATGCTCGAGGTCCAGACCGAGAACGTCGTCGCGATCCACTCCTGCTCGAAGCGGAGCGGGATGACCGGCTACCGGAGCGGCTTCCTTGCCGGCGATCCGGATCTCGTCGCGATGCTGCGCAAGCTCCGCAGCCACCCGGGCGTCGGCTCGCCCGAGTTCATCGGCCCGGCGGCCGCCGCCGCATGGAGCGAGGACGCGCACGCGGCGGAGCGGCGCGAGATCTTCCGCAGGAAGCGGGACCGGTTCGTCCGCTTCTTCGCCGAGCACGGCCTCGAGGCGGACGCCTCGGAGGCCACGCTGTACCTGTGGGTGAAGGTCCCCGCGGGCGAGACGTCCGGGAGCTATGCCCGGCGGCTGCTCGAGGAGGGGATCGTCGTCGCGCCGGGAACCGCCTTCGGCGCGGGTGAGGGCTATGTGCGGGTCGCGCTCGTGCCGGCGCTCGCCGAGTGCGAGGAGGCGGTGCGGGCATGGTCGAGGGTGAGGACAGGGTGAGGACATGAACGACTTCCAGGATGTCCGGCGGCGGATCGAGACGGCGTTCGCGGATCGCGCGAAGCTCGCCGATCCGCTCTTCAAGGCGGCGGTGGTGCAGGCGCTCCACGGCCTCGATCGCGGCGAGCTGCGCGTCGCGCAGAAGGTGGACGGCGAGTGGAAGGTGAACGCCTGGCTCATGCAGGCGGTGAACCTCTTCTTCGCCGTCTCCGGGATGCAGACCGAGGAGTTCGGGCCGTTCCAGGTGCGCGACAAGATCCCGCTCAAGAAGGACCTCGAGAAGGCGGGCATCCGCGTCGTGCCGGGCGGCGTCGCGCGCTTCGGCTCCCACCTCGAGCCGGGCGCGGTCCTCATGCCCGGGTTCGTGAACATCGGCGCGCGCGTCGGGGCGAACTCGATGGTGGACACCTGGGCGACCGTCGGCTCGTGCGCGCAGGTCGGCGCGAACGTCCACCTCGCCGGCGGAGTGGGAATCGGCGGCGTGCTCGAGCCGCCCGGCGCGCGCCCGAACATCATCGAGGACGGCGCCTTCATCGGCAGCCGCTGCATCCTCGTCGAGGGCGTGCTCGTCGAGGAGGAGGCGGTGCTCGGCGCGAACGTCGTCATCACCGCTTCGACGCCGATCATCGACGTGACCGGCGCGCAGGAGGTCGTCCACAAGGGACGCGTCCCCGCGCGGTCGGTCGTCATCCCCGGCACCCGCCCGAAGCAGTACCCGGCGGGCACCTACCAGATCCCGTGCGCGCTCATCGTCGGCCGGCGGAGCCCCTCGACGGACAAGAAGGTCTCGCTCAACCAGGCGCTGCGCGACTTCGAGGTCCAGGTCTGACCGTGAGCCGCCGATGACCGAGCTCGCGGAAGCCCTCGCCCGCCGCACGGAGGCGCTCTGCGCGCGGCTCTCGCCGATCGGGCACGAGCGCGAGATCGCCGACGACGTGGAGGCGTGGGCGCGCCCACGCTTCCAGCGCGTCGAGCGGATCTCGAACTCCGTCGTCATCCACGTGGACGCCATCCCCCCTCTCCCCGTCGTCGGAGGGGACCCCATTCCCCCTCTCCCCATCGTCGTCCGAGGGGACCCCATTCCCCCTCTCCCCGTCGTCGCCCGAGGGGACCCCATCCCCCCTCTCCCCCCGGCAGCGCCGGGGGGAGAGGGTCGGGGAGAGGGGGGCCGACCGAGGCCCCTCGTCGCGCTCTGCGGCCACCTCGACACGGTGCCTGTCCACGACGAGGACCGCGGCCCGCCGCGGCGAGAGGGCGGGCGGCTCGTCGCGCCCGGCGCCTCGGACATGAAGGGCGGCGTCGCCGTCATGATGGAGCTCGCGGAGCGGCTCCCGCGAGAGCGGCGGTTCTGCGACCTCGTCCTCGTCCTCTACGCGCGCGAGGAGGGGCCGTACGTCGAGAACGAGCTCGCCGAGGTGCTCCGCGACCCCGCGCGGCTCGGCCGGCCCGACCTCGCGCTCTGCCTCGAGCCGACCGACAACGTGCTCCAGCTCGGGTGCGTCGGCTCGATCCACGGAACCTTCACCTTCGCGGGCCGCGCCGCCCACTCCGCCCGCCCGTGGCACGGCGAGAACGCGGTCCACCGCGCCGGCGCGCTCCTCGTGGACCTCGCCGGGCGCGCGCCCCGCGAGGCGCGCTCGGGCGGCCAGGTCTACCGCGAGGTCCTGTCGGCAACGCGGATCGAAGGCGGGCGCGCGCGCAACGTCGTCCCGGACCGCTGCGCCTTGAACGTGAACTTCCGCTTCGCGCCGGACAAGTCGCTCGAGGCGGCCGCCGACGAGCTGCGCGCCCTCGCAGCGCGCCACGGCGCGGAGGTGGAGCTCACGGACCTCTCCCCCGCCTGCCCCGCCTTCGGCGATCACCCGCTCGTCCGCCGGCTCGTCGAGCGGACCGGCGTCGGCGTCGAGCCGAAGCAGGCCTGGACCGACGTCGCGCGGCTCGCGGCGTATGGGATCCCGGCAGCGAACCTCGGCCCCGGCGCGACGTCTCAGGCGCACCAGCGCGGCGAGTGGGTCGAGCTCGACGCGCTCGCGAAGGGCTATGCGCTGTACGAGAGGTTCCTCACCCCCTGAGCCGCGGCGGCGTCGGAGCCGTCCGCCAGAGCCCGAGGTCAGCCGTGGTCCTAGCTCTGCCCCTGCTCCTCGCAGCCTCGCTCTCCGCCGCGCCGCTCCCGCAGGAGGAGTGGGAGCCGCCCGCGTGGGAGGAGGACGATGAGCGGCGGCCGCACGTGCTCGTCACGGCGTGGGCGGGCGAGGCGCTCGCCTCGGGCGGCTCGGGGCGTAGCTCCGGCTTCTTCGCCGGCGAGGCCGCCTGGGCGTTCGACAGCGTGGACGTGGGGCTCGCCGGCTCCGGCTACCGCTCGCTCCGGGAGGCCGGCCGCACGTGGACTCCGGTCCTGCTCGCCCGCTTCACGCAGCGCTTCAAGACCCGGCGCGGCTTCGAGGCGGCGTTCGGGTTCGGCGTCGGCGCGGGTAGGCCGAGCGGCTGGATCGCCTGGTACCAGGTGGCGCTCGGGGTGCGCGTTCCCCTCGGGCCGCTCTTCGTCGCTGGCGAGCTCGCGTTCGAGCAGTACGACATCCTGCGGCTCGGCGGCGGCCTCGGCGTCGCGTTCTAGACCCGGTACTACAACCTCGAAAGTTGCAGCTGATCTTCTGCGGCCCCATCGGGGACGCGCCGCGGCCTTGCCGCGCGCGCGCGCGGCGTTACATCGATGGTCATCGATATGTCGATCGATGCCCGCGAGCTCGCAGCCATCCGCGTCGCCAAGGCGCTCGCGGATCCGACTCGGTTCCGCCTGCTGCGGGCGATCGCCGAGCGGACCGAGATCTCCTGCCAGGAGCTCACGACGATGTTGCCGCTCGCGCAGGCCACCGTCTCGCACCACCTCAGGGTGCTCGCCGACGCCGGGCTCGTCTCGGCGCGGCACGAGGGGCAGTTCCACTATTACCGCGTGGTCCCGGAGGCGCTCGACGCGCACGGGCGCGCGCTCGCGGCGGCGTTCCCCGCGCGCAGCCGCGGCCGGGGGGGCGGCCGATGACCCGCGCCCCCGTCCTCTTCGTGTCGCACGGCGCGCCCACGGTCGCGCTCGAGACGGGCGGCCTCGGGTCCGCGCTCGGCGCCTTCGCCGCCGCGCTCGGGCGGCCGCGCGCAATCGTCGTCGTGTCAGCCCACTGGACGGCGCGCCGGGAGCTCGGGCTCACCTCCGCGCCGCGCCACCGGCTCACCTACGACTTCGGGGGCTTCCCGCGCGAGCTCTACGAGCTGCAGTGGCCGGCCCCCGGCGCGCCCGACGTCGCCGCCCGCGCCGCGGCGCTCCTCGAGGGAACGGGCTATCGGGCCGCGCTCGACCCGGGGCGCGGCCTCGACCACGGCGCGTGGATCCCGCTCAGGCTCGGCTGGCCCGCCGCCGACGTCCCCGTCGTCGAGATCGCGCTGCCGGAGGGGGAGCCGCCGCTGCTCGCGCGGATGGGCGCGGCGCTCGCGCCGCTGCGCGACGAAGGGATCCTGCTCGTCGCCTCGGGCGGACTCGTCCACAACCTCTCTCGCGTGCGCCTCGAAGAGCCGGAGGGCGCGCCGGACGACTGGGCGGTCCGCTTCGACGCCTGGTGCGCGGAGCGGATCGCGAACCTCGACCTGCACGGCCTCGCGCGCTGGCGCGAGGACGCGCCCGACGCCCTCCTCGCGCAGCCGACGCCCGAGCACCTCGCGCCCGTCTTCGTCGCGCTCGGGGCGCAAGGCCCCGGAGACCGCGTCGAGACCGTCCACGAGGGAATCCGCCACGGCAACCTGTCCATGCGGAGCTTCGCGCTTCGCCCCGGCGGCATTCCCGCCGCCCCCCACCGCGGCACCCCCGGTCGAAAGGAGCAGTCCTCATGAAGCGTCTCTTCGCCCTGTTCGTCGCGCTCGCCGCCCCCGCGGTCTCGCTCGCGCAGAGCAGCTGGACCGTCGAGCCGAACCACACCCACTCGAGCTTCACGATCCGACATCTCGTCATCTCGAACATCCGCGGTGAGTTCGCAAAGACCACCGGCACGCTCAAGCTCGACGAGAAGGACGTGACGAAGTCCACGGTCGAGGCGACCATCGAGACCGCGTCCATCGACACCCGCGTCGCCGATCGCGACAATCACCTGCGCTCGCCGGACTTCTTCGACGCCGCGAAGTACCCGGCCATCACCTTCAAGTCGACGAAGGTGGAGAAGGCGGGGGTGGGGAAGCTCAAGGTGACGGGCGACCTCACCATCAAGGGCGTGACGAAGCCGGTCGTGCTCGACATCTCAGGCCCCACCGCGGAGATCAAGGATCCGTGGGGCAACACGCGCCGCGGCATCGCCGCCGCGACCAAGATCAACCGCCGCGACTTCGGCCTCACCTGGTCGAAGGTCATCGAGGCGGGCCCGGTGGTCGGCGACGACGTGACCATCGAGATCGAGGCGGAGCTCCTGAAGCAGGGCGAGAAGCAGGCCGCGAAGTAGATCGGAGCAGGGCTCCGAGAGACGGCGGGCCGGAGGGGCGCTACGCGCCTCGTCCGGCCCCGCGCGTCTTCGGGTTCGGCTAACTTGGGGAGGGGCCGAGGGTTGGTCCGGGGATGGGGAGGTGCCAGGTGTCGACCCGGAGAATGCGCGCGTTGCTGTACGCGGGCGCCGTCCTGCTGCTCGCGATCATCACCTGGGTCGACTACGCCACCGGCTACGAGCTCGGCTTCTTCATCTTCTACTTCGTGCCGGTCGCGCTCACGGCCTGGTACGGGAGCCGGAAGGCGGGGATCGCCTTCGCCTTCGCCTCGGGGCTCTGCTGGTACATCTCCGATCGCATCTCTCACCACCCTTACTCGAACGCCCTCCTGATCTACTGGGAGACCTTCATGCGTCTCGTCTCCTTCCTGACGACGGCGCTGACCCTCTCGCACATCCGCAACGATCTCCGGCAGCGCGAGGACCTGTTGCACGTGGTCTCCCACGATCTGCGCGCTCCGCTGGGCGCGCTCGTCGGACAAGCCGCGATGCTGAGAAAGCGGTCCGACCGCGATGCCTTCGCGAAGGCCCGCGTCGAAGCCATCCTGCGCTGCGCGTCGCGCATGGATGCGATGATCGAGGACCTCCTCGATGCTGCGAGGACGGAGTCGCACCAGCTCCGGCTCGAGGTGGGCCCCGTCGATGTCGGAACGTACCTCTCCGAGCTGCTCGACCGCAGCGCTTCCCTGCTGGAGGTCGACCGCGTGCGGCTCGTCCTCGATGGCGCTGGAGGCCTCGTCGCTCGCGCAGATCCCAACCGCCTCGATCGCATCGTACTGAACCTGCTCACCAACGCGTTGAAGTACTCCCCGACGGAGAGTCCGGTGGAGCTCGGCGCCGCGGCGGCGGGAGGGTGGGTCACCATCAGCGTCGCGGACCACGGGCCGGGGATCCCCGACGAAGATCTGCCCCACGTGTTCGACCGCTTCTACCGGGGCGAGCGGACCGCTGCGCGGGGGGGCCTCGGGATCGGCCTCTACAGCGTGCGGCTCCTCGTCGAGGCCCACGGCGGCACGGTTCGAGCGGAGCCCGGTCGCCACGGCGGAACGACGTTCCGTGTCGCGCTCCCTGCGTCGGCCGGCTCCGAAGCTGCGCCGAGCGCAGGGTGACGCCGGGCGCGGATGGACCAGACGCGGCCGCTCGGTCCTCGCCGCGGACGCGACGAGTCGGAAGATCCCCCGGAACAGGCGTGCAGCGCTCGGGCACGGCCGTTGCTCTCCCGCGCCCCATGTCAGAACCCTCCGGCGCCGTCCCCGCCGCGGTGGAGCGTCCCCGTGAGCGGCTCCTCGCCGAGGGGGCACGCTCGCTATCCGACGCCGAGCTCGTCGCGCTCCTCCTCGGCACCGGCTCGGCACGCCTGTCCGCGCGCGCGGCCGCGGTCGCGCTCCTCGAGGCGGTCCCGCTCGCGGAGCTCGCCTGGGCGCCGCCCGACGCGATGGCCGGCTTCGCGGGGGTCGGCACGTCCCGCGCCGCCGCCCTCGCCGCGGCGTTCGAGCTCGGCCGCCGGGGGGCGTGGGTGCCGCCCCGCCGTGGCGAGCGCTGCCTCGACCCGCGGCGCGTGTTCGAGCTCATGCGCCACGCCGCACACGCCGAGCGCGAGGGGTTCCACGTCGTCCTGCTCGACGTGCGGGGGCGGCTCATCCGCGCCGCCCAGGTCGCGGAGGGCTCGCTGTCCCAGTGCCCGGTCTCACCGCGCGACGCGCTCCGGCCCGCCGTCCGCGAGGGGGCGCACTCGATCGTCTTCTGCCACAACCACCCGAGCGGCGTTATGCGGAGGCACGGGTTATGCGGACCGGGCTCCGGAACGGGGCGCCTGGGTGTGGTTTGTGGTTGGAGAAGTCGACATAACTGGCGCGCCCGGAGGGCCTCGTCGTGAGCGTGAGGCCCTCTGGGCTGCGCGAGCGCATGGATCAGCTCGGGGTTCGCGCGCTCGCCGATTCCGAGCTGCTCGCCATGCTCCTGGGGCCCGCCGCCGGCACGAGCGCGCTGCGCGACGCCGCCCAGCGGCTGCTAGACGCGGTCCCGCTCTCGCAGCTCGCGTGGGCGTCGGTGGATGAACTCACCCAGCACGCCGGGGTCGGTCGATCGCGAGCAGCGGTGATCGCGGCCGCGTTCGAGCTCGGACGCCGCGGGGCGTGGATGCCGCCGAAGCGGGGAGACCGCCTGCTCGACCCCGCGCGCGTGTACGAGTTGATGCGGCCGCTCGTTCACGCGGAGCGAGAGGAGTTCCACCTCGTCCTGCTCGACGTCCGCGGCCGGCTCATCAAGACGGCGAAGATCGCCGAAGGGTCGCTCACGCAGTGCCCCGTCTCACCCCGGGATGCGCTTCGAGAGCCAATCAGGATCGGCGCGCACAGCATCGTGTTCGTGCACAACCATCCGAGCAGCGGCGATCCGAGCCCTAGCGTTGACGATGCGGACTTGACGGAACGCCTGCGAGCGGCCGCCGATCTTGTCGGCGTACTCGCGCGCGACCATGTCATTGTCGCAGCCTCGGGGTACTACTCGTTCGTGGAAGCCGGTCGATGGCGTCGATGACCGTTAGCTGCTCGCCGGGCATGGCGTGCGACATGCAGACGTGGGGTTAGAGCGTATCTCGGCCGCTTTCGCCGAGACACCAGCACTCTCGGTTGATACGCTGCTCGCGGTTGTTGAAGACAGGGATCGGAAGCTGCCTCGGGAGCGCCGCGATGTGGCGGGCGGTGGGGGAGTTCTCACATGCCGAAGCTGATGCCGTGGAGCGTGGGCTCACGCTGGTTCCGCTGGGATCCGCACCTGCACGCACCGGGCACTCTTCGAAATGACCAGTTCGGCGGAGACTGGGACGCCTACCTGAAGGCACTAGAGGCAGCGAAGCCCGCAGTCGCGGTGCTTGGAGTGACGGATTACTTCACTCTGAGCGGATACAAGGCACTGAAGCAGCGCCAGACTACTGGGGCGATCCCCGGCATCCTTCTGTTTCCGAACATCGAGCTCAGGCTGACGATCGAGACCGACAAGAAGAAGGCGATTAACCTTCACCTGCTCGTGTCTCCGGACGAT
>DASWEI010000211.1:0-8005 GCA_036394835.1 Anaeromyxobacter sp. | reverse complement strand
TGCGCCGGAGCGACCGCGGAGGGGAGGGGCCTTGGGACAGGTGGTCGGGATCGACCTCGGCACGACGAACTCGCTCGTCGCGACGCTGCGCGAGGGGCGCCCGGAGATCGTGCCGAACCGGAGTGGCCGGCGGATGACGCCGTCGGTCGTCGGGCTCGACCGCACGGGCAAGCTCGTCGTCGGCGACGCCGCGCGCGCGCAGCTCGCGAGCGCGCCCGAAAGGACCGTCGCCGAGGCGAAGCGGCTCATGGGCTCGGGCGAGGCCGTCCGGCTCGGCGATCGGACCTACAGCCCCCAGGAGATCTCCGGCCTCGTCCTGCGCGCGCTGAAGCAGGACGCGGAGCACCACCTCGGGACGACCATCGACGAGGCGGTCGTCACGGTCCCCGCCTACTTCACCGACGCGCAGCGGCAGGCGACGAAGGACGCGGGCGAGCTCGCCGGCTTCAAGGTCGAGCGGATCCTGAACGAGCCGACGGCGGCCGCGCTCGCCTACGGCCTCGACCGGCTCGACGACGAGGCGCTCGTGCTCGTCTACGACCTCGGCGGCGGCACCTTCGACGTGTCGGTCCTCGAGATGTTCAAGGGCGTGCTCGACGTGAAGGCCTCCGCCGGCAACAACCGGCTCGGCGGCGGCGACTTCGACCGGCGCGTCGCCGCCCACCTGCGCCAGCGCATCGAGGCGGAGCAGGGGGTGGACCTCGCCGCGGACCCGGTCGCGCTCGCGCGGCTCGTCGTCGCGGCGGAGCAGGCGAAGGCCGAGCTCTCCTCCGCCGAGCTCGTGACGGTCTCCTTGCCCTTCCTGTGCGCGAAGGCGGGCGCGCCCGTCTCGGTCGAGCTCGAGCTCTCTCGCGCGAAGCTCGAGGAGCTCATCGGCGACCTCGTCCGCTCGACGCTCGGCCCGGTCGAGCAGGCGCTGAAGGACGCGAAGGTCGCGGAGAAGGACGTCTCCGCGATCGTGCTCGTCGGCGGCTCGTCGCGGATCCCGCTCGTCCGGAGGATCGTCGCGGAGCGGTTCGGGAAGGACCCGCGCGGCGGCGTCCACCCGGACGAGGCAGTGGCGCTTGGCGCGGCGGTGCAGGCGGGGCTCAAGTCGGGCGCCCTCTCCGCGAAGACGGGCATCATGATCACCGACATCTGCCCGTACTCGCTCGGGGTCGAGGTCTCGAAGCGCGCCGGGTCGCAGCTCGTCGACGGCATCTTCTCGCCGATCATCCCGCGCAACTCGACGATCCCGGTGTCACGTACCGAGATCTACTCGACGACCTCCGACGGCCAGGCGCAGGTGGACATCAAGGTGTTCCAGGGCGAGGACCGGCTCGTCCGGAACGACGTCTTCCTCGACCAGTACCGGGTGGACGGGATCCCGCCCTCGGGCGCCGGCGCCGAGCGCGTCGCGGTCACCTTCACGTACGACGTGAACGGCATCCTCCACGTGAAGACGAAGGTCGTCTCGACGGGGAAGGAGGCGGTGCTGCGCGTCGAGCGGAGCGCGCAGCGCATGACCCCGCCCGAGCGCGCCGCCGCGAAGGCGCGCCTCGACCAGGAGTGGGTGAAGGCGCCGGGCGCGCCGGCAGCTTCCGTTCGTCCCGAGGGTAGCGTCTCCGCAGTGGACGCGGCGCCCGGCGCGCCGGCACCTTCCGTTCGTCCTGAGCCCTTCGACTCCGCGCCGACTGCGCCGGTCCTGCGCTCAGGGCAGGAGAAGTCGAAGGACGCCTCCCCCGCCTCCGGCGCGGAGGCGGACGAGCTCCGCGCCCTCGCGCAGGCGGCGCGCGCGCGGAGCGCCGGCGCGCCCGCGCCCGTCGCCGACCGGCTCGAGCGGCTCGCTTCCGAGCTCGAGCGGGCGCTCGACGCGGGCGATCCCGCGGGTGCGGCGTCCGCCGGGGCGGAGCTGACGGACGTCCTCTTCGATCTCGGGTAGGCCTTGGACGCGCTCCGCGAGCTGAAGCGCAGGGCGATCCTGCACCCGGACGATCCCGCGGCCGCCTTCGCGCTCGCCGAGGCCCTCGTCGGCGCCGGCGAGCCCGCCGAGGCGCGGCGGATCGCGGAGAAGGCACTCGCCCACCACCCCGCGCACGGGAACCTCGTCCGGCTCGCCGTCGCCTGCTGCCGCCGCGAAGTCCGCATTGCGCGCGCGCGGGAGCTCCTCGACGCCGCCGTGAACGCGGCGCCGGACGACGCGGCGCTGCGCGACGAGCGCGCCGGGATCCTCGACGAGGAGGGGCGGCCCGACGACGCGCTCCTCGAGCGCGAGCTCGCCGACCGGCTCGCGCCGGGCGACGAGGGGCGGCTCCTCGAGCTCGCGAACGGCTACGCCCGGCGGGGCCTCGCGGCGCGCGCGCTCCGGGTGCTCGCGCGGCTCGACGCTCCCGACGCGACGCGGCTCGCCGCCTCGCTGCGGGAGCGGTACCCGGGCGCGGGCGAGGGGCTCGTCGAGCGGGCCGCGGCCGCGCTGCCACGGGACGCCCCCGCGCTCCGGGACGCGGTCGAGCGGCTCCGGCGCGACGACGCCGTCCTCGCGAAGCGCGCGCTCGCGCGCGCCTCCGATGCGGAGCGCGCGACGGGCGCCCACGCCCTCCTCCGCGCGGAGCTGCTCCGCCGCGATGGTCGCGAGGCGGAGGCGGCGGTCGCGCTCGCCCGCGCCGGCGTCGCCGATCCGCCGAGCGGCCCGGTGCCGGAGCACGCGGCGGTCGGCCGGATCGGGGCGCTCGGCTGGGCGCCGGGCTCGGGCTGCGTCTCGCCCGTCGAGGCGGTCGCAGTGGCGGGGGAGGGGCGGCTCGCGTTCAGCGGCAACGTCGGTCAGGTGGGGCGCGAGGCCGGCGAGGTCGCCTGGACGTGCCTGCGCGCGGTCGCCGCCCGCGTCGGCCTCGCGGACGCGCTCCGCGGCAAGGATCTCCACCTCCACTTCGCGGACACCGAGATCGCGAAGGACGGGCCGTCCGCCGGCATCGCGCTCTGGCTCGCCGGGGCCTCCGCGCTCTCGGGAAGGCCGCTGCGCGGCCGGCTCGCCGCGACGGGCGAGCTCACGCTGCACGGCGACGTGAAGCCGGTGGGCGGGCTCCACGAGAAGCTCGTCGCGGCGCGGCTCGCGGGCGTCACGCGGGTCATCGCGCCGCGCGCGAACCGGCGTGAGCTCGAGGCGTTGCCCGCGGAGGTGACGCGGGTGGTCGAGGTGGTACAGGTGGACGACGCGGCCGCCGCGCTGCGCGAGGCGCTCGCCGACGGCGGGCCCGGAGGAGTGGAATGAGCGAGCAGAGGCAGGATCCGTACGAGGTGCTCGGGGTGGCGCGGGACGCGGACGCGCGCGCCGTGAAGGCGGCGTACTTCGCGCTCGTGCGCGAGTTTCCGCCCGAGACGCACCCGGAGGAGTTCCAGCGGCTCCGCGAGGCGTACGAGCTCCTGTCGGACGCGGCGCGGCGCGAGCGGCTCGACGCGTCGCGCGACGCCTTCGCCGATCTCGGCGCCGAGCAGGGCGCGCTCCTGCGCGCCGCGAACGCGGCGTACGCGCAGGGCGACGAGCAGGGCGCGGAGTCCCTCCTGCGCCGCGCGATCGTGGACTACCCGGACCTGCTCGCCGCGCGCGAGGTGCTCGGCCTCGGCCAGCTCCGGCAGAAGGCGTGGGGCCCCGCGGTGGGGAGCTGGTCGGAGCTCGTCGCGCGCGAGCCCGGGAACGCCCGCTACCACCTGCACCTCGGCTACGCGCGGCACGGGATGGAGCAGCACGACACCGCGGCCGTGTCGTACCGCAAGGCGCTCGACCTCGGCGCGGGCGACCCGGCGCGCGCGGCGCTCGCGGACGCGCTCGCCGACCTGAAGGACTGGAAGGGCGCGATCTCTGTGCTCGACCAGGGGATCGCCGCCGCGGGCGCGAAGCCGCCGCCGCCGCTCGTCCGCCGCAAGGTCGCGCTCCTGCTCCTCAACGGCAGCGCGCGCAGGGCGTGGCAGGCGTTCGACGACCTCGCCCGGGCCGTCGCCCACGAGCCGGAGCAGCGGGCCGCCCACGCCGACGAGCTCGCCTCGCTCGCCGCCTGGCTCTTCGCGAAGAACGAGCAGAAGAAGGCGAACGAGCTGCTCCGCCGGCTCGCGGCCATCGACCCGGATCGCAAGCCCGACCGGCTCTTTCCGGAGCGCTCGAACATCGCCGTGAAGGACCTCCCGCCGGCGTCGCTCGACTGGGTCGCGGGCCGGGAGTCGCACCCGAACCGGATCGTCTTCTCCGAGGGCGGGCGCACGACCGCGGCCCTCCTGTCGCTCGTCCCCGGCGCGCTCGTGCTCTGGGTGGCCGTGTGGCGCTGCACCGGCGGCGACCGGCGCTGGGACGCGGACGGCGTCGCCTGGACCGGGGTGCTCGTCGCGGCGGCGACGCTCCTCCTCGTCTTCGGCGGGCGCCGCTTCCACGCCGCGCTCACCGCGCCGCTCTCGCGGATGCGGGTCGTCCACCCGGTCCACTATCTCGAGGTGGACTTCGACCGGGTGCGGGTCTTCCCGCTCGTGAACCTCCACGACGTGAAGCTCGTCCGGCACAGCACGAACGGCCTCTACACGCACACCGTCGTCCACCTGCCGTTCGGCCGGAAGACGCGGCGCGTGTCCTGGCGCTCCGAGTCGGACGCGTCGGCGTTCGCCGACGCGCTCCTCCACCGCCGCCGCCGCGTGCTCGAGCTCCTCGCGAACGGCCTTCTCGAGAACGAGGCCGGCATCGACCTCGTCCCGTCGTCGGTCCTCGCCGCAGGGTCGCGCCTGCGCCTTGCCGCGCCGCTCAGGATCGCCGCGGCCGCGCTCGTCGCCGCCGCGCTCCTCCTCGTCTTCGCCACCGGCTTGAACCGGCGCGCGGCGGACGCGCGCGCGTGGGCGGAGGCCCGCGCGAGCGGCCGGCCCGTCGCGCTCCGCGCCTACGCCGCCACCCACCCCGGCAGCGAGGCGCGGGTCCGGGCCGAGCTCGACGCGTGGCTCGCCGGGCTCGAGCAGGGGCCCGACGCGCTCCCGCCCGGGAAGGCGCGCGAGGCGGCGCTCTCCATCGCGCGCGCGCTGGTCGCCGGCGCGCCGCCCGAGCTGAAGGTCGCGCTCGAGGTCGGGCCGGTCGCGGCGCCGTCGCCTCGAGCGGCGCCGGCCGTGACGCTCGCTTCCCTCCGCCGCGGGCAGCGCCTCCCCCCGCTCGTCCCCGTGCCGCTCCCCGACGCGTCGCCGGCCTGGCCCGCGGCGGGCCCGTCCCCGTACCGGTCGCGCGTCGTCGTCGCGCTCCAGGCCGCCTTCGACCGCGCGCTCGGCATCGGGACGGTGCGGGTCGGCGTCGGTCCGCAGCAGGGCGGGCTCTCTCTCGCGCTCGCCCTCGCCCTCGCCCCGCGGAGCGTCGGCAGCTACCGCGACAGGACGGGCGCCGCGCTCGCCGCGGTCGCGCTCGACTGGGCGGCCTCGCTGCGCGTGCCGGGTGCCGAGGCGCGGGAGGTCCGCGGTCGTGTCCCGCCCGCGCCGGAGGTGGTGGCGCCCGCGGGCTGGTGGGCGCAGCACGGGGACGTCGCGCTCCAACGCGCCGCGGCGGAGGCGGAGGTGGACGAGGCCGTCCGCGAGCTCGTGGCCGCGCTCGGGCTCGCGCCCGCGCTCCCGAACAAGGAGGTGACGCCGTGACGGTCTCGACGCGCACGAAGCTGTGCTGGGCGGCGGCGGCGGTGGTGGTCCTCGCGGCCGGCACGGTCGCGATCTGGGTGCTCGAGGCGCAGCGGAGGGTCACGTTCCTGAACGGCTTCGACGAGGCGCTCACGATCCGGATGCGCTCCACCACGGTGACGGTCGGTCCGAGGGCGCACGCCTCGGCGCGCGTCCGCGTGGGCGGCGCCGATGTGGAGGTGCGCGGCGCCGACGGCCGGGTGATGGACCGCCACGCGCTCCTCGTACCGTCCGAGGACAGCGGCCACGCGATCTACAACCCGCTCGGCGCGGCGCCGCTCTACCAGGTGAACGTCGTCTACTCGTCGGGCGGCGACAGCGGCGGACCGGGGCCGAACTTCCGGCCGCTCGCCGGCGAGCGCTTCGTCGTCGTGAGCGCCGACTACGTGCTCGAGGAGGCGCCCGAGCGGCTGGACGTGAACAGCAAGTCCGTCTACACCGTCCGCCAGCACGTCGGAGTGCAGGACGGCGGCTGGAAGATCGCGCTCGGAGAGCTGAACGACGCGCCGCAGGGCTTCCCGCGGGCGGCCGCGCTCGCCCGGCGGATCGCGGGGGCGCTGCCCGGCGACCCCGCCGCCGGATCATGGGCCCTCCACGGCACGATGGTGCTCGAGGGCCCGTCGGCGGCCGCCGCGGCGGCGCTCTCGGTGCTGGAGCAGACGAAGAGCGCGAGCTGGGCGGAGTACGCCTTCGTCCGCGCCATGCGTCGCGCCGGGCGCGCGGCCGAGCTGCGCCTCGCATACCGCGCGCAGCTCTCGAAGGAGCCGGGGTCCGCGGACGCGGCCGTGCGGCTCGCGCGCGTGCAGTCGCGCGACGAGGCGGAGCCGGTCCTGCGCGCCGCGTTCGCGGCCCACCCCGACGACAAGGGGGTCATGACGGCGCTCGCGCGGATCGCGCTCCAGACCGGGCGTCCGGCCGAGGCGGCCGACCTCTACGCGCACCTCGCGGAGAAGGACGACGCCGACGTCGTCGTCGGCTTGCCGTACGCCCTCGCGCTCGTGCGCGCCGGGCGGCTCGATGAGGCGCTCCGCGTCACGCTCGTCCGGGCGACCTCGAAGGACGCGAACGCGTTCGACGTCGCGCGCTACGTGCAAGTGGCGCGCGTCCCGGGGGCGAAGCCGCCGCGCAAGACCGAGGAGGTCGTCGCGCAGTGGGCGAAGGGCCGCGACGGCGCCGTCGAGTGGCTCGCGGCGCTGCTCGGCGACGATCCCCCCGCGAAGCACGGGACCTTCTCCCCCGTCGAGACGGTGACGCTCGCGATCCATCAGGCCGCGAAGCGCGATCCGGAGCGCGCGCTCGCGCTCTGCCGTGCCGCCGAGACCGGCGCGCTCACGCAGCTCGGGGACGAGACGACGCTCTTCCTCACCCTCGAGGCGTGGCGCACCGGCGACCGTGCGCTCTTCGACCGGCTCTACGCCGCGACGAGCGTGGGCCTCTCCGCCGACGCGCTGTGCGCGTGGGTCGACCGGGGCGAGGAGCCGGTGGACGGCTGGCGGATCGATGCGGGCGAGCGGACGGCGGTGCTCCTCGCCCGCGCGCGCCGGCTCGCCGCGGCGGGCGACGGGGGCGAGGCGGCGAAGGGCGAGGCGCTCCGGGCGGACCCGCTCGCGGGCCTCGCCACCGTGGCCGCGCGCCACTGGCCAGCCCCGCCGCGGGCGGCCCCGACGGTCCGGCTCGTCCTCGTCACCGCGCCCGCGCCCTGACGAGGGATGCGGGCGCCCGCCTCCGCCCCACCCGACGCAGGGCGGTCCGGGGCGGTCCGGGTTACAAGGACGACATGGCGATCGGATACTTCGCGCAGTTCGGCGTGACGGAGCAGCTCGTGCAGGACACGCTCGCTGCCGCGCTGTCGCGCGGCGGCGATCACGCCGACGTCTACTTCCAGCACCGCGTCTCGTCGGACGTCGGCGTCGAGGACGGCGAGGTGAACCGCGCCCACGCCTCCGTCGAGCTCGGCGTGGGCGTGCGCGTCGTGAAGGGCGACCAGACGGGCTACGGCTACACCGAGGACCTCCGGCTCCCCGCGCTCCTCGAGTGCGCGAGGACCGCGGCCGCGATCGCCGACGGCCCGGCGCGCGAGGGCCCGGTCCGCCTCCACGTCGCGGCCGACCTGCCGGACCGCTACCCGCTCGTCCGCCCCTGGGACGAGGTGCGGCCCGACGAGAAGCTGCCCCTCGTCGCCGCGCTGAACGCGCGCGCCTTCGCGGCCGACCCGCGCGTGAAGAAGGTGAACGTCTACCTGCGCGACGAGGCGGGCGCGATCCTCGTCGCCGACTCGTCCGGGCGGATGGTCGAGGACGAGCAGCCGATGACGCTCCTCTTCCTCTCGCTCCTCGCGGAG
>DASWEI010000210.1:0-16538 GCA_036394835.1 Anaeromyxobacter sp. | reverse complement strand
CTCGCGTCCGCTTCCGCGGTCACGACCCCCCGCTGAGCGCCTGGACGATCTGCACCTCGTCGCCGCGCTGCAGGGCATGCGCGAGGTCGAAGACCTGCTCGCCGTTGACGAAGAATCGGATGTGCGGCCGGATCCGGTCCTGCTCGTCGATCATGCGGAAGCGGATCCCCGGGTGGCGCCAATCGAGATCCATGAGCAGCGCGGCGAGAGTCGCGCCCTCGGCCTCCACGTCCCTCGACGTGGTGTACGAGCGCAGCGGCGTCGGAATGTGGACCTTCACCGGGCGGGCTCCGCGACCTCGAGCGCGTAGATCTCGGGAAGGTGGCGCGCCAGGCACGACCAGCGCTCGCCCTCGTCGCGGCTCGCCCACAGCTCGCCGCTCGTTGTCCCGAGGTACAGCCCGACCGGGTCGCGGGAATCGCCGGCCATGGCCTGGCGCTTGACGGTCCACCATGCCTGGCTCTGCGGCAGGCCGCCATCGACCCGCCGCCAGGTCCGTCCGCCGTCGCGCGTCACGTAGGCGGCCGCCTTGCCGCCAGGACAGGTCCGAGGCCACACGCTCGTGCCATCCATCGGGAAGACCCACGCGGTGTCGCGATCGCGCGGATGCACCACGAGCGGAAACCCGATGTCGCCGACGCGCCTGGGCATGTTCCTTCCGACGCGCACCCACTCGTCGGAAGGCTGGTCGAGCCGGTAGATGCCGCAGTGGTTCTGCTGGTAGAGCCGGTCCGGGTCCGCCGGGCAGAGCCGGATGACGTGCGGATCGTGGAACGTGACGTTGGCCGCGTCGAGGTTCTCCACCACCTCGAGCCCCTTCACCAGCGGTGCCCACGTCCTTCCGCCGTCTCGCGACCGGTGAACGCCGCCGCTCGACATGCCCACGAACAGGTGCGCCGGATCCCGCGGGTCGACGATGATCGAGTGCAGCTTCGGTCCGTCCGGCGTTCCGTCCTGCGGGCCGCCCATCCACGCCCTGTATCGAGGATCGTCGTTCAACCCGGAGACCGGCTGCCACGTGACGCCGCCATCGTCGGACCGGAAGAGGCCGTGGGGAGAGGTGCCCGCGTACCACGTCCCCGTCTCGCTCGCGTGGCCCGGGGTGAGCCAGAACGTGTGATCGACGGCGCGGCCCCTCTCGCTCTCCGGCGCCTTCGCGAACGCGGGCGGCCGCTTCGCCTCCTTCCAGCTCCGGCCCAGGTCGGTGGAACGGAATACCGTGGGCCCGAGGTGGCCCGTCTTCGCCGCCGCGAGGAGCGTCCGCCCATCGCGTGGGTCGAGGACGAGGTGGTTGATCACTTGGCCCAGGAAGTGGGGCCCATCTACCCGCCAGCTCCTCCGCGCGCCATCGCCGTGGAAGAGCCAAGCGCCCTTTCGCGTCGAAACGAGGAGGACGAGTCGGGCGGACCCCGCGGTCCGCGTCATCCGCGTTCCCGGTCTCTTCGTGGTCGGCATCGGTGGTCCTCCTTTGCGCTCGCGCAGTCGAGATGTCGGCCACCGGCCGCGGGCGCAGCGAACGCGTCGGAAGGACCCCATAGGGGGCGGGCCCCTACGGCGCAGAGCGAATGACCGCAACGCGGAGGCGGCCCGAATCATCGAACCATCAGCGGCACGTTATCTTCGGGAGCACAGCGTCGGCGCGAACGTGAGCAGGTCCGCTTTCGACCAACGCGCGCCCCCGCAACCAACTCCGGAGCCCCGATCGCCGCAAGGTGACCGGGGCTCCGACGTTCGGGCGCTTGAAGCGGGCGGACGAACCCGCTGCGGTTGATCGGCCGCGATGGAGATCGCGAGGCGACGCTACTTCGAGCGCGGTCATCAACCAGATCGCGTGCCCGGAGCGAGGAAGCGAAGCAGGTCAGGCGCCAGGCAATTCTGGGCGCGGCGCTGCGCCTCTGGGCCCGCTCGACCTTCGACGGCTTCACGATGTCCGCGGTCGCGCGGCGCGCGCGCCTCGCGAAGGGAACGCTCTACTTGTACTTTCCGACGAAGGAGGCGCTCCTCCTCGAGTTGCTCGAGGACCGGCTCCAGCGCTGGCTCTCGAAGCTCGAGGCGCGCCTCGAGGGCGGGGGGGCGCCCCGAGACCCGGACGGCGCGGCCCAGGTCATCGCGTCGACGCTACTCGCCGACGAGGAACTGGTCCGGCTCCTCATGATCCTTGGCACGATCCTCGAGCACAACGTCCCGGAGCAACGGATCCGCGAGTTCAAGACCTGGCTTCACGGCCGCCTCGCGCACGCGGGAGCGGTCGTGGAGCGGTGCCTCCCGTTCCTGAACGCTTTGAGCGGTGTGAAGCTCCTCCTGTACTTGCAGGCGCTGGTGTCCGGGCTCGGGCAGCTCGCCCGCCCGGCGCCCGCCGTCGTGCGGGTGCTCGCGGCATCCGAGTTCGAGGCGTTCCGTCTCGACTTCGAGACGGAGCTCCGGCTCGCCCTGGCGGCACTCATTCGCGGGTCCGCTGCTGCGCTCCCCACCAGTCGATCGAAACGTCCCACCGGGACCCCTGGAGGCTGTCATGACGACTGAAGCACGCAAACGCAGCAACGTCCTCATCACCGGCGCGTCGAGCGGGATCGGCGCCGATCTGGCGCGGGTGTTCGCCCGCGAGGGCCACGAGCTCGTCCTCGTCGCCCGGTCGCGCGAACGCTTGCACGAACTCGCGCGCGAGCTACGGGATGCTCACGGGGCCACCGCACGGGTGCTCCCGATCGACCTGTCCGTCTCCGGGGCGGCCAGCGCGCTCCACGACCTCGCCTTACGCGAGGGAGTCGAGGTGGACGTCCTCGTGAACGACGCCGGGTTCGGCATGCGCGGGCCGTTCGTGGAGCTCGATCCTGCGCGGCAGCTCGAGATGATCCAGGTGAACCTGGTCGCGCTCACCGAGCTCACCCGGCTCTTCGTGCCGGACATGCTGCGGCGGGGTGCGGGTCGGATCCTGAACGTGGCGTCGACCGCCGCGTTCCAGCCAGGCCCTCTCATGGCGGTGTACTGCGCGACGAAGGCCTACGTCCTGTCGTTCTCGGAGGCGCTGGCCGAGGAGCTGCGAGGCTCGGGCGTGACGGTCACGTGCGTCACACCGGGAGCCACGGAGACCGGGTTCGGCGAAATCGCGGGCGTCGCCGCGACGCGCCTCTTCCGCTCTGGAACGATGTCGTCCAGCTCAGTGGCCGAGGCCGCGTACGCCGCGACGAGCAAGGGGGTCCCGCTCGCCGTGCCAGGGTGCCGGAACCGGCTCCTCGCGGGCTCGGTACGGTTCCTGCCGATTCCGATGGCCGCCCGCGTCGCGCGGCTCTTCCTAGAGAACGCCTGAGGGGCACGCTGATGTACACGGTCGTCGCAGAATACCAGCCGCAGCCGCGCCGGCAGGCTCGTTTCACGCACGCGCCGACCTGACCGGACTCCCGCCACTCTCGCCCAGGCCGGTGGGTTTGTCGCACGCCGTGTCGGCTATGGCGCTCCCGGGAGGCCGAGCTGCTACCGCCACATCGCGAGTTCGCCACCGAGCGCGGCATCTCGTTCAGCAACCTGCGCAACTGGATCTATAGGCTGCGCAAGGAGTCTCGGCTGCTCGTCGCGGAGCCGACGAAGGTGTCTGGTCAAGCCGCCGAGCGAGGGGCCGCGCCGCGAGGATCCCGCTGCCCCGCGCGCGTCGTTGTGTTCCACGCGGGTGCCGCGGTAGCTTCCATCGCGAAGTCCACCCTAGGTAAGTGGGGCCCGATGGGAGCGCCGAAGGGACAGCGGCGGGGCTCAGGAGCCCAGAGCACCGTTCAGGGCGCCGGCACGTCGCCAGCCGGCGAGCGGCGCCGGAGCGAATCGTACCTGCGCGCCATGTTGTTCGAGCACACGTTCCAGTTCATCGGGTTGCTCGCGCCGGACGGCACCCTCCTGGACCTCAACCGGAGCGCCCTCGAGTTCGCGGGAGCGCGGCGCGAGGACGTCGTCGGCCGGCCGTTCTGGGAGACGCCCTGGTGGCAGGGGGATCCGGAGCTCCAGGAGCGGCTGAGGAACGCGATCCGCGAAGCGGCCCAGGGACGGTTCGCACGTTTCGAGGCGAGCCACCTCGGCACCGGCGGACGAACGGCGACGATCGACTTCTCGCTGACGCCGGTCGTGGACGAGAGCGGCGGGGTGATCCTGCTGGTTCCGGAGGGGCGGGACATCACCGAGCGGAAGCGCGCAGAAGAAGCTCTCCGCTCGCTGTACGAGAGCACGCCCGTGATGATGCACTCCATCGACCGGGACGGCCGCCTCGTGAGCGTGAGCGATTGCTGGCTCGAGACGCTGGGCTACGATCGAGCGGAGGTCATCGGCCGGGAATCGGTCGAGTTCCTCACCCCGGAGTCCCGCAGGTACGCGCTGGAGGTCGCGCTCCCGGAGTTCTTCAGGACGGGCGTCTGCAGGGACGTGCCTTATCAGTTCGTGAAGAAGGACCGCGACGTCATCGACGTCCTCCTGTCGGCGATCGCCGAGAAGGACGCCGGCGGACGCTTCGAGCGCTCCCTCTCCGTCCTCATCAACGTCACGCGGCGCAAGCGCGCCGAGGAAGCGCTCCGCGAAGCCGACCGTCGCAAGACCGAGTTCCTGGGCGTACTCTCACATGAGCTGCGCAATCCGCTCGCTCCCATCCAGAACGCCCTGTACATCCTCGACCGCGCCGAGCCCGGCGGCGAGCAGGCCGCACGCGCGAAGGTCGTCATCGGGCGCCAGGTGGGGCACCTGGCCCGCCTGGTGGACGATCTGCTCGACGTGACGCGCATCTCGCGAGGGAAGATCCAGCTCCAGCGCAGCCGGCTCGATCTCGGCAAGCTGGTGCTGCGCACCGTAGAGGATTACAGGGCGCTGTTCGCCGAGCGGGGGATCGCGCTCGAGGTTCGAATCGACACGGGTCCGCTCTGGGTCGACGCAGATGAGACGCGCATCGCCCAGGTCCTCGGAAACCTCTTGCTGAACAGCGCGAAGTTCACGGACGGCGGCGGTCGCGTCGTGGTCTCGGTGGAGCGCGACGAAGACGTGGCGACGATCAGCGTCCGGGACACGGGCGCCGGAATCGCCCCCGAGATGCTGGGTCGGCTCTTCGAGCCGTTCACGCAGGCCGACGACAGCTTGCACCGCAGTCGGGGCGGACTCGGGCTCGGGCTCTCGCTCGTGAAGGGGCTCGTCGAGCTCCACGGAGGCAGCGCGGTCGCGAGGAGCGAGGGCGTCGGCCGCGGCGCGGAGCTCATCGTGCGGCTCCGTCTCGTTGCCGCGCGGGAAGAAGCTCCACGTCCGCCAATTATCGGACCAGCTCGCCTCCCCCCGCGGCGGGTCCTCGTCATCGAGGACAATCCGGATGCCGCCACTACGCTGCGGGAGATGCTGGAGATCGGCGGGCACGAGGCCGAGATCACCCACGACGGTCGAGCGGGTATCGAGAAGGCGCGCGCGTTCCGACCGGAGATCATCCTGTGCGACATCGGGCTCCCCGACATGGACGGTTATGCCGTCGCTCGCGCGATCCGGTCCGACCCGACGCTCGACTTGACGCTCCTCGTCGCGCTGACCGGCTACGCGCTGCCGGAGGATCGGCGCCAGGCCGCTGAGGCAGGATTCGACCGCCACTTCGCGAAGCCGGTGTCCGTGGCGCAGATCGAGGAAGTGCTCTCCACGGCCGTACGAGCTGGGGGAGCTCGGAGCGATCAGCGCGCGCGTGGATCCGGCGTCGAGTGACTCCGCGCGTCGTCGCGGCCTCGGCGCTATGAGGTGAACTCAGGCGCCTAGGAATCCGCTGTTTCCCGAGGCAGCCATGTGCCCCACATGTGCCCCGCCGCCGCTCCGAGCGCTGGAACGCGGCGGGACCAGGTGGAACACGAGGGAACGGGAAACGCGAACGGTTCCGCGGCGATGAAGGGCAACGGCGCGTCCTGCTTAAAGATGTTCACGCACCGTCGAAACCGTTCAAATCCCTTTCCCAAAGAAGTTCCAGAGCCCACGCACGTCGGCCGGGCGCTCGCAGCACATCGCGCTCCAGCATGCAGGGATGTCGTCCGCGCTCCCGAAGAAAATGGTACCAGAATTGGACCACACCAGCGTTTGATCCTGTCAGATCATGTCGCCTTCCGTAGGTCCCGCGTTCGCGCCAAACAAGCTGCACTGCAACGAAGAGCGGTGATATGACGCCCGTCTGCCCGTACCCCTTTTAAGGGGCTCATAACCCGAAGGTCGCAGGTTCAAATCCTGCCCCCGCAACCAACCTTATCTAGGACCCGGTCGCCCGAGAGGGAGACCGGGTCTTCGATTTTCAGCGCTCCACGGGCCTCGTAGGAGCGCTTCCCGTTCTTCTCGACCGGGTGGAGCATCACCGGGGCGAGCACGCGCGCGAGGGCGGCCCTGGCGCTCTCGGGGGCCTCCTCGGCGAGCTTCTCGACGTGCCGGAGGTACTTCGCAAGCTTCTCCGGGTTCACGGTGATGGCCGTGGGTGCGGGCCTCGCGTCCTGTTCGGCAGCCGCAAGGCGGTTCCGGAGGTCCCGGAGCCTCGCTTCCTCCCTGCGAAGCTGTGCCACGAGCGCCTCGGACTGCCCAACCGTGGCGAACGCCTCGGTCACGCGGCGGAGTCGAGCTTCCTGCGAGTTCACCTCGGCCGCGAGGCTGGCCCGCTCCTCGGCTCCGGCCGGCTTCCGGGCCGCTACGCGCCGGGCGAACCGGTCCGCGAACCGCTGCCGGAAGTCGTGCGAGGCGAGAAGCTCGTGCAGGGCGGCGAAGATCGCGCGGGAGAGCTTCCCCTCGGAGATGGTGAGGGCGTTGCCGCAGATGGCCGAGCCCTTCGAGTGGCGAGCGGCACAGCCGTAGGTCGGGTACCGTCGCCCGTTCTTCACCTTGGCGCCGACGACGACCATGCTCGCGCCGCACGTGCCGCAGCGAAGCAGCCCGGAGAGAAGGAGCGGGTGCTTGCTCGCGCCGGCGGGGCGGCCTCCCGCCTTCCGGTTCGCCGAGACACGCGCCTGGACGCGAGCCCACAGCTCGTCGGAGACGATCGCGAGCTCCGGGAGCCGATGCTCGACGTGCTCCTCGGGCGGTCGAAGGCGATGCACTCGGTTCCCTGTACGTGCCGAGCGAACCCACTTCCGGCGGTTCCAGACGAATCGTCCGACATACCGCTCGTTCCGAAGCATCGCGCGGATCGTCGTGTGTCCCCAACCGCGACCCGCGGCCTTGGTGTAGTCGCCGTCGTAGGGTGCCCGGATGCCCTCGGTGTTGAGCTGCTCGGCGATGGGCTTCGTCGATGCGCCGTGAGCGTACTGCTCGAAGACGCGCCGCACGATCGCGGCCTCGGGCGGCTCGACGCGCAGGACCTTGCGCGGGTGCTCCGGATCCGGAGGATTGGGCTCGATCTCGGTGCGGTAGCCGAACACGCGGCCGCCGGTCCAGAAGCCGGCGAGCGCGCGTCCCTCCAGGCCGCGGTGCGTCTCGGTCTTCACGAGCTGCAGGAACGCATCGTTGACGAGCGCGAGGGCGCCGAACGTGAGCCGTGCGCCGGCTCCGTCTGACGCCATCCCGGTGTTGCAGTCGATGACCCGGACGTCGGCCGCGGCGAGATCCTCGAATACGATGCGCCAGGTGTTGCCGAGATCGCGCGAGAGGCGCGAGAGGTCATCGACGAGGACCGCTCGGAAGGGCGAGAGCCGGCCGCGGCGCGCCGCTGCGAGCATGCGCTGCATGTCCGCGCGCTCGAGATGGGCGCCGCTCTGGGCGGCGTCCTTGTACTCGGCCGCGACCTCGAGACTGCGGCTCGCGGCGAACGCGCGGCAGCGCCGGATCTGGTCGTCGATCGACCGCGCATCCTGCCGGTCGGTGGAGTAGCGCGCGTAGATCGCGACGGAGACGCGTTCGTCGGTCACGAGCTCCCTCCCTTGACCCAGCCAGGCAGTGGTCCGTCCCGGGTCGGGACCCGAGGCAACCTGCCATCGACGTGCAGGTCGGCCGCGACGTCTGCCATGCGGTCCACGAAGAACTCCAGCACGCTCCGCTCGCGCGAGATACGCGCCGCGCGCGAGAGGTAGAACGGGACCTCCTCACTCGGCGGGCCGCGCCGGCGAGGAGCCGAGGACTCGGATCGAGCGTCAGGGGCGGTGGTTTCCGGGCGAGGCGCTGTTTCGGGCGCGCGCTCGCCAGGCGATCTCGGTGCAGGGGCGGGTGGACGTCGGGGGGCGTCGAAGCCGGGCAGCATGGACTGCGTTGGTCTCTTGTCGCTCGGCACGCGCTGTCTCCATTCCGTTCGCGCCGCGAAGGACGCACCAAGCGTCAGTGCAGGTAGATGTAGGTCCGACGTCAACGGGGCGGGGCGGTCGGCATCGACGACGATCGCACGCCGCGTTTGACCGCGGCGGTCTTCGGGGCGCGGTGCTTGCTCTCCGCGTGCAAGGCGTCGCGTGCGTCGTTTCCGTCTTGACCCTGTCCGCGACGATGTCGGACCCTGTCTCGGACCATGTCTAGCGGAGTAGGCATCCGGACTGGCACCCGGCATGACGGAGTCGATGACAGGGTCGCCAACGCAAGTTCGCGGAATGGCTGCGTCCGGCCCCGCCGCGATGATGGCTGGTTGGGCGAGCGCACCGTGTCTCAGTTTCCCGACCCCTCTCCCCCAACGACTGGGTAGAGGGGTCGGGAAACTGAGACAAGAGGAGGGAGTAGTTGAGGGCGGGGCCGGTGAGGATGGTGGTTGGAAGGGAGAGGAGTAGAGGGACAAGGACAATGAGTGAAGGTTGGGGTGAGGTAATGGATTTCTGAAGAGAGAGAAGAGAGGAAGATCATGGGGGAGATGGAAGGAAAGGCGGGTAACGAAGAAGGAAGTGGAGAGGTCGAGGGTGGAGCGTCGTGAAGAGCACGATGCGCTGCGGGTCGATGCAGAGGCAGCAGGACGGTAGCGAGCACGCTGGTCGAGCCAGAACGGCGGGAAGCCGGGGCGGTTCGAGATAATCGGTGCGGGGCGAGTGGCACCCAAGTCCAGAGCGAACACCGGGACCATGGCGTCGCATCGGGGGTGGACGGAATGACTGCTCCTGGTTCGGTCCTCGGCAAGAGGGACGAGGATTTCCTCCAGTGGTCCGTGCTCGCGCAACTCGCCAGCATCGAGCACATGCGCAGCGCCGGTTACCGGGACCGGCATGGCACGGTCGCGCTGCGACGATTCGAAAAGCTCAAGAACCCAGGCGGTTCGCAGCGCGGATACTTGCACGAACCGTACGCTGGCCTCGGCCAGAAGGTCGTCGCGCTCACGGCGGAAGGGTACGCCCGCGCGGCGTCGCGGCTCGGCTGGCTCAAGGTTCCGAAATTCCGCGAACGCCCGGTGCCGCCGGCGGAGGTCCAACACCGGCTCAAGCTGAACGACGTTCTCTTCGGGATCGTCGGCCGGCTCGTCGATGCGAACGCGAGGAAGGCCGGCTCGCGGGATCGCCTCGACTACTCGAACGTATCGGTGTCGCCGAACGACGTCCCGATGCGCTGGCTTCCCGAGGAAGGGGACGGCTTCGCGTTCGCCATCCGGAGGCGAGTCAGGCCGGACGCGATCGCGGAGTTCCCGTCCCTGGCGCTGCGCGCGTTCATCGAGCAGGACATGGGGAACCATCCCGTGGACGGCGCCGACCGAGGCCGGTCGTTGATGGGCACCCTGCAGGACTACGGAAGGTTCATCTTCGACGTCATCGATGGCGATGGGCGCACCGCGTACCAGAAGGCGTTCTCGGACCACTGGTCGGCGGACGTCGTGTACGTCTTCGAGAACGCGCTGCGCCGAGAGAACACGAGGAAGGCGTTCGCCGCGCAGCTCCCGGACCTGGCCGCTTCTGGTCGGTTCCACATGTTCATTCCCGACGAGGCCATCGCGCACTTCGTCGACTCGATCGCGCGCTCGCGGCGCATGGCGGCCTCGACGAGCCGCTCGAGCGATAGGCCGCGCACGCCTTCGGCGATCGCGCGTGCGCGCAAGGCACCCGCGACTCCGGAGCCCTCGATCACCGTCGGACTAGAGGAGCTGCGGAGCTTCTTCAACTTCGACATCGAGCTCGAGAAGGCATTCAAGGGTATCCAGAGGAAGGTGCAGGCGGGCGAGCCGATTACCGAGGTGCCGCAGCTCCCAGCGGACTACGAGCGGGTCCGGGAGTTCAAGCGGCAGCTACGGGCACGCATCGTGGCGCTAATGGAGGACGCCTCACGAACTCCTCGTGAGGTCGCGCCCGACCGGGTCCGGGATGGCGGAGGTCGAGCGGGACCGACTTGATGCGCGCTGGCTCTGGCTTCTGCTTCCTGCGCCCGCACTTGCACGGGAGGTCCGTACCGCATATGTTACAGTCATGTCGCGCGCCAAGACAGGATTCGACAAGTACGTTCGGGCCCGCATGGAGGACCCGGAGTTCGCGTCCGCCTACAAGGAGGCCCTGGTCGAGATCGACGCGATCGACCGCCTCATGCGGCGGATCGACGTCGCCCGCGCGCGCGCTGGCCTGAGCAAGGCCGATCTGGCTCGCCGCGCTAGTGCCCCACAGGAGTCCGTTCGCCGGCTTCTTACCGCGAAGAAGAGCAATCCGACCCTACAGACGGTCGTTCGCCTGGCTCAGGCGGTCGGTCTGCGAGTCGAGCTCGTCGCGGAGTCCGCGCCGGGTCGTCGGCGCCGCGCAGCGGCTCACGCCTGATGGTCAGGTCAGGACGCTTCGCGGATTCCTCTCCTGGAACTCCCGAACGACGCCGAGGACTTCGTCGTATTCGGACTCGGACAGCTTCGTCTGGAACGGTTTGTCCTTGCCGGCGACCAAGATGAGGCTCGGGCCTCCGAGGCCGAGATCGGCGCCGCCCCTCTCGAGAACGCAGAAGAGCCTGTAGTGGTGACGGCTGGGACCGTCGACCCGCACCTCGTAAACCCCGCCCATCTTCCCGTGCATCGCTTCCCACTTGCCCCCGCCGCTGAACGCGGGTGGCGGGGCGTTCGCGACAGCGTGGACGACCGCGATCATCGTGGCGCTCACCTTCGTCGGACACGCGTCGAGGAAGTCGCGTGCTGGCACCGCTTCGGTCGGGTCATCGTCCCGGTGCCTGCGAAAGAAGTGGATCCGCCAGGGTCCAGTCGGTCGCTTGGCGAGGCTTCCACTTCTCGAGGCACTCCTCGATGACATGCTGCATACGTACCAGGTGCTTCTGACGGTGAAGCCGCACTGGATCGCGGCGACGGTGCGCCGCCGGGGCGCTCGTGGCCGAGTTTGTGCCCCGGACACGGTGCGGCTCGACCGGACGCTCGCGTACGTGCCGTTCCGCCTCGTCGCCGTCTGGTGCCGCGCCGCGAGGCGTGAGACGCCGCAGGGGGCGGCTCCGGCGGACTCACGCGCGGTCGGCGCGCTCGACGATCTCGACCTTGCCGTGCGTGCCGTCGACCCGGAGCAGGTCCCCGTCGCGCAGGCGCCAGGTCGCGCCCTCCACGTTCGAGACGCACGGGAGCCCGTACTCGCGCGCGACCGTGGCCGCGTGGCTCATGACGCCGCCCAGCTCGACCACCACGCCGGCCGCCCGCGCGAAGATCGGGGTCCAGCCGGGGTCGGTGGTGGGCGCCACGAGGATGCCGCCCGTGCGCATCTTCGCCTCGTCGTCCGGTGACCGCAGCACGCACGCCGGCCCGATCACCTCGCCGGGGCTCACCGCGGTGCCGTGGAGGACGGCGTCCGAGCCGGACGGCGGCGCTCCGCGGCGGGGGAACGAGGCGACGTCCTCGCTCCTGAACGTGACCGGCACCTCGATTCGGCGCCACGCCGCGACCCGGGCGCGCTCGCGAGCGACCGTCCCGCGGACGTCGAAGGCGGGCTCGCGCACCGCGCGCTGCAGCTCGTCGAGCGTGAGGTGGAAGACGTCGTCGGGCTCGTCGACCCGCCCGCGGGCGACGAGCCGGCGGCCGAGCTCTAGAACGACACGCCGCGCGAGCAGGGTATGGAGAATCATCGCGGAGCGCAGCTCTTCGCGCACGAGCATCAACCGACCGAGCCTCCTCACGGGGCCGCGGACGCGGAGCCGGACGAGGCGACCGTGCACCTCCGCGACCTCCCGCCACGCCGCGGCCGCATCCGCCCGGCGGCGCGCCCGCCGGGCCTCGGCCGTCGCGGGCTCCTCGGAGGCGCGAACGAGCGGCCGGAGCGCGGTCGCGAGGAGCCGGAGGTCGTCCGCGTACCGCGGCAGCGCGCCGTCCGACTCGTAGGGGCCGCGGTGGCCGTACCGCTCGAGCCAGACCTCGACGCTAGCCCAGAGCGCCGCCGGGAGGCGGGCTTGCCAGTGCCCGCGCCCCGCGTGCTCCGGACCGACCTCCGCCAGGAACGCCGCGCCTCCTTCCCACGCCCGGAGCGCGCGCGCGAGCTCGACCAGCTCCTCGAGCTGCCGCGTGCTCACGGACACCAGCTCGGGATCGAGCAGCCGCGCGAGCAGCGCCGCGGGGGCCGGGTGGGCCTCGAGCGCCGTCGCGCCCGCGGAGACCGCCTGCTGGAACGCGAACGCCACCCGCATCACCATCACGAGCGACTCGTCGATCTCGCTCGCGAGCGCCGAGCCGTGCGCCGTGCGGGCGACGAGCGCCTCGTCGTCGAGCGTCTCGAGCGGCACCGCGGCGCGCTCGTCGTAGCGGGCCCGGAGGCGCCGGATATGCGCGCGCGCCCTCCGCTCGGCGCCCATCGCGAAGACGACCATCCGGACGACGACATCGAGCCGGCGAAGGAGTCTTCGCGTGTCGGGCCGGACGTAGGCGTTCGACGCGGCGCCGGCGCCGCCCTGGATCACCTGGGCCCAGGAGCGGGGGATGCCGAGGACGTCGGCGGCGTGGCACAACGCCTTCTCGTTGAAGACCACCCGGCCGGCCACGGCCGCGGCGAGGGGCACCTCCGGCGGCAGCGGGAGGCCGATGCGCCGGTAGACGTTGTGCATCAGCCAGTCGAGCGCCGCGACGAATTTCGCGCGCGTGATCGCGCTCGTCACCTCGGGCACCGTGTCGCTCACGTTCGTGCGCGTCCAGGTCTCGCCAGGCTTAAGCGCCTCCTCCAGCGGGCGCGTCTGCGGCCGCGCCTGGAGGAACGCGACCCTGCCCGCCTTCGCTCCCCACTCCACGTCGAGCGGCACCCCCCGAGCGCGCTCTAGCGCGGCGACCCCCGCCGCGATGTCGACGGCGAGGCCCGCGGGCAGCTCCGGGCGCGCGCCCCGCAAGGGGAAGCGTGCGAGGCCTTCCGGCCCGGAGCGCAGCGCCTCCGCCTGGCGTCGCGGCCAGCGCCGCCCGATCCGCCACGACGTCCCGTCCCGCGACAGCTCGATGGCCTCGGGGGTCGCATCGCCGTTCACGGCGACCTCACCAAGCCCCTCCACCGCCTCGACGAGGATCCCGTCGCCCCGGCCGAACGCCACGCCGGCCCAGTCCGCGTCGAGCATCTCCTGCACGACGACCGCGCAGGATTCCGTGGGCGGCGGCAGCCCGCGCTGCCGTCGGTACGAGAGCGCGCGATCCGAGAGCGCGGACGCCGCCACGGCGGCCACCGCCTCGCCGAGCCGGTCCACGGGCACGCCCAGCGCGGTCTCGTGGATGCCCGCGAAGCTGTGGTGGCCGCCGTCCTCGTCGGATGCGGAGCTGCGCACCGCCACGCGAGCGATCCCGCGCTCCGCCAGCGACGCGGCGAGCGCGCGCAGCGCGTCGTGCGCGGCGCCCGGGAGGACCGCCCAGGCGGGCGGCACCGGCAGCCCGGCCCGGAGGATGTGGCGCAGCCCGTGCGCCTTGCCGCCCGCTGCCTCCGGCAGCTCGGTCAGCGCGTCGATCGGGAGCGTTGCGACATTCGATGGCTCGATCACGGTGCATTCCCCCTCTTGGCCCCGCTCACGGCGCGGAGGCCCGCTGCGGTGAACGCGACGAACTCCTCCACGAGCATCGCGGCGTCGAAGCTCGCGTCGTGCCCGAGATGACGCCGCGCGGACTGGAGCACGCGCTCCCATCCCGAGGCGAGGTGGGACGGGCCGCCCACGGCGAGGAGGAACCGCAGGAAGATCTGCTTCGGCGAGACGTGGGCGGGCATCCGCTTCACGACGGCGTCGGCGAGCCGGTGGAGCACGCCCCGGATCGCCTCTTCGCCGAGTGCGCGGATCTCCGGGTTCGGAGAGGAGTAGAGCTGCGCGAAAAGCCGGCCGGAGCTCGGCCGCTCGATGATCCAGCGGGCCGTCGGGGCGAAGTACGCGCGGAGCACGTCCTCGAGCGTCGCGTCGGGACCCCGCGCGTCCACCTCGTCGAGCCTCCGAAGCAGCTCCTGCATGAGCGGCCCCACGCGCATGCGGAGAAGCTCGGTGATGAGGCCTTCGCGGCTCCCGAAATGGTAGTGAGCGAGAGCTACGTTCACGCCGGCGTCGACCAGGATGGAGCGGACCGACACCGCCTCGATCCCGCGCTCCGCGAAGAGGCGCTCCGCCGCCTCGAGGATCCGTGTGCGGGTGTCTTCCGCGTCGGCGGGCTCCGCGCGCGCGCGGCGGCGACGGCTCGAGTGAATCACGCGATCAAGAGTATTGATCGGGCGATTACGCGGAGTCAACCGGGAGGAACTCTCCGTCCTGCTTGGCGGACGCACCGTGGACCTCGTGACCGAGCGGTTCCTCAATCCCCGCACCCGCGATCGCGTTCTGGCTGGGGTCGAGGTCCGGAATGGCAGCGCGATGACGAGGCGCACGTAGGGCACATGCTCGTGATGTCGACGAGGACGTCCGTCTGGAAGACGTCGGTCGAGGAGATTCCGCGGCTCGTCGCCACCTCGACCCGCTCGTCCCGCGGCTGATGCCGTCGACTCAGGTCCGCGCCACGAAACCTTCAGAAAAGGTCACCATCCCGCCCCCGCAACCAGTCTGAACGAACAGGCCGCCTCCCTCCGGAGCGCGGCCTGTTCCATTTCGGACGGTCAGCTTCGCCGTGTAGCCGTCCGCCCCCGGGGTCAGGACGATGCTCTCGACGACGGAGGCGAGCGCCTCCTTCGCCTCGGCCGGCTTCCGCGCGATGAGGCGGTCGAGCGCGTCCATCGCCTTCAGCACCTGGGCGCTCGAAACCACCCGGACCGGCGGCAGGTCCTTCGGCCCGACCGAAGCCGCGAGCCGCTGCCGGGCGTCGAGGAGCTTCTTCTCCTCCTCCCGGAACTTCGCCGCGTGCAGGTCGTTGGCCCCCAAGCTCGCGATGGACTCCATGACGTTCGTGACGCGCTTCTCGGCGGCGCGGACCTCGGCGTCCAGGGCTGCCCGCTCGTCGTCGCGGCCCAAGGACCTCCAGGCGTGGTGCGGGTACGAGGACGGGTACGAACTCGCTCGCGACAGGGTGTACGGCGACATCGCCCAGGTGGAACGCGACATCCTGGATGAGGCTCGCCGGATGGTTGGGGAGCAACACGAGCGCGCGTGAGGGCGGGGACCCCGATGCCCGAGCACCAGACCCGTGGCGAGGCGTTCGCGCTGGCCGACGCCTTCTTCGCCGAGTGCCAGGTCGTCGCCCGCTTCATCGACGAGAAAGTCCGGCTCCGGGTGGACGAGCGCGTCGGTGCCGTGCCGGGCGGCATCGTGTTCCAGGTGCAGATGCTCCGCGCCATCGCCTGGCTGCGGAGCCTCGCCAAGCTCAACCACCCGGGCGACTTCCAGGCGGTCACGGCAGCCGCGAGGGCGCTGTTCGAGGGCGCGGTGGACGTGACACTCCTCCACTACGACCCGGCGACCTTCCCGCCCGAGAGGATGGATGCCTGGCAGGACTCCGCGAAGCTGAAGCACGCCGAGACCGTCGCGCGCTACCTCGCGGAGACGGGTCGCGACGCCTCGGGCGAGCACCGCGAGGTCCTGGCCTACGCGAAGCGCGAGAAGGCGCGCATCGAAGCGCTCCGGTCGAGGTGGTGGCCGAACTACAACGGGAAGCACCCGTCCCGGTGGACCGGGCTCGACCTCGCGGCTGATGCGAAGGCTGCCGACGCGCTCCTCGACGAGGGCTTCCAGGAGTTCTACAGGCTGCGGTACCCGCAACTCTGCTGGAACGTCCACGGCTCCGGCGCTGCCGGCATCGCGAACATCGCGCCCGAGCACTTCCCGTTCATCGGGGGGATGGCTGCACCTGACGCTCGCGGCCGGCGCCGTCTACTTCAGCTATCAAGCGAAGCCGTAGCCGCCCACGGCGCGGTCGCTGACGGCCATCAACGCCAGCGGCGCCGCGACGTGCTACACCAACCCGTACTTCGTGAAGACCAGGGCGAGCGGACACGACGCGACGACCCCTGGACCAACCGGCCGAGCAGGGCACGGTGGTACGGCGTGAACGACGAGGAGCCCATGGACATCGCCATCCAGAGAACGTGACGCCTCCGCCGCAGTGGGCGTCGTTCGTCTTCTCGGAGTACTTCCGCGCCGGCGGTCAAGTCTCGATTTCTGTGTAAATCGTACGCTGCGTGAAGCTCCTCAGATGTTTCACGCCGCCTTGGCGACGGCGACGTCCTTCGACTTCAGCAGGGACATGTCCAGGTAGCGCCGGTCGGTCCAGATGGCGGTCACGT
>DASWEI010000209.1:0-23792 GCA_036394835.1 Anaeromyxobacter sp. | reverse complement strand
ACCCGTCGCGCGGGCGCACCGCGGCGCCGAGGCGTTGCCCCTCGGTCGGCTGGTCCTCGAGGTCGTCCGCGAGGAGGCTCCCCACCTCCGGGTGGTCGTCGATCCGCAGGGTGCCCTTCGGGTCATCCATCGGTTCGTTCCATCCGGTTCGAGGCGAAGGGCGAGCTCCGCGCCTTCTCTGCACCTGGTTGTCCTCGCAGCCGCATCGCGGGAGCGCAGGATACCCGAAACCTAGGCGGCTCGCCGGCGCGCTGTGAGCGCGAACGCGCCGGCGGCGAGCAGTGCCAGCGAGAGGGTCGCGACGCTCACCGCGACGAGCGGCCACCAGAGATCCGGGTCGTACGTCCAGACGACGCGGTGCGCGCCGGCGTCGAGGAAGACGCCCCGGAACAGGAGGTTCGTCTGGACGGCCGCCGCGGGGCGCCCGTCCACCGCCACCTTCCACCCGGGCGCGTAACGCTCGACGCTCGTGAGGAGGCCTCCCTGGGCCGGCGCGGCCACCCGCAGCACGATCTCCTCCGGACGGTACGACTCGACGGCGACGTCCCCGTACGTGCCGGGCACGACGCGAGGTGCGGGGCTGCCGCCGCCCTCGACGAACACGGGCACCGGCTCCCCTCGGCCGCCGCTCAGGGCGAGCTCGACGAGCGCCACCTCTCGTTCGAGGAACGGCTCACCCCCGGGCGCGAGCCAGAAGCGGCGCGGCCCGCACAGCGTCTCGCTGAACCTGCCCGCCACGAGCGTCTTCAGATCCGGGTGCCCCAACGTGGTGTACGAGTCCAGCAGCGAGATCTTCAGGATCAGCTGCGCGTTGAACGGCAGGACGTCGGGATCCCAGTACCCCACGGGCGACACGGTGCGGGGTGGCGGGTCCCCCGCCGTCGCCGTCGTCCGCGTGCGCGCGTCCTGCGCGTGCGAGATCGCCGCAAGGACGCCCTGGTCCGAGGACCAGACCGTGAACCGGTTCACGTAAAGACCCGCCGCCACGTCGAGGAACGCGATCGCCGCGAGGAGCGCGCCCCCCGCCGAGGAGGGCCGGCGGGAGATCCACCACGCGGCCAGCACCACGGCCGGGCTCGCGAGCGCAAATGGAAGCACGAGCGAGGGGAGCGCTGGCCGGGGCGAAACCCCGATGCCGTCGAGCCACATCCACACGACCGCGGCCGCGGCGGCCGCGACGGCGGTCCAGCCGAGCGCGACGCGCAGGAACACGCGCCGCGCCGCCTCGCGCTCCACGACGCAGGTCAGCCCAAGGCCGGCGGCGAGGCAGGCCGGGAAGATCCAGTACAGGCGGAACGCCGCGTTGAACCGCATGAAGCGGAGCGGCGGGACGACGTAGTGGAGCAGGATGCGGACCCCTCCGACTCCGCCCAGAGACACGAGCACCATGAAGGCGGTGAACGCGACGAGCGATGCCCCTTGCCGCCGCTCCCGCAACGAGATCCAGGCCCAGGTGACCGCGAGGGGGATGGTCGCGAACCCCATGTACGCGTTCGTCACCGAGAGCTCGGAGGTTCGGTCGACGCCGCTGTCGTGGAGGACGATCGGCGCGTACGGGAGCACGAGCGACAGGGCCGAGCGCAGAGTGAACGCCTGGCCATATATCGCGTCCACCGGGCTCACGGTCGAGAGGCGCGACGTGATCACGGCGGCCTCGGACATGAACGCGTGCAGGATCGGGCTCCAGGCGAGGACGAGCACGGACGCCATGAGCGCCAGCGTCCCGGCGGCCCACCTGGCGCGGGCGCGCCGCTCCCCGAGGTCGCCGCCCTCCGGGAGCACCACGAACCGGAGCAGGAGCCACACCGCCACCGCGACGCCGGTGAACGTGACCAGCATCGGATACCCGCCGAACGCCGCGGAGGCCCCGAGCGCCGCCGCGGCGAGCGACGCGGACGGCGCGCTGCGGCGCGCCACCGCCGCGTCGGCGAGCCCGATCGTCCACGGCAGCCACGCTGCGACGAAGATGAAGGTCGTGTGCTCGGCGTGCGACACGAAGAACCCGGAGAGCGCGTACGATCCCCCGGCGAGGAACGCCCCCGCGGCCGACGCCCCGAACCGTCGGGCGACCCAGACCATCCCCATCGCCCCCCACCACCAGTGGACGAGCCACACGAGGACGAACGCGAGGAGCGGGTTCGACACGAATCGCGCCAGCAGGAGCACGACCGGGTTCAGCACGAGCTTCTGCGGCTCGGCGTGGAACGGCTCACCGGCGCCGGAGTACGGGTCCCACAGCGGGAACCGTCCCTCCCGCAGCGCGTCCGAGATGTACGTGACGACCGGGTAGAAGAAGTCGAGCGCGTCCCAGCGCGGGACCACGCGTCCGAGCCACAGCGGCGCAGTGACCGCCGCGAACACGGCGGACAGGAGCACCGCCGCCGCCGCGCCGCCGCCCTCCTCGGCCGCACGCCCTTCCCCGACCGCGCCGGCGGACGACGCAGCGGCGGTCGTCGCGGGGCGAGGCGCTTCGCGGATGTGGCGGCTCGTCTCGAGCGGAACGGTTCCACTCATGCGTCATTCCTCCTGCCCACCACCAGCTGGATGTCCCCGAGGTTCAGGTAGAGCGGGATGCTCCACGGGAGCCCGGGACCGCGCGCGCGCCGTGGACGGACGCCGAGCGCGCGCGCGTACTCGAGGAGCGGCCGGTAGTCGCCGAAAGAGCCGTGGTGCGCGACCCGCAGCCCGCGCGACGCGAAGAACAGCTCGAACGAGCGACGGGTCGGGTAGTGCAGGTGCGTCGGCGGGTGGAACTGCCTCCAGCGCGTCCGGCGGGCGCGCGCGACGAGGCTCGCCGCGTCCACGGTCGAGATCGCGACCGTCACGTCCCGCGCGCAGCGGGAAAGGACGTCCTCGAACACACCCGCGGGACGGGGGAGGTGCTCCCACACGTCCCAGGCGACGACCACGTTCGGGCGGAGCGCCGCGATCGCCGCGTCCTTGCCGGGATCGGCCGGCGACAGGACCTCGAGCCCGCGGCGCGCCGCGATGTCGCGGCAGTACGCCGACGGCTCGATCCCGAGCAGGCGCGGCACTCCCGCCTCCGCGGCGACGGACAGGAACTCGCCGGTCGCGCAGCCGAGCTCGAGCATCCGCGCGTCGCCGGCGCGGAGGCCGCCGTGGCGCAAGACGACCTGCAGCTTGCGCCGGAAGTTCAGCCGCTGCGAAGCGGCGCCCGCCGCGTAGTCCGAGTACTCCGCTCCGTTGAAGTACGCCTCGTCATAGAGGCTCGCAGGGTCGGAGGGCGTCGGGCCGCGGTACGCCCACGCGCCGCACGCTGCGCAGCGGACGAGGTCGCCACGGGCGAACAGCGGCGCGAACCTCGCCTCGCCGCCGCAGTCGTCGCACCGGCTCTTCGGTTCGCCCGGCATGCGGCGCTACCCCCACCGATTCGCGCCGGCGCGTGCGCGGCGCTCCGGACCGCGCAGGGACGACGAGGCGGCTGCGCGCTCGAAGTTCACCTTCTCGTCGACGATGTAGTGCGGCCTCCGCTTCACCTCGTCGAAGATCGCGCCGATGTACTGGCCGATGATGCCGAGGAAGACGAGCTGCACGCCGCTCATGACCGAGACGAGGATGGCGACCGTCGTCCAGCCCGAGGGCAGCCGCGAGGTCGAGAAGTACTGGACGAACGTGACGAGCGCGTGCCCGAGGCCGAGGAGCGCGAACGAGACGCCCACGATGATCGCGGCCTTGAGCGGACGCTTGCTGAACGAGACGACGCCTTCGAGCGCGAGGCGCACCATCCGGCTCAGCGAGTACTTGCTCGCGCCGGCGCCGCGGGCCCGCACGTCGAACGGGACGGCGGTGTTCTTGAACCCGACCCAGCTCACGAGGCCCCGCAGGAACAGGCCCCGCTCGCGGATACCGTCCCGGAACACGTCCGCGACGCGCCTCGAGAGCAGGCGAAAGTCCGCTGCGTTCTCGACGATCGGGACCTCCGACAGGTGATTGATGAACCGGTAGAAAAGCTTCGAGGTGAGCCGCCTGACGGGTCCGATCGCGGCGGAGTCGCGCCGGACCGTGTACACGACGTCGTGCCCTCGCTCGAACTCCTCAAGGAGCGCGGGAATGACCTCGGGAGGGTGCTGCAGGTCGCTGTCCATCATGACGACCGCGTCGGCGTCCGGGTCGGCGTGGTCGATGCCAGCGAGCAGCGCGTGCTGGTGCCCGAACCGCGAGGAGAGGAGCAGCAGCTTCACCGCCGGGTCAGCCGCGGCGATGCGCTTCAGCACCTCCTCGGTGCGATCCGAGCCGCGATCGACGACGAACAGGATGGTCGCGCGGTAGCGATGGGCGAGGCCGTCGAGGACCGCGCGCAGCTCCGCGTAGAAGGAGGCGATCACCTCCTCCTCCTCGTAGACGGGGCAGATGACGGTCAGGGTTCGGATCATCGGATGCCCGCCTCCTCGAGGATTCGCGCGAGCGAAGCGTCGAGCTCCAGCGCCGGCAGGTCGCCGATGAGGCGCCGCAGCTTCGCGTTGGTCCCGTACGCGTCGGGAACGTCCAGGGCCTTCAAGCGGGCGCGCTCCTGCCGGACGGTGACGTCCACGCCGGAGAGGGCGACCGCGCGCGCGACGAGGTCCGAGATCCGCACCGGACGGCCGGAGCAGACGTTCACGATCTCGCCGCGCGCAGCCGGGCAGAGGACGAGCTGCACGAACGCGCCGGCGGCGTCCTGCACGTCCACGAAGTCGCGGCGGCTCTCGAGGTTCCCGAGCGCGAGGACCGGCGGCTGCTCGCCCCGGGCGATGCGGGCGAGCTGGGCCGCGACGGACTGGAGGACGACGTGCTCGGGCATCCCCGGACCGATCACGTTGAACGGACGGGCGACGACCACGGGGCGACCCGCGCGCGCCGCCGCGAGCGCCGCCTCCGTCTGCGCGAGCTTGCTCGCGGCGTAGTGGCCGCACGGGCGCGCCGGGCAGTCCTCCGCGATCGGCAGGTCCTCGGGGCGGACGAGGCCGTACTCGGCGGCGGTGCCGACGACGAGGAGCGGACGGTCCGCGAGGCCGGCCGCCTCGAGCGCGGCGAGCAGCGTGACGGCGAACCCCACATTCACCCGGTAGAGCTCCGCGGGCTCGTCGGCCTGCGCCACGCCGGCGAGGTGGAAGACCACGTCGGGAGCCGCCGTCGTGACGACCTCCGCCACTGCGCGGGTGCTCGTGACGTCGGCGAGCGGGTGGTGGCGCGCGGACGGCGCGCCGGCGCGGCCGGCCGTGTGCACCTCGAGGCCGAGCCGTTCCAGGTGCCGGCAGAGGTGCCGGCCCATGAACCCCGTCGCGCCGGTGACGAGCGCCCTCATGCGCCGTCCGGCAGGAACTCGGACCGCCGTTCGGCGAATGCGGCGGTCGCGGTCTGGTAGTCGTCCACGCGGCCGATGTCGAGCCAGTAGCAGGGGTCGCGGTGGCAGATGACGGGCTTGCCCTCGTCGTGGAGCCGGGTCATCAGCTCCGGCAGGTCGAGCCGGCGTCCCTTCTCGAGGTGGGGCGCCACCGCCCTCTTCTGGAGGACGTTGATGCCCATGCTGACGTCGTAGTGGATGACCGGCTTCTCGTTGTACCGGTCGAGCCGACCACCCTCCCCGCTCGAGATGACGCCGAAGTCGATCTTCACCTCGCGCCGCGCCACCGCGATCGTGGCGGCGGCCCCGGTGCGCAGGTGCGCTTCGAAGAGCTTCCGGTAGCTCAGCGTCGTGAGGATGTCCCCGTTCATCACGAGGAAGTCGTCGCGGAGGCGATCGAGCACGAGGGCGATCGGTCCCGCCGTCCCGAGCGGCTCGGACTCGACCGAGTAGGTGATCCGGATGCCGTAGCGGCGTCCGTCCTGGAGCAGGGCCTCGAAGAGGTGCGGGAGGTGACCGACGCAGAGGATGACCTCCTCGACCCCGGCGCTCCGGAGCTGCCGGAGCATGATCTCGATGATGGGGTGATCGCCGACCGGCATGAGCGGCTTCGGCAGCACCGCCGTGTACGGGCTGAGCCGCGTCCCCTTGCCGCCGGCGAGCATCACCGCTTGCATCGACTCACGCCTCAGATCGCGTACTGCGACGGCTTGAAGAGCGCGAGGTGGCTCGAGACGAACTCGACGACCTCCGCGAGCCCCTCGCGGAGCGTGTGCTTCGGCTGCCACCCGAGGAGCGTCCGTGCCTTGCGGTTGTCACAGACGAGCTCGAACACCTCGCTCCTAGGCGGCCGGACTCGCTCCGCGTCGAGCACGATCGGCCTCTCGACGCCGAGGACCTCGAGGGCGAGCCGGGCGAGCTCGCCGATCGTGATTCCCTGGCCCGAGCCGACGTGGATGGTCTGGCCTACGGCGTCCGGCGAGCTCGCGACGGCGAGGAACGCCTCGACGGTGTCCCGCACGAACGTCAGGTCGCGCACCGGGTCGAGCGCGCCGAGGCGCACCTGCGGCGAGGTGAGCGCCTGCGCCACGATGGTCGGGATCACCGCGCGCGCGGACTGCCGCGGGCCGTACGTGTTGAACGGACGGATCGTCGCGACCGGGAGATCGAACGCGCGGTGGTAGCTCTCGGCGAGCTGGTCGGCCCCGATCTTCGAGGCGGAGTACGGCGACTGCCCCTGCAGCGGGTGCCGCTCGTCGATCGGGGCGTACTGCGCGGTGCCGTAGACCTCGGACGTCGAGGTGTGCACGACGCGCTCGACACCGTGGGTGCGGGCCGCCTCGAGGACGTTGAGCGTGCCCTCGACGTTCGTCCGAACGTAGCTGCGCGGCGCGTGGTACGAGTAGGGGATCGCGACGAGCGCCGCGAGGTGGAAGACGATCTGCTTCCCCTTCACCTGCCGCGCGACGAAGTCCCCATCCTCGATGTTGCCGGCGACGACCCGCAGCTCGCGTCTGCGGTCCTCCGGAACGAGCTCGAGGTTCCCCCAGTCGCCGCGCGACGTGTAGCGGACGAGCGCGTGCACCTCCGCGCCGGCGGTGACGAGCCGGTCGCAGAGGTGGCTGCCGATGAAGCCGCCTGCGCCGGTGACGAGGACTCTCTTCGCGCTCCAGCTCACGATGTGGCAGCTGGGCTAGCAACGGGTAGGCCAGCTCGGACCCGCCCGAAACACAGGGGATCGCGAGCGGCCGGGTGGCAGAACGCGAGGGTGGTGTTGCAGCTTGCGGCGCGGCGATGCGGTCGCGAAGCGCGTGTCCCGGGATCACGCGACGCACGGCCCGTCGCGTCGCAGCGGCCCCTGACGTCCCGCTACGGCGTCGCGCGGTCGCGGACGCGCCTGTGGATCGTCGACACGTCGAGACCCAGCACCTCCGCCGCGCGGGTCTTGTTCCCGTCGCAGCGCGCGAGCACCCAGGCGATGTACGCGTCCTCCATCTCGCGGAGGCTCACCATCCGGTCTCGGACGGCATCGAGCGGTGAGGGTCCGGCGACGAGCTGCGGCGCGAACCGATCGAGTTCCTCGCTCCCGATCTCCTCGGCGCGCGAGAGGACGACGAGGCGCTCCACGACGTTCTCGAGCTCCCGGACGTTCCCCGGCCAGGAGTGCGCCGCGAGCCGCTCGGCGACATCGGGGTCGAACCGCTTGGCGCTCGCGCTTCGGTTCCTGGCGCGCGCGCGCGCGAGGAAGTGATCGAGGAGCGCAGGGACGTCGTCGCGCCGCGTCCGGAGCGGCGGCACCTCGATGCGGACGACGTTGAGGCGGAAGAACAGATCTCCACGGAACTTGCCCGAGGCGACCTGCGCATCGACGTCGTGGTTCGTCGCCGCGATGATCCGCACGTCCACGCGGCGGATGGTGTCGGATCCGACGGCCCTCACCTCGCCGTCCTGCAGGATGCGCAGGAGCTTCGCCTGGAGCGCCGCGGGCATGTCCCCGATCTCGTCGAGCAGCAGGGTCCCGCCGTCCGCCTCGACGAACAGCCCGCGGCGCGGCGCGGTCGCCCCGGAGAACGCGCCGCGCGTGTGGCCGAAGAGCTCGCTCTCGAGCAGCGACTCCGGGAGCGCCGTGCAGTTGACCGCCACGAACGGCTCAGCCCGCCGTTCGCTCGCCTCGTGGATCGCCCGTGCCACGAGCTCCTTGCCCGTGCCGCTCTCGCCGGTGATCAGCACCGGCGCCGCGGAAGGCCCGGCCTGCGCTATCAGTTCGTGAAGGGCACGCATCGGCGCGCTCGCGCCGACGAGCGCCGGCGCAGCCGCGTCCTTCGTCCCGCGGCGGAGGACCGCGTTCTCGGCGCGGATCCGGCGCTCCGCGAGCGCGCGCTCGATGTAGGCGAGGATCTCCGCGAGCAGGAAGGGTTTCGTCACGTAGTGGTACGCGCCGCGCTTGATCGCCTCGATCGCCGTCTCTATCGCGCCGAATGCGGTCATCACGATGACCGGCACGTCGGGATCCAGCTCGTGGACGCCCTCGAGGACGTCGAAGCCGTCCACCTCCTTCATCCGGAGGTCCGTCACCACGAGCGAGGGAAGCTCCGCGCGCGCGAGGCGCAGCGCCTCGGCGCCGCCGTGCGCCCTCTCGACGACGTACCGCGCCTCGGTCAGCTGGTCCGCGAGGAGCCGCGCCATCTCCGGGTGGTCATCGACCACCAGGATGCGTTTACCTATCCCCATCCGTTCGCTCCATCTCCATCGAGGCGAGGGGCCACGTCACGACGACGCGCGTCCCGCGACCCACGACGCTGTCGAGGTCGAGCTCCCCTCCATGATTCCGAACGATCTGGGCGACGACGGCGAGCCCGAGCCCCGTCCCCTTTCCGCGCTTCTTGGTCGTGAAGAAGGGATCGAACACCTGGTGACGATGCTCTTCGGGGATGCCCGACCCGTCGTCCGCGACCTCGATGACGGCGCGCCCGTCGCGCGGATCCTCCCGGCCACGCACGGTCACCCGTCCCCCCGCGGCGCATGCGTGCAAGGAGTTCATCGTCAAGTTCACGAGGACCTGCGTCAGCTGATCGAGATCGGCGGCGAGGGGCGCCAGGCGAGCGGGCACGTCCACCTCGATGGACACCCCGCGCCTGCGCGCCTCGATGGCGAGCAGCTCCGCAACGCTCGCGGCCACGCCGCCGAGACGCACCGCCGCGGGCGCCGGCGCGGGCGAGGCCCGCGAGAAGTCGAGGAGGTCCCGGATGGTCCTCGAGACCCGGTCGATCTCCCCGACGATGATCGCCGCGTTCCGCGCGTCGGGGCTCTCGGGCGGTAGCTTCGAGGCGAGCATCTCCGCGCGGCCGCGCATGACGCCGAGTGGCGTCCCGACCTCGTGGGCGAACCCCGCCGCGAGGACGCCCACGGTCGCGAACTTCTCCGCGCGCAGGAGCTGGGACGCGAGCGCGTGCAGCTCCGTCACGTCCTCGAACACGAGCAGCTGGTGGAGCTCGAGCGTCGGGTGCGCGAGCGGCACCGCGTGCACGGCGAAGTACGTGCCGCGGCCGGAGAGCGCCAGCGGCTCCGCGAGGACGCTCTGGACGACGCCCGAGTCCTGCGCCCGCGCGAGCAATCGCTGGAGCTCGTCCATCGCGCCGACCGGTGCGTCCGGAAAGGCGCGCTCCACCGGCGCACCCAGTGCGGACGGCGGCACCCTCGCGCGCGCGCTCCGGTTCAGCGACGAGACGCGCCGGGCCTGATCGAGCACGATCACCCCGACCGGCACGTTCTCGAGGATCTTCTGCGACATCTCGGCGTGGTGCGCGATCTCCTCGGCCGACCGGAGCCGCTCGCGCATGGAGATCGTCCGCCGGGCGGACGCGACGACGTACGTCGCGAGGGCGAGGACCGCGAGGAAGATGATGCCGCCGAACGCGAACGTGCGCAGGGCGATCGCGCGCTCCTGTGCGCGCAGCAGCGCGGTGGAGCTGACGACCGCGGCTTGCCAGCGCACGTCCATGCCCGTGTCGATCGGCGCGAAGGCGGCGATGCCCTCGGGCGTCGACGAGGCGACGGCCGCCCAGCCCGGATCAGCGACCGCCCACGTCCCGCGAACGCCGGTCCGGACCCGGCGGAGCAGCTCCGCGACGTCCTCCTTCCTCCCGGCGCCCGCGTCTCCGCTCAAGATCAACGGCGGCGCGTCCCCTTCGCCGAGGACGAACGTCGCGGACGTCCCCCCGACGCCGACGCGAAGCCGGTCGAAGAGGCGCCGCAGGTTCACGAGGAGCACCACCGCCTCGATGCGGCCCTTCCTGGGGATGGGGGCGGCGAACGCCCGATACGACGGCGAGTCGGGTCCCCCGAGCGGCGGCGACAGCGTCCTGCGCCGGGTCCGGACCGCAAGCTGGGCGGCCCTCGAGAGCTCGGCCGCGAACGCCGCGGCGCCCCCGGGCGGCGGTGCCACCTTGTCGAGCGCCACGACGCGCTGGTGGCCCGCTTCGTCGTAGATCGCCATCAGCTCGAACCACTGGACCACCTCGAGGACCGTCTCGAGCTCCCGCTTCTCCACCTTGAGCGAGGTCGTCGTGGCGAGGAGCCCTGCGGTGACGTCGAGGTGCTGGCGGAAATCACCGAGGTCGTCCTCGAGATCCCGGATCTCGCCGTCGAGCCGCGCGAGCCGTTCCTCGGCGAACGTGGTCACCAGGGCGGCCCTGTCCCGGCGCGCCGAACGGACGGCCAGCGCGGCGGCGACCGCCACCACGGCGGCCAGCGCGACCAGGACCACGGCCGCTCTCCACCTCACGCGGACACTCCGCGGCTTCCGTTCACCTGGTCATCCTCGCAGCCCCGAAGACCCAGGATACCGGAAAGTCGCATGGTCCGCCGCCGCCGGGCGGACGGGCGCCGACTCATGGTAAATCATCGCCGGGATGCGCGTCGCCGCCATCGTCCCCGCCTTCAACGAAGCCCGGAACCTGCCGCGGCTCGCGGAGGCGCTGCGCGCGCACGCGCCGGCGTGCGACGTCTGCGTGGTGGACGACGGCAGCACGGACGAGACGGCGCGCGTCGCCGCCTCGCTCGGCTGGACCGTCCTCCGGCTCGCGGTGAACCTCGGGATCGGCGGCGCGGTGCAGGCGGGCTACCTCTGGGCGCTCGAGCACGGGTACGACGTCGCGGTCCAGATCGATGGGGACGGCCAGCACGACCCGTCCTTCCTCGCGGCGCTCCTCGCTCCGCTCGAGGCCGGCGCGGCCGACGTCGTCATCGGATCGCGCTTCCTCGCGGACGGCGGCTTCCGGTCCACCCTCGTCCGCCGCGCCGGCATCCGGTACCTCTCGTGGTTCCTCCGGCTCCGCTGCGGCGCGCGGGTGACGGACGCGACGAGCGGGTTCCGCGCCGCCGGCCGACGCGCGATCGAGCTGTTCGCCCGCTACTACCCGTCGGACTACCCCGAGCCCGAGGCGATCGCCCTCGCGCGCCGCGCCGGGCTCCGCCTCGCCGAGGTCCCGGTCCGGATGAACGAGCGGGCGCACGGCCGGTCCTCGATCACCACGCTCCGCACGCTCTACTATCTCGTGAAGGTGTCGCTCGCCCTCGTGCTCCTGCCGCCGCGCAGCGCGCCGCTCGACGGGGACCTCGCGTGAGCCAGCCCATCCTGCCGATCGAGATCCAGGTCCTCTCCCTGGCGGTCCTCGTCGCGTTCAGCGGCTGGGTGGTCTGGCTCATCCGGACGCAGCGGCTCCACCTCCGCGAGAGCCTCATCTGGCTCCTCACGACGCTCGCGGCGATGGCAATCACGGCGTTCCCGCAGCTGCTCGTCTCCTCGGCGCGGGTCCTCGGGATCCAGGTGCCGTCGAACGCGCTCTTCGGCGCAGGGCTCCTCTACCTCGCCGTGAACGTGCTCTCGGTGACGATCGGCGTCTCGGGGAACACGACGCGCGTCCGCAGGCTCGCGCAGGAGTGCGCGCTCCTGCGCGCCGAGGTGGAGGCGCTGCGCGCGCAGGCAGGCGGAGCGGCCCCGGCCGACGATCCGCCCCGGACACACGGCTCCGGGCCTCGGCCCTGACCCGCGCCGCACCTCACCCGAGGAGCGGCCGCAGCACCCGCCAGACGAGCGCCATCGGCGCGCGCAGGAGCCGCGGGATCCAGCCCCCGGCGAGCCCCTCGAACTCGAGCTCGGAAGAAAACCAGCGCGCGAGCTCGCGGTCGGAGACGACGCGAGACGCCTGGATGCGCGCGCGCTCCCTGCGGACGTGGTCCCGCATCGGGCGCGAGAGGAGCTCCCGGTACGCCTCGAGCTTCTCCGGGAGCCAGCCGTGCGCGCCGGCGAGCGCGAGGAGCGCGAGGTCGGCGGCGAGGAGGAACGGCGCGAGGACGAGCAGCGAGCGGAGCCGCAGGGTCTTCGCGAGGACGATGTAGCGGTTCCGCTCGAGGTAGAAGTACTTCCGGCGGTTCCGCGAGAACGCGTAGTGGTGCCAGACGAGCGAGCGCGGCGCGAGCAGCGCCCGCCAGCCGGCGAGCCGCAGCCGGATCCCGAGGTCCTGGTCCTCCTGGTACAGGAAGAGCTTCTCGTCGAAGACGCCGACCTCGCGCAGGGCGGCCGCCCGGAGGAGGACCGCCGCGCCGGACGCGAAGGCGATCTCGCGCGGCTCGGCGGCGATGGTGGCGCGCTCCGCGCGGTACGCGCCGCAGTGGCCGAAGCCGAGGAAGTGGATCGCGTTTCCCGCGGTGTTCACGCGGTCGCGGTCGGGATGGAGGAGGAGGAGCGACTGCACGGCGGCGGTCCGCGGATCCGTCTCGCCGACCGCGAGCGCCTCCTCGAGGAACCCCGGGTCGACGTCGGTGTCGGGATTGAGGAGGTAGACCCACTCCGCGCCGGCGTCGAGCGCGCGCCGGATCCCGACGTCGTTCCCGCCCGCGAATCCGAGATTCGAGCCGGACTCTACGACCGTCACCCACGGGAACTTCTCGCGGACGAGCGCCGGCGTCCCGTCCGTCGAGCTGTTGTCCACGGCGACGACCTCCGCGCCGCCGAGGCGCGCGGTGGCGAGGGAGCCGAAGCAGGCGTCCAGGTCGCGCGCGGAGTTGAAGGTGACGAGGACGATCGCGACGCGCGGCATAGGCCCTCTGCCTACTGCGTTGAGCGGCGCCGGCGCTCGACGACGCGCCTCAGGAGATTCGTCGAGAGATTCCAGCGGCGCCGGATCTGCACGAGCGGCATGAACCGTCGCGTCATCGTCGTCGCGTTCCCGCCGTGGCGCCGGTACGCGAGCATCACCTCGTGCACGAACTCCACCGTGCCGAAGCGCTCGGCGAGGAGCCCGAGCCACATGTCGTGCATCGGGATGCCCGGCGGGAACGGGAGCGCCACGTCGAGCAGCTCGCGCGTGAACGCGAGGCAGCATCCGACGTAGCTGTTGTCGTAGACGTTCTTCAGGAGCCCGGGCCGCGCGCCGATCTTGCGGAACAGCGACGTGTCCGTGACGGAGCCGCTCTCGTCCGTGACGACTGCGTCGAGCGCCACGAGGTGCACCGGCGTGGGCGGCGCCGAGAGCCGGGCCCGGATGAGCGCGACACGCCCGTCGAGCCAGACGTCGTCCTGGTCCGAGAGCGACAGGATCTCGCCGCGCGCGTGGCGAAGGGCGTTCTCGAAGTTCAGCACCGGGCTCCGGAAGTTCCCCGCGACGACGCGCACGCGCGGGTCGGCGAACGAGGCGATCACCGCGAGCGTGTCGTCGCACGAGCCGTCGTCGGAGACGACGACCTCGTCGTCCGGCCCGAGCTGCCGGAGGATCGACGCGAGCTGCTCGCGGACCCAGCGGCCGCCGTTGTAGGTGGCCATGCAGACGGAGATGGTGCGCATCGCGCTCACGCCGGTGCCCTTCGGCGCGTGCGCCACAGGCGGAGCGCCGCCAGCTTGCCCTTCACCATGGCGCTTCCCGCGACGACAACCTTCACCGGCAGGAACAGATAGAACAGCGCGAGCGGATAGATTTTCCGGATGGCCCTGTGCGCCTCGACGACGCGAAGGCCGCCGAGCTGCTTCGTCCAGACGTCGAAGGCGACCTGCATCTTCCAGCGATGCCGGAGCAGGAGACCGTCGCCCTTCTCGCCGCCGGCGTATTCGCCGACGATCGTGCGAAACTCAGGGACGAAGCCCAGCGATTCGACATTGCGGCTCGTCTCGGATCCCGCATGCCACCGGAACTTGCAGAGCGGCTCCGGTACGAACGCGAAGTCCCCTCTCTGCAGCAGGTGGCACCACATCTCGAGGTCGATGAGCTGCCGGTATCGGGTGTCGAACCCCCTCGCCGCGTCTCTCCTCCTGAACAGGACGGCGGACGGCTCGCCGATCCTGTTGCCGCTCCCGAGGCATCTCGTGATCGCTACTCCACCCGGGACGAGCTCCGCCTTGCCCGAGAAGGAGAGGACGCGCAGCGGGCGCAGGTCCCTGTCCACCATGACCCGCGCGCACGCGGCCAGCGATACGCCAGGACGGGCCTCCAGGGCCTGAACCAGCGTTCGGAGCGCGGCCGGCTCGAGCGCGTCGTCCGCGCAGAGGATGTTGACGTACTCTCCGGAGGCGAGCTCGATGCAGCGGTTCAGGTTCCGCTGCGCGCCGACGTTGGACGGGTTGCGGACATACCGGATGCGGGGGTCGCGCGCCGCGTACGCCTGGACGATCCGAGGCGTGTCGTCCGTCGAGCAGTTGTCCACGATGACCAGCTCGAAGTCGGCGAACGTCTGGGCGAGGACCGACTCGACGGCGTCCTTCAGGAAGTGCCCGTGATTGAACGTCGGGATGCAGACGCTGATCGTCGGCGATTTGTTTTCCATTCGATGCCGGATCCGCGCGTCGACACCGCCACGGCCTGAGCCGCGTCACGGCGTGAACCGGGCAGAAGGCTGCCCGAGTCCGGTTGGGTCGGCAAGGGTCATCGCGTGGAGGTACCGGGCGGGGGACCACCTCCACCCGCCGGCGTGATCGACCGCGCGGTTCCGTGATAGTGAAAGCGTCCGCAGCTCCATGGCTCCTGGACCGGAAGGCTCAGACATGAAGGTGGTCATTCTCGCGGGCGGACTCGGGACCCGGCTCTCCGAGGAGACAGAGGTCCGGCCGAAGCCAATGGTCGAGATCGGCGGCCGGCCGATCCTCTGGCACATCGTGAAGTCCTACGCGCACCAGGGCTTCCGCGAGTTCGCGATCGCGCTCGGCTACAAGGGCGAGCACATCAAGCGGTTCTTCCTCGAGTACCGCCACCTGAGCTGCAACATGACCGTCTCGGTCAGGGACGGCGCCGCCCAGGTCCACGACGACGAGCCGGCCGAAGACTGGGTCGTGCACCTCGTGGACACCGGCGTCGAGACCCAGACCGGAGGCCGCGTGAAGCGGCTCGCCCCCCTGCTCGGGGACGAGACGTTCATGCTGACGTATGGCGACGGCGTCTCGAACGTCGATCTGAAGAAGCTGCTCGCGTTCCACAAGGCCCACGGCAAGCTCGCGACGATCACCGCCGTCCGCCCGCCCGCCCGCTTCGGCGGCCTCCTGTTCGCGGGGGATCGCGTGCAGGAGTTCCAGGAGAAGCCGCAGATCGGCGAGGGCTGGATCAACGGCGGCTTCATGGTGCTCGAGCCCGGAGTGTTGAAGTACCTGGGCGGCGACGCGGCCGTCCTCGAGGTGGACGGGCTCCAGCACCTCGCGCGCGACGGGCAGCTCATGGCCTACCGGCACGACGCCTTCTGGCAGTGCATGGACACGCTCCGCGAGGTGCGCGGGCTCCAGAAGCTCTGGGCCGACGGCCAGGCGCCGTGGAAGGTGTGGCGATGAGCGGGTTCTGGCGGGATCGACCGACGTTCGTGACGGGCGCCACGGGACTCGTGGGCGCCTGGCTCGTGAAGCGGCTGCTCGAGCAGGGCGCCGAGGTGACCTGCCTCGTGCGCGACTGGGTGCCGCGGAGCGAGCTCGCCGGGAGCGGCCTCCTCGAGCGCGTGAACGTCGTCCGGGGCGACGTCCGTGATCAGTCGCTCCTCGAGCGCGCGATCGGCGAGTACGAGGCGGACACGGTCGTCCACCTCGCGGCACAGACGATCGTCGGGATCGCCAACCGGAACCCGGTCTCCACGTTCGAGACGAACGTCGCCGGGACCTGGGCGCTGCTCGAGGCGTGCCGGCGCAGCCCGAAGGTGAAGCAGATCGTCCTCGCCTCGTCCGACAAGGCCTACGGCGATCACGAAAAGCTGCCGTACGGGGAGGACGCCCCGCTGCAGGGCACGCACCCGTACGACGTGAGCAAGTCGTGCGCGGACCTGATCGGCCAGAGCTACGCGCGGTCGTTCCAGCTCCCGGTCGTCATCACGCGCTGCGGGAACTTCTACGGCGGCGGCGATCTCAACTGGAACCGGATCATCCCCGGGACGATCCGCTCGGTCCTGCGCAACCAGCGCCCCGTGATCCGCTCCGACGGCACCTACGTCCGCGACTACTTCTACGTGGAGGACGGCGCGGCGGCGTACATGCTGCTGGCCGAGAAGCTCGCGGCGAATCCGGCGCTCCGGGGCGAGGCGTTCAACTTCTCGAACGAGCTCCAGGTCACGGTCCGCGAGCTCGTGGACCGCATCCTCCGCGCGATGGGCTCGAGCCTCGTGCCCGAGGTCCTGAACGAGGCGCAGCGCGAGATCAGACACCAGTACCTGAGCGCGGAGAAGGCCCGCCGGATGCTGGGCTGGAAGCCGCTCTTCACGCTCGAGCAGGGGCTCGAGCGCACCCTCGCCTGGTACAGGACCCACCTGGAGGTGCCGAAGTGAGCCGCATCACCGCCTGCCGCTCCTGCGGCGCTTCCGGACTCGAGACCGTGCTCTCGCTCGGGGAGACCCCGCTCGCGAACGCGCTCCTTCGCGAGGAGGACCTCGGCCGGCCCGAGCCGCGCTACCCGCTCGACCTCGCCTTCTGCCCGGCGTGCAGCCTCGTGCAGATCACCGAGACGGTCCCGCCGGAGATCCTGTTCCGCGACTACCTCTACTTCTCGTCGTTCTCCGACGGGATGCTCCGCCACGCCGAGGAGCTCACCGGGCGCCTCGTCCGGGAGCGGAACCTCGGGCCGGGGAGCCTCGCGGTCGAGGTGGCGAGCAATGACGGGTACCTGCTCCAGTACTACCAGCGAGCGGCCGTCCCGGTGCTCGGGATCGAGCCCGCGCGCAACATCGCGAAGGTAGCGGTGGAGCGCGGCATCCCCACGGTCGCGGAGTTCTTCGGGGTCGACCTTGCGCGCCAGCTCGTCGCCGAGGGCAAGCGCGCCGACGTGATCCACGCGAACAACGTGCTCGCGCACGTGGCCGACCTGAACGGCTTCGTCGCGGGGTTCGCCGTGCTGCTCAAGGAGAGCGGCGCGGCGATCATCGAGGTGCCCTACCTCGGCGAGATGATCCCCGGGCTCGAGTTCGACACCATCTACCACGAGCACCTCTGCTACTTCTCCCTGACGGCGCTGTCCCGCCTGTTCGCGCGTCACGAGCTGGCGGTCACCGACGTCGAGCGGATCCCGCTGCACGGGGGATCGCTGCTGCTCACGGTCACGCCCGCGGCGACCCGGCGGTCTCCCTCCCCGCGCGTCGAGGCCCTGCTCGCCCGCGAGGCAGCGGCCGGCGTACCCGGGCGCGCGTACTACCAGGACTTCGCCCCGCGCGTCGCCCGGTGGCGCGAGTCGTTCCGCGGCTTCCTCGGGGACCTGAAGGCGAAGGGCCGGCGGCTCGCCGCGTACGGCGCGGCGGCGAAGGGGTCCACCCTCCTCAACTATGCAGGGGTCGGGACGGACGTCCTCGACTTCGTGGCGGACCGGTCCACGGTGAAGCAGGGGCGGTACATGCCGGGCGTCCACCTGCACATTCGCCCTCCGGCCGCGCTCCTCGAGTCGCGACCGGACGCGGTGGTGCTCCTCACCTGGAATTTCAAGGACGAGATCCTGGCGCAGCAGGCCGGGTACCGGAACGCCGGGGGTCGGTTCATCGTGCCGGTGCCGGCGGTCGAGTGGGCCGACCGGCCCTGAGGCGCCCGCGGGGCATGCGATGAAGTTCACGGCGACGAGGCTCGAGGGGGTCCACCAGATCGACCTCGAGGCGCGTGAGGACGACCGCGGCTTCTTCGCGCGATCGTTCTGCCAGCAGGAGTTCGCTGCCCACGGCCTCGCGACGAGCGTGGTCCAGTCGAACGTCTCGTACAACCGCCGGCGCGGCACGCTCCGCGGCATGCACTTCCAGATCGCGCCGGCGGCGGAGCCGAAGCTCGTGCGCTGCACGCGGGGGAGGCTCTTCGACGTCGCCGTCGACCTGCGCCCCGCGTCGGCGACCTACTGCCAGTGGGTCGGCGTGGAGCTCGGGGGCGAGGCGGCACGCACCCGCATGCTCTACGTGCCCGAGGGCTGCGCGCACGGGTTCCAGACGCTCGAGGACGACACCGAGGTCTTCTACGAGATGTTCGCGGCGTACTCGGCCGAGCACGCGCGCGGCGTCCGCTGGGACGACCCCGCGTTCGGGATCGCGTGGCCCCTCCCCGCCCCGATCCTCTCGGAGAAGGACCGGTCGTATCCGCTCTATCGGCGCGACGACGGGCCTATCCGATGAAGATCCTCCTCATCGGCAAGACCGGCCAGCTCGGCGGCGACCTCCTGCGGAACGGCGGGGCACACGAGCTCCACGCTCCCGACCGCGCCGAGCTCGACGTCTGCTCACCCGAGCAGATCGCGGCGGCGCTCGACCGCTACCGGCCCGACTGCGTCATCAACACCTCGGCGTTCCACGATGTGCCGCGGTGCGAGACCGAGCCCGAGCGCGCGTTCCGCGTGAACTGCGTCGCGGTGAGGGACCTCGCCGCGGCGTGCTCCCGCGCCGACGCGCTCCTCGTCACGTTCAGCACCGACTACGTGTTCGGCGGCGAGAAGCGCTCGCCGTACCTCGAGGAGGACCGGCCTGCGCCGCTCCAGATCTACGGCATCACCCGGCTCGCCGGGGAGCACGCGGCCCTCGCCGCCGCGCCGCAGCACGCCATCGTGATCCGGACCTGCGGGCTCTACGGCGCCTCGGGAGCCCGCTCGAAGGGCGGCAACTTCGTCGACAACCGCGTCCGCGACGGCGCGACCGTCCGCTCGATGGAGATGGGCGCCGACCAGGTGGTCTCCCCGACGTACACGCACGATCTGAGCAAGGCGGTCCTCCAGTTGATCGAGCACCCCGGGCGCGCACCGGGCGTCTACCACCTCGTGAACGAAGGGTCGTGCAGCTGGTACGAGTTCACGCGCGCGATCTACGAGGAGCTGCGCCTGCCGGTGGAGGTGGTCCCGGTCGATCGCGGCGGCCGGACGGGGGACATGCGGCGCCCGCTGTACTCGGCCCTCGGGAACGCGAAGGCGCGCGCGCTCGGGATCGTGCTGCCGGACTGGCGGGACGCGCTGCGCAGGTACCTCGACGGCAAGCACCACCGCGGCTGAGGAGCGCGCGGACCGGCATGGATTCGATCTGCGTCGCACATCTCGTCCGCGCCTGCAACGGCCTGGAGCCCTTCCAGCGGTTCCTCGCGTCGTACCGCCGGCACGGCGCGGGCGCGCCGCACCGCCTCCTCCTCGTGTTCAAGGGGTTCGACGGCGGAGGCGCGCTCGGCGCGCACGATCGCCTCCTCGAGGGCATTCCGCATGACCGCGTGCTGGTCCCGGACTCCGGCTACGACATCTGGTCGTACGCGCTCGCGGCGCGGCAGACGCGCTTCGACCGGTACTGCTTCCTGAACTCCTACAGCGTGATCCTCGACGACGGGTGGCTCGCGAAGCTCGCGCGCCACGCCCGCGACGGCGCGCCCGACCTGATTGCCGCGACCGGCTCGTGGATCAGCCACCTCACCCAGACGCTCGACAATCCGGACGCCGTGCGGAACCTCCCCCTGCCCGCCGGGCGGAAGGTCCCGCTCCCGCGCGTCCTCGCGCGGATCGCGCGCCGCGGGCTCATCTCGTACCTGGCGCGCCGCTTCGACGCGTTCCCGAACTACCACGTCCGGACGAACTGCTTCCTCGTGCGCCGGGAGCTCCTGCTCGCGAGCGTGCCGCGCCGCGTGTACACCAAGCTGGACGCATACGCGTTCGAGAGCGCCCGCTCCGGCCTGAGCGGCCGGTGCAAGGCCGCTGGTGGCCGCCTCCTCGTCGTGGGGCGCGACGGGAACGCCTACGCCGAGCAGGAGTGGGCGGCGAGCAACACGTTCTGGCAAGGGGATCAGGAGAACCTGCTCGTCGCGGACAACCAGACGATGCTTTATCAGGCGGAGGATCTCTCGACGCGCGCGGCGCTCTCGCGCGTCGCGTGGGGCGACCAGGCGCGGCCCGCGGCCGGTGCTCGCCGCGGCGACGAGGCCTCGTCGTGAAGACGATGTGCGTGGCACATCTCGTCCGGGCCAGCAACGGACCGGAGCCGCTCCGCAGGTTCCTGGCGTCGTATCGGCGGCACGCGGCGGGGGTTCCTCATCGTCTCCTGATTATCTTCAAGGGGTTCCGCGGACGGACTCCGGGACCGGAGTACGAGAGCGTTCTCGGAGAGGTCCCGCACGAGCGCCTGTTCCTTCGCGACTTCGGGTTCGACATCCGGCCCTACTTCGTCGCAGCGCGGAAGACCCGTTTCGATTTCTATTGTTTTCTGAACTCGTTCAGCGTCATTCTCGATGACGGGTGGCTCGCGAAGCTCGCGAAGCACATGGGCGACGAGGCGAGAGACCTCGTCGGCGCGACGGGGTCCTGGATCAGCCACCAGACCGTGATGCTGAACGATCCGGACGTCGGGAAGTACCTGCAGGTCGGCGCACGGAAGGTCCGGCTGCCGCCGCTGCTCTCGAGCGTCGCGCGCGTCAAGTGGCTGGGCGATGCGCGGAGACACTTCGAACCGTTCCCGAACGCCCACATGAGGACGACCTGCTTCCTCGTCTCGCGTCACTCGTTCCTCGAGTGCGCGCCCGGCCAGCTCCTCCTCAAGATCGACGCGCTCAAGTTCGAGAGCGGCAGGAGCGGCCTGAGCGCCAGGTTCAAGGCGAGTGGCGGCCGGCTGCTCGTGGTCGGCCGCGACGGAAAATGCTACCCAGAGCGCGAGTGGGCGGCCAGCAACACGTTCTGGCACCGTGACCAGGAGAACCTGCTCGTCGCGGACAACCAGACCTCGATGTACCATTCGGGCGACGCCGCCACGCGCGCACGGCTCTCCGCGCTCGCCTGGGGGAACGAGGCGCGGCCGAGCGCCCCGGCCGCGCCGGGTCGGGCGCCGGCACGGAACGGAGCGACGAGATGATCTATCCGCGCACGCTGGTCGAGAGGCTGCTGTTCGTGTTCATCAGCAGGTGGATCCTGCGGCTGCGACTCAAGAGCTTCGGAAAGAACAGCTTCGTCAGCCCGTTCGTCGAGATCCTCGGGCCGAACCACGTCAGCATCGGCAGCCGCGTGAACATCCGCCACGATACGTGCCTCCTCGCGATCGAGCGGTACGCGGGCGTCGCGCACGCCCCTAGCATCTCGGTGGGCGATGGGACCTACATCGGGCAGTACTGCACGGTCTCGTGCATCAACCACGTCCACATCGGCGCGGACGTGACGTTCGGCGACAACGTGTACGTGGCGGACTCCGCGCACGGGTTCTCGCCGCCCGACCGGCACGTGATGGACCAGCCGCTCGTGAAGGGCTCGATCACCATAGGCGACCGGGCGTGGCTCGGGAAGAACACCGTCGTCACCCACAACGTCACGATCGGCGAGGGGGCCGTCGTCGGGGCGAACAGCTTCGTCAACCGGGACGTGCCGCCCTACACGATCGTCGCGGGCAACCCCGCCGTCCCGGTGAAGAGGTACGACTTCGAGAAGGCGCAGTGGGTGAAGGTCTAGGCCGCCCCGATGATCTCCGCGCCCGAGGCCGTCGCCGCAGCTCCGACCCGGCCCGCCCCGAACCTCGTCCTCAACATCATCGCCAACTTCCTCGGCAGGGGGTGGTCCACAGCCGTCAGCCTGATCTTCATCCCCATCTACATCCGGTTCCTGGGAGTCGACGCGTACGGGCTCATCGGCGTGTACATGTCGCTCGTCGCCCTCCTGGGGGTCCTCGACATGGGCTTGAGCTCGACGCTTAGCCGCCAGCTCGCCCGCCTGTCCGCCACGCCGAGCGCGCAGCAGGAGGCGCGCGATCTCGTCCGTACAATGGAGTTCATCTACTGGGGCGTGGGGCTCGCCATCGGCCTCGGGATAGTCGCGGTCTCGCCGCTCATCGCGCGTTACTGGGTGCACTCGGAGAGGATCCCCCCCGAGACCGTCCGTCACGCGGTCATGATCATGGGATGCGTCGCCGCGTTCGATTGGCCCGCCGCCCTGTACAGCGGCGGCCTCATGGGGCTCCAGCGGCAGGTGCTGCTCAATGGCGTGAGAGGAGGGATGGGGACCTTGCAGGCGGTGGGCGCCGTCGTCGTCCTGTGGCTCGTCTCCCCCACCATCCTCGCGTACTTCATTTGGCAGGGAGCGATCATGGCCCTGCAGGCTGCGGTCCTGGCGCGCTGCCTGTGGCGGTCGCTCCCACGGACCGGCAAGCCTGCGGCCTTCGACCGGGCGCTGCTCCGCAAGAACTCGCAGTTCGCGGCGGGGATGACGGGGATCGCGTTTCTGTCGACGATCCTCACGCACCTCGACAAGGTGATCCTCAGCAAGTTTCTGACCCTCGAGTCGTTCGGCTACTACACGCTCGCCTTCAACCTCGCGAACGCGATCGGGATGCTGGTCCAGCCGATCTTCCTCGCGGTGTTCCCGAGGTTCTCGCAGGTCGCGCTCGATCGCGACGACTCGATGGCCGGCTCGCTGTACCACAAGACCTGCCGGCTCCTCTCCGTGGTCGTGCTGCCGGTGGCGATCACGATCGTCTTCTTCTCCAGGGAGGCCCTCCTCCTCTGGATCAGGAACCCGGAGACGGCGGATCGCACGCACGTGCTGCTGAGCGTCCTCATGGTGGGCTCGGCGTTCAACGCCGTCGCGATGATGCCGTTCATGCTCCAGCTGGCGTACGGGTGGACGCGGCTGTCCGTCGTGAAGAACATCATCGCGGCCAGCGTGTCCGTCCCGCTGCTCGTGTGGATGATCGTCCATCACGGCGCCATGGGCGCCGCGATCGTGTGGATCGCGATCAACGCGGGCTACTTCGTCTTCGAGGTGCCCTACATGCACCGCCGGCTGCTGCCGCGGGAGATGAGGCGCTGGTACCTGTCCGACAACGTCTTGCCGGTCGCGCTCGTCACCGCGGCCTGCGCGGTCTCGAGGCACCTGGCCCCGTCGGGCGCGAGCGGGCTCGTGACGTTCTCGTGGATCGCGGGGACCTGGGCGGTGTCCGCAGCGGCCGCTGCGGCGGTGGTCGGGCTGCTCAGCCCCGCGAACATCCGCACGTACGTTCGGACGCTCAGGACCCCGTGAGCGGCTTGCGGCGCCGGACGACGCGCGCGCTACGCGGCGCCAAGCATGTCAGGCCGCCTTCCTCTCGTTCAGCATCGCCGCGATCTTCTCGAAGCCGTCCAGCTTGGTAACCGCCCGGTGACGGATGTCTGGCGAGCGTGATCGCCGCCGCCGATCCTGCGCGCTCTCAACGAGGAGAGTGCGATGCGAAACGAGGATCGGGCGAGGTGGACGAAGCTGGTCGCGGACTACGAGTCGGCCGACCTGAGCCAGCGCGAGTTCGCTCAGCAGCGCGGCATCTCGCTCAGCAACTTGCGTTACTGGATCTACCGGCTTCGCAAGGAGTCGCGGCCGCTCGTGACGGAGGCGACCGAGCGCTCTGATCAGGTCAAGTCTCGATTTCTGTGTAAATCGTACGCTGCGTGAAGCTCCTCAGATGTTTCACGCCGCCTTGGCGACGGCGACGTCCTTCGACTTCAGCAGGGACATGTCCAGGTAGCGCCGGTCGGTCCAGATGGCGGTCACGT
>DASWEI010000208.1:0-26948 GCA_036394835.1 Anaeromyxobacter sp. | reverse complement strand
GCACCTCTCCGGCGGCGAGAAGCGCCGCGTCGCGCTCTGCAAGCTGCTCCTCTCGAAGCCGGACATGCTGCTCCTCGACGAGCCCACGAACCACCTCGACGCCGAGTCGGTCGAGTGGCTCGAGCAGTTCCTCACCCGCTTTCCCGGCACCGTCGTCGCGGTCACCCACGACCGCTACTTCCTCGACAACGCCGCGGAGTGGATCCTCGAGCTCGACCGCGGCCGCGGGATCCCGTGGAAGGGGAACTACTCCTCCTGGCTCGAGCAGAAGGAGCAGCGGCTCGAGGTCGAGGCGAAGCAGGAGAGCGCGCGCATCAAGGCGATGAAGCAGGAGCTCGAGTGGGTGCGCCACAACCCGAAGGCCCGCCAGGCGAAGAGCAAGGCGCGCCTCTCGCGGTTCGAGGAGCTCTCGTCGGTCGAGTACCAGAAGCGGAACGAGACGCAGGAGATCTTCATACCCGTCGCCGAGCGGCTCGGCGACCAGGTGGTCGAGCTCAAGCACGTGTCGAAGGGGTTCGGCGACCGGCTCCTCATGGACGACCTGTCCTTCATCGTGCCACCCGGCGCGATCGTCGGGATCATCGGGCCGAACGGCGCCGGCAAGTCCACCCTCTTCAAGATGATCACCGGGGTCGAGCAGCCGGACGCGGGCGAGGTCGTCGTCGGCAAGTCGGTGAAGCTCGCCTTCGTCGACCAGAGCCGCGAGAACCTCTCCTCCGGGAAGACCGTCTTCGACGAGCTGTCCGGCGGGCGCGACCAGATCACGGTCGGGAAGTTCGACATGCCGAGCCGCGCCTACATCGGCCGGTTCAACTTCAAGGGCGCCGACCAGCAGAAGGTCGTGGGAACGCTCTCCGGCGGCGAGCGCGGGCGGCTCCACCTCGCGAAGACGCTCATGACCGGCGGGAACCTCCTGCTCCTCGACGAGCCCTCGAACGACCTCGACGTCGAGACCCTGCGCGCGCTCGAGGACGCGCTCCTCGAGTACGCCGGGAGCGTCCTCGTCATCTCGCACGATCGCTGGTTCCTCGATCGGATCGCGACACACATCCTCGCCTGCGAAGGCGACTCGAGGTGGTCCTTCTTCACCGGCAATTACCAGGAGTACGAGGCGGACAAGCGCCGCCGGCTCGGCGAGGAGGGCGCGAAGCCGCGGCGCATCCGGTACAAGCCCATCGCGCGCGGGTAGCGGGGCTGGTAGCCTCCTCCCGCTGCGCTCCTCGCAGCGGGAGGGATCGAAGGATGGTCGCGAGCCCCGGGTCGTCGGCACGCCGCGTCGCGCGCCTCGCCGCCGCGCTGCTCCTCGCCGCCGCCGCGGCGGGGTGCGCGCACGTGCGGACGGTGACGACGCCGGACGCCGCCTTCGTCTACGGGTTCTTCGACGTGCAGGAGAAGGTGGGTGCCGCGAACTGCGTCGGCATCATCCAGAACGAGAAGGTCGGGATCGCCGCGCGGCACGCCTGCATGGCGACCTCGCCGGAGGGGCTGTTCTTCGTCCAGGACGTCCCCCCGATGCTCTACAACGTGCACAGCTTCTACATCGACGACACCTTCCAGAGCCTGGGCGCGATGGCGAAGCCGTTCGCCGTGAAGGCCGGCTCGATGCACTACTACGGCAGCTTCAGGTACCAGAGGGTGAGCGACGCCGGCATCGGGCGGGCGGGCAAGTTCACGCTGACGCCCGCGAGCCACCCGACGCACGCGGAGGTCCTGAAGAAGCTGCTCGTGCAGGACTCGATCAGCCCGCGCTGGAAGAAGCGGATCCAGGCGCGGCTGCGCGAGCTCGCCGGGGAGTGAGCTGCGCGCGGTCGCGCTTCCCGCCCGCGCGCGCCACGCGACCCGAGCCGATCACCCGCCGACGGGCGGCGCGCTCTCGAGCTTGAGCGGCACGGTGGCGCGCGCCTCCTTCCGGTGATCGCGGGCGACGAGCAGGTAGATGGTGGGCACGAAGAAGATCGTGAACGCCGTCCCCATCGCCATGCCCGCGACGAGCACGAGGCCGATGCTGTTGCGCGCGGCCGCCCCCGGCCCGCTGACGAGGACGAGCGGGAAGTGCCCGCACACGGTGGCGACGCTCGTCATGAGGATGGGGCGCAGGCGCGTGACCGCCGCCTGCTTCACCGCCTCGAGCTTCGAGTGCCCCGCCTCCTGCAGCCTGTTCGCGAACTCGACGATGAGGATGCCGTTCTTCGACACGAGGCCGACGAGCGTCACGAGCCCCACCTGCGAGTAGACGTTGAGCGTCGTCGTCCACCCGTCGGTGAAGAACTTGAGGTTCGGGTTCGGCATCTTGAGGAACACCATCACGAGCGCGCCGAACATGCCGAGCGGGACCGAGCCCGCGAGGATCACGAGCGGGTCCCGGAAGCTGTTGAACTGCGCCGCGAGCACCAGGAAGATCAGCACGATCGAGAGCAGGAACGCGGGCAGGAACCTGTCGCCCTCGACGCGGAGCTGGCGCGACTCGCCCGTGTAGTCGAGGACGTACCCCTGCGGGAGGATCTTCGTCGCCTCGCCCTCGAGGAACGCGAGCGCCTGGTCGAGCGGGCGCATTGCGACCCCGCTGATCTTCACCGCGTTGAGCTGCTGGAACCGGTTCAGCGAGCGCGGCGTGACCGAGTCGCGGAGCTGCGCGATGGACGAGAGCGCGACGAGCTGCCCGTTCGGGCCCGTCACGTGGACGTCGTTCAGCTGCTCCGGGTTCAGGCGCTCCGTGCGCTGGAGCTGCGGGATCACCTTGTAGCTGCGGCCGCCGACGCTGAAGCGGTTCACGAAATTGCCGCCCACCGCGGCGGCGAGGTCCTGGCCGATCGTCTGGAGGTTCAGCCCGAGCTCGGCCACGCGATCGCGGTCGACCTCGATCTCGGTCTGCGGCTGGTCGATCTTGAGGTCGACGAGCGGCGGGAACGCGAAGATCCCGCTCGCGAGCGCCCGCTCCTGGATCTGCTGCGCGAAGCCGAGCAGCTCGGACGCCTCCGCGGTGGAGGCGATCACGAACTCGACCGGGAACTGGCCGCCGCCGGGGAGCGCGGGCGGCAGGATGGGGAAGGTCTGGACCCCGGGGATGCCGCCGACCTTCATCTGCACCTCCGGGAGGACGTGCGCGGCCGTCCGCTTCCGCTCGGCCCAGGGCTTGAGCCCCACGCCCCAGAAGCCGCCGTTCGGGTAGGTGATCTGGAAGGTGAAGGCCGACTCGGGGATCGACATCACCTCCCGGTTCACCGCGTGCGTCGAGGGCAGGATCTGGTCGAGCGTCGAGTTCGCGGGGGTGTCGACGATCCCGAAGATCACCCCCTGGTCCTCGGTCGGGGCGAGCTCCTTCGGCGCCTGCATGAACATGAGCAGGTCGAGGACGCACACCACCGCCCAGGCGACGTAGATCGCGCGCCGCCCCCCGAGCACCGTCCCGAGGAGGCGGGCGTACAGCGCCTTCAGCCGATCGAAGGCGCGGTTGATCCGCCCCGCGAGGCCGCGCTCCTCCTGGCCCTGCCGCAGGAGCGCCGCCGACATGACCGGGGAGAGCGTCAGCGCGACGATGCCGGAGATCGTCACGGCGCCCGCGAGCGTGAGCGCGAACTCCCGGAAGAGCGACCCGGTGAGGCCGCCCTGGAAGGCGATCGGCGTGTAGACCGCGGCGAGCGTGATCGTCATCGCGATGATCGGCCCGACGAGCTCGCGCGCCCCTAGCAGCGCGGCGTCGACCGGCTTCACGCCCTCGCGCAGGTGCCGCTCGACGTTCTCGACGACGACGATCGCGTCGTCCACGACGAGCCCCACCGAGAGCACGATCGCGAGCAGGGTGAGGAGGTTCAGCGTGAACCCGAACGCCTGCATGAGGAAGACGGCGCCGACGAGCGAGACCGGGATCGCGACGACCGGCACGAGCACGGAGCGGAGCGAGCCGAGGAACAGGAAGATGACGATCACCACGATGAGGAGCGTCTCGCCGAGCGTGTGCTCCACCTCGCGGATGGCGTCCTTGATGTACGCGGTCCCGTCGTAGGCGATGCGCGCCTGGATCTGAGCCGGGACGTCGCGCTTCATGGACTCCATCTCGCCGCGCACGCGCCGGATGACGTCGAGCGAGTTCGCGGTGGGGAGCGCCCAGACGCCGATGAACACCGCCGTCTCGCCGCTGAAGTTCACGGCGGCGTCGTAGTCCTCCGCCCCGAGCGCGACGCGGGCCACGTCGCCGAGCCGCACGATGGCGCCGCCGCGCTCGCGCACGACGAGGTCCTCGAACTCCTTCACCGAGCGCAGGTCGGTGTTGGCGGTGAGGTTGACCTGGACGAGCGACCCCCGCGTCTGCCCGACGGCGGCGAGGTAGTTGTTCGACGCGAGCGCCTGGCGCACCTGGGCCGGGCTCACGTTCAGCGCGGCCATGCGGTCGGGCTGGAGCCAGATTCGCATGGCGAACGTCCGCGCGCCGAGGATGTCGGCTCGCTGCACGCCGTCGATCGCGGAGAGCCGCGGCTGGACGATGCGGACGAGGTAGTCGGTGATCTCGTTCTGCGCGAGGACCTGCGACGAGAAGCTCAGGTAGGCGGAGGCGAACTGGGTGTCGGCGGAGACGATGTTCAGGACCGGGATCTCCGCCTCCGGCGGGAGATCGCGTCGCACCTGGTCCACCTTCGAGCCGATCTCGGCGAGCGCGCGCTGCGCGTCGTAGTTGAGCTTGAGCCGGGCGGTGATGGTCGAGAGCCCCTGCTTGCTCTGCGACTCGATGTAGTCGACCCCGTCCGCCGCGGCGATCACGCGCTCGAGCGGGGTCGTGACGAAGCCGCGGACGAGGTCGGCGCTCGCGCCGACGTAGGCGGTCGTGACGGTGACGGACGCGTTCTCCGTCTGCGGGTACTGGCGGACGTTGACCGTCCGCATCGCCTGCACGCCGGCGATCAGGATGATGAGGTTCACGACGACGGCGACGACGGGCCGCCGGATGAACAGATCCGTGAGTCGCATGGGACGCGCTCCACCGGCGTCACTGGTCGGACGGCCGCGGAGAGAGCTGGGCGCCGGGCGCGAGCGAGTCGTTCACCGCGACCGCGACGCCGTTGCGGAGCTTGAAGCCGCCGCTGCTCACGATCTTCTCGCCGGGGGAGAGCCCGGAGATCACCGCGACGAAGTCGCCGCGGCGCTCGCCGAGCCGCACGAACTTCTGCTGGACGACGGGCGCCGCCTTGCCGGACGGGCCCGGCTTCTGCTCGATCGCGAACACCGTGTCGCCGTACGGCGCGAACTGCACCGCGGTCGCCGGGATGACGAGCACGCGCCGCTTCTCGCCGGAGGAGACCTCGACGTTCGCGAACAGGCCGGGCCGGAGGCGCCCGTCGGCGTTCGCGAAGGTGGCACGGACGCGGACGTTGCGCGTCGCGGCGTCCACCTCGGGGTTCACCGTCGTGATCTCGCCTCCCCAGGTGTCGCCCGGGAAGGGATCGGTGCGCATCGAGACGCGCTGCCCGACGCGCAGCTCCGCGATCGCCTGCTGCGGCACCCAGAAGTCCGCGTGGATCGGGGTCACCGACTGCAGCGAGGCGAGGGGCGTCCCCGGCGCGACCACCTGGCCGAGCTCGACCTGGCGGATGGAGATTCGGCCGTCGAAGGGGGCGCGGATGGTCTTCTTGGCGATGGTGGCCTGCAGGGTGGCGACCGCGGCCGACGCCTGCCGCGCGCGCGCCTCGGCCGCGTCGAGGTCGGCCGGCGTGTTGGACTCGTTCTGCCGCAGGAGGCGGGCGCGCTCGAGGTTCACCTTCGCGAGCGACGCCTCGGCGAGGCTCGCCTGCAGCTGCGCCTCCTCCGTCGAGGTGTCGAGCTTCACGAGCGGCGCGCCCTTGCGCACGAAGGCGCCGGACTCGAACGTGATCTCCCGTACGAGCCCCGGCAGCTCGGCGCCGAGCGTGACGCCGCGGGCCGCGACGAGCGTCGCCACCGCGCCCCGGGTGGGGGCCCACTCCGTCACCTCCGCCGTCGCGGACGAGACGCTCATCGGCGGAGGCGTCTGCCGCTCGGTCGCCCGCACCATGGTGACGATCTGGCCGGCCTTCACCCCGACGAGGAGCCCGACGACCACCACGAGCCCGATGATCACCCCTAGCCACAGCTTCGACCTGGTCTTCATGAACGATCGCTCTCTAGACGATCCGGTTTCCGCCGTGGATTACCCGGGCGCCAGCCTCGCGCGCTCGAAAGATGGCCCGACGCCCCCCGCTGGGCACGGGAGACCGCCGCCTGCTCGCCTGCGGGACGGGCCGCTAGAAGACGTCGAGCACGTAGTCGTGCGCGGCGAGCGCGCTCATCGGCGCCGTGCCCGCCTTCACCCGCTTCACGAGCTCCGCGCGGTCGAGGTCGAAGATCGCGTCGAGGAGCCCGGGCCGCTCCGCCGCGGAGGACTGCCCCACGACGAACAGTACGCGGGCGCTGTGCTGGATGTAGCGCGGCGAGCGGAGCTGCCGGCGCAGGAGCTCCATGATGACGCCCGCCTTGGAGCGGTCGAAGCGGCCCGGCTCGCCGCGCCGGTCCTGCTCGGCGAAGAACGCCTGCGTCCACTCGTCGTGGTAGGCCCAGACCTTCTCGAAGAGCTCGCGGGTGAAGGGCGTCCCGGCCTTCACCGGCTCGGCCGGCGCGCCGAGCACGACGCCGTCGTCCGTGAGCGCCTGCCGCTGGAGCCGGCCGTCCTTCGTGATCGCCGCCTCGTGGTGGACGAGCGTCCACAGCCACGAGACGTAGATCCGGTACGTCGCGAGGTCGTTCATGAACCGGAGCTTCAGCTCGTAGTCGTCGATCGCGGCGGCGAAGTTGCCGTTCAGGATCTGGAAGCCATAGTTCGCCGCCATGTAGAACGAGTGCTGGACGTGCTCGATCGTCACGTCGCCCTTCGGCGGCAGGTAGATCGCCTCCCAGCGCTCGCGGTCGAGCAGCTTCTCCGGCGCGTCGAGCGACTCGCGCGCGACGACCCACGGCGTGATCTTCCCGGCCGCGTCGAGGAGCCCGCGCGAGCGGAGGAGCTCGCGCTCGGCGCCGGTGAGGCCGCTCGCGACCGTCGGCACCGGCTTCCCGTTCACGTCCACCGCCTCGGGCGGCGCGTCCAAGATCGCCTGGAGCCCGGTCACCGGCGCACGCAGGGGCGCGTTGCCGGCGGCGACGTACTCCGGCTCGGGGCTCGCGACCCAGCTCTGCCGGTAGAGATCGTAGAGCCGCCCCTTCACGCGCGTCTCGAGGACGTCGTCGAGGGTGGGCGCCGTGCCGCCGGGGAGCGGCGCGTCGGGCACGAACACCAGCCCGAGGAGCCGCTCGCGCAGCTTGTCCTGCACGATGGCGCGGAGCGCGAGCGGGTTGTAGCGCGAGCGGCCATACGGGTCGCCCTTCTGGTAGATCATCACCGCCGCCATCCCGCCGATCGGCGCCGCGTTCGCGAGCTCGCCGCCCTTCAGGCCCGCCATCAGCATGAGGAGCGCGTTGTAGCGCTGGTAGGCGATCATGTTCGGCGTCGCCATCCCGATCGTCTGCGGATCCGGGAAAATCCCCTTGGGATCGTCCTTCCACATCTCGATGAGGCTGCCGAGGTAGTCCCAGCGGCCGACGTTCGTGCCGAGGAGCCGGCGCCGCAGCACCCAGGCGATCGCGGGCAGCTGCCGCCCCGCGTTGCCCTCCTCGTAGAGCATCTTGATCTTGAAGGTGCCGGCGGGGAGGCCGACGAGCCCCTCGAGGCGCGAGAGGAGCCGCTCGACGACGAGCGCCTCGCGCGGCGTCTGGAGCTTCGGGATGTAGAAGTAGACGCCGCTCCCGGCGCGGGCGAGCGCGTCGCGGTTGTTGAACGCCCAGAGCGTCGTGACGACGACGAGGCCCGGGGCGGGCTCCCCGTCGACGAGCACGTGGTCGTAGCGGAGGTGCAGGCTCGGCGGCCGCGCGAGCCGCGTCGGCCAGCGCTCCGGCGGCACGGTGATCCGGTACTCGCGCTTCTTGCCCTTCTTCACCACCTCGTACGGGTGGTCGGTCCAGCGCCCCTCGTGGATCTCCTTCGCGTTCTGCATCGCGGCGAAGATTCCGACGGGCTCGGTGGACGGCGTGCCGTCGGGCTGGAAGTGCGGCGGCGACGCGTCCTCGAAGTCCGGCATGTTCATCGGCGCGGGGCTGTTGAGCGCGTTGAACGCCATGTCGAGCGGGTGCCACGGCCCGGTGAGCTCGAGCCCCGGGTTCCGCGACGGGTGGACGTGCTCGGGGATCGGGACCTCGTCGTTGAGCCGCCAGCGCCAGGGCGAGTCCTTGCCGAGGAAGTTGTCGACGAGCCCCTGGACGATCTGGCGGAAGGTCCACGGCTTCCCGGTGACCGGGTCGTCGAACGACTCCTCCCACCCGGTCCAGGCGTACTTCTTCGCGACGGGCGCCGGCGCCGCGAGCAGCTCGCGGCGGGCGGAGAGCGCGGCCGCGATCGCGGGCCGCAGCTCGCGGGTGAGCGTCGCGATCGTCTCCTCGACGTTCACGTCGCGGCCGTTGACCTTCTTCGTGCCGAAGAGGCCGGGGAACTTCTGGAGGATGTCGGCTCGGATCATGGCTCGCTCCTGTGGACGGAATCATGGCCGGCGCACGCGCAACCGGGGTGAGCCCCTTTGGGGATCAGAGCCCGTGCCGGTACGCGACGCTGATTCGGGGGCCCGTCCGGGCGACCTTCGGGACGCAGTGCTCCCACCGCCGCTGGGTCGCACCGCCCGTGACGAGCAGGTCGCCACGGCCGAGCCGGAAGGCGATCGAGCGGCCACCGCCGCGCGGTCGGAGGAGGAACCTCCGCGGCTCGCCGAGCGAGAGGAGCACGACCAGGGGATCGACGATCTCCCGCTCGATGCGGTCGGCGTGCCACGCGACGCTGTCGCGGCCGTCCCGGTAGAGGTTGAAGCCGACCGAGTCGAAGAGGACGCGGTACCGCGCCGAGAGGCAGACGCGGATCAGCTCGAGCACCGCGGGATCGAGCGGCTCGCCGGAGGCGAGGCTCCACGGAGCGGTGAGGCGCGGCTCGAGCACGCGGCGGTCATACATCCAGCGCGTCCGCTCGCCCCAGCGCCGTGACGAGAGGAGCGACACGAAGAGCGGATCCGAGCCACGGAGCCAGCCGGGCGCATGATCGACCCAGCACCTCTCGTCGAGGTGGATCCGCGCGAGCGTCGCGAACGACGGATCGAACGTCGTCGGCGGACCGTCGAACAGGGTGGGCTGGAACGCGAGCTCGGGCGCCACCGCACGACGGTAGTATCTCGAGCAGGCGGCGGCCGCCGCGGCTCGCTCCTGCGGCGGGGGGCCGGGCGAGCGGCCGGGCTCACCGCCGCGGGACGCCCGCCGCTTCGAGCCGGCGGCGCAGCTTCCCGATGCAGGGATCCTCGGCGCCGTCGCGCGGATCGCAGTGGACGCGCATCGTCACCGCCACCTCGTCCGCGCCCGGCACCTCCTGCGACGCGTAGAGCGCCGGCGATCCCTCGACGATCTCCGTCCGTCCCGCCACATCCGCGGCCGAGGCGAGCCGCTCCGCGAACGCGCGGAGCTCGCCCGCGAGCGCCGCGCAACGCCGGCAGGAGGGCGCGGGGAGCTTCGACTCGCCGTGCGTAGCGAAGAGCCGCAGCTGGAAACCGACGACGCCGTGCGCCTCGCCGCCCGTCACCTCCTCGGGCTCGACCTCGTAGTGGACGTGGTGGTCCCGCGCGAACTCGCGCTCGGAGAGCTCCATGCGAAAAAGTTAGTGCGGAGCGGCGCCGCGTCCTCGTCGGGGGGCATCCCACACGAGGGGCACGAAGGGCCGCACCGCCGGGCGCTCCGCCGGTATGATGCGCGGCGAGGCCCGCCCACCATGAACGTTCTCGTCCTGAACTGCCGCAACTCCACGACCAAGTTCTCCGTCGTCCACTCGACCAACGGTCACGAGCACATCTCCGGGATGGTGCAGGGCCACGGGGCGCCGGAGGCGACGCTCGAGTTCGATCACGAGGGGCGCAAGGAGTCACGCCCCATGCCGCGGGTGACCAGGGAAGCGGCGCTGCGCGCGATCTTCGAGCTCCTGCAGGAGGTCGGGCTCGCCGACCGGCTGATCGGAGTCGGGCACCGCGTGGTGCACGGGGGCGCGAAGTTCTCCGGGTCGATCCTCGTGACTCCGGAAGTCGTCGCGAAGATGAAGGACTGCATCCCGCTCGGCCCGCTGCACAACCCGCCGAACCTGCTCGGGATCGCGATCGCGCAGGAGCTCTTCCCCCGGCTGCCGCACGTCGCTGTGTTCGACACCGCGTTCCACCAGACGATGCCGTCGCGGGCGTACCTCTACGCCGTGCCGTACGAGTGGTTCGAGAAGTACGAGGTGCGGCGCTACGGGTTCCATGGCACGAGCCACCGCTACGTGTCGCGCGAGTCGGTGAAGCAGCTCGGGCTCGACCCGGAGGATCACGCCATCGTGACGGCGCACCTCGGGAGCGGCTGCTCCCTCGCCGCGGTGCGGAACGGCCAGAGCCTCGACACGACGATGGGCCTCACCCCGGTCGACGGGGTCGTCATGGACACGCGCAGCGGCTCCATCGACCCCTCGATCATCTCGCACATGAAGAAGGCGCTCGGCTGCAGCGCGGACGAGGTGATGGACGCGCTCAACCGGAAGTCCGGCCTGCTCGGGATCTCGGGCCTCTCGAAGGACATGCGGACGCTCCAGGCGGCGGCCGAGCAGGGCCACGCGCGCGCCGCGCTCGCGATCGACAAGTTCTGTTACTCCGTCGCGAAGGCGGCGGCGGGAATGATCGTCTCGCTCGGGCGCGTGGATGCGCTCGTCTTCACGGGCGGCATCGGCGAGAACTCCGTGCAGGTGCGCGCCCGGATCGTCGCCCTGCTCGGCTTCGCCGGCTTCGCGCTCGACGTCCACGCGAACGAGCAGCACGGGAAGGCGCTGCAGGGGCGGATCACCCGGACGACGAGCCCGATGGCGGCGGTGATCGCGACGAACGAGGAGCTCATGATCGCGATGGACACCGCCGAGATCGTCACCCGCGAGGTCGGACTCGAGGCGCGCTGGAGCAGCGCCGCGTCGCTCCGCGCGCTCGAGTGACCACAGGCGGGACCGGAGTCCCGCCCGCCCTCGTCAGCTGCCCCGCGCCGCGCGCTGCTGCGCCTGGATGGCGGTGAGCGCGATCGTGAAGACGATGTCCTCGACGAGGCACCCGCGGCTGAGGTCGTTCACCGGCTTCGCGAGCCCCTGCAGCATCGGGCCGATCGAGACGACGCTCGCGCTGCGCTGGACCGCCTTGTAGGTGACGTTGCCCGTGTTGAGGTCCGGGAAGACGAACACGGTCGCCTGCCCCGCGACGGCGGACTTCGGCGCCTTCTGCCGCCCGACCTCCGGGACGATCGCGGCGTCGTACTGGAGCGGGCCGTCGATGGGCAGGTCCGGGCGCAGCGCCCGCGCGAGGTCCGTCGCGCGCTTCACCTTCGCGACGTCCTCGCCCCCGCCGCTCGTTCCGGTCGAGTAGGAGAGCATGGCGACGCGCGGGTCGATGCCGAACGCGCGCGCCGAGTCGGCGCTCTGGATCGCGATGTCGGCGAGCTGCTCGGCGGTCGGGTTCGGGTTCACCGCGCAGTCGCCGAAGACGAGCACCTGGTCCGGCAGGCACATGAAGAAGACGCTCGACACGAGGTCGCAGCCCGGCACCGTCTTGATGAGCTGCAGGGCGGGGCGGATCGTGTGCGCGGTGGTGTGGAGGGCGCCGGAGACGAGCCCGTCGGCCTCGTCGAGCGCCATCATCATCGTGCCGACCATGATCGTGTCGGCGAGCTCGCTCGCCGCCATGGCCGGCGTCATCCCCTTCGCCTTGCGTCGCTCGACGAGCGGGTCCACGTAGCGCGGCGCGAGCTTCGCCGGGTCGAGGATCTCGACCGAGTCGGGGAGCGTGACGCCCTGCTTCCGCGCGACCTCGGCGATCTCGTCCGGCGAGCCGAGCAGCACCGGCCGGGCGATCCCGCGCTGCGCGACGATCGCCGCCGCCGCGACCGTCCGCGGCTCGGCGCCCTCCGGGAGCACGATGCGCTTGTTCGCGGCGCGCGCCGACTCGACGAGCCGGTGGCGGAACGCCGGCGGGGAGAGGCGCTTCGCGCGGCGCGGGCCGGAGAGGGACTTCACCCACGCGGGATCGACGCGATCGGCGACGGCGGTCATCACCCGCTCGACGCGCTCCGCGTCGTCCGCCGGGATGCGCGGGTTCATCGCGTCGACCGCGCTCGCGGCGGGGTAGCTGTCCACCTCCACCGCGAGGATGGGGAGCCCCGTCCGGATCGCGTCCTGGCAGAGGGCGAGGACGCGCGCGTCGGGGGTGAGGCCGCCCGTCAGCAGGATGCCCGCGAGCGGGGTGCCGCCGAGGACCGCGAGGCAGGCGGCGAGCAGGATGTCGCTCCGGTCGCCCGGGGTGATGATGAGCGCGCCCGGCACGAACGCCCGCAGCGCGTTCGGCACCGTCATGGCGCAGACCGCGACGTGGCGGATGCGCCGGTGCTCGGAGTCGCCCGCGTGGAGCACGGTCGCGCCGAGCGCGCCGGCGAGGTCCTTCACGCGCGGCGCGGCGAGCTCCCAGCTCGACGGCACGATCGCGATCGGGTGGAGGTTCTCGGCCTCGAGCGCGGCGCGGTACGCCGCGATCTCGGCGTCACCGACGTCCGCCTCGCTGCGGGACGTCGTCGCCCACTGGGTGCGGCGCTCGTCGGCCGGCGCCGCGTGCGCGGTGACGCGGTTCAGCAGGCAGGTCACGCCGCGCCCCTCGGTCGACCCGCCGTAGCCGTGGGCCGCGATCGCGATCGCGCTCGCGAGCTCCGCGGGCCCCTCGCCGCGCGGCGACCCGACGAGCACGAGCTCGGCGTCGAGCGCCTTCAGCATGAGCGCGTCGACCCGGGTGCTGTGGACCATGCCCGGCTCGGGGGCCATGCCCTCGACGACGAGCACTTCGGCGCCCTCGGCGGCCTTGGCGCAGAGCGCGACCACGCGCTCCATGAGCGTCTGGTCGTCGCCCGCGGCGAGCAGCTCGTCCGCGACCGCCCGCGCGATCGGCTCGGGCGGGCTGAGCTGGGCGCCGAGCTTCATGAGCGCGGCCGAGGTGTCCTGGCCGCGGGCGCCGATGGGCTTCGCGAACGCGACGCGGATGCCCTCGCGATCGAGGGCGCGGACGAGGCCGAGGCACGCGGTCGTGAGGCCGACCTGGCGGCCCGCCGGCGCGACGAGGAGAACGTGGGGCATGGCGAGCTCCGTTGGGCGGAGGGTTGGGGTCAGGCGGCAGCGATCTTCTCGGCGCCGCCGACGATCTCGGCGGTGTCCATCGCGATCATGAGCTCCTCGTTGGTCGCGATGACCGCCGCCATGGGGCTCGTCGTGCGGGTGATGCGGCCGCGCTGGGTCTTGCCGTGCGTCTGGTTCACGTGCGGATCGAGCGCGAACCCGGCGAACCCGAGCAGCTCGACGATGCGGGCCCGAACCTGGATGGCGTTCTCCCCGATGCCGCCCGTGAACACGAGCGCGTCGACGCGGCCGAGCGAGACGATCATGCCGGCCGCCGCCTTCGCGACCGAGTAGCAGAACTTGTCGATCGCGAGCGCGGCGCGCGCGTGCCCGTCGTTCGCCGCGTCCTGGAGCGTGCGCATGTCGTTCGAGAGGCCGGAGATGCCGAGCAGGCCGGACTTCTTGTTGAGCTGGTCCATCACCTGATCGGCGGTGGCGTTCAGCGCCTTCTTCATGTGGGCGATGATCGACGGGTCGATGGAGCCGCTGCGGGTGCCCATCACGACGCCGTCGAGCGGCGTGAGCCCCATCGTCGTGTCCATGGACTTGCCGTCGCGGACCGCCGCGAGCGAGCAGCCGTTGCCGAGGTGCGCCGTGACGATGGCGTGATCGTCGGGGTCGAGGCCGAGCTGGCGGACCGCCTGCTGGGAGACGTAGCGGTGGCTCGTGCCATGGAACCCGTAGCGCCGCACCTCGTGCTTTTCGAACCACTCGTACGGCACCGCGTAGAGGTACGCGCGCGACGGCATCGTCTGGTGGAAGGCGGTGTCGAACACCGCGACCTGCGGCAGGTTGGGGAAGAGCTCCTGCGCGATCTCGATGCCGAGGAGGTTCGGCGGGTTGTGGAGCGGCCCGAGCGGGATGCACTCGCGGATCCGGTCGATCACCTCCGTGGTGATCGGGATCGACCCCGAGAACTTGGCGCCGCCGTGGACGACGCGGTGGCCCACCCCGACGATCCCGTCGCTGAGCCCGGTCTCGCCGAGGAGGGTGCCGACCTCGCGAAGCGCGTCGGCGTGCCCGCCGTGGTGCAGGATCTTGGAGTGCTTGTGCCCGGCGATCTTCCAGGCGAGCGACGCGTTCGGCGACCCGAGCCGCTCCGCCATGCCGGAGATCCGCTCGGTGCCGCTCGCCGTGTCGATGACCGCGAACTTCGCCGACGAGCTGCCGCAATTCAGGACGAGGACGTTCATCTACGACCCTCCGCGTGTATGACGATCCACGAAAAGTGAATGGACCAGCCGGCGCCGCATCCACGCCGAATCAGCCGACTCATTGTCTGGGACCGTTAGCCTCGCGCGGTTGCTCGATGGCCTCGGAGCTCAACGCGTCGCACATCTTGCGACCTGAGCGCAACCCTCCGGACGAGGAAAACCCATGACGGATCGCGTCTTGGCGTGCGGCGCACCTCGTGCGCGTTCCGGCGAAGGCGCGCGCAGATCTCGCGCGAGCGGCGCGAATCGCGCGGCCAGAGCGGGTTCGCGATGCCCGCAGGGCGCGCGGGCCGCGGCGGAGCGGCGGGCCCCCCGCAAAAAAGGCGCGCCAGCCGGCCGCGTCGTCACGCCGGTGCCGCGCTGCGTCGGTACTCCCGCGGCGAGCGCCCCGTCCACTCCTTGAATGCGCGCGAGAAGCTCTTCTCGTCCGCGAACCCGACCGCGCCGGCGATCTCCTTCACCGGCCGCGAGGTCCTAGCGAGCAGCTCGACCGCGCGGTCGCGGCGCACCTCGTCCTTGAGCGCCTGGAGCGAGGCGCCCTCCTCGCGCAGGTGGCGGTGGAGGGAGCGGGTCGAGAGGTGGAGCTGGCGGGCGACCACGTCCGCGTCGTGCCGCTCCGACGGGCGCTCGCCGAGGAGCCGCCGCACGCGCGCGACGAGCAGGCGATCGCGCCGGTACTGCAGCACGGTGAGCGGGAGCGCCCGCTTCAGCATCGCGCGCAGCGCCGCGTCGTCGCGCCGCTGCGCGAGCGCGAGGTACCTCGCGTCGAACGAGAAGTGGGCGCGCTCGGCGCCGAACGAGACCGGGCCGGGGAAGAGGAGCGGGTAGACGCTCCCGTGCGGCGGCCGCGGGAACGGGAAGCCGATCTCGAGCAGCGACACGAGCGAGTCGATCGCCCAGCAGGCGTACCCGTGCACGTAGCGGAGGTACGAGACGAGGCAGAACTCGCGCTTCGCGCCGAGGTCGCGGTGCTCGACGATCGACACCGTCGCGCGGCCGCCCGCGACCTCGAGGCGCAGCTCGATATCCCCGGTGAGGAGCCGGTGGTGGCGGAACCAGCGCCTGAGCGCGACGCCGAGGTCGGGGGAGGGGAGCGAGGCGCGGCAGAGCATCCCGAGCGAGCCCCACGGCAGCTTGCGCGAGAACCAGCCGAGCGCCTCGTCGTCGAGCTGCTTCATCGCGCTCTCGGAGACGATCTCCATCTGGCGCGCGGTGATCTTCCCGGCCGGGTCGTCGAGGAGCTCTGGCGCGATCTGACTCTGCCGCAGGACCTCCGCCGGGCTCTCGCCGTACTTCTCGAACGCCAGCAACAACGCGCGGACGAAGGCGACGGGGGTCGCGGCGGTCGCCCGTCTGGGCGTTCGGGTCCTGGGCCTGGGGCGCGCCATGGCGTGGCACGATCTGCAACCATTCTGGCGGCAAATGCCCCGCGGCCGCAACTACGCTTCCGCCATGGCCATCGGACTCGACTTCGACCTCGGTGAGACCGTCACGCTGCTCCGCGACACCGTGCGCGAGTTCGCGAAGCGCGAGATCGCGCCGCGCGCGGCGGAGATCGACCGCAGGAACGAGTTCCCGGCCGACCTCTGGCGCAAGCTCGGCGAGCTCGGCGTGCTCGGGATGACGGTCGCCGAGGAGTACGGCGGCGCGAACGTCGGCTACCTCGCCCACATGGTCGTGATGGAGGAGATCTCGCGCGCCTCGGCGTCGGTCGGCCTCTCCTACGGTGCGCACTCGAATCTCTGCGTGAACCAGCTCCACCGCAACGGCGACGAGCGGCAGAAGCGGCGCTACCTCCCGAAGCTCGTCTCCGGCGAGCACGTCGGCGCGCTCGCGATGTCGGAGCCGAACGCCGGCTCCGACGTGCTCGGCATGAAGACGCGCGCGGAGAGGAAGGGCGACCGCTACGTCCTGAACGGCGCGAAGATGTGGATCACGAACGGCGGCGACGCCGACGTGCAGGTCGTCTACGCGTACACCGATCCCGCCGCGGGCCCGCGCGGCCTCACCGCCTTCATCGTCGAGAAGGGCACGCGGGGGCTCTCCGCGGGCACCCACCTCGACAAGCTCGGGATGCGCGGCTCGAACACCTACCCGGTCTTCTTCGAGGACTGCGAGGTGCCCGAGGAGAACGTGCTCGGCGGCGTCGGCGAGGGCGTGAAGGTGCTCATGTCCGGGCTCGACTACGAGCGCGCGGTCCTCGCCGGCGGTCCGCTCGGGATCATGGCGGCGTGCATGGACGTCGTCCTTCCCTACGTCCACGACCGCAAGCAGTTCGGCCAGCCGATCGGCGAGTTCGAGCTCATGCAGGGGAAGCTCGCCGACATGTACACGACCTGGCAGGCGTGCCGCGCCTACGTCTACGCGGTCGGCCGCGCCTGCGACCACGCCGATCACGCGCGCGCGCTCCGCAAGGACGCGGCGGGGGCGATCCTCTTCGCTGCCGAGCGGGCGACCTGGATGGCGAACGAGGCGATCCAGGCGCTCGGCGGGAACGGGTACATCAACGAATATCCCACCGGCCGGCTGTGGCGGGATGCGAAGCTCTACGAGATCGGCGCCGGCACCTCGGAGATCCGCCGGATGCTCATCGGCCGTGAACTGTTCGGCGAGACCGCCTGAATGAACGTCATCAAGTCGCAGATCCAGCCGCGCGCCGCGGAGTTCCAGGCGAACGGGGCCGCCATGCGCGCGCTCGTCGAGGACCTGCGCGCGAAGGCGGGCGAGGTGAGCCAGGGCGGCGGGCAGGCCGCGCGGGACAAGCACGTCGCGCGCGGAAAGCTCCTCCCGCGCGACCGGGTGGACCGCCTGCTCGACCCGGGGACGCCCTTCCTCGAGATCGGCCAGCTCGCCGCGTACGGCATGTACGACGGCCAGGCGCCCGCGGCCGGGCTCATCGCCGGGATCGGACGGGTGCAGGGGATCGAGTGCCTGGTCATCGCGAACGACGCGACGGTGAAGGGCGGCACCTACTACCCGATCTCCGTGAAGAAGCACCTGCGCGCGCAGGAGATCGCGGAGCAGAACCGGCTCCCCTGCATCTACCTCGTCGACTCGGGCGGTGCGTTCCTGCCGCGGCAGGATGAGGTCTTCCCGGACCGCGACCACTTCGGCCGCATCTTCTTCAACCAGGCGAACCTCTCGGCCCTCGGCATCCCGCAGATCGCGGTGGTGATGGGCTCGTGCACCGCCGGCGGCGCGTACGTCCCGGCGATGAGCGACGAGGCGGTGATCGTCCGCAACCAGGGGACGATCTTCCTCGGGGGGCCCCCGCTCGTGAAGGCGGCGACGGGCGAGGTGGTGAGCGCGGAGGACCTCGGCGGCGGAGACGTCCACACGCGCCTGTCCGGCGTCGCGGACCACCTCGCCGAGAACGACGCGCACGCGCTCGGGATCGCGCGGCGGATCGTCTCGCACCTGAACCGCGAGAAGCCGGCGGGCCCGCCGGTCGCGGAGGTCGAGGAGCCGCTCTACGACCCCGCCGAGCTCTACGGCATCCTGCCCACCGACACGCGCAAGCCCTACGACGTCCGGGAGATCATCGCGCGCATCGTGGACGGTTCGCGCTTCGACGAGTTCAAGCCGCGCTACGGCGCGACGCTCGTCACGGGGTTCGCCCGGCTGTTCGGGGTGACCGTCGGCGTCGTCGCGAACGCCGGGATCCTCTTCTCCGAGTCGGCCCTGAAGGGCGCCCACTTCATCGAGCTCTGCGCCCAGCGCGGGATCCCGCTCCTGTTCCTCCAGAACATCACCGGGTTCATGGTGGGGCGGAAGTACGAGAACGCCGGCATCGCGAAGGACGGGGCGAAGATGGTGACCGCGGTCGCGACCGCCGCCGTCCCGAAGATCACGGTGCTCATCGGCGGCTCCTTCGGCGCGGGCAACTACGCGATGTGCGGCCGCGCCTACTCGCCCCGCTTCGTCTGGACCTGGCCGAACAGCCGCATCTCGGTCATGGGGGGCGAGCAGGCCGCGAGCGTGCTCGCCACCGTGCGGCGCGACGGCCTCGAGGCGGGCGGCGGGACTTGGAGCCCCGAGGACGAGGAGGCGTTCAAGGCGCCGATCCGGGCGCAGTACGAGACGCAGGGGCACCCGTACTACGCGACCGCGCGGCTGTGGGACGACGGAATCGTCGACCCGGCGCAGACGCGGCGCGTCCTCGGGCTCTCCTTGTCCGCGACCCTCAACGCGCCGATCCCGCAGACCCGGTTCGGCGTCTTCCGCATGTGACGAGGGCCCATGTTCACGAAGCTCCTCATCGCCAACCGGGGCGAGATCGCCTGCCGGGTGATCCGGACCGCGCGCCGGCTCGGCATCCGCACGGTCGCCGTCCACTCCGAGGCGGACGCGAACGCGCGGCACGTGCGGCTCGCCGACGAGGCGGTCCACATCGGCCCCGCCGCGGCGCGGGAGAGCTACCTCGTCGGCGCGCGCATCATCGAGGCGGCGCGCGCGACCGGCGCGCAGGCGATTCACCCCGGATATGGGTTCCTGTCCGAGAACGCCGACTTCGCCGAGGCGTGCGAGCAGGCGGGCCTCGTCTTCATCGGACCGCCGCCGTCGGCGATCCGCGCGATGGGCTCGAAGGCGGCCGCGAAGACGCTCATGCAGAAGGCGGACGTCCCGCTCACGCCCGGCTACCACGGCGCCGAGCAGGACCCGCCCCTCCTCGCGCGCGAGGCGAAGCGGATCGGCTATCCGGTGCTCATCAAGGCGAGCGCGGGCGGCGGAGGGAAGGGGATGCGCCGCGTGGACGCGCCCGCTGACTTCGACGCGGCGCTCGCGTCGTGCAAGCGCGAGGCGCTGCAGGCGTTCGGCGACGACCGCGTGCTCGTCGAGCGGTACGTGCTCCGGCCGCGCCACGTCGAGATCCAGGTGTTCGGCGACCGGCACGGCCACTGCGTCCACCTCTACGAGCGCGACTGCTCGGTGCAGCGGCGCCACCAGAAGGTGCTCGAGGAGGCGCCCGCGCCGGGGATGACGCCCGAGCGCCGCGCGGCGATGGGCGCGGCCGCGGTCGAGGCCGCGAAGGCGGTCGGCTACGTCGGCGCGGGCACCGTCGAGTTCATCGTCGAGCCCTCCGGGGCCTTCTACTTCATGGAGATGAACACGCGGCTGCAGGTCGAGCACCCGGTGACGGAGATGATCACCGGCCTCGATCTCGTCGAGTGGCAGCTCCGCGTGGCCGCGGGAGAGCCGCTGCCGCTGCGCCAGGAGCAGGTGCAGATCGACGGGCACGCGATCGAGGCGCGCATCTACGCCGAGGATCCGGAGAGGGGCTTCCTCCCCTCGACCGGGCGGCTCCTCCACCTCGCGGCGCCGGAGGCCTCCTACCACGTGCGGATCGACGCGGGCGTGGAGGAGGGAGACGAGATCTCGCCCCACTACGACCCGATGATCGCGAAGCTCATCGTGTGGGACGCGAGCCGGGAGCGGGCCCTCGCGCGCATGCGCGCGGCGCTCGCGCAGCTGCGGATCGTCGGCGTCGCGAACAACGTCGAGTTCCTCGCGCGCCTCGTCGCGTCGCCCGCGTTCGCGGCGGGCGACCTCGACACCGGCCTCATCGAGCGCGAGAGCGAGTTCCTCTTCCCGGCGACCCGCGAGACGCCCGACGAGGTGTGGCTCCTCGCCGCGCTCGCCGAACTCGAGCGCGAGAAGGGGCAGGGCGCGGCCGCGGCGGCTCGCTCGCCGTGGGACGCGCGCGACGGCTGGCGGCTCAACTCCCGGGCGAGCCGGACGCTGACGCTCCGGCTCGGCGACGTCCAGCAGGACGTGTCCGTCGAGTACGCGGCGGGCGGCTACGCGCTCGGGCTCGGGGGACGGCGCGTCTTCGCGACGGGCGAGGAGGAGGGGCACGGCGGCTTTCGCGCACGCATCGGTGAGCGGCGCGTCCACGCCGCGGTGGTCGCCGCGGGCGAGCGGCGCCACGTGTTCTTCGAGGGGCGCGCCTACCCGATCGTCCGGGTGGATCCGTCGCGCGGCGCGGGGCAGGGGGACGATCCCGGCGGCCGGCTCACCGCGCCGATGCCAGGGAAGGTGATCGCGCTCCTCGCCGAGGCGGGGAAGAGGGTGGACAAGGGCGCGCCGCTGCTCGTGCTCGAGGCGATGAAGATGGAGCACACGATCAAGGCACCGCGCGCGGGGATCGTGAAGGCGTTCCGCTTCGAGCCCGGCGATCAGGTGAGCGAGGGCGTGGAGCTCGTCGAGCTCGAGGCGGAGGCGACGCAGCGGCCGCCGCCCGCGCCCCCCGCGTGAAACGCGCGATTGCGACCCTTCAATGGCTCGATCCGATCGCCGCGCGCCGCTAGTCCGGTGGTTCAACCCGCACCACCGGAGGATCATCCCATGGCCAGCGTGAAGCCCGTTCCAGAGGGGATGCACACGGTCACGCCCAACCTCACGATCCGCGACTGCGCGAAGGCGATCGACTTCTACAAGCGCGCCCTCGGCGCGCAGGAGATCTCGCGAATGCCCGCGCCGGACGGGAAGTCCATCTGGCACGCCGAGCTGCGCATCGGCGACTCGGTCGTGTTCATGAACGACGAGATGCCCGGGATGGGACGCCCGGCCCCGAGCGCCGACCAACCGGTGCCCGTGACGATGTGGCTCTACGTCCCGGACTGCGACGCCGCGTACAAGAAGGCGGTCCAGGCGGGCGCGAAGGAGACGATGAAGCCCGCCGACATGTTCTGGGGCGATCGCTGCGCGGGCATCGCGGATCCCTTCGGCTACGTCTGGTCGTTCGCGACGCACACGAAGGACCTGACGAACGAGGAGATGAAGCGCGCGGGCGAGGAGTTTGCGCGCCAGCAGCAGCAGCAGCCCGGCCAGCAGCGCTGACGGCCCGCGCGGCGAGGCGCTCCGCCGGGCGGCGACCCCGTCCGGCCGGAGCGCTACCGGCGGGGCCCCGGTACCTCGTGCGCGACGAGATCGAGCCGCCGCGCCTCGCTCCGACCTGCCGACCGCGCCCGGCTCTCCGAGCAGAAGGTGGCGAACCGGCGACCGTCGAGGGTGACGATGTAGCGGTTCTTCTCCACCTGCTCGATGCCGACCACGTGGGCGCGGACGACGAAGCTGTCGCGGGGCTCCTTCATCTATGGATTCTAACGGAGCGACGCCCGGTTGGCACGGCTCGGTCCCGCCGGAGCGCTCGGCTGGCTCAGGCGCTCCGGAGCTTGTCCTGGCGGTGCGCATCGCGAACCCCCGCCTCCCACGCGTCGGCCTCGGTGCCGTAGCTCGAGTCGAGCAGGCGGGTGTCCACCGCGACCGTCCAGCGCCCCTCCATCGCCATGGTGAGGACGAGCGTGTGGTCGCCCACGACGAAGGTCGTGGGACGGGTCACGACGGCGTCGGGGATGTTGACACGAGCGCGGCGCATGAGAGCCAGTCTACGCCCGTCCGGGCCGCGGCGCTCGCGGCGCCGGACCTCCGCCGTGAACGGCGGCGAGCTCGCCCGCAAGAACGTGCGGGCGAGCGCTCGGTAAGCGGTCCTTGACGCGCAACCTTTTCGCCCGCTGTGGCCGATCGGCGCGGATCGCGAGACTCCGACGTCGGCCTGATCGCGATCAACGATCATGACCGGGCAGAATAGGTAGTTTCCGCGGGTTTCAACGCGACCCCCGCCGGCGCAGGCGAGACGCAGCCGAGGACGGACAGCGGAGCGTCATCACGGAGCGCCGACGACTGCTTCGAGCACACGCGACGAGCAGCGAACACGCACAGCGGAAGCTCCCGTCGGCGCAGACCGCCGGAAAACCCCCAAGGAACGGAAATGACGACGAAGACCTCGACGATCATCTGGACGGAGATTGACGAAGCGCCCGCGCTCGCGACGTACTCGCTGCTTCCGATCGTTCAGGCATTCACGAAGGGGACCGGCGTCGCCGTCGAGACGCGCGACATCTCCCTCTCCGGCCGGATCATCGCGAACTTCCCTGAGAACCTCGGCGAGGCCCAGCGCATCCCGGACTTCCTCCAGCAGCTCGGCGAGCTCACGCTGAAGCCGACGGCGAACATCATCAAGCTGCCGAACATCAGCGCCTCCATCCCGCAGCTCAAGGACGCGATCAAGGAGCTGCAGGGGAAGGGCTACAAGATCCCGGACTACCCGGAGAGCCCCAAGGACGACGCCGAGAAGGCGATCCAGGCGCGCTACGCGAAGTGCCTCGGCAGCGCCGTGAACCCGGTGCTCCGCGAGGGGAACTCGGATCGCCGCTCGCCGCCGTCCGTGAAGGCGTTCTCGAAGAAGAACCCGCACAAGCTCGGCGCCTGGAGCCCGGAGTCGAAGGCGCACGTCTCGCACATGACCGGCGGCGACTTCTACGGCAACGAGACCTCGACCACGATCAAGCAGGCGACCGAGTACCGCATCGAGTTCGTCGGCGCGGACGGGAAGGCGACGGTCCTCAAGAAGAACGCGCCCCTGCTCGAGGGCGAGATCATCGACTCGACGAAGATGAGCGTCGCCGCGCTCCGCAAGTTCGTCGACGAGCAGATCGACGACGCGCAGCAGCGTGGCGTGCTCTTCTCGGTGCACCTGAAGGCCACCATGATGAAGGTCTCCGACCCCGTCATGTTCGGCCACTTCGTCACCGTCTTCTTCAAGGACGTGTTCGAGAAGCACGGCGCGGCGCTCGCGCAGGCGGGCGTGAACCCGAACCTCGGGCTCGGCGATCTCTACAAGAAGATCGGGTCGCTGCCGGCCGACAAGAAGGCGGAGATCGAGGCCGACATCAAGGCCGTCTACGCGAAGCGTCCCGCGCTCGCGATGGTCGACTCGGACAAGGGCATCACGAACCTCCACGCGCCGAACGACATCATCATCGACGCGTCGATGCCCGTGGTCGTCCGTGAGTCCGGCCAGATGTGGGGCCCGGACGGGAAGCTGCACGACACGAAGGCGGTGATCCCCGATCGCTGCTACGCGACCATCTACAAGACGGTGATCGAGGACTGCCAGAAGAACGGCGCGTTCAACCCGGCGACGATGGGCACCGTCCCGAACGTCGGCCTCATGGCGCAGCAGGCCGAGGAGTACGGCTCGCACGACAAGACCTTCATCGCCGGCGCGAGCGGCACGATCCGCGTCGTCGACGCGTCGGGCGCGACGCTGCTCGAGCAGAAGGTCGAGAAGGGCGACATCTTCCGCATGTGCCAGGCGAAGGACGTCGCGATCCAGGACTGGGTCAAGCTCGCGATCGCGCGGGCCAAGGCGACCGGCACGCCCGCCATCTTCTGGCTCGACAAGAACCGGGCGCACGACGCGCAGGTCATCGCGAAGGTCGAGAAGTACCTCGCGAACCTGCCGACGGGCGGCCTCGACATCCGCATCCTCTCCCCCGTCGACGCGATGAAGCTCTCGCTCGAGCGGATCCGGAAGGGCCTCGACACCATCTCGGTCACCGGCAACGCGCTGCGTGACTACCTGACGGACCTGTTCCCGATCCTCGAGATCGGCACGAGCGCGAAGATGCTGTCGATCGTCCCGCTCCTCGCCGGTGGCGGGCTCTTCGAGACGGGCGCCGGCGGCTCGGCCCCGAAGCACGTGCAGCAGTTCGTGAAGGAGGGGTACCTGCGCTGGGACTCGCTCGGTGAGTTCTCGGCGCTCTCCGCCTCGCTCGAGTACATCGGCCGCGAGAACCCGAAGGCCCAGGTCCTCGCTGAGACCCTCGACAGCGCGATCGGCAAGTTCCTCGACAACAACAAGTCGCCGGCCCGCAAGGTGGGGCAGATCGACAACCGCGGCAGCCACTTCTACCTGGCGCTCTACTGGGCGGAGGCGCTCGCCGAGCAGACGAAGGAGAAGGAGCTCCAGGCGCGCTTCGCGAAGTTCGCGAAGCAGCTCGCGGAGAACGAGACGAAGATCGCCGCGGAGCTGATCGCGGCGCAGGGGAAGCCGGTGGACACGGGCGGCTACTACCGTCCCGACCGGAAGAAGACGGCGGCGGCGATGCGGCCGAGCCCGACCCTGAACGCCTTCGTGGAAGCGCTCGCGTAGGGGCAGCACATCCGAAGCAGACCCGTTCCAGGAGATGACAATGGCTAGACCCAAGATTGCGTTGATCGGCGGCGGTCAGATCGGTGGCGTCCTCGCTCAGCTCTGCGCGCTGCGCGAGCTCGGGGACGTGGTCCTCTTCGACATCGTCGAGGGCCTTCCGCAGGGCAAGATGCTCGACATCGCCGAGGCCGCGCCGGTCGACGGCTTCGACGTGAAGCTCAAGGGCACGAACAGCTACGAGGACATCCAGGGCTCCGACGTCGTCATCGTGACGGCGGGCCTCCCCCGCAAGCCCGGGATGAGCCGCGACGACCTCATCGCGACGAACTCGAAGATCATGCAGAGCGTGGCCGAGGGCATCAAGAAGTACGCCCCGAACTCGTTCGTCATCGTGATCTCGAACCCGCTCGACGCGATGGTGACGCTCTGCCAGCGCATCACCGGGTTCCCGCACGCGCGCGTCGTCGGCCAGGCTGGCGTGCTCGACTCCGCCCGTTTCCAGGCGTTCATCGCCTGGGAGCTCGGCGTCTCGGTGAAGGACGTCTCCGCCGTCACCCTCGGCGGGCACGGCGACGACATGGTGCCGCTCGTCCGGTACACGAGCGTCTGCGGCATCCCCGTCATGGAGCTGCTCGAGCGGAAGTACGGCAGCGCGGCGAAGGCCAAGGAGGTCATGGACGCGATGGTGAAGCGGACCCGCGGAGCGGGCGGTGAGGTCGTCGCCCTGCTCAAGACGGGCAGCGCGTTCTACTCGCCCGCCTCGGCCGCGATCGCGATGGCGGAGTCCTTCCTCAAGGACTCGAAGCGCGTCCTCCCGACCTGCGTCCACCTGAACGGCGAGTTCGGCGTGAAGGGGCTCTACGTCGGCGTGCCGGTCGTCATCGGCGCGGGCGGCGCGGAGAAGATCCTCGAGCTGAAGCTCGACGCCGAGGAGCAGGCGATGATGGAGAAGTCCGTCAAGGCCGTGAAGGACCTCGTCGCCACGCTGAAGTAGCTGCGGCGAAGAAGTTCGAAGCTCTGGAGGCGCCGGTCGCGGAAGCGGCCGGCGCCTCGTCGTGGGGAGCGCTCGCGCCGCGCGCCCCAGGAAGGGCGCCCGGTCGAGCGGCCCCGCAGCCATACGAAGGCGAGCCGTCGCGAGCGGGAGCCGCTATGGATTGGCGGTGCCGCGCCCCGTTCAGCCCGGGCTCGTGCGGGCGACCCACTGGGCGAACCTCGTCCTCCTCGGCGTCATGGCCGGGAGCGGGCTCCGCATCCTCGTCGCGTACCCGTTCCTCGGCGCGATGGGCGCCGAGTACGGGTGGTACCCGCTGCAGGGCGCGAACCCGCCCGCCGCCCTGACCATCGGCGGCTGGCTCGCGGGCGCCCGCCACTGGCACTTCGCGTTCGCCTGGCTCTTCGTCGCGAACGCGATCGTGTACGTCGTCTACGTGTTCGCGAGCGGGGAGTGGCGGCGGCGGATCTTCTTCCCGCGCCGCGACGCGCGGAACGCGTGGGCGACCGTGCTGCACGACCTGCGGCTCCGGAAGGAGGCGCCGCCGGTTGTCGGGCTCTACAACGGGATGCAGCGGCTCGCCTACACCGCCGTGCTGGCGATGACCCCGCTCGTCGTCCTCTCCGGGCTCGCCATCTACAAGCCCGTCCAGCTTCCACGCCTCACCGCGCTGCTCGGCGGCTACGACGCCGCTCGCGCCATCCACCTCCTCGTGCTCGCGGCGCTCGCGCTCTTCACGATCGTCCACGTCGTCGAGGTGCTGCTCCATCCGCGAACCCTCGCCGACATGACGCTCGGCAGGGAGGAGCGGCTCGAGGAGGCCTCGTGAGCGGAACGACCCGGCGCCGCTTCCTCGCGAGCGGCCTCCGCGGCGCCGGCCTCGTCGCGCTCGGCGGGCTCGCCTGCGACTCCCGCCGTCCGCACGCGGGCTTCCTCGGCCTGATGGAGGGCGTGAACGAGCGGTTCCAGCGCGCGCTCTTCGATCCGGGCCGGCTCGCCCCGGAGCTCGGCGAGGACGAGGAGACCCGCCTCGAGGACTTCCCCGAGTACAAGATCTCGAAGGAGTTCCCGATCGCGCCCGCGGGCTGGACGCTCGCGGTGAAGGGGCTCGTCGCCCGCCCGCTCACGCTCACGATCGCCGAGCTCCAGCGGCTGCCGCGGACGCGCACCCGCGTCCGGCACCACTGCGTCGAGGGCTGGTCGGCGGTCGCGTCGTGGGACGGCGTGCGGCTCGCGGAGATCGCGCGCATCGCCGGGATGGACCCGAGGGCGAGGTACGTCGAGTTCCGGTCCTTCGACTCGGGCTACTGGTCCTCCTGGGACCTGGAGAGCGCGCTCCACCCGCAGACGATCCTCGCCTACGGCATGTACGGCGAGCCGCTCCGCGTCGAGCACGGCGCGCCGCTGCGCCTCTACTCCGCCGTGAAGCTCGGCTACAAGATGGTGAAGTACCTCACCGAGGTGAGC
>DASWEI010000207.1:0-27743 GCA_036394835.1 Anaeromyxobacter sp. | reverse complement strand
GGGCGCCGCGTTCACCGGGCCGGTGCGTGCGCCGGCGATCAACACGCCCACGACGACGACCTTCGCCATCCGCGCCGCGGACAGCGTCGTGTACCAGTCGCCGAAGATCCTGGGCGCGTCCTTCAAGGCAGCGTACTCCGCCAACCGGTTCGCCGACACGAAGGCGGTCCGGGCGCCCGAGCTCTGGAGCGCCGTGGTGAACTATGACGCGGGGCCGCTCTCGGTCCTCGCCGCGTTCGAGGACCACGAGGACTGGCAGGGCGTCCGCAGCCGGGACACCGCTTGGAAGGTGGGCGCGGGCTTGGAGCTCCCCTCTGCCTTCGGCACCACGGTCGTCGGTGCCGTGTACGAGCAGCTCATGTACCGCGCGTTCGGCGGGACGGCCTTCGTCGGTACCGCCGCGAACGCCATCAACAAGTTCACGCGCCCGAGCCTGATGGTGAACCTCAAGCACCGCACGGGCAACCACGAGCTCCGCGCCCGCTGGACGACGGCCGACTCCGGTGACTGCGACCTCGTCTCGGGCGCCGCGTGCAGCACGGCCGGCTTCGGCGCGATGAACTACACGCTCGGCTACGCCTACTATCTGACGAAGGCGGCGCAGGTCTACGCCTACTGGACCCAGATCGAGAACGAGCGCAACGCGAGCTACACGTTCGCGACCGCCGGCTTCGCTCAGGTCACGGCGGGCTCGGGCACCCCGATCGCGGGCGGCACGCCGGTTGGCTCCGATCCCTGGGCCACTGGCCTTGGCATGCGCTACACGTTCTAGTAGCGACCCGAGCAGACTGAAGTGACGAGCGGGCGCCTTCGGGCGCCCGCTCTTTTTTGCGCGCGGGCGGGCACACATTCACGGGGCTCTCCCCCCGCTACGCGCGCGCTACGCGGGGGCGAGGGAGGTTCCCGTAGACCCGGCTGCGGGGGGCTATTTCAACAGCCCGCTAGTGATGGAGGATCTTCGACAGGAACTGCTGCGCCCGCTCCGACCGTGGGCTGCCGAAGAACTCCTCCTTCTTCGCGTCCTCGACGATCTGCCCCTGGTCCATGAAGACGACGCGGTGGGCGACCTTCCGAGCGAACCCCATCTCATGGGTCACGCACATCATCGTCATGCCCTCCTTCGCGAGCTGGACCATGACGTCGAGCACCTCGTTGATCATCTCGGGGTCGAGCGCGGAGGTCGGCTCGTCGAAGAGCATGCAGATCGGGTCCATCGCGAGCGCCCGCGCGATTGCGACGCGCTGCTGCTGACCGCCGGAGAGCTGCCCCGGGTGCTTCGGCGCGTGCGCGCGGAGCCCGACGCGGTCGAGGAGCTTGTACCCCCGCTCGACAGCCTCCTTGTTCCCGCGGCCGAGCACCTTCACCTGCGCGACGGTGAGGTTCTCGAGCACCGTCATGTGCGGGAAGAGCTCGAAGTGCTGGAAGACCATCCCGACGTGGGCGCGGAGCTTCGGCAGGTCCGTCTTCTTGTCGCCGACGGGGATGCCGTTCACGACGATCTCGCCCGCCTGGAAGTCCTCGAGGCCGTTCACGCACTTGATGAGCGTGGACTTCCCCGACCCGGACGGGCCGCAGACGACGATCACCTCGCCCTTCTCGACGCTCGTCGAGCAGTCCTTCAGGGCCTGGAAGCCGTTGCCGTAGATCTTGCTGACTTTCCGGATCGAGATCATGTCGAGAGCCTGAGGCTGAGCCTGTTCTGGTAGCGCTTCACGAGCGACGACAGCGCGAAGCTTGCGACGAAGTAGACCGCGCCGGCGAAGAGGAGCATCTCGACGAGCCGCCCGTCGCGGTCGCCGACCTTCTGGGCGGCGCCGAAGAAGTCCGCGAGCGCGGACACGTACACGAGCGAGGTGTCCTGGAAGAGGATCACGCTCTGCGTGAGCAGGAGCGGCGTCATGTTTCGGAACGCCTGCGGCAGGACGACGAGGCGCATCGCCTGTCCCTGCGTCATCCCGAGGGCCAGCGAGGCGCCCACCTGGCCGGACGACACGCTCTGGATGCCGGCGCGGATGATCTCGGCGTAGTAGGCGGCCTGGAAGAGCGCGAAGGCGACCATCGCCGAGGTGAGCCGGGTGTCGGCGTGGCGCGGGATCGTGAAGAGCCGCTCGAGCAGCGCGGGAACGATGAGGAAGAACCAGAGCAGCACCATGATGAGCGGGATCGACCGGAACGTATTCACGTACCCGACCGAGATCCACGACAGGATGCGGCTCTTCGAGAGCCGCATCACGGCGAGCAGGGTGCCGAGGGCGATGCCGACGACGATCGCGGTGAAGGTGATGCGCAGCGTCACCTTCATCCCGGTCCACAGGAACGGCAGCGCGCCGGGGATCGAGGACCAGTCGAACTCGTACATGGCCTAGCGACCTCCGCCGCCGATGAATCCGGGCACGCGCGCCTTCTCCTCCACCCACCGCATGAACCCGAGGACGATGAGGTTCAGCGCGACGTAGAGGAGCGTCACTGCGATGAAGGATTCGAAGGGCTGGGCGGTGTAGTCGACGAGCTGGCGCCCCATCGCGGCGAGCTCGAGGAGCCCGATGGTGGACGCCACCGCCGAGTTCTTGATGAGGTTCACCATCTCCGAGGTGAGCGGCGGGACGATGATCCGGAACGCCATCGGGAGCAGCACGACGTTGTACGTCTGCCGCAGGGTGAGCCCGAGCGCGAGCCCCGCCGCCTTCTGCCCCTTCGCGAGCGACTCGATGCCGGCGCGCACCTGCTCGCAGATGCGCGCGCCGGTGAAGAAGGCGAGGCAGAGCATCGCGGCGAGGAACTGCTGCAGGAATGGGTTGAGCTGCTTGAACCAGTTCCCGACCGAGAGCGGGACGAGCTCGGGGATGACGAAGTACCAGATGAAGAGCTGCACGAGCAGCGGGATGTTCCGGAAGATCTCCACGTAGATCGTCGAGATCGCGTAGAGGAGCCGGTTCGGCACGGTGCGCAGGACGCCCATCACCGAGCCGACGCCGAGCGCGATGAACCACGACGAGACCGAGACCGCCGCAGTCATCTTCAGCCCCGACAGGATCCAGCCGAGGTAGGTGTCGCCGCCGCCGGACGGCGCCGGCTCGAAGAACACCTCCCATCTCCAGTGGTACGCCATCGATGCCCTCTCGTGATCGCGAAACGCGGCGGGGCGGCGCCAGGCCGCCCCGCCCCCGCGCTCCGCTGGAGAAGCCTACCCTACTGGTACGCCTTGTCGTTCGGGTTCGCGAAGAGCTTCTTCATGTCCTCGCTGAGCGGGAGGTTCAGGTTCAGCCCCTTCGGCGGGATCGGCGACTGGAACCACTTCTTGAAGAGCTTCTCCGCCTCACCCGACTTCATCGTCTGGGCGATCGCGTCGTCGACGACCTTCTTGAACTGGGGATCGTCCTTGCGCAGCATGCAGCCGTAGGCCTCCTCGGACTGCGGCGTCCCGACGATGTGCCAGTCGTTCGGGTTGCGCGCCTTCGCCATCTCTCCGGCGAGGAGCGCGTCGTCCATCATGAAGGCCACCGCGCGACCGCTCTCGAGGGTCAGGAACGACTCGCCGTGATCCTTCGCGGAGATGATGCTCATCCCCATCTTCTTCTCGTCGTTGAGTGCCCGGATGAGCCGCTCCGAGGTCGTCCCGGCGGTGGTCACGACGTTCTTTCCCTTGAGATCCGGGAAGTCCTTGATGCCGGAGTTCTTCTTCGTGAGGAGCCGCGTCCCTACGATGAAGAGCGAGTTCGAGAACGAGACCTGCTTCTGCCGGTCGAGGTTGTTCGTCGTCGAGCCGCACTCGAGGTCGATCGACCCGTTCTGGACGAGCGGGATGCGGTTCTGGGAGGTGACCGGGGTGAGCTTCACCTGCACGCTCGGCAGGTTGAGCTTCTTCTTCACCGCGTCGACCGCCTTCATCTGCAGCTCGTACGAGTACCCGACGACCTGCTGCTTGTCATCGTAGTACGAGAACGGGATGGAGGACTCGCGGTGCCCGAGGGAGATCGTGCCGGTCTCCTTGATCTTCTGGAGCGTCGGCCCGAGCTCCTGGGCGAAGGCCGGCGAGAGGGCGAGCGAGCAGGCGACGCTCGCGGCGAAGAGGCGAATGCGCATGGCGTTCCTCCGGTGGCGCGGTGCGGTGATGACGGACCGTGACGGCGCGAATGTGGAGACGCTGCCACGCCGCACCGCACCCTGCAAGGACTAGAGGGGGACGGCGCACGTGCCGGAGCGGACGGGGCGCCGCGCGGTCGAGAGAAGGCATACCCGCGCGGGGCGTAACGGCCGTTCACCGCTTCGCGAGCACCTGCGCGAGCTCCACCGCCGAGCGGACGCCCATCTTCTCGAAGATGCGCGCGCGGTGGACCTCGACCGTGCGGACCGCGATCCCGAGGGCGTCGGCGATGGTCTTGTTGTAGTCGCCCGCGAGGACCCGCTCCATCACCTGCCGCTCGCGCGCCGTCAGGTCGGCGAGCCGCGCCGCCACCGTCGCGCCCGACTCGAGCTCCCGGGTCCGCGCCTCGTCGTGCGACACCGCCGCCACGATCCGGTCCACGAGCTCGTTGTCGTTGAACGGCTTCTCGACGAAGTCGAACGCGCCCTTCTTGAGCGCCGCGACCGCGAGCGGGACGTCGCCGTGGCCGGTGAGGAAGATGACCGGGAGGCGGCAGCCGGCCGCGAGCAGCCGGTCGTAGAGCTCCGCCCCGCTCATCCCCTCCATGCGGACGTCGAGGACGAGGCACCCGCGCATCGCGTCCGAGTAGTCGGCGAGGAACGCCTCCGCGGATGGCCAGGTCCGCGCAGCGACGCCTCGCGAGCGGAGGAGCCACCCGAGGGCGTCGCGGATGGCGTCGTCGTCGTCGACGACGAGAACGGTCCCCTCGCTCACGTGCCGCTCCCCTCTCCCGCCCGCCCGGGCGGCTCGGCGGCGTCCGCCGCGTCCGGCAGGTCGAGCGGCAGCGAGAACGAGAAGACGGTGCCGCCCTCCGGGTTCGCCTCGGCCCAGACGCGCCCGTGATGGAGCTCCAGGATCGAGCGGCAGATGTTGAGCCCCATCCCCATCCCCTCCGCCTTCGTCGTGAAGAACGGCTCGAAGAGGTGGTCGCGGATCTCCGGGGCGAGGCCGCAGCCGCGGTCTGCGATCGAGACCGTGACCGACGACGGGCCCGCCTCGGCGGCCACGCGGATCTCGCGGCGCTCGGCAGGCGTCGCCGCCATCGCGTCCATCGCGTTCCGCAGGAGGTTCAGCACGACCTGCTGGAGGAGGACGGGGTCGGCCTTCACCTCGGGATCGGCGCCGGCGAGCGCCGCGCGGATCCGCACCCGGCGCTTGCGCGCCTCGGGGTCGGCGAACCCCACCGCCTCCTCGACGACCGCGTTCACGCGGACCGGCGTGCGCGTCGGCTCGCTCTTGCGCACGAAGTCGTGGACGCGCCGGATGATCCGGCCGGCACGCTGCGCCTGCTGGGCGGTCTTCCGGAGCGCGTCCCGCAGCTCCTCGCGGGGCACGCTGCCGGCCTCGAGCAGGTTCAGGCAGCCCGTCGTGTAACTCGCGATGGCGGAGAGCGGCTGGTTCAGCTCGTGCGCGATGGTCGAGGCCATCTCACCGACGGTGACGAGGCGCGCGGTGGCGGCGAGCTTCTCCTCCTGCTGCCGGGCGAGCTCGCGCGCGCGCTTGCGCTCGGTGATGTCGAGCACCGATCCCATCCAGCCGGTGTGGCGCCCCTCCGCGTCGATGAGCGGCGCCTCGTACATGAGCGCGTCGAACCGGTCGCCGCGGCGGCGCATGAGCTTCATCTCGATGCCGGCGCGCGGCGCGGCGGGGTCGCGCGCCGCCCGCAAGGTCTCGAGGATCTGCGCGCGCTCCTCCGGGGGCCAGTACGGCTGCCCGGCGCGGCCGATGAGCTCCTCCGCGCCGTAGCCGACCATCTTGCAGAAGGCAGGGTTCACGTAGACGACCCGCCCCTCGAGATCGACCGCGCGCATGCCGGTGTGGAGCGAGTCCTCCATCGCCTTGCGGAACGCGTGCTCCGCCCGGAGCGCCTCCTCGGTCGCGAGCCTTCGCCGCACGTGCCGCCGGAGCGCCCAGACGTTCCAGAGCACCGCCGCCGCGAGCGACACGATCGCGGCGGTGAGGACGTTCCGCAGGAGCTGGGTCTCCCCGCCGTACGACTCCACGTGCAGGAGCAGCCCGTGGCCCGGGGGATCGAGCGGCACCTGATGGCTCAGGTCGGGCTGCCGCGCCTCGACGTTCGACTTCGCCGCGAGCACCGCCCCGCCCGCGTCGCGGATCGTGACGAGGTGCTTCTCGGCGAGCCACCACGGGACGATGGCGGCGAGCATCGACTGGAGGCCGTACACGCCCACCACCGTCCCAGCCGGGCGACCGGCGCGGTAGTACGGGACGAACACCTCGAACACCTGCCCCTGCGCCGAGCGGTAGGGGGCGCCGTACGCCGTGTTCCCGGTGCCGACCGCGAGCTCGTACGCCGCACGGCTCGGCTCGCCGAACGTCGGCCGCCCCGGCGCCGCGGGCGGCGCGCTCGTCCGGACCCCGCCCGCCTCGTCGAGCAGCACGATGCGGAGGAGCCCCGGGCTGTTTTGGAGCAGGTACGAAACCCGCAGCTCGAGCTGCGGGGGCCCGACGCCCTCCGCGTCCGCCCCGAGTTCCGCGAGCTGCTCGAGGTCGCGCGAGAGGCTGAACCGCACGTTCTGCTCGACCCAGAGGATGTCGCGGATCACCGCGCCGCGCTTCTCCTCGAGCTCCTGCCGGTGCAGCACCCAGAGGAGGCCGAGGAGCGCGGCGACGAAGAGGCCGATCGCCACGCGCGGCGCGTACCACTGCCAGCCGTGGGCGGCTGACACTGGCGCGGCGCGCGCGCGGGTGCTCGGGGCGGGGATCACAGCCGGTCGGGTCGGAAGCTCGTCGCGCGGTAGATGGCCTCGATGAGCTCGGCGCCGAGCCGCTCCTTCATCTGCGCGTGGACGGGGACGAGCGCGCGCTTCAGCGCGAGCCGCTCGTCGGGGGTCGCGACGTGGACCTCGGTCGTTCCCGCGGCGCGGACCCTCGCGAGGTCCGCCTCGTTCTTCTCGCGCGCGATCCGGTTCGCATACTCGGTCGCCTCCGCCATCGCGCGCTCGAGCTGCGCGCGCACGTCGCCGGGGAGGCCGTCCCAGAACCGCCTGTTCACGATCGGCGCGTAGCCGAGGTAGCCGTGGTCGGTGATGGTGAGGTGGCGCTGCACCTCGTGCATCCGCTGCGTGTAGATGTTCGAGATCGGGTTCTCGGCCCCGTCGATGACGCCGGCGCGGAGCGCCGCGTAGACGTCCGAGAAGCCGAGGATCTGGGGCAGCGCGCCGAGCGCGCGCATCTGCGCGTCGAGCACGACCGAGGGCTGGATCCGCATGCGGAGGCCGCGGAAGTCGGCGGGGGTGCGCAGCGGCCGCCCCGCGGAGAAGGACTTGAACCCATTGTCCCAGTAGGCGAGCCCGACGATCCCCTTCGGCTCGAGCTTCGCGAGGAGCGCCTTGCCGACCGGGCCCTGCGTCACCTTCCGGAGCGCGTCATAGTCGGCGAAGAGGAACGGCAGGTCGAAGACCTCGAACTCGCGCACGCCGAGCGGCCCGAACTTCGAGAGGGACGGCGCGAGCATCTGCACCGCCCCGAGCTGCAGCGCCTCGATCTCGTCGCGGTCCTTGTAAAGCGTGCTGTTCGGGTAGACCTCGACGCGGACGCGCCCGCCGGTCAGCTCCTCCGCGCGCCTGCGAAAGTACTCGGCCGCCTGGCCCTTCGGCGTGTCCACCGCGACCACGTGGCTGAACCTGAGAACGATGTGCGCATCCGCGCGCGTCTGCGCGGCGCCGGCGAGGAGCGCGGCGGCGACGAGCGGCGCGAGCGATCTCGCGAGCATGCGGGCGGGGTCCATCGGCGCGGCGGCAGATTGTCGCGCACCCGGCGCCCGCACCGCCAGGGGGCCCCGGATTGCGGTTCTCCACAATGGCGGGGTCCGGGTACGGTCCGGTAGGGTGCCGGCCTGGGGGGTCGACGCATCGCCCGCAACGGAACGGAACGGAGATCCCAGATGATGAATCGGCTCACGACGGTCCTCGCCGCGCTCGCCCTCGCACTCCCGGGCCTCGGCCGGGCGCAGGTGAAGGTCGGCTTCATCAACACCATGACGGGCGCCGAAGCGCCCATCGGCGAGAACCTCACGAACGGCGTCGACCTCGCCCTCGAGGACCTCGCGAAGAAGGGCGTGAAGGTCACGCTCGTGAAGCAGGACGACACGGGGAAGCCGGACAAGGCGATGGGCGCGATGGAGCAGCTCGCGACCGGCGACGAGGTCGCCGCCATCGTCGGGCCCTACACCTCCGCGAACGCCAACGCGGTCGCGAAGCTCGCCGAGCAGTACAAGGTCCCGCAGGTCGTCCCCGCCGCCGCGAAGGAGGAGATCACGAGGCAGGGGTACAAGTACGTCTTCCGGCTGAACGCCCCCGCCCACCAGTACGCCCAGTCGCTCCTCGACGCGGCGCTCTCCCTCGGCAAGCCGAAGTCCATCGCCTTCGTCTACGAGTCGACGGACTTCGGCAACTCCGTCTCCGCCGCCGGCAAGGAGTACGCGAAGGCGAAGGGGCTGCAGATCGTCGGCGACGAGGCGTACCAGAAGGGCGCCGCCGACTACCGGTCCACGCTCACGAAGATGAAGGCGGCGAACCCGGACCTGGTCTTCATGGTCTCTTACGTCGCGGACGCCATCCTGCTCATGCGGCAGTCGCGCGAGGTGGGCCTCCGGCCCCAGGCGTTCCTCGGCGGCGGCGCCGGGTTCGATACCGCCCAGTTCGAGAGCGAGAAGGATATCTCCACGAACGTCTTCTCCGTCACGCAGTGGACGCCCGAGTCCTCCTCCGGCGCGACCGAGTTCGCCACGCGCTACAGGGCGAAATTCGGGAAGAAGCCGACCTACCACGCCGCCTGCGCGTACGCGTCGATGATGATCGTGGGCGAGGTCGCGACGAAGGCGGGCGGCAACCGCGAGAAGATCCGCGAGGCGCTCGACGCCGGGGCGTGGTCGGGGATCATGGGCGAGGTGAAGTTCGCGGACGTGAACGGGTTCACGAACCAGAACCAGCTCGTCATGCCGGTCGTGCAGTACCAGGGCGGCGCCGCGGTGACGGTCTACCCGGCGGGCGCGGCGAAGAAGAAGGCGGTCTACCCGTTCCCGGGGTGGAAGTGATCGGCGGCTGACTTCGTGGACGTGGACGTGGTCGTGATCGTGGACGTGGACGTGGACCTGGACTTCAACATCGACCTCGACCTCGACCTCGACCTCGACGAGGTCCAAGTCTAGGTCGAGGTCGAGGACCACGACCACGTCCACGTCCACGTCCACGTACCGCGCCCAGTGAAGGTTGAACTCACCCGTCCACGGCGGTTAGGAGTCGGACGGGCGCGCAAGGAGCAGTCGATGACGGTCTTCCTGCAGTCGGTGCTGAGCGGCCTCCTCGTGGGTGGCGTCTACGCGCTCATCGGGATCGGGCTTACGATCATCTTCGGCGTGATGCGGGTCATCAACTTCGCCCACGGCGACCTGCTCATGCTCGGGATGTACGCGACCTGGTTCATCTTCACGAAGACGGGCCTCGACCCGTACGTCGCCCTGATCGCGACCGCGCCGCTGCTGTTCCTGTGGGGTGCGTTCCTCCAGAAGGTCTTCATCAACCGGGTGCTGAACGCGCTGCCGCAGAACCAGATCCTCCTCACCATTGGGCTCGGCCTCATCATGTCGAACTCGATGATGCTGATCTTCACCTCGGACTACCGGATCCTCACGACGTCCTACTCGTCGTCGAGCTTCGACCTCGGCGGCCTGTCCGTCTCCCAGCCGCTCCTCTACTCGTTCGCCATCACCGCCGCGATCACGGCCGCGCTCTTCTGGTTCCTGTCCCGGACCGACACGGGCCAGGCGATCCGCGCGACCGCGCAGGATCGCGACGCCGCGCAGCTCATGGGCATCAACGTCAAGTGGACGAGCATCCTCGCGTTCGGGATCGGCAGCGCGCTGTCCGGCGCGGCCGGGACGCTCATCGCGCCGACCTACTACATCTATCCGCAGGTCGGCAGCGCCTTCACCCTCAAGGCCTTCGTCATCGTGGTGCTCGGGGGGATGGGCTCGATCGTCGGCGCGACCCTCGGCGGGCTCATCATCGGGATGACCGAGTCGCTCGCCGCCATCTACGTCGCGTCGGGGCTGAAGGAGCTCGTCGTGTTCGTGCTCTTCCTCGCGCTCCTCCTCTTCAGACCCTCCGGCCTCCTCGGGAAGTCGCGCGCGTAGCCAGGAGAGGACTCGACCATGACCTGCTCCCCTCGCACCCCCGCCCGCGGCCTCTCCCTCGTCCCGCTCCTCGTCTTCGCGGCGGCGGTGCTCGCCCTCGCGGTCTTCCCGTCGTTCGTGAAGAAGCCCTACGTCCTGCACATGGGCGTGATGCTGTTCCTCGCGGTGATCCAGGGCCAGGCGTGGAACGTGGTCGGCGGCTACGCCGGCCAGTACTCGGTCGGGCACGCCGCCTACTTCGGCGTCGGCGCCTACGCGACGATGATGCTGCTCGAGGTGAACCACATCCCGCCGTGGTGGGGAGTGTGGGGAGCGATGGCGGCCGCGGTCCTCTTGTCCGTGCTCATCGGCTCCATCACGTTCCGGCTGCGCGGCCCGTACTTCGTGCTCGCGTCCATCTCGGTCGCGGAGATCATCCGGCTCGCCACGCTCCACTTCAAGGGCTTCACCCGAGGCGCCGAGGGCTTCCTCCTCTCCTCCATCCCGCCGCTCCACCTGTTCGGCACGGAGATCGAGTTCCTCACGAAGCGGACCTTCTACTACGCGGGGCTCCTGCTCGCGGTCGTGACGATCATCGCGAACTTCGCGGTCGAGCACTCGAAGCTCGGCTACTACTTCCAGGCGATCCGCGAGGACCAGGACGCCGCCCACTCGCTCGGCATCAACCTCACCTTCTACAAGAGCGTGGCGCTCGCGATCTCCGCCGCGCTCACCGCGGCGGCGGGCGGGTTCTTCGCGATGTTCGTGAAGTTCATCGATCCAAACATCGCCTTCGGCCTCGACGTCTCGGTGCAGATCGTCCTCATCTGCATCGTCGGGGGCATCGGCACGATCCTCGGGCCGGTCCTCGGCGCGATGGTGCTCGTCCCGCTCTCCGAGATCCTGCGGAACCCGCGCGGGCTCGTGCAGGTCGGCGTCCTCTCGCCGGACTCGGGCGTCGTGCGCTTCATCGAGACCTACCTCTCGAACGCGCACCTGCTCGTCTACGGCATCCTCGTCGTCGTCGTGATCCTGTTCGCGCCCGAGGGCGTGCTCGGTGTCATCCGGCGGCTCCTCGCGCGCTCGCGCCGCCGCGCGCCGAGCCCCGCCGCGGCGAGCCCCGCGTAGGGAGGCGCACCATGGCGATGCTCGACATCCAGAAGGTCTCGAAGTTCTTCGGCGGCCTCGCGGCCAACTCCGACGTCTCCTTCTCGATGGAGGAGGGGATGATCATGGGCCTCATCGGCCCGAACGGCGCGGGCAAGACCACGCTCTTCAACTGCATCACCGGCTACTACCCGCCGTCGAAGGGCGAGGTGCTGTTCAAGGGCGTGCGCCTGAACGGCCTGCAACCGGACCAGGTCTGCCGGCTCGGCATGGTCCGGACCTGGCAGAAGGTGCGGCCGCTCGCGAAGATGACCGTGCTCGACAACGTGATGGTCGGCGCGCTCGCGCGGACGAATTCGCTCGCGGTCGCACGCGACGCCGCGCACGAGCAGCTCAAGGTCGTGCGCCTCGACCACAAGGACGACCAGCTCGCGGGCGGCCTCCCCATCGGCGAGCGCAAGAAGCTCGAGGTGGCGCGCGTCCTCGCGACGAAGCCCGAGCTGCTCCTCCTCGACGAGGTGATGGGCGGCCTCAACCCTGCCGAGTCCGAGGAGATCATCCAGCTCATCCTCGACCTCAAGCGCCGCGGCCTCACCCAGATGGTCATCGAGCACGACATGAAGGCGATCATGCGGATCTCCGACCGCATCGTGGTCCTCAACTCCGGCGAGAAGCTGACCGAGGGCAGCCCGCAGGAGGTCGCCAACCACCCCGACGTCATCGCCGCCTACCTCGGCGAGCGGGTCGAGTGAGCGATGACCACCGGTCCAGGGAGCGCCATGCTGCAGATCCGTAAGCTCGAGTTCTCCTACGGCGACCTCCAGGTCCTCTGGAACGTGGATCTCGAGGTGAAGCAGGGGGAGATCGTGACGGTGGTCGGGGCGAACGGCGCCGGGAAGTCCACGATCCTGAAGAACGTCTCGCGCCTCGTCCGGCCGACGCGCGGGTCCGTCCGCCTCGGCGAGGTGGACCTCGGGCAGCTCCAGCCGCACGAGGTCGTCGAGCACGGGGTCATCCAGGTGCCCGAGGGTCGCCGCATCTTCTCGGAGATGACGGTCGTCGAGAACCTGCGCATGGGCTCGTTCGTGAAGTCCACGCGCAAGGACCGCGAGCGGAACATGGACCGGGTCTTCTCGCTCTTCCCGCGGCTCGCCGAGCGCAAGGACCAGCTCGGAGGCACGATGTCGGGCGGCGAGCAGCAGATGCTCGCCATTGGCCGAGGCCTTATGGGCAACCCGAAGCTCCTGCTGCTCGACGAGCCCTCGCTCGGCCTGTCGCCGCTGCTCGTGAAGAGCATCTTCCAGATCATCCGGGCCATCAACGAGCAGGGCACGACCATCCTGCTCGTCGAGCAGAACGTGTACCAGTCGCTCCGGATCGCGCATCGAGCGTACGTGCTCGAGACCGGGCGGGTGGTACTCTCCGGAACGGGAGCGGAGCTCCTCGGCAACGACCACGTGAGGAAGGCTTTCCTGGGGATCTGACCATGGCAAACCGCCTGACCGTCGCGGATTGGATGACGAAGAAGCCGATCACGATCGAGGAGGACGCCTCGGTGATCGAGGCGATCCACCTCCTCAAGGAGAAGAACATCCGGCGCCTCCCCGTGATGAAGAAGGGGAAGCTCGTCGGGCTCGTGACGGAGAAGATGCTCTACGGGTACATGCCGGCGAAGGCGTCGAGCCTCGACCAATGGGAGCTGCACTACCTGCTCTCGAAGACGCCGGTGCGCTCCGCGATGAACCCGAAGCCGCACACCGTCACGCCGGACACGCCCATCGCCGAGGCGGCGAAGCTCATCCACGACCGCAAGCTGAACGGCATCATCGTCGTGAACGACAAGCACGATCTCGTCGGGCTCGTCACGACGACGAACGCGCTCGAGGCGCTCATCTGGTTCACGCAGCTCGCCGCGAAGCTCGAGTAGCCGCCCCGGGAGCGGCTCAGCGCAGGAACATCTTCCCGGCGGCGAACAGGCCGACGGCGATGGCGAAGCCGCGCATGCCCGCCGGCGGGAGCCGCTGCGCGAGCCGCGCGCCGGCGAAGCCGCCCGCGATCGACGCGGCCGCCATGAGAAAGGCCTCGGGCGCGTGGACCGCGCCCTTCGCGACGAAGAGCACCGCCGCGACCGCGTTGATGAGGAGCGAGAAGAGCACCTTGAGCGCGTTCGCGTGCTGGATCGACGAGGGCAGGAGGATGCCCATCGCGGCGAGCATCAGGATCCCGATCCCCGCGCCGAAGTAGCCGCCGTAGACCGAGATGAGCAGCTGCGCGATCCAGAGCGCGGCGGGGTGGTTCGCGTGGCGCGCGTTCGCGACGATGCGCTTGAGCTGCCCCTGGAACGCGAGCACCACGCAGGCGAAGACGATGAGCCACGGCACCGCCATTTCGAACGACCGCTCGGGCAGCTCGAGCAGGAGCCACGCGCCCACGATCCCGCCGATGAGCGACGGGACGGAGAGCGCGATCGCGCGGCGCCGCTCGTCCGCGATGTGGCTCCGGTAGGCGAGGGACGAGGCGAGCTGGCCGGGGAAGAGCGCGACGGTGTTCGTCGCGTTCGCCGCGACCGGTGGGACGCCGGTCGCGAGGAGGGCGGGGAACGTGAGGAGCGTGCCCCCGCCGGCCACCGCGTTGACGATGCCCGCCGCGAAGGCGAAGGCGGCGAGGACGGCCCCATCGGCGATGGTCACGTGCCGTGATTATCGCACTAGACTCGGGAGCGCCATGCCCGCAGCGACCGATCGCGCAGAGATCATGCACCTCGCCGGGCGCGCCCGGCTCTCGCCGGCGCTCCGCGAGGGCGCGCCGGCGCTCGTCCCAGCTGGCGAGACTGCGGGCCGCTGCGGGTGGGCCGCCTTCTTCGCCGCGCTCGAGGCGCGACGGCTCGCGGTGTCGATCGACCCCGCCGATCCCGCGTCGGCCCGGCTCGTGCCTGCCGCCGACGTGCCGCGGCGCCGCGGCGGCGGCCTCGCGGGTGCGCTCGCCGGGGCGCGCCGGTTCCTCGCCGCGCTCCGCGGGCGTCCGCCGGCGCGCTGAGGCGGGGCCTACCGGCTCCGACCCCGCCCGCCACCGCCGCCCCGGCGGCCGCCGCCCTTCGAGCCGCCGCCGTGCTTGCCGCCGCCGTGCTTGCCGCCGCCGGCGTGCTTGCCAGCGACGTGCTTGCCGCCGCCGCCGCGGCCCTTCGGCGCCGCGCCGCCGTGGGCCCCGCGCTCGCGGTGGCCTTCCCCGCTCCGCTCCTGGCGCTCGCCCTGCCGTTCCGGGCGCCCGCCGGTTTGCGCCTCGCCGTGCCGTGCCGTGCCGTGCCTCGCCTCGCCGTGCCGTGGCGTGCCGGTCCGCGCCTCGCCGTGCCGCGCCCGCTCCACGCGCCGCGTCCGCTCCGGGCGCTCGGCCCAGGCCGCAGCGCGCCGCGGCGCGCCGGCCCGCCCGGGCCGCTCGACGCCGGGCTCCGCCCGGCGGGTCCGACCCGCCTCCACGAGCGCGAGCTCGATGCGGCGGCGCGCTGGGTTCGACGACACGACCTCGACCCGCACCTTGTCGCCGACACGGAAGGCGCGGCCGGTGACGGGGTCCACGAGGGCGTGCAGCACCGGGTCGAGATCGAAGCTCCCGCCGAGGTCCTCGACACGCACGAGCCCCTCGACGAAGAACCGCTCGAGCTCGACGAAGAGCCCGAAGTCGACGACCGACGACACGACGCCGTCGAAGGTCTCGCCGACCTTGTCCTTCATGAAGAGGGCCGCGTAGAACGCGGCGATCTCGCGCTCCGCCTCCATCGAGGCGCGCTCGCGCTCCGACGAGCGGACCGCGAGCTCTCCGAGCCGCGGCAGCGTGGTGGCCCGCACCGGCTCGCCCCGGCGCTGCGCCCACTCCTCCTTGAGGAGCCGGTGGACGAGCAGGTCCGGATAGCGCCGGATGGGCGAGGTGAAGTGGAGGTAGTGCTCGGCCGCGAGCCCGTAGTGGCCGATGTTCTCGGTCGCGTAGATCGCCTGCATCATCGCGCGCAGGAGGAGCTGGTTCAGCGCGCGCTGCTGCGCGTGCCCCTTGAACCGCTCGAGCAGGGCGTTGAGCGCGCGCGGGTCGGCCGGCAGCTCGGGCACCTCGAAGCCGTGCGTCCCCGCGAGCTCGAGGAACGCCGCGAGCTTCTCCTCGTCCGGCACGCCGTGCACGCGGTAGACGGTCGGCAGGTCGCGCGCGCCGAACCAGCGCGCCACCGCCTCGTTCGCCGCGAGCATGAACTCCTCGACGATCCGGTGCGCGCGATTGCGCGGGCGCTTCTCGATCGCCGCGACCTCGCCGTCCGGGCCGAGGACGATCTTCGCCTCGGGCAAGTCGAAGTCGATCGCGCCGCGACGCCTCCGCATCGCGCTGAGGTGCTCCTGCAGCTCGGCCATGAGCTCGAACTCCGGGCGGAGCCGCTCGCGGTCGGGGAGCTTCTCGCCGTCGAGCACGCCCGCGACCTCGGTGTAGGTGCAGCGCGCCGCGCTCCGCATCACGCCCTCGTACACCTCCGCCGACTTCGTCTCTCCCTTCGAGTCGAGCACGAGGTCCGCGACCATGCAGAGGCGGTCGACGTGCGGGTTCAGCGAGCAGATCCCGTTCGACAGCCGCTCCGGGAGCATCGGGAGCACCTGCATCGGGAAGTAGACGCTCGTCGCGCGCTTGCCCGCCTCGTCGTCGAGCGCGGTCCCGGGGCGCACGTAGTGGGCGACGTCGGCGATCGCGACGACGAGCCGGTAGAGCCCCTTCCCCTTGCCGCGGGGCTCCAGCCGCTCGACGTAGACCGCGTCGTCGAAGTCGCGCGCGTCCTCGCCGTCGATGGTGACGAGCGGGAGCTTCGTGACGTCGCGGCGGCCGCTCCGGTCCTCGCTCCGCACGTGGTCGGGAACTTCCGCCGCCTCCGCGAGCACCGGCTCGGGGAAGACGTCCGCGAACCCCTTCGCGTACGCGACCTTCAGCACCTCGACGCGCGGCTCGCCGGGGCGGCCGATCTTCTCGACGATCGCGCCGGAGAGCTTCCCCGCGCCGGGGTCGAGCGCCACCTTCACGACGTCGCCGTCCTCGGCGACCGAGGTCTCCGGGACCGGGACGTACGCCTCGAGCTCGGCGTCCGAGGGGACGACGAAGCTCTGCCGGCCGCGGGCGTGATAGGTGCCTACGAGGAGCCGCCGCCGGCGCTCCACCACCTCCAGGATCCGCCCAGCGGTCCGGCCGCCGCGCGCGGGCACCACCTCGACGCGCACGAGGTCGCCGTCGATCGCCTTCGCCGCCTCGTCGGGCGGCACGAAGATGTCGTCCCCCTTGCGGTCGACCCGGGCGACGAAGCCGAAGCCGTCGCGGTGCTTCTTGAGCGTGCCGAGAATGCCCGGCTTCCCCGCGCGGCCGATGCGCCGCGCCGGGGCGAGCGTCCCGGCAGCCGGAGCCGGCTCCTTCGTGCCGGGGAGCGAGAAGCGCTTGCCGTCGCGGGCGAGCCGGCCCTCGCGCGCGAGATCGCGCAGCGTCCGCTTCACCTCGGTCCGCTCGCCGGGGTGGAGCCGCGCCTTCTCCATGAGCTCGCCCACGGACAGCGGCCGCCCCGCAGCGCGCTTCAGCTCCTCGAGGAGCGCCTCACGGCGTCGGTCCTGCCTGCCCTCTCCCACGTCCACCCCCTGGTCGCCCACCCGCTGTCGCAGCCCACCACGATCCTTGGGCACTCGTACGGCAACGCCGCGTCGAACGCCACCAAGTTGCGCGCGAGTCTACCCGGATTAGAGGATGGCCGACCGCGCGCTCCGCGCGGGGCGCAGGCCTCGCGCGATCTGCGCTATAAACGGTCGGTGCTCACGCCCGCGGCGGCCCTCACCCGGATCCTCGCGGCCCTCTCCGACGTCGCGCCCCTCCCCGCGGAGCGCGTGCCGCTCGACGGCGGCGCCGGCCGCGCGCTCGCCGAGGACCTCGTCGCCGCCGGAGACCTCCCCGCCTTCGACGCCGCGACCATGGACGGGTACGCGCTTCGGGCCGCCGACGCACGCCACGCCGGAACGCGCCTCCCGGTCGCGTTCGAGGTCTTCGCCGGCCGCCCCGCGCCCGGGCCGCTCCCCGGCGGTGCCTGCTGTCGGATCTTCACCGGCGCGCCGCTCCCGGACGGCGCCGACGCCGTCGAACAGCAGGAGCAGGTCCGGCGCACCGCGCGGTCCGCCTCGTTCCTCCGCCCCGCCGTTCGCGGCCGCTTCGTCCGGCCGCGCGGGTCCGACGTCGCGGCGGGGCGCGTCGCCGTCGGCGCCGGTGCGCTGCTCGATCCCGGCACCATCGCGCTCGCGGCGGGGCTCGGCCGGCCCGAGCTCCTCGTCCACCGCCGCCCGCGGGTGGCGATCCTCCCGACCGGCGACGAGGTGGTGCCCGTCGGGCGGATCCCGGCGCCCGGCCAGATCGTCGAGACGAACGGCCACGCCCTCGCCGCGGCGGCCCGCGACGCCGGCGCCGAGCCGGTCCTCCTGCCGGCCGCGGCCGACGACGCCTCGGCGCTCCGGCGCGCCCTCGTCGCCGCTCGTGGCGCAGACGCGCTCGTCACGACGGGCGGGGTGTCGGTGGGCGCGCGAGACCTCGTCCGCGCGGCGCTCGCCAACGCGGGCGCCCGCCTCGACTTCTGGCGGGTGGCCATGCGCCCGGGCAAGCCGTTCACCTTCGGCCGCTGGGGCCGCACGGCCGTGTTCGGTCTGCCGGGCAATCCGGTGAGCGCCCTCGTCACGTTCGAGCTTTTCGTGCGCCCGGCGCTCCGGGCGCTCGCCGGGCTACCCGGGTCGGGGCGACTCCGGGTCGCGGCGCGGCTCGGGGCGGCGCAGGTGAAGCCACCGGAGCTCGAGATCTTCCTTCGTTGCCGCCTCCGCCCAACGCGCGGCGTGCTCGTGGCGGTGCCGCTCCGGTCGCAGAGCTCCGGCGACCTCTCTTCGGCCGCCGGGGTTGACGCGCTCGCGGTGCTCCCGGCGGGTCGCTCCCGGATCGCCCGCGGCGCGCGCGTCGAGGTGGTCGTCCTCCGCCCCCCCTCCGGCGCGACAAGCGTCACGTGAGGATCACGCTCAGTCGTGGTACGAAATCACCGTCCATGGCCCGGATCCGCTGGGACCAGCCCGACGAGTTCGACGAGGTCGTCCTCCTCGCCACCGAGGACGGGCCGAAGCGCCGCGCGCTGCTCGATCGGATCGCGCGCGTGCCGGGGCGTGAGCGCGCGCGGGCGATCGGGCGCTACCCGCGCTACCGGATCGTCCTCGCGGGGACGAGCGCCGAGGCGCGGCGGCGCGCGGCGGCGTCCGTCGGGGTCGCGGCGATCGATCTCGCCCTGCCCGGCGGCCCCGGCCTCGAGACCATCCGGCAGCTGCGAGAGACGCGGCCCGCGCTCGCGATCCTCGCGTTCGGCGCCTCGACCGATACCTCCGACGCGATCGCCTCGGTCATGTCCGGCGCGGACTTCTTCCACGCGACGGCCGAGGACTCGGCGAGCGGGATCGACCGTGCGCTCGAGCTCGCCCTCGACCGCCGCCGGCTCACGTACCATCTCGAGCGCACCGAGCTGCAGATGGAGGAGGCGCGCGGCAAGCTGGCGCAGCTGTCCGGCGAGCTCGTCCGGGCGGTGCCTGGGTTTCGGCCGCTCCATGCGCGCGAGGACGTCCTCCCGTTCCGGGAGGCGGCGCGGCGCTACCTGCTCGCCGCGACGCAGCTCTTCACCGGCGACCCGCGCGGCCTCGCGCGGGCGCTCGGGGTGTCGTACTTCGCGCTGCGGCGACTCCTCACGCGCTACGACGTGCCCTTCCCGGCCGCGCGCCCGCGCCGCTGACGACGCGACGCGTACTCGCAGCATCACTCCGGGTCCCTGAGCTTCGGGACGCACCCCCCGTGCCATCGCACGCTCAGGGGACACGTACTGTCTGGCCGACCAGCACGAGAGGTGCTATTCCTCTTATCTGCGGATACCGCACATCTAGTTTGCGGAAACCGCAATTGCACCCGGAGTCCCAACCAGGAGTCGCCCGATGGCCGGTCTCGCCGACAAGTTCGCCGTGAACCTCAAGAGCGAGCGTCTCCGCCGCAAGCTCTCCCAGGAAGCCCTCGCCGCCAAGGCAGGCCTCTCCGTGTCTTACATCTCGATGCTCGAGCGCGGGCAGCGGACCCCGCCGCTCGACACGCTCGAGTCGCTCGCCAAGGCGCTCGCGGTGTCGCCGACGTCGCTCCTCTCCTGACCGCGCGCGGGGCCACGCAGCCCCGTGCATCCGGAGTCGAGATCGCTTATGTTCCCGGCGTCTCGACCCCGGACCCGGAAAGGACGTAGGAATGGCGCGCATGGTGATGTGCAAGAAGCTCGGCAAAGAGCTGCCGGGCCTCACCTTCAAGCCGTTCCCGAACGAGCTCGGGCAGCGCGTCTACGACTCCATCTCCCAGGACGCCTGGAAGATGTGGCTCGAGCACTTCAAGATGATCCTGAACGAGTACCGGCTCGCGCCCGCCGACCCGCGGACGAACGAGATCCTGTACCAGCAGGCGGAGCAGTTCTTCTTCGGCGAGGGGGCGCAGCTCCCCCCCGACTTCCGGCCGCCGCCCGCGAAGGGCTGACCGCGGCGCCTCCGGCGCCGCGGACGGGATCGCACCATGCGCGGCCCGGGCGACATCCTCCTCGTCTCGACCTACGAGCTCGGCCACTCGCCGAACGGCGTCGCCGTGCCCGCTGCGCACCTCGAGCGCGCCGGCTTCCGGCCGGCGGCGCTCGACCTCTCGGTCGAGCCGCTCGACGAAGAGCGGATCCGGCGCGCGCGGCTCGTCGCGATCTCCGTCCCGATGCACACGGCCCTGCGGCTCGGCCTCGCCGCGGCGGCCCGGATCCGCGCCGAGCGCCCGGACGCGGTGCTCTGCTTCCACGGCCTCTACGCGCCGCTCCACGCCGACCTCCTCGTCGGCGCCGGGGCACGCGCGGTCCTCGGGGCGGAGTGCGAGGAGCAGCTCGTGGCGCTCGCGGGCGCGGTGGAGCGCGGCGAAGACGCCCTCGCGCGCTTCGTCCAGCGCGGCCCGGGGAGCGCGCCCCCGCGCGCCGTCCCCGCCGTCTTGCCGGATCGCGCCCTCCTTCCGCCCCTCGACCGGTACGCGGGGCTCGATCCGGGAGACGGCACGCGCCGCGTCGCGGGGTACGTCGAGGCGACGCGCGGCTGCAAGCACCGCTGCCGCCACTGCCCGGTCGTGCCGCTCTACCAGGGACGCTTCTTCGCGGTCCCGGAGGAGATCGTGCTCGCCGACGTCGCCGCGCAGGTCGCGGCGGGCGCGGAGCACGTGACGTTCGGCGACCCGGACTTCCTGAACGGCCCAACGCACGCGCTGCGGATCGCCCGCGCGCTCCACGCGCGCTTCCCCGCGCTCTCGTTCGACTTCACCGCGAAGGTCGAGCACCTCGTGCGCGAGCCCGCGACCGTCGCGGAGCTTGCGCAGCTCGGCGCGGCGTTCGCGACGACGGCGGTCGAGTCGCTCTCCGACCGGGTCCTCGCGAAGCTCGCGAAGGGTCACACGCGCGAGGACGCACTCCGCGCCTTCGACCTCGGTCGGGAGGCCGGCCTGCCGCTCCGCCCCTCCCTCGTCCCGTTCACCCCCTGGTCCACGCTCGAGGACCTCCTCGACCTGCTCGAGACGTTCGAGGCGCGCGGCCTGCTGCCCGCGCTCGACCCGGTGCAGCTCTCGATCCGGCTGCTCGTGCCGCCGGGCTCGCTCCTCGAAGACGACCCGGAGATCGCGTTCGAGGGGCTCGAGCCGTCCGCGCTCACCTGGCGCTGGCGCCACCCCGATCCTCGCATGGACGCGCTCCAGGCGCGCGTCGCCGCGGAGGTCGAGGCGGCCGCGGCGCGCGCCGAGGAGCCGCTCGCGACGATCGCGCGGGTGAAGGTGCTCGCGCTCGCCGAAGCCGGCTTGCCGCACGGCCACGTCCGGACCCTCGCGCCGGACCAGCGGCGCGTCCCGCGGCTCACCGAGTCGTGGTTCTGCTGAGCGGAGCCCACGACCGCCCAGGTTGGCGCGGTGAGCGATTCCGGGAAGAGCTGAACGACCTGGTCGTGGACCTGGTCGTGGACCTGGACGTGGACGTCGACCTCGACTTCGACCTCGACCTCGACCTCGACCCGCCCACTCACGTGACCGGCAGCGCCGCCCGGATCTCGAAGACGAGCCTTTCGTGTGCCTCGCGGAGCGCCGCCTCGACGTCCGCCGGAGCCTCGCCGCGCGCGAAGAGGAAGCCGAGGTAGCTGTCGCCCTCCGGCAGCGGCACGACCTCGCGCCCCTCGGGGACCGTGACGACGACGTCCTCGATGCCCGGGACCGCCCGCGCCGCCTCGACGCCGCGGATGCCGTGCAGGACCCCGCGCCGCGGGATGGGGAGCATCATGACGCCCGACGCACGCGCCTCGCGCCGGAGCACCTCGAGCGGCAGCCGCATCGCGTGCGCGACGAGCACCTCCTCGAGCGAGAGCCCGGCCCCGAAGCGGAGCGTGCGCGAGCAGAGTCCGCCGATCGAGCGCGCGGCGATCTCGAGCAGCACCGGCCCGTGCGCAGCGAGGCGCAGCTCGGCGTGGACGGGCCCCTCGACGAGCCCGAGCGCGCGCGTCCCCGCCGCGGTGACCTCCTCGACGCGCGCGAGGAGCGGTGGCGGGTGGCGCGAGGGCGTCACGTAGATCGTCTCCTCGAAGTACGGCCCGTCGAGCGGATCGGGCTTGTCGAACACGGCGAGCACCTCGAGCCGGCCGCCCCGGAGCAGCCCCTCGACCGCGATCTCCGCGCCCGCGACGAACGACTCGACGAGGATCGACCCGGCGCCGCCCTCCTCCCGGGCGCGCCGCTCCGCCGCCGTGTCGTGGAGGAGCTTCCCGATCCGGCGCCACGCGGCGACGAAGCCGGTGGGGTCGTCGGCGCGGATGACGCCGCGGCTCGCCGACAGGATGAGGGGCTTGAGGACGCACGGGAACGTGACCTCGCGCGCGGCGAGCTCGGGATCCGAGCGCAGCGGGAACGGCCGGAACGCGGGGACGGCCAGCCCCGCGTCGCGGAGCGCCTCTCGCATCGCGAGCTTGTTCGCGGCGCGGTGCGCGGCGGCAGGCGGGTTGTGCGGCAGCCCGAGCCGCTCGGCGGCGAGCGCGGCGATGACCGCGGTGGGGTCGCTCGCAGGGACGATGCCGCGGATCGGCCGCTTCCGCGCGGCGTCGGCGATCTGCTCGGCGGCGTGCGCCGGCCGCCGGTAGTCGAGCGAGAGGAGGTCCTTCTCCTCCCCGAAGAAGTCCTCGATCTGGTGGCAGCGGTCGCTCCCGACGACGAGCGGGACCCCGAGGCGCAGGGCCGCGGCGCGAAAGTCGTCGAGCCGGTAGCTCGTGGTCGGAACGAGGAGCAGGAGCTCGCCCTGAGATTCGGCCATGATCCGGGGTGTTATGCGCAGGCGCGGAGGCGGACGCAAGCCGGCCCGCCCTCCGCCTCGACCGCAGCCGCAACACTTCTTCACGCGCCGGCAAGAGCGGGACGACACGGTCCCGCTAACTTCCACGTCCGCCGGGGGTTCTCACGGCATGGGCGCCCGGGCCGAAGCGGCAGGGCATGGCGTTGACGCGGGGCGGCCGGCGGATTACATGTTACGGCAAATGTTGCGAGTGCAAGAAGAGCACGTCGGCGTCCTCCTCGCCGCGGTCCGCCGGCGGATCCGCCAGGTGGTCCACGCCGAGGCGGGGGGGTATCGCCTCTCGCCCCAGCAGTTCTGGTCCCTGCTCGGGATCCACGAGGCGGGCCCCCTCTCGCTCGGCGCCCTCGCGGAGCGCCTCCGGATCGACCAGCCGACGGCCTCGCGCGTCGTCGCATCGCTCACCCGCCGGCAGCTCGTCCGCATGGCCGAGGATCCGCTCGACCGGCGCCGCCTCGTCATCGAGACGACCGGCGAGGGGGCCGACCTCGCCGGGGTCCTCCGCCCGATCGCGCGCGATGTGCGCGAGGCGCTCGTCGCCGGGTTCAGCGCGGCGGAGCTCGCCGCGCTGCGCGGCGCGCTCAACAAGATCCTCTCCAACCTCGACCGGTTCGAGGCGCGCAGGTCGCGCCGCCCGGTCCGCCCCGCCGCAGCGCGGGAGGAGCGCCGATGAAGCCCGCAGAGCGTATCCCCACGGAGCCCACCCGCCTCCCCGCCCGCCCTGCGCGCACGCGTCGCCTCATCGTCGCCGCGGCCGCCCTCGTCGCGATCGTGATCGCCGCCGTCGCCTGGCGCGCGACCCGGACCGCGCCCGCACCGAAGTACGAGACGGCGCGCGTCGATCGCGGCCGGATCGTCGCCCAGGTGACCGCGACCGGCACCCTCTCCGCGCTCGTCACCGTCCAGGTGGGCAGCCAGGTCTCCGGGCGCATCCAGCGGCTGCTCGTCGACTACAACTCTCCCGTCAAGAAGGGTCAGCTCATCGCGAAGATCGACCCCGAGCTCTTCCAGGCGGCCCTCGACCAGGCGCGCGCGAACCACGTCGCGGCGCGCGGCGATCTCAGCCGCGCGAAGGTCCAGGCGGCGGACGCGGCGCGCCAGCTCGAGCGGACGCGCAGCCTCGCCGAACGGAAGCTCGTCGCCCAGGCGGACCTCGACACGTCCCAGGCGAACGCCGACGGGGCGGCGGCCGGGGTCGACGCCGCGGCAGGCAAGGTCGAGCAGGCGAAGGCCGCGCTGCACCAGGCGGAGGTGAACCTCGCCTACACGAACATCATCTCCCCCATCGACGGCACGGTCATCTCGCGGAGCGTGGACGTGGGCCAGACCGTCGCCGCGTCGCTCCAGGCCCCTACGCTCTTCGTCATCGCGGAGGACCTCGCGAAGATGCAGGTGGACACCTCCGTCGCCGAGGCGGACATCGGGAAGCTCCGGGACGGCATGGAGGCGTCGTTCACGGTGGACGCCTTCCCGGGCCGGAGGTTCCGCGGCACCGTGCGTCAGATCCGGAACGCGCCGCAGACGGTCCAGAACGTCGTCACCTACGACGCGGTCGTGGACGTCGCGAACAAGGACCTCGAGCTGCGCCCCGGGATGACCGCGAACGTGAGCTTCGTGTTCGCCGACCGGAGCGACGTGCTGCGCGTCCCGAACGCCGGCCTGCGCTTCCGGCCGTCTCCCGAGCTGCTCGCGGCCCAGAAGCGGAGCGGGGCCGGGAACGCCCCGGCCGCCGGGGGGGCGGCGAACGGCGCCGCGAACGAAGGCGGCGGCGCGGCGCCGCGCGCCGGCCAGCCGCCGGGGCAGGGCCCGACCCGCCGCGACGCGGCCGGCGCCGAGGCGGGCGGCGCGCGCGAGCCCGACCGCCGGACGGTGTGGGTGCTCCGCGCCGAGCAGCCGGCGCCGGTCCGCATCAAGACGGGGGTCTCCGACGGCTCGACGACGGAGGTGGTCGAGGGCGACCTGCGCGAGGGCGAAGCCGTCGTCACCGACGCGGCGGGCGGCGCCGGCGGCGATCGGCCGGCAGGCGGTGGGCGCCCGGGCGGCCCTCCCGGCCGGATGTTCTAGGTGAGGAACCCCATGGGGCGCCCTCTCGTCGAGCTCGACTCGGTCGCGAAGACCTACCGGATGGGCGAGGTCGACGTCCGCGCGCTGCGCGGCGTCACGCTCACCATCGAGGAGGGGGAGTTCGTCGCGATCATGGGCGCCTCCGGGTCGGGCAAGTCCACGCTCATGAACGTGATCGGCTGCCTCGATCGTCCGACCGGCGGCGCGTACCGGCTCGCGGGCGACGAGGTGTCGCGCCTCGTCCGCGACGCGCTCGCCGCGGTGCGCAACCGGACGCTCGGGTTCGTCTTCCAGAGCTTCAACCTGCTCTCGCGCACGAGCGCCCTCGAGAACGTCGAGCTGCCGCTCGTCTACGCCGGCCTCCAGAAGCGCGAGCGCCACGCGCGGGCGCGGGCGGCGCTCGAGCGCGTGGGGCTCGGGGACCGCGTCCACCACCACCCGAACCAGCTCTCCGGCGGCCAGCAGCAGCGCGTCGCGATCGCCCGCGCCATCGTCACGCAGCCGCGGCTCCTCCTCGCCGACGAGCCGACCGGCAACCTCGACACCCGCACGTCCGTCGAGGTGATGGCGATCCTGCAGCAGCTCGGGCGCGCCGGGATCACCGTCGTCCTCGTCACGCACGAGGCCGACGTCGCCGAGTACGCCTCGCGCCTCGTCGTCCTGCGGGACGGCATCGTGAAGAGCGACGAGCGGCGGACCCAGCGCGTCGCCCACCCCGCCGCCCCGGCCGCCGAGGAGGCGCTCCCGTGAACCTGCTCGAGACGCTCCGGGTCGCCGCGCGCGCCCTCCTCCGCAACAAGATGCGCTCCTTCCTCACCACGCTCGGCATCGTGATCGGCGTCTCCGCCGTGATCGCGATGGTGGCGATCGGCGAGGGCGCGAAGAAGCGGGTCGAGGACGCCTTCGCCTCGATGGGCGCCGACCTCCTCATCGTCCTCCCCGGCACGACCACCCGGGGCGGCGCGTTCGGCGGGTTCGGCTCGATGCCGACCCTGACCTGGGACGACCTGCGCGCGATCCGGGCGGAGGTGCCGTCGGTGCGCGCCGCGGCGGTGCAGCTCCGCACGACGGCGCAGGTCCTCTCCGACGACCAGAACTGGACGACCTCGGTGACCGGGACGAGCCCGGAGTTCTTCGACATCCGGAGCTGGCCCATCGGCTCGGGCGCCTTCTTCACCGCCTCCGACGTGGACGGCGGGACGAAGGTCGCCGTGCTCGGAAAAACCGTGTCGGACAAGCTCTTCGGCGAAGGCGTCGACCCGGTCGGCCTCACCGTCCGGGTGAAGAACATCCCGTTCCAGGTGGTCGGCGTCCTCGCGCCCAAGGGGCAGTCGCCGATGGGGCAGGATTACGACGACGTCGTCTTCGTGCCCCAGACGGCCTACCAGGCGAAGATCCAGGGCGGGCTCCAGAAGTACGTCTCCGGCGCGATCGTGGTCGGGGCGGTCGCCGGCCAGACCTCGCGGGCGGAGCGCCAGATCACCGAGGTGCTGCGCGATCGCCACCGCATCCCGATCGGCGGCGACGACGACTTCTCGATTCGCAACCTCACCGAGATGGCGGGCGCGCAGCAGCAGGGCGTGAGCACCATCACGACGCTCCTCGCCGCGATCGCCGCCGTATCGCTCGTCGTCGGCGGCATCGGGATCATGAACATCATGCTCGTCTCGGTGACCGAGCGGACCCGCGAGATCGGCATCCGCATGGCGGTCGGCGCCCGACCGCGCGACATCCTCGCCCAGTTCCTCGTCGAGGCGCTCACGCTCGCCACCGCGGGCGGCGCGATCGGCGTCATCCTCGGAATCGTCGCGGCGCAGCGCCTCGCCGCACAGTTCGGCTGGCCGATGCTCATCCGGCCGGACATCGTCGTCGTGTCGGTCGCGTTCAGCGCGCTCGTCGGCGTCGCGTTCGGTATCTACCCCGCCCGCAAGGCCTCGCAGCTCGACCCCATCGAGGCCCTGAGGTTCGAGTGAACCGCTCATTCCCGCTCGCTCTCGTCCTGCTCGCGTCGCGCGCCGCCGCGCAGACGCCAGCCTCCTCGGCTCCGCCCGCCGCCGCGGCCCGCGCGCCAGGCGCCGACGCCCCCCGCGTCCTCGGCCTCGACGAGGCGCTCCGGCTCGGCCTCGCGCGCCAGCCGCAGCTCCGCCAGGCCCAGGCCTCGACCGAGGCGGCGCGCGCGCGCGTCGACCAGGCGTTCGCGCCGCTCCTGCCACAGGTCTCGGGCACGGCGAGCTACCAGCGATCGAGCTCCGCGTCGACCGCGGCGCTCGCGAGCTCCGGCTTCTTCTCGACGACCGGCGCCCGCGAGCTCTACAGCGCCGGGCTCACCGGCAGGCTGCTCGTCTGGGACTTCGGGCAGACCTCCGGGCGCTGGCGTGCGGCGCAGGCGATCGCCTCCGGCCAGGCCGACTCCGAGCACGGTACCGCCCAGGCGGTCGCGCTCTCCATCCGGACCACCTACTTCGACGCGGTCGCCAACAAGGCGCTCCTCGCCGTCGCGCGCGAAACGCTCGCGAACGAGGAGAAGCACCTCGAGCAGACCCGCGCCTTCGTCGAGATCGGCACGCGCCCGCCCATCGACCTCGTGCAGGAGCGGGTCAACCTCGCGAACGCGCGCGTCCGGCTGATCCAGGCCGACAACGCCTACGCGACCGCGCGCGTCCAGGTCGAGCAGGCGATCGGCGTGACCGACCTCGGCCCGTGGGACATCGCCGACACGTCGCTCCCGCCGGTCCCCGGCGAGGACGCCGCGCCCCCGGTGCTCCTCGCCGAGGCGATCGCGGCCCGGCCCGAGCTCGCCGCCCTGCGGGAGCAGCTCCGGGGCCAGGAGCTGACGGTCCGCGCGCTCG
>DASWEI010000206.1:0-22523 GCA_036394835.1 Anaeromyxobacter sp. | reverse complement strand
CCTGCGCACCAATGGTGACTGGGGGACGTTCCTCGTCGACGTGACGAATCAGTCCTGGCAGGACTGGCTCGTCCGCCGGGCCGACGAGGCGTACCGGACCGGCTCGAGGGGCATCAAGTGGGACGTGGCGACGCCCGACGTGCCGCTCGGCAAGACGCGCGGCGACGTGAACGACGCGATCGCGTCCGTGATGCAGCGCATCCGGCAGCAGCACCCCGAGCTCAAGTTCGTCTTCAACCAGGGGTTCGACTTCGCGCTCGCGTATCCGCAGTTCGCGGACGGCGTGGAGACGGAGGGGCTCTTCTCGACGTCCTCCTACTCCGCTGCGTACCTCAAGCCCTGGGAGGACCCGTGGTACTGGGGTCCGCAGTACCAGCAGGCGAAGCAGCTCCACGACCGCGGCGTCGTCATCATCGACGCGGAGTACACCGACCCGTTCAGCCAGGGCGCGCGAGAGCTGTACGGCGCCATCACCGCGCAGGGCTTCGTTCCGTACATCACGAACGAGACCTGGAACATCCGCGGCTGGGGCTACAACGTGAACCCGGGCTGGTAAGCGGCCATGGCGAACCACGACCGGAGCGCCATGCAGCACCAGATCGGCGCCGATCTCTTCCACGACCTCGCGGCGGTCGGCGGCGCCGCAGCCGCGAGGATCGGCTCGAGCCCCGTCTCGGCAGCGATCCTCGTGAACGCCGGCAAGGGCGTGGCGGGCATACACGGAGGGTGCGGGGTCGCCGGCGCGTTCGGCGAGGGCGCGCTGCTCGCGCTGCCCGCGCTCCTCGTGGCGGCGCTCATCGGCCGCGCCAAGCGCCGCGGGTAGCGCGCGTGGCGTGACTCACGGGACGCCCGCCCGGCGCACGCTTCCAGCGGCGCCGGGCGGGCTCGTCGCGGGGCCGCTCGACGGATCTACACCGCACCGGGATGTGGTGACGGCGCTCCGCGTCTCGGCGGTCGCGCCCTCGCTCGACCTCCAGGTGCGCGCGGATGCCACGTCGGACCGCGCCGGCAGCGATGTGCCCGGTTCGGACCGCGGCACGGCGACGCTGGTTCATCCGGATGAACCGCCCCGTGCCTGGCGACGACGATCGAGAACATGAGATGCCTCTGCCGAGTTCATAACCAGCTCGCCGCGCGGCAGGTTTACGGCGACGAGTGGATGGAGCGGTTCACGGGAAGAGGAGCCGTGGTCGCGCCGAACGAGGCGGCGGCGGCGCCGGCACCAAGTTGAGCGGGGGCGCTTGGGGCTCGTGAGCGGGGCTCGCACTGCGCTCTTGCGGACAGTGTACGTCTCCGGCGCCGCGCTCCTTCCTTCCGACCGCCCGCCGGAGGTCCTACAATCCACGGTCCGTGCGTACCTTCGGCAAGTACCGGCTGGTGGAGCCGATCGCCTCCGGCGGGATGGCCGACGTCTGGCGCGCCGAGGTGACGGGCGCCGAGGGCGTCGTGAAGGAGGTCGCGCTGAAGCTCGTGCGCGGCGAGCACGCGGCGCGGAGCGACTTCGTCCGCATGTTCGTCGAGGAGGCGCGGCTCGCCTCCCGCCTCGGCCACGCGAACGTCGTCCAGCTCTTCGAGTTCGACCAGATCGAGGGCCGCTACTACATCGCGATGGAGCTCGTGCGCGGCCGCCACCTCGGCCGCGTCGTCGAGCGTGCGCGAGAGCTCGGCATCCGGTTCGGCCTGCCGCGTGCCGCGCAGGTCGGGGCCGACGTCGCGCGGGCGCTCGGGTACGCGCACCGGCTCGCGGACGGCGGCCGGCCGCTCGGCCTCGTGCACCGCGACGTCTCGCCGCACAACGTCCTCGTCTCGTTCGAGGGAGAGGTGAAGCTCGCCGACTTCGGGATCGCGCGCGCGATGGACCGCGCGGGCCTCACCGACCCGGGCACCGTGAAGGGGAAGGTCGCGTACATGGCGCCCGAACAGGCTCGCGGCGAGCGCGTGGACGCACGCGCCGACGTCTTCGGGCTCGGCGTGGTGCTCTGGGAGCTGTGCGCCGGGCGGCGGCTCTTCGCGAGAGACTCCGACGCGGCGACGCTCGCGGCCGTGCTCTCCGGCGAGCCTATCTCGCCGCCCTCCGCCTGGAACGAGGAGATCCCGGCCGAGCTCGACCGGGCAGTCCTGCGCGCCCTCGAGCGCGATCCGGCGCGGCGGACGGGATCCGCGCAGGAGCTCGCGACGGAGCTCGCCGCGGTCCTCCTGCACATCGTCCGCTCGCCGGACGAGGTCGATCTCCGCGAGTTCATGCACCGGCTCTTCGCGGAGGAGGTGGAGGCGCTCCAGGCCGCGCCGCCCGAGCCGACGCGGGTCCGGCCGGTCGCGATGGCGGCGGAGCCGGTCGCGGAACCTTCGCCCGTTCCGCCGCCCGACGAGCCGCCGACGCGCACCGTCGCCGCGCCCGCACCGGGGCGGCGGCGAGTGGCGTGGGTCGCCGCGGGGGCCGCGGCGGTCGGGATCGCGGCGCTCGCGGCCGGCGTCGGTCGCCGCGAGCGTCCTTCGACTTCGCCTCCCCTGCGGGGAGGCTACGCTCAGGACGAACGGGCGGAGCCAAAGGCGACGGCGAACCCGACCTCGACCTCGACATCGACCGGGACCGCGACCGCGACCGCGACAATCCCGGCCGTCGTCGGCCCGATCCACGACGCCCTCCCGAGCGCGGCACACGCGGACCTGGAGGCGCTCGAGCTCGCTGCGGGCGTGCGCCCGGTCGAATCTGCGCATGGGCTCAACGCGCTCGCCGTCCCGCTGCGCGCGAGCGGCGACGGGATCCTGAGCGTCAACGCGACGCCCTGGGGGCTCGTGCGCCTGAACGGCCACGCGGTCGGCGACACGCCGCAGGAGATGCGGCTCCCCGCCGGGCATCACCGCGTGCGCATCGAGCGCAAGGGCCAGCGCGCGGTCGACGAGCTCGTCACCGTGAAGGCCGGCGCCCGGACGAAGCTGCTCCGGTAGCAGGCCCGGTGCGCCGCTCGCCGCGGCGCCGCTCTCCTCGGATCCCCTGACCACGAGGCGCGCGTCCCGCGCGCGCCCGGCGATCGATGCCCGTCCCGGGCGGGTGTGCCTGCGCCCCCGCGGTGCGCTCCCGCATCCACGGTACTTCCGGCGTAGCGCACCCGTTGACGATCTCCACTGAATGCACTAATCTCGAAATCAAGTTTTCTATAGAAGATTCAGAAACGACTATTTCGAATGGATTACCTTCAAGTCCACGAGATCGAGCGCCTCGAGCGCGACCGGGCATCCGGCATCACGAGCGGCGAGGTCGTGCGGCTGTTCGAGTCGAAGGGCGCGCGCCTTTCGGCGTCGACGTTCAGGAAGTACGTGCAGGCGGGGCTCTTGCCGCGCAGCCGGCGCGTCGGTCGGAAGGGCAAGCACACCGGCTCGACCGGCCTCTACCCGGTGTCCGTCGTGCGCCGCATCGCCGTCATCAAGCGAATGATGGCCGAGGGCTACACGGTCGAGGACATCCGCGGCAGCTTCGTCACGGTCGCGAACCGGCTCGAGGACGTGGAGAAGGGGCTCTCGGAGCTCGTCCAGGATCTCGTCAAGAAGGCGCGGGTCCACCCGCGCCGCAGGCAGTTCGAGGAGGAGCTCGGGCGGGCGGAGCGCGAGGCGCGCCGGGCGCTCGAGCGGCTGGAGAAGGTGGGTGGAGCGGTCGCGACGGTGACGCCGGAGATCGCCGGCGTCGGTTAGCGATCGGGGCGCCGGCCCGGCGCCTGTGGGATGGCGTGGGCGCACGGGGCGCCCGGGGTGGGAAGGGAGGGCAGGGGATGAGCGAGGCAAAGCGGAGTGCGGAGCCGGTGGCGGAGCCCGAGGCAGCGGCGGAGGGGCTCGACGAGGCGGACGGCAAGCGCGGGCGGCGGCGGTCGAAGACGATGTCCCGCAAGGAGATCGCGCGGGAGCTGCGGCGCCAGCGGGCGTTCGGGCTCGTGGACCCGGAGCTCGACGCGGTCATCCGGGAGATCGAGGCGGCCCGGCCACGGTCGCGCGCCGACTGCGCGGGCGGGCAGCGGCCGTGCATGTTCATCTCCTGCAAGCACCACCTCTACCTGGACGTGAACCCGTCCACCGGGTCCATCAAGCTGAACTTCCCGGACCGGGAGGTCTGGGAGCTCGACGAGACCTGCGCGCTCGACGTCGCCGACAAGGGCGGCATCACGCTCGAGGAGGTGGGGACGATCATGAACCTCACCCGCGAGCGGATCAGGCAGGTCGAGACGCGGGGGCTCCTCAAGCTGCGCGCGATCGCCGAGGACGAGCCCAGGATCCCTCCTCCCGATCGGGACGCCTGACGGCGCCGACCGGCTGAGGCTGGCGAGCGCAGGAGTCCGGGCCGAGGCGCCGTCGCCTGGGGGGGCGGCGACCCGCGGCTCCACGACGCTTGAAAGGTCGGGCCGAGACGGCTAGAAGGGCACCCTTTTCGGAGGTGCCACGCACATGGTCCGCCGCGCCCTCGTCTCGGTTTCCGACAAGTCCGGCCTCGTCCCCTTCGCCCGGCGGCTCGCCGCCCTCGGCGTCGAGCTCCTCTCCACCGGCGGCACGCAGAAGGCGCTCGCGGACGCCGGCGTCCCGGTCGTCTCGGTCGGCGACTTCACCCAGGCGCCGGAGATCCTCGGCGGGCGGGTGAAGACGCTCCACCCGCGCGTGCACGGTGGCATCCTTTTCCGGCGCGGCCTCGCCTCCGACGAGGCGGACGTGAAGGCGCGCGACATCCCACCGATCGACCTCGTCGTCGTGAACCTCTACCCGTTTCGCCAGGCGGTCGCGGCCGGCAAGCCGTTCGAGGAGTGTGTCGAGGAGATCGACATTGGCGGCCCGACCATGGTCCGGAGCGCCGCGAAGAACTCGGCGCACGTGGCCGTGGTCGTCGACCCCGCCGACTACGAGCTCGTCGCGGTCGAGCTCGAGAAGACCCGCGCGCTCTCCGCGGCGACCCGCTTCAACCTGATGAAGAAGGCGTTCGCGCACACCGCCGCGTATGACGCCGCGATCTCCGAGTATCTGACCGCCCGCGAGACGCCGGATGCCGCGCCGGCCCGCTTCCCCTCGACGCTCGCCGCCGTCTACACGAAGGTCGGCGACCTGCGGTACGGCGAGAACCCGCACCAGGCCGGCGCCTTCTACCGCGCCGGGCGCGAGCCGGACGAGCCCACGGTCGCCTTCGCCCGAGTCTTCCAGGGCAAGGAGCTCAGCTACAACAACCTCGTCGACCTCGAGGCCGCCCTCGCCGCGGTGAAGGAGCACGACGAGCCGGCGTGCGTCATCATCAAGCACAACACGCCGTGCGGCGTGTCGGTCGGCGAGACCGTCGCGAAGGCGTTCGCCCGCGCTCGCGCGTGCGATCCGGTGTCCGCGTTCGGCGGCATCGTCGCGCTGAACCGCGGCGTCGACGCGGCGGCGGCGAAGGAGCTCACCGATCTCTTCCTCGAGTGCGTCATCGCTCCGTCGTACGACGCCGCCGCCCGCGCTGCGCTCGCGGCGAAGAAGAACCTGCGCCTGCTCGAGGCCCCGCGCCTCGGGGAGCCGCGGGCCAGCTGGAAGCGCGCCCCGGAGGACCTCCGCGAGATCCGATCGATCCCGGGCGGTCTGCTCGCGATGGACCGGGACCTCGGCTCGGTGCGCCGCGAGGACTGCAATGTCATGACGAAGCGCGCCCCGACCGAGCAGGAGTGGAAGGACCTCCTCTTCGCCTGGAAGGTCGTGAAGCACGTGAAGTCGAACGCCATCGTCTTCGCCAAGGACGACCAGACCGTCGCGATCGGCGGCGGCCAGACGAGCCGGGTCGAGTCGGTGAAGACCGCGGTGATGAAGGCGCAGCTCGACGTGCGCGGCTCGTCCGCCGGCTCCGACGCGTTCTTCCCGTTCAAGGACGGGGTCGAGGAGATCATCAAGGCGGGCGCGACGGCGATCATCCAGCCGGGCGGGTCGATGCGCGACGCGGAGGTGATCGACGCGGCGAACCAGGCGGGCATCGCGATGGTCGCGACCGGGATGCGCCACTTCCGCCACTGAGATGACGCGATGAGCCTGCGACACGCGCCCCGGTCGCGGTAGGCTCGGGGCCCGATGGCCCAGCTCTCCTGCAGCCGCTGCTTCGCCGTGTTCGAGGCGGACGACGCGCGCCCCGGCGCCGCGCCGCTCTGCCCCGGCTGTGCCCAGCGCGCTCCCGCCAGCGCGCGGCTGCCCATCGCGCCGCTCGGAGGCGGCCGCCGCGCCCGCCGCGGGCGGCCGGCGCGGCGCGCCGGCGTCGCGGTCGCGGTCGTGGTCGCGATCGCAGCGGCGGCCGGCGCAGCGGTCCTCGTGCTCCGGCGCGCCCCCCCGCCCGCCGGGTCGGCGCTCTCCGCGATCGAGCTGCGCGTCGCGGAGTGGCGCGCGGCCGGCCTCTTGCCCCCTGGCCGCACCCGCGACGCGGCCCTCGCCGCGGCGCGCCTCGACGCGGGCGCCGCCGCGCTTGCCGCCGACCTGCCGCCGCGCACGGACCAGGCGCTCCGCGCCTTCCGCGAGGCGCTCGCGCTGTCGCCGGGGCGCCCCGAGGTCGCCATCGCCGGCTACGCGACCGCGTTCGCCGACGCGGCCGGTGACGAGCCCGACGGAGCCGACGGAGCCGAGCTCCGGGCGACCCACGAGCTGGTCCGGGACGCGCTCGCGGTCGCCTCGCGCCCCGCGCTCGAGGCGGCGTATGCACGCCTGCTCCTGCTCGTCCCGAGTCCGGCGAACGACTCCGAGGCGAGCGCCGCTGCGGCGCGGGCCGTGGCCGGCGCCCCGCGCGACCCCTCGGCGCGGCTCGCGCTCGGGCTCGCGCAGCTCCGGCGCGAACCGACGGCGGCGGCGCGCCTGCTCGAGGAGGCCGCCGCCGCGTCCCCCACGGACCGCCGCCTCCTCACCGCCGCAGCCCGCGCGCGGTGGGCCGCGGGCGACGGCGCCGGGGCGCTCGCGCTCGCCGATCGCCGTCTCGCGCTCGACCCGGGTCACCCCGGTGCGCTCGCGCTTCGCGCCGAGGTGCTCGCGGCCTCCGACCGGACCGCCGAGGCGCGCGAGGCGCTCGAGCGCTGGGGAGCGGCCGATCCCGGGTCGGCGCTGCCGCCGCTGCTGCTCGCGCGGCTCGCCTACCAGCGCGACGACGATCTCGCCGCGGCGCGCAAGCTCCTCGAGGCCGCGCTCGCGCGCCACCCGGACGACTTCGCGGCGGCGCGCGCGCTCGCGCACCGCGCCGCGGTCGAGGTCGCCTCGGGAGACGTCGCGGCGGCGGATGCTTCGGTCGCGGAGGCGCTCCGGCGCGTCCCGGCGAGCGCGCCCGCGCGCTTCCAGGCCGCGCTGCTCGCCTTCCGCCGCGGGGACGCGCCGGCGCTCCGCGAGTCGGCCGGCGTGCTCGGCGACCGCGCGGGGCCGCTCGCGGCGCGCGCGCTCGCGGCGCGCTCGGCGGAGCTCTCCGGCACGGACGACGAGGCGCAGGCCGCCTGGCAGGCCGTAGCCGCCCAGGCCCCGCGCGACCCGGCCGTCCTCCTCACGGTGGCCGGCGCGCTCGCCCGGCTGCGCGCCGGGGGGCCCGCCCTGGAGGTCGCGCGCCGCGCGCTCGAGCGGGACCTCGCGGAGGGCCGGCTCCACCGGGCGCCGACCGACTTCTGGGAGGGTCCCGCGGCGCTCGTCGAGGCGTCGCGGCGGCTCGAAACGATCGCGCGCGCGGAGTCGCGCGGCGGGGCGACCGCGTTCGCGGCCGCCGCCGCGTGCGAGCTCCTCCTCGGCCGCACCGTCGCAGCCGATCGGCTCGCCCGCCTCGCGGCCCTCGCGTCGCCCCAGGCGCCCGCGCCCCCCGCGATCCTCGCGCAGATCGCGCTCGACCGCGGCGACGCGCGGCGGGCTTTCCCGATCGCGACCGCCGCCCTCGACCTCCACCCCGCCGCGCCGGTGCTGCTCGCGGTGCGCGCCCGCGCGCTCGAGCTGCTCGGCCGGAACCTCGACGCGGAGCGGGCCCACCGCGAGGCGGCCGAGGCGGGGCCGGACCTCGTGACGCCGCGGCTCGGCCTCGCGCGCCTGCTCGCCCGGCGTGGCGAGACGGCCGACGCGCGGCTCGTCCTCGAGCCCCTGCTGAGGGAGGATCCCGGGCTCGCCGAGGCGCGCGGGGGGCTCCTCGCGCTCACGCCGCCGGGGCCGCCTCAGCGCCGACAGCCGTGATATAAACCCTCTCTCTCATGCGAATCCTCGTCGTCGGTTCTGGCGGCCGTGAGCACGCCCTCGCCTGGAAGATCTCGAGGAGCCCCCTCGTCCGGGCGCTCTACGCCGCCCCCGGCAACCCCGGCATCTCGAGGATCGCGACGCCGGTCGCGCTCCGATCGGACGACGTCGAGGGTCTCGCGCGCTGGGCGCGCGAGAACCGGATGGACCTCGTCGTGGTCGGGCCGGAGGCGCCCCTCGTCGCCGGCCTCGCGGACCGCATCGCGCGGGACGGGATCCCGGTGTTCGGCCCGAGCGCCGCCGCCGCGGAGATCGAGGGCTCGAAGGCGTTCGCGAAGGACGTGATGCAGGCGGCCGGGATCCCGACCGCGGAGTACGAGGCCTTCACCGAGCTCGCCCCCGCGGTTGCGTGGGCGCGCGCCCGCGCCGGTCGCGTCGTCGTCAAGGCGGACGGCCTCGCCGCCGGCAAGGGCGTCGTCGTCTGCGCCGAAGCCGCGGAGGCCGAGGAGGCGCTCCGGGCGATGCTCGTCGGGGGCGCGCACGGCGCCGCCGGCCGCAAGGTGGTCGTCGAGGAGCGGCTCGAGGGGCCGGAGGCGAGCTGCATCGCCTTCACCGACGGCGAGCGCGTCCGGATGCTCGCCGCCGCGCAGGACCACAAGCGCATCTTCGACGGCGACGAGGGACCGAACACCGGCGGGATGGGCGCGTTCTCGCCCACCCCGAACGTCGGGGCGGACCTCCTCGCCGACGTGGAGCGGACCGTGCTCGTCCCGGCGGTGCGCGAGATGGCGCGCCGCGGCCGCACGTTCCGCGGCGCACTCTACGCCGGGCTCATGCTGACGCCGAAGGGGCCGCGAGTCCTCGAGTTCAACGCGCGGCTCGGCGACCCGGAGACGCAGCCCATCCTCATGCGGCTGCGGAACGACATCGTCCCGGCGCTGCTCGCAGCGGCGACGGGCGATCTCTCGGGCGTGGCGCTCGACTTCGACCCGCGCGCAGCCGTCGGCATCGTCCTCGCGGCCGAGGGCTATCCTGGGAACGTCGCGAGCGGCGACGCCGTCGAGGGCTCGGACGGCTCGTTCGAGGACGACATCCAGGTGTTCCACGCCGGCACCGCGGCCGCGGCAGACGGGAGGGTCGTGACGAGCGGCGGGCGCGTGCTCACCGTGTGCGCGCTCGGGCAGGGGCTCGACGACGCCGCCCGCCGGGCTTACGCGGCGGTGTCGCGGATCCGCTTCCGCGGCATGCAGTACCGAAAGGACATCGGGAAGAAGCCATGACGCCGAGGGTGCTCATCCTGATGGGCTCGGACTCCGACTGGGAGGTCATGTCCGAGGCGAAGAGGGCGCTCGACGAGATGGGCGTCGCGTCCGAGGTGCACGTCTCCTCCGCCCACCGCACGCCGGAGCGGACGGGGAAGCTCGCCCGCGAGGCGGCGAGTCGCGGGTTCCAGGTGATCGTCTGCGGCGCCGGCGCCGCGGCCCACCTCGCCGGCGTCTGCGCCGCGGAGACCGAGCTGCCCGTGCTCGGCGTGCCGCTCGCCTCGTCGGAGCTCAAGGGGCTCGACGCGCTCCTCGCCACCACGCAGATGCCCGCCGGCGTGCCCGTCGGGACGCTCGCGATCGGGAAGCCGGGCGCGCGCAACGCCGGGCTCCTCGCGGCGCGCATCATCGCTCGCGCCGACCCCGTGGTCGCCGAGCGCGTCCGCGCGCAGCGCAAGGGGATGGCCGAGGAGGTCGAGGCGAAGGACGCCGCCCTCCAGGGGAAGATCGCGAAGGGGTAACTTGCCGACGATCTTCGACCGGTATCTCGCGAAGGAGATCCTCCTCCCGTTCATCGCCGGGCTCCTCTTCCTCACCCAGCTGCTGCTCGCGACGCAGATCCTGTCCAAGGCCGACGTGCTGTTCGGCTCCGGGGTCTCGCTCCTCGACGTCGGCTCCATCGTCGTCGCGCTGCTCCCGAACGTCCTCGGCTACGTGCTCCCCATCGCGTTCCTGCTCGGGGCGGTGATCGGGGTCGGCCGCCTGTCCGAGGACCGCGAGGTGATCGCGCTCGGCGCGGCCGGCATCTCCCCGGCACGGCTCGTGCGCGTCCCGGTCGTGCTCGGTCTCATCGCGACCGTCGCCGGGCTCTGGATCTCGACGACCCTCGAGCCCGCCGGGTTCGCGCTCGCGCGCGCGAGGCTCAACGACGTCGTGAAACGGAACGTGTCGAACGACGTCCGCGCCGGCACCTTCTACGAGCAGATCCCGGGTTACATGCTCTACGCCGAGCGGTCGCGCGAGGGGGCCTGGGACAACGTCCTCATCAGCGACCGCTCGAACCCCGCGGCGCCGGTCCTCGCGCTCGCGGCGAAGGGACGGCTCGAGCCGGTCGGGGCCGGCAAGGAGATGCGGCTCGTCCTCGACGCGGGCGAGCTGCACCGCGAGCAAGCGGGATCGGAGCAGTACGTCGCGGCCGACTTCCGCCACGCGGAGCTCGTGATCGGCATCGGCGGCACCCTCTCGGAGCGCAACGTGCTCAACCGCTCGGTGCGGGAGATGAACACGGAGGCGTTCGATCGCCGCGTCGCGCAGGCGCGCGCGCGCGGCGACCTCGGTGAGGCCCGGAAGTTCGAGGGGTACAAGCACCGGCGCTACGCCCAGCCGCTCGCGATGATCGCATTCGCGCTCCTGTCCGTGCCGCTCGGGGCCTCGCGGCGCGTCGGGCGGAGCTTCGCGATGGCGGCGACGGTCCTCGCCGTCATCGCCCAGTACGTCCTCATGCGCGCCGGCGAGGTGATGGCGCAGCACGGGGTGCTCCCGGCCTGGCTCTCCCTCCAGCTCGCGACGGTGGTCCTCTCGCTCCTCGCGCTCGCGCTCATCGTGGTGCAGGCGCGCCGGGGACCGGGGGCGGTCCGGTGATCCTCTTCGGCTACGCGGCCCGGCGGACGCTCCTCGCGATGCTCGGCGCCATCGGCGGGGTGGTCGCGATCTACCTGGCGGTGGACTTCGTCGACAACTCCGCCGCCTTCTCCGGCCATGGGTGGTTTCCAGCCGCGCTCGAGCTCTACGCCAACAAGGCGGTCGTGGTGACGCGCGAGATCGGCCCGGCGGCGATGCTGCTCGGCGCTTCCGTCGCGGTCTCCGGGTTCCGCGCCACGCGGGAGTGGACGGCGATGCGCGCGGTGGGGCTCGGGCCGTGGCGGCTCGCCGTCCCGGTGCTCGCGGTCACCTTCGGCGCCGGGGTCGCGCTCCTCGTCTTGCACGACGTCGTCGGCGTCCGCGCGGCGGAGCGGGCCGAGGAGATCACCGCGCTCCGCTTCACGCGCGGCGGGGACAAGGTCCGCTACGACGCGGCCCGGGAGCCGAAGCGCTGGTTCCGCGGCGTGGACGGCCGCCGCATCTACCACCTGCGAGGCCACCTCGCGGGCGGCGGCTTCGAGAACGTCACCGTCCTCGAGGTGGACGAGAGGTTCCGGCTCGTGCGCCGGATCGACGCCGAGCGGATGCACCCCGCCGAGGGGGACTGGATCCTCGAGAACGTCGACGACCGGAGCTTCGCGCCCGACGGGGCGATGAAGCTCGACCGGGCGCAGGCGCGCCGGTACCGGTTCGACGAGCCGCCGGAGGCCTTCTCCGTCGTAGCCGGCCGGCCGTCCCAGATGCGCTGGCGGACCCTCGTCGAGCAGATCGCGCTCAGGCGCCGCCTCGGCCTCGCCGCCGTCGAGTTCGAGCTCGAGCGCGACAACCGGGCGGCCTTCCCGTTCGTGGCCGTGCCCGGCGCCCTGCTCGCGCTCGCCCTCGCCCTGCGGCGGAACCGCAAGGGTCACGTCGCAGCGGCGCTCGGCGAAGCGGTCGGCGTCTCGCTCGTCTTCTGGGCCGCGCAGGGCGTCTCGTGGGCGCTCGCGCTCTCGGGCCACGTGCCGACGGCGGTGGCGGCGTGGGCGCCCGACGTGCTGTTCCTCGCCGTCGGCATCGTGGCGGTGCAGCGGACCTCGTAGGCCTGGGCGCTCGCCGCGGCCGACCGCGCCCCAGGCTTCACCGCCGCCGGGCGGCGCGCAGCACCCGGCGGTAGACGAGCAGCGTCGCCCGCGCGGTCTCCTCCCAGCGGAAGCGCCGGGCCCGGCCGCGCGCCGCGGCGGCGCGCAGCTGCGATCCCTCCCGGTCGTCGAGCGCCGCAGCGATCGCCGCCGCGAAGCCCTCGGGGTCCCACGGGTCGGCGTAGCGCACCGTCTCCCCGCCCACCTCGCGCAGGGCCGGGATGTCGCTCGCTACGGCCGGCACCCCGGACGCCATCGCCTCGGCGAGCGGCAGCCCGAACCCCTCGTGGAGCGAGGGGATGACGAAGCAGGCCGCGCCCGCGTAGAGCGCGTGGAGCTCGGAGTCGAGCACGGTCCCGGTGAGACGGACGTGGGGCGCGAGATCGCCGAGCGGCAGGAGCTGCGTGAACGCCTGTCGGCCCGCGACGACGAGCTGCAGGTCCCGCCCGTCGCGCCGCAGCCGGCGGAACGCGTCGAGGAGGACGGGGAGGTTCTTGCGAGGCTCGAAGGTCCCGACCGCGAGCAGGTAAGGCGCGCGCGGCCCCGCCGGCGGGTGCAGATCGAAGAGGAGTGGGTCGACGCCGTTCGGCGTGACGAAGACGCGCTCGCGCGGCGCGCCGGCGGCGCGCACGAGGTCCTCCCGCGCGGCCTCGGACACGGTGAAGATGGCGGCGGCGCGCCCGAGCGCCTGGGGGTAGAGGGGCCGGGCGTACCAGCGCGCGCCGGCGGCGTCGGGGTGGAGCCAGGGCGTCGCGTCGTGGACCGTCATCGCCGCGAGCCCGCGCCACAGTACCGGGGTGGGCGAGGCGAGCGTGTGGAGCAGATCCACCCGCGCGCGCGCCGCCGACCAGGGGAGCCACGCCTGGTCGAGGGCGACCCGGAGGCCGACCTGCGCGACCCGCTTCTCGACGTCGAGGCGAGCGAGCGACGAGGGCAGGTCGGGCCGCACGAAGAGCACCACCTCGCCCGGCGCGAGCGCCGCGAGGGCCGGGACGAGCTCGAGCGCGTACCGCTCCGCGCCGGAGAGCCGGTCCGGCCGCAGCCACGTCACGTCGAGCCCGAGCCGCGCCACGCCGCGCATCCTCCCAGGCCCGGGCGCGCCGCTCCACCGAAATCCCTCGCCGGGTGGGCCGGGCGGCGCGGACCGCGTCGGCCGCGGCGGCAAGGCGCGCCCCAGGGTGGTAGAGATCCGCGCGTGGAGCGGGAGCTCGAGGCGCGCGTCCGGGAGGCCGCCGCCGCGCTGAGGCGCGGCGGGATCGTCGCGTATCCCACCGAGACCTTCTACGGCCTCGGCGCCCTCGCGCGCGACGCCGCGGCGGTCGAGCGGCTCGCTCGCGCGAAGGGGCGCCCGGATGGGAAGCCGCTCCCGCTCGTCGCGGCGGACCGCGCCGCGGTCGAGCTCGTTGCGGTGGTGGACGGCGTCGCGGCACGCCTCGCGGACCGGTTCTGGCCCGGGCCGCTGACGCTCGTCCTGCCGGCGCGCCCGGGGCTGCCCGCTCCGGTGACGGCCGGGACCGGCACGGTCGGGATCCGCGTCCCGGGCGGGGAGGTCGCGCGGGCGCTCTCGCGGGAGGCGGGCGGCGCGATCGTCTCCACCTCGGCGAACCTCGGCGGGGCGCCGCCGCCGGACCGGGCCGAGGCGCTCGCGCCGGAGCTCCGCGCCCGCCTCGACCACGTCCTCGACGCGGGGCCGGCGCCGGGCGGCCTGCCGAGCACGGTGGTCGTGGTGGAGGGCGGGACGCTCCGCCTTGTCCGCGCCGGCGCGGTCCCGTTCGAGGCGCTGGAGCGTGCCTTGCGCGCAGCGGAGCGCTGATCTAGCGTCCCGACGTTCATGGCCGAGATCGTCCCATTCCGCGCCGTCCGCTACGCCGCCACGCGCGGGCGCGAGCTCGGGCACCTGCTCGCGCCGCCGTACGATCTCGTCTCGCAGGAGCAACGCGACGACCTGCTCCACCGGAGCCCGGACAACATCATCCATTTGACGCTCGGCGAGGACCGCCCCGGCGACGCGCCCGCGACGACGAACAAGTACGTCCGTGCTGGCGAGACCTGGCGCCACTGGCTCGAGAAGGGGTTGCTTCGCCGGGATCCGACGCCGGCGCTCTACCCGCTCGAGCAGAGCTACCTCGCGCCCGACGGCCGAAATCTGAAGCGCCGCGGGTTCATGGCGGCGGTCCGCCTCCACGAGTTCAAGGAGGGCGTGATCGTCCCGCACGAGAAGACGCTCGTCGCTCCCAAGGCAGACCGGCTCGAGGTGCTGAAAGCGGTGCAGGCGAACCTTTCGCCGATCTTCGGCCTGTACCGCGACGACGCGGGCGTCACGACGCGGGTGCTCGACGAGGTGTCGGCCACCGAACCGGCGGCCGAGACGGACTCGGACGACGGCGTCCACCACCGTGTTTGGCGCGCCGACGGCGCGGCGATCGTGACGCCGCTCCAGGAGCTCCTCGCGAAGCAGCGGATCTTCATCGCGGACGGCCACCACCGCTACGAGACCGCGCTCGCCTACCGCCGGCTGCTCGAGGCGCAGCAGCCCGGGCTGCCGGTGTACGGCGGCCACCACTACACGCTCATGTTCCTCTGCCCCATGAACGATCCGGGGCTGTTCCTCTTCGCGACGCACCGGCTCGTCTTCGGGCTGAAGGAGTTCTCGCTTCCGGACTTCCTCGAGAAGCTCTCGCGCTTGTTCCGGATCGAGACGCTCGAGGAGGACGCGCGCCGGCCGGTCGGGCGCGCCTGGGCGATCTCGAAGCTCGGCGAGCACGCCGGCAAGTCCACGACGTTCCTCATGGTGACCGCCGCCGACGGCCGCGCCCGCATCGCGACGCTGCGCGACGACGTCGACCTCTCGGCCGCCGGCCTTCCGGCCAACGAGACGCTCGCCGCGCTCGACGTGACCGTCCTCCACACGGTCGTGCTGCAGCACCTGCTGGGACTCTCGCAGGAGTCGCAGGACAAGCAGGAGAACGTCACGTATGCGCGCGACGCGGGGGAGGCGGTGAGCCGCGTCCTCTCGGGCGAGCACCAGATCGGATTCCTGCTGAACCCGACGCCCATGTGGCAGGTCGAGGCGGTGGGCGAGGCGGGCGAGACGATGCCGCAGAAGAGCACGCTCTTCTACCCGCGCCTGCAGAGCGGTCTCGTGATGCGCGACGTGAACCCCCGCGAGCGCCCCTGAGGTCTCGAGGCACGCGCGCTCCCGGGCGGGCCGCCCGCGCTCCGCCGTCCCTTTCACATCGACGCGGTCTGCGCTAGAAATCGCCCATGCCTTTTCCCCAGGAACGCCCCCGTCGCCTGCGCCGCACCGAGGCGCTGCGCCGCCTGGTCCGCGAGACGACGCTCGCGCCCGACGACCTCATCTGGCCGCTCTTCGCGGTGCCCGGAACGAAGGTCCGGAACCCGGTGAAGAGCATGCCGGGCGTGTTCCAGCTGTCAGTGGACGAGCTCGTCGCGGAGGCGCAGGCGGGCTACGCGGCCGGGGTGCGGTCGGTCATCCTGTTCGGCGTCCCGGAGAAGAAGGACGCGACCGGGTCCGGCGCCTACGACGAGGACGGGATCATCCCGCGGGCGATCCGCGCGCTCAAGAAGGACGTCTCCGGGCTCATCGTGATGACCGACGTCTGCATGTGCGAGTACACCGACCACGGCCACTGCGGGATCCTGAAGCGGCCGAAGGCGGGCGGGCCGGGGCAGGATCTCGGAATCGACAACGACGCCACGCTGCCGCTCCTCGCGAAGGAGGCGGTCGCGCACGCGCGTGCCGGCGCCGACGTCGTCGCGCCCTCGGACATGATGGACGGGCGCGTTGCCGCGATCCGCACGGCGCTCGACGCGGACGGGTACGGCGACGTGCCGATCCTCTCGTACGCCGCCAAGTACGCCGGCGCCTTCTACGGTCCGTTCCGCGACGCGGCGGAGAGCGCGCCGGTCGAGGGGCCGGGAGTTCCGAAGGACCGCAAGGGCTACCAGATGGACCCCGCCAACTGGCGGGAGGCGCTGCGCGAGGTGGCGCTCGACGTCGCCGAGGGCGCCGACATGCTGATGGTGAAGCCGGCGGTGCCGTACCTCGACATCGTGCGGCTCCTGCGCGACCGGTACGACCTGCCGCTCGCCGCGTACCACGTGTCCGGCGAGTACGCGATGATCAAGGCCGCCGCCGAGCGGGGCTGGGTGGACGAGGAGCGGGTCGTGCTCGAGACGCTCCTCTGCATCCGCCGCGCGGGCGCGGACCTCGTCCTCACGTACTTCGCGAAGGACGCGGCGGCGCTCCTCACCGGGACGCGCCCCACCACGGGCTCAGGGCGAACGGATGGGCGCTAGCGCGCCCACCTACAAGGTGGTCGAGGTCTCCCCCGTCGCGGAGGAGACGCTCGAGCGCGCGCTCAACGAGTGGACCTCGGAGGGGTGGGCGGTCGAGTCCGTCCACTTCGTCACGCGGGAGGGGTCGCACCGGCCCGCGCTCGCGTACCTCTTCTTCGTGCGGGGGAGGCCGCCCGCGCGGGCGGCGACGTAGCGGCAAATGCGCGACGCGCGGCCAGAGGGGAGCCCGTATCCGAAGGCGGACCTCACGCTCCGCGGCCTCGCGCGCGCCGCAGACTTCATGCTCGCCTGGATCGTCGCGCAGAGCGCACCGCAGATCGGGCCGCTCCTCGCGGCGTTCTACCTGCTCGTCGCCGACGGCCTCATGAGCGGCCAGTCGGTCGGCAAGAAGATCTTCGGCGTCCGGACCGTGGTCGTCCCCCGGCGCGTCCCGGCGGGCTGGCACGAGTCGCTCCTGCGCAACGCGCCCTTCGCGCTCGTCGCGATCTTCTACGCGGTCCCGTTCCTGTGGCCCGTGCTCTTCGTCGTCGGGCTGCCGATCCTCGGGTTCGAGGCCTACATGATCTTCTCCGATCGGCTCGGGATCCGGATCGGCGACATCTTCGCCGACACGCAGGTGGTGGACGCGAAGGTCCTCTCGAGGGCCGGCGAGATCGCCCACGGCATCCGCCCCATCGCGCCGGCGCCCCCGACGACACCGAGCGCCACGCGCGACGGGTCGGCCGCGCGCGCGGCCGCCGCCTGACCGGCCCATGCGCATCGCGCTCACCCACAACCTCAGGCTCGCCGACACCGAGGACGAGGCGGAGTTCGACACCCGGGAGACCGTGGACGCGCTCGCCGGCGCGATCGAGCGGCTCGGCCACCGCGTCGAGCGGATCGAGGTCTCCGGCCCCGCGTCCCGCACGGTGGCGCGGCTCGAGGCCTACGGCCCGGACCTCATCTTCAACACCGCCGAGGGCCGGCGCGGCCGCTTCCGCGAGGCCTTCTTCCCCGCGCTGTTCGACGAGCTGGGGATGCCCTACACGGGCTCGGACGCGTACGCGCTCTCGCTCACGCTCGACAAGCAGCTCACGAAGCTCGTGCTCGCGCAGCACGGGGTCCCGACGCCGCGCTGGCAGTACGTCGATGACCCGCGCACGCTCCAGCTGAACGCGCTGCGCTACCCCGTCATCGTGAAGCCGAACTTCGAGGGCAGCTCGAAGGGCATCACCCAGGAGTCGGTCGTCGAGGACGCGCTCCGCCTGCACGAGGTCGTCCAGGCGGCGCTCGTGCGCTACCCATCGGGCGTCCTCGTCGAGGAGTTCATCCCCGGGCGCGACGTCACTGTCCCGTTCCTCGAGTCGGCGGCGCACGAGCGGCACGGCATCCTGCAGCCGGTCGAGTACGTCATCGCCGAGCAGGCGACGGCGGATCGGCGCTACGCCATCTACGACTACGAGCTCAAGACGAAGCTCGACGCGTTCGTGTCCGTGCGGGCGCCGGCCGAGGTGCCGGCGCCGCTCGCCGAGCGGCTCCGCGCCCTCTCCGAGACCGTCTACCGCGTCCTCGAGATCCGCGATCTCGGCCGGATCGACTTCCGGATCGGCGACGACGGGCAGCTCTACTTCCTCGAGATCAACGCGCTCCCCTCGCTCGAGAAGGGGGCCGGGATTTACGCCGCCGCCGCGCTCGAGGGACTGCACGCGGACGGCGTCGTGAACGCGGTCATCCGCAGCGCGATGGCGCGCTGGGGGATCTCCGACCAGCGGGCGCGGCGCGGGCGCCCGCGGCGCACCGAGCGGCTCAAGGTCGGCTTCACCTTCAACGTGAAGCGGGTCGCACCGGACCTCGCCGGCGAGCAGGACGACGAGGCGGAGTACGACTCGCCAAAGACGCTCCAGGCCATCCGCGAGGCCATCGCGAGCTACGGGCACGAGGTGGTGGACCTCGAGGCGACGCAGGACCTCCCGCTCCAGCTCGCCTCGACCCCGGTGGACGTCGTCTTCAACATCGCCGAGGGCTTCAAGGGGCGGAGCCGCGAGTCCCAGGTGCCGTCGCTGCTCGAGCTGCTCGACATCCCGTACACCGGCTCGGACCCGGCCGCGCTGTCGGTGTCGCTCGACAAGGCCGTCGCGAAGCGCGTCGTCCGCACCCACGGCATCCTCACGCCCGACTACCTCATCCTCAACACCGGCAAGGAGCGGCTCCCGCGCGAGCTCGGCTTCCCGCTCCTCGTGAAGCCGGTCGCGGAGGGGACCTCGAAGGGCGTGACGAAGAAGTCGATCGTCCATGACGAGGCGGAGCTGCGCGAGGTGGCCCGCGACCTCATCGCCAAGTACCGCCAGCCCGCACTCGCGGAGCAGTACATCACCGGGCGCGAGTTCACGGTGGGCCTCCTCGGCGAGCGGCGCCCGAAGGTCCTGCCGCCGATGGAGATCGTCTTCCTCGATCCGAGCGACCCGACGCCGATCTACTCGTTCGAGATGAAGCAGGACTGGAACGAGAAGATCCGCTACGAGGTGCCGGCGAAGGTCAGCGAGCGCGAGCTCGACCGGCTCGAGCGCGCCGGGCGCGAGGTCTTCGCCGCGCTCGGCTGCCGGGACGTCGCCCGGATCGACTTCCGGATCGACGCGGAGGGCCGGATCTTCTTCATCGAGTGCAACCCGCTTCCCGGGCTCACCCCCGGCTGGTCGGACCTCGTCCTCATCGCCCAGGCGGGCGGGATCGAGTACCCCGCGCTCATCGGCGAGATCCTCTCGTTCGCGATCCGGCGCCACCAGGAGCGTGAGCGCGAGCGCGAGCGGGCCCGCCGCGCCCAGGCGGCCGCCGAGCGCGAGGGCGCCGCGGCCGCGGCTTCACGGACCGGCAACGGGCCGGCCGCTGGAAACGGGCCCATCGCCGGGAACGGCGCGCCCGCGTAGCGGCTCCGCGCTATCATCACCGCGCATGCTCGAACCCTCCCCCCCGCCCGGGCCGCGCTGCCGCGCGCGCGAACTCGGGATCAGCCTCGGCCGCTACAAGCCCGGCCGCTGGAACGCCATCACCGACGTGGCCGGCGTGAAGGTCGGCCACTCGACGATCATCCGCGGCGCCTCCGGACCGCTCGTGCCGGGGCACGGGCCGATCCGGACCGGCGTCACCGCGATCCTCCCGAACCCGGCGAACGTGTTCGAGGAGCGCGTCGTCGGCGGCGGCTTCATCCTGAACGGCGCCGGCGAGGTCTCGGGGCTCACCCAGCTCATGGAGTGGGGGCTCATCGAGACCCCCATCTTCCTCACGAACACGCTCTCCGTCGGCGCGGTCTCGGACGCCGCTGTAAAGTGGATGGTGGAGCGCTTCCCCGGGATCGGCGCCGAGCACGACGTCATCATCCCCCTCGTCGGCGAGTGCGACGACTCGTGGCTGAACGACGTCGCCGGCCGCCACGTCCACGAGGAGCACGTCGCAGAGGCGCTGCGCACCGCGAGCGACGGGCCGGTGCCGGAGGGGAGCGTCGGCGGCGGCACCGGGATGATCACCTGCGACTTCAAGGCGGGGATCGGCACGTCGAGCCGCAAGCTCCCGGAGGCGCTCGGCGGCTACACTGTCGGCGTCCTCGTGATGTCCAACTTCGGCGTCATGCGGCAGCTGCGTGTCGGCGGGCTCCCGGTGGGCGAGGTGCTCGAGGCGCGCTACCGCGAGATCCCGCGCCGCGGCCGGAGCTACGGGTCGATCATCGCGGTCGTCGCGACCGACGCGCCGCTCATCAGCCACCAGCTGAACCGCCTCGCGAAGCGCGCGGCGCTCGGCGTCGGCCGGGTCGGCTCGACCGCGATGCACGGCTCGGGCGAGATCGTCCTCGCCTTCTCGACGGCGAACCAGGTGCCGCGCGAGACGCGGAAGATGGTCTACCGCATGAAGATCCTCCTCGACCCGCGCCTCGACCCGCTCTATGAGGCGTGCATCGACGCGACGGAGGAGGCGATCCTGAACGCGCTCTGCATGGCGCGCGACATGGACGGCGCGAACGGCAACGTCTGCCGCGCCATGCCGCTCGCGGACGTGAAGGAGCTCGTCGGGCAGTGGCAGGAGCTCGCCGCGCGCCACGTCGCCGCGGGGCGCAAGGGCAAGGAGAAGGAGAAGGTGAAGCCGCCGGAGATGACGCCGGGCGAGCCGAACCGGCCGCCCGAGCGGCCGCCCGAGCCGAAGAAGCCCTGACCCGGCGGCGGGTTTCCCCCGCCGCTGATGGACGCGGGGCGCGGCCGTGCTATAGAGGGGCGCGGTTTTTGACAGCCGGAGGACCGATGGCCCGTTCGAAGAGCAAGCACATCCGCGTGAAGAGCACCCGCCGCCAGCAGTGGAAGGCGCGGAAGAAGCGGCAGAAGGCCGCCGCCGCGACGACGAAGACCTCGAAGAAGTAGCGGGCCCGCCCAGGGCGGCCGGAGCTGTCCGTCCGGTCTTGACGTTGGGCGCGCCGCTGCGCTAATCACTCGGCTCCTTCGCGGCTCCCGGAGGGGTCGCGCAGGTGCGGGGAAGTGCGGTGAAGCTCCTCGAAGCCATCCGGGATCGACTCGTCCAGCGGTCCCTCATCGGGAAGCGGAAGCTCGACCGCACGTCGACGCGACGCGAGCTGGATGGGGTCCTCAGGGAGCTCGGCGAGCGGTACCGTGCGCTCGTCCGGACCGGGCGGATGGAAGTGCCCGGCGAGCTCGCGACGCTCGTGCAGCAGGTGAAGGACCTCGAGCAGCGGCTCGAGACGCAGGAGAAGCAGATCGAGCAGCTCAAGCACGAGCAGCCGACGACGACGTAGCAGCACCAAAAGTTTGGGCCCGTGGCGCAGCTGGGAGCGCGCCTGAATGGCATTCAGGAGGTCTCCGGTTCGATCCCGGACGGGTCCACCAATAGAGACGGGCGGTTGGGAGAAATCCCGACCGCCCGTCGTGTTTTCGGGGCAGCTCCGGGGGAACGGGGCGCGGATTCGGCGCTTCCTGCGGACTGGCGGCGCCACTTGAATCGGCTGATATGGTCACGAGCCGACGGGGGTCCGTGCGCAACGGATGTTGGCGTTCGCCGAGAACCGCGGAAATCTGAACACGCCGGCGACGCCCGTTGAGAGTGGTAGGGTTCAGCGCCGATGAAGATCCAGGTCCTGATGAGCCCCGGCTGCGGGCACGGAGAGCGCGCGCTCGAGCTGGTGGCGGACGTTGTCCGGCAGAGCACGCCGGGAGCCGAGATCGAGACGACCTTGGTCGCGACCGCGGAGGACGCTGCGCGGTTGTCGTTCCCGGGCTCGCCGACCATCCGCGTGAACGGCCTCGATATCGACCCGCAAGCGCCGACGGACATCGGCCTGGGTTGACGGCTGTACGGCCTCGCGGGCGTGCCCCCGCGAACGCTCATCGAGGCGGCCGTCAGATCGGCGCTCGCGCATTCATGATCGCTTCTTCCGGCGTCGCGTCTCGGTAGCCTCCTTCGCGAGCTCGGCCTCGGGAGCCCCGCCCGAGAGTACCCATTCCGACAGGCGTCATCCCAGGACCCGCTCCGATGATCGGGAGCGCTGGTGGAGCCCCGCCCGAGAGTACCCATTCCGACAGGCGTCATCCCAGGACCCGCTCCGATGATCGGGAGCGCTGGTGGCGTGAGCGGGGCAGCTGAGGCGGCCTGAGCGCCCGCGCTCAAGCGATTCGGGGCGACGCCGTGGCGCGAGACGGCTCCGCCGAGCACACGTCGGCGACGGAAGCGCGAGCGCGACCGACACTTCCAGGAGGCGTGGCGCGGAGTAGGGCGACCTATGCAGCGCCTGCGCATTGCACTCCGTGCATGATGCGCAGGAGATAGGTGCCCGCTGGGAACTGCACATTCGGTCTGCCCGACCGCCGGTCGACCCAAGACTGCCGGTACTCCCGCAAGAAGCTCTTCAGGCGCAACAACCCCTCGATCCGCCTCCACTTGTCGCGGGCGGCGATCCGGGGCTTGAGCTCGAACCGGGGCTCACCCGCCGGCGGGCGCGCGAACGCGTTCTGCGCCAGCACGCGCGCTGCTCCAAGGAACC
>DASWEI010000205.1:0-4665 GCA_036394835.1 Anaeromyxobacter sp. | reverse complement strand
TGGGGCTGCACGACGTACCGCGTCCTCATGTCGGAGCTCGAGGCGCTCGAGGCCGACACCCTCCGGCACGTGCACCTCGAGAACCACGTGCTCGCGCCGCTCGCGTCGCGAGCGGCGTGAGGTGCCCGTCTCGCCTGGATCGACGACCCCCGGATGGAGGAACGGAACGCATGAGCGAGCTCATCGACAACGAGACCGAGCGCCGGAAGGACCTGCTGAAGCATCTCATCCTCCAGCTCCACGTCGGCGCGGCGCCGGCGCAGGTGCAGCGTCAGCTCGTCCGGATGCTCGGCCAGGTGCCGTACGGCATGGTGGTGGAGGTCGAGCAGGAGCTCATGGCCGACGGGATGCCGCCGCAGGAGGTGACGAGGCTCTGCCACCTGCACGGCGCGGCGCTGCAGGGCGCGATCGAGCCGTCCGCGGCCGCGGCCGCTCCCCCGGGTCATCCCGTGCACGTGTTCCACGAGGAGAACGCCGCGCTCCTCGCGGAGCTCGACGGCCTCGATCGAGCCGCGGCGGACCTCGACGACCTGCGCGACGAGGACGCGGCGGGCGAGGTGGTGCTCGCGATGCGGGCCCGGCTGAACGCGCTCACCGACGTGGAGAAGCACTACCTTCGCAAGGAGCACCTCCTCTTCCCGTACCTCGAGAAGCACGGCATCACCGGCCCGCCAAAGGTGATGTGGGCGAAGCACGACGAGGCGCGGGCGCTCCTCCGCGCCGCGCTGGAGGCGCTCGCCGCCGCTCCGGCGACCGCGGCCGAGGCGCGCGCCGTCGTGGCGCTGGCGGTCCGCCCCGCGGCGAGCGCGATCCGCGACATGATCGATCGCGAGGAGAACATCCTCCTTCCCATGGCGCAGGACACGCTCGGCGAGCTGGAGTGGTGGGAGATCGCGCGGCAGAGCGCGGAGGTCGGCTTCTGCCTCGTCGAGCCGCGCGAGGACTGGCGCCCCGCGGCCGCTCCCGCGTCGGTGGACGAGCCGGTCGACTCCGGCCGCATCCGGCTGCCCACCGGCACGCTTTCGGCGAAGGAGCTCGAGGCCATCCTGAACGCGCTCCCGCTCGACGCGACCTTCGTCGACGCCGAGGACCGCGTCCGCTACTTCACTCACGGCAAGGACCGCGTCTTCGCGCGCAGCCGGGCGGTGCTGGGCCGCAAGGTCCAGTTCTGCCACCCGCCGTCGAGCGTCGACACGGTCGACCGGATCCTGCAGGGCTTCCGTTCCGGGAAGCAGGACCGGGCCGCCTTCTGGATCGAGCAGCGGGGCCGCTTCGTCCACATCGAGTACGTCGCGCTGCGCGACGCGGCCGGCGCGTACCTCGGCTGCCTCGAGGTGACGCAGGACCTCACCGCGAAGCGCGCGCTCACGGGCGAGCAGCGGCTCCTCTCCTGGACCGAGGAGCACGCCGATGCCTGAGTGCGCCGCGAACATCACCCCCGACTCGAAGCTCGGCGACCTGCTCGAGCGCTGGCCCGGCCTCGAGGACGTGCTCCTGGAGATCTCGCCCCACTTCCGCGCCCTCCGGAACCCGGTGCTCCGACGGACCGTCGCGAAGGTGGCGACGCTGCGCCAGGTCTCGAAGGTGAGCGGCGTCGCGCTCGGCGTCCTGGTCGAGCGGCTCCGCGCGGGCGCTGGCCTGCCGGCCGTCGCGTTCGCGGAGGAGGACGGCGCCGGTCCCGCCGAGCGGCCGGCGTGGGCGGTGGATCCGGCCGTGACCCGGCGCCACGACGCGCGCGAGGCGATCGAGGCCGGCGAGCACCCCATGCCGCGCGTGATGGCGGACCTGGCGGAGCTCGCGGGCAGCGACGTGTACGAGCTCGTCACGCCGTTCGTCCCCGCCCCGCTCGTCGATCTCGCTCGCGAGAAGGGGTTCGCGGCCTTCAGCGTCGCCGTGGACGAGGGCCTGGTACGCACCTATTTCCGGAGGGAGGGCTGACGCGTGCTCACGCGGATCGGCAAGCCGGCGGCCGCCGGAGACGCCGTCGACCTCCTGCTCGAATGCCACGAGCGCATCCGGTCGTTCCTCGCGCTGGCGCGACGGATCGCGGAGGCCGGTCCTTCTGAGCCCGGCGTCGGCGAGGCAGCCGCCCGCGTCCGGCGCTACTTCGTCGAGGCGCTCCCGCTGCACGCACGGGACGAGGAGGAGAGCATCGCGCCCCGGCTGCGCGGCCGCGATCCGGCAGTGGATGTTGAGCTCGAGACCATGGCGCGGGAGCACCGCGACCACGAGCCGCCGCTCGGCGCGCTCGTGGCAGCCTGCGAGGAGATCGCCGGCGCACCTGAGCGCCTCCCGGTCGTCGCGCCGGACCTGACGCGGGCGGTCGGGGAGCTGGAGCGCCACTTCGCCCCGCACCTCCGGCGCGAGGAGTCGATGGTGTTCCCGGCGATGCGCCGGCTGCTCGACCGTGCCGAAGACGCGGCCATCATAGGAGAGATCCGAGAGCGTCGGTCCGGGGTCGCACGCGCGGAGACCGCGAGCGATCCGCGATGAGCGCGCCGGCGGTCGCGCGTTACCAAGACGGCCCCCGCGTCTGCCGCACGGCGGAGGCGGCGCTGCAGGTGTCGGCGCTGCAGCGGGAGCGCAGGCGTCCCTGACCGCCGCGTCCGGTCACGAGGCCAATCGTGATCGCCGAAGCGGTGTCACGGGCGCGGCCGTTCGACCCCGCCGCGCGCGATCCGCGCGAACCGGCCGAACACGTCGAGCCCGAGGCGCGCCGACGCGGGGAGCTCGCGCGCCGCGTCGGCCATCATGGTGGATGCGTCGCACCCGGCTCGCGCCAGGTCCCCCGGGAACTCGTCGGCCATCCGCCGCACCTGCGCCGCATCGGCCTCGAGGTGGAACAGGAGGCCCCATGCCCGCCCGTGGCGGAAAGCCTGGACGGCGGTGCGCTCGCTCCGGGCCAGGTGCACGGCGCCGGCGGGGAGGTCGAACGCGTCGCCGTGCCAGTGCAGCGCCGTCAGGCGTTTCGGACATCCGCCGAGGAGCGGGTCGCCGAGCGCGCCGTCGGTGAGCCACACCGGAAGCCATCCCACCTCGAGGTCGCCCGCCGGCGCCACCCGCGAGCCGAGCACGTGCGCGAGGAGCTGGCTCCCGAGGCAGACCCCGAGCACGGGGACGTCCAGGCGCAGCGCGGACTCGATGAGCCGCATCTCCGCGACGAGGTGCGGGAGGCGGCCCGCGTCCGCGACGCCCATCGGGCCGCCCATGACGACGAGCGCGGACAGCCCATCGGCGTCCTTCGGCACCGGCTCCTCACGATCGACGCGCACGACGTCGAGCGCCAGCCCCTCGGACCACAGGGCCGCCCCGACGAGGCCCGGAGGTTCGGCCGCGACGTGCTGGATCGCGAGCGCCTTCGGCCGCGCCGATCGGTCGGGACCGTTCACAGGTCGACCCGCGAGAGGCGCCTCGCCGCCGCCGCCGTGGGGAGCACGATCCACGCCACGAGGGATACCACGACGAGCAACGCGGCGCGCGCCGGCCCGCCCGTGAAGCGCAGGAACGCGAGCGAGGCGGAGCCGAACGCGGCCGTCCCCTCGATCCCGAGGAGAGCCCCGGTGCGCACGGCGCCGGCGGGGTTCGCGAGGACCGACACGACGTGGATGCCCGAGCCCTTCTCGCCGGGCTCCTTGCCGCGGATGCCGCGGATGCGGTTGCCCTAGAGGAGGCTGTGCGGCTTGCCGACCCCGTCGAGCCCTGCGTCCTCGTTACAGCCGTAGAATTCGCACACGTCGGGGCCGTACTGTAGTCCGGCTCCAAAGCCCACCTCGTCCTCGCGTTGCAATCCGGCTCATCGCACAGCAGAAGACACGCATGAGCGAGCGCGACGCCTACGAGCCCGGCGTACCTTGCTGGGTCGACACGCTCCAGCCCGATCCGGAGGCGGCGAAAGGCTTCTACGGGAAGCTGTTCGGTTGGGAGTTCGCCGGCCCTGGGCTGATGCCTGGCAGCCCGCCCGGCCGGTACTTCGTGGCTCGGCTCCGCGGTCGCGACGTCGCCGGCGTGGGCTCGCGCCCCGTGGACGGCGGCCCTGGGACACGGACCTGGAATACGTACGTCTGCGTGGCGAGCGCGGAGGACGCGGCGCAGAAGGTGAAACGCGCCGGTGGAACGGTCCTCGCGGCACCGATGGACGTCCTCCCCGCCGGCCGGATGTCGGTGCTCGCGGATCCCGCCGGCGCGAGCTTCTGCGCGTGGGAGCCGCGGGCCCGCAAGGGGGCGCAGCTCGTGAACGAGCCTGGCGCATGGGCCATGAGCATGCTCGATACCCGCGACCTCGAACGGTCGGCCGCGTTCTACGGTGCCGTGTTCGGGTGGACGACGGAGCGGTTCGAGCTGCGCGACGGCTCGATCACCATGTTCCGGCTCCCCGGGTACGTGGGTGGCGAGCCGGAGCAGCCGGTCTCACGGGAGGTGGTCGCCGCGATGGCACTCGCGCGCGACGCCGCGCCGCCGCGCTGGAGCGTCGACTTCTGGGTGCACGACGTCGACGCGGTCGCAACGAACGCGGCCGCGCTCGGCGGGAGGATCGTCGTGGCCCCCTTCTCCACCCCGGTCGGGCGGACGGCCGTGCTCGCCGATCCGCACGGCGTCTCGTTTTCCGTCAGCAAGGTCCGGGCACGACGCTGAGGACGCGGGTCATGCTCGAGACGACGCACTCCA
>DASWEI010000204.1:0-21694 GCA_036394835.1 Anaeromyxobacter sp. | reverse complement strand
ACTTCTCCCGGGGCGCAAGCCCCCTGAAGCCCCCTCGAAGACTACGAGGTTGATAGGCCGGAGGTGTACGCGCTGTGAGGCGCTCAGCTGACCGGTACTAATCGGGCGTGCGGCTTGGTCTCCCTCTTCTCAGGTCGTAGGTGACCTGCTCGAGGTCGAGATCGAGATCTTGTCGGATCGGCGGAGCCCCGAGCCCCGCTGTGCGTTGCTCAAAATACCCTTCGTATTCGGTCGTGAGAAGGCTTCGGCCTTTGCTCTTTTTCAAACTTTGCGGTGGCTATATCGGTGGGGTCACACCCGTTCCCATCCCGAACACGGAAGTTAAGCCCACCAGAGCCGATGGTACTGCACGGGAAGCCGTGTGGGAGAGTAGGTCGCTGCCGCATCTTTTCTTCGCCCGCCGGCGCTTGCGCCGGCGGGCTTTTTCTTTTTGTCCCCGTCGCCGGGGACACGCCGTCCACCCGAGCGCGCGGTAGACTCCGCGCTTCGCCGCCCGGGGGCGGAGGAGGGCGCGATGAATCGCGGTGTGATCGGCGTGATCGGCGGTACGGGGCTCGGCGAGGCGCTCGGCGCGCTCGGCGCAGGCGAGGTCCGCGAGGTCGATACCCCGTTCGGCAGGCCATCGGGGCCGATCACGCTCGCCGAGCTCGACGGCCAGCGGATCGCGCTCCTCGCGCGACACGGCGAGGGCCACCTGCGGAACCCCTCCACAGTCCCGTACCGCGCGAACATCTGGGCGCTCAAGTCGCTCGGGGTGACGCACCTGCTCGCGTCCGGCGCCGTCGGGAGCCTGCGCGAGGAGGTCGCGCCGCGTCACCTCGTCATCCCGGACCAGGTGATCGACCGCACCTTCCGGCGCGCCGGGACGTTCTTCGACGACCTCGCGGTGCACGTCGAGCTCGCGGCTCCGTTCTGCGCGACACTGCGGAACGTGCTCGTGAAGGCCGGGACCGGCTTCCCGGTGCGCATCCACCAGGGCGGAACGTACGTCTGCATGGAGGGGCCGCAGTTCTCGACGCGTGCGGAGAGCGAGCTCCACCGGAGCTGGGGGGCCTCGCTCATCGGGATGACGGTGATGCCGGAGGCGAAGCTCGCGCGCGAGGCGGAGATCTGCTACGCGCTCGTGGCGCTGCCGACCGACTACGACTGCTGGAAACCGCACCCCGCGTCGCTCGATCAGGCGAAGCTCATCGAGGAGATCCTCGCGAACGTGAAGGTCGCGACGCAGAACGCGATCGAGCTCATCCGCCGCGCGATCCCGAAGATCGCGGAGGCCGGGGACAAGCCCTGCCCGTGCCAGTCGGCCCTCGCTCTCGCGATCTGGTCGGACAAGGGCAAGATCGCGCCCGAGGTGAAGGAGAAGCTCCGGCCGATCCTCTCGAAGTACCTTCCGTAGCGCGCGCGGGAGCCGTCGGGGACCCGCGGCGCGGAACGATCCGCGTCACACGCGCGGGGCGTCCGGAGGGGGCGCGCGCAGTGCCTGCGCGAGCACCGCGAGATCTTCGATGAAACGCGCGAGCTCGGCGCGCCGCGTCTCGTCGTCAGGGGCGCGGAGTATCGAGGACGGGTGGACGGTCGCCATCACGTACGGCGCGAGCGGCGACGCGACGAGCTCGCCGCGGAACTCGGTCACGCGAAACGCGCGGCCGAGGAGCGCCTGGGCGGCCGTGGCGCCGAGGCAGACGATGGCGCGCGGGCGGACGACCTGGATCTCCGCGTCGAGCCACGGTCGACAGGCGCGCACCTCGCCCGCCGAGGGCTTCTGGTGGATGCGTCGCTTTCCGCGCGCCTCCCACTTGAAGTGCTTCACCGCGTTCGTGACGTAGGCCGACCGCCGGTCGATCCCCGCTGCGGCGAGCGCGCGGTCGAGGAGCCGCCCGGCCGGGCCGACGAACGGCTGGCCAGAGAGGTCTTCCTCGCTGCCCGGCTGCTCGCCGACGAGCATCACCTCGGCGACCCTGGGGCCCGCACCGAAGACGGTCTGGGTGCCCCGCTCCCAGAGCGGGCAGGCGCGGCAGCCCGCGGCCGCGCTGCGCAGCGAGGGGAGGGTCGGGCGATCGGGGACGAGGGGCGCCGCCGTCCCGTCTCCGCCGGCTTCGTGGCGTGCCATCGAGGAAACGATGCGCAGCGCGCGCGCCGGAGCACGCGGGTGGCGCGCGGCGGCGGGCGGCGGTACGAGAGGGGCCGATGACGGCAGCGCCGCCCTCACGTGCGAGCGCAGTACGTGGTGCGCCCACCGGTACCGCCGACCTCCCGCTGCACCGGGGGCGGGTCCCGCCCTGGCTGTTCGAGCGCATGGCGCGGCTCGGGCGCGTCCTCGCCGAGGCGATCGTGCTCGAGTACGGTCGGACCGAGCTGCTCCGCCGGCTGTCCCACCCGTTCTGGTTCCAGTCGCTCGGCGCGTTCATGGGCATGGATTGGCACTCGTCCGGCATCACGACGAGCGTCATCGGCGCGCTGCAGCGGGGACTGGCGCCGCTCGAGCGGGACCTCGGCCTGCGCGTGTGCGGCGGACGTGGGGGGCACTCGCGCCGCACGCCGGACGAGCTCACGGCGTTCGGCGTCCGCACCGGCGTGGACGGCGCGGCGCTCGCCCGGACGAGCCGGCTCGTCGCCAAGGTCGACGGGGCGGCCGTTCAGGACGGGCACGCCCTCTACCTTCACGCGTTCTTCGTCGCCTCCGACGGGCGCTGGGCGGTCGTCCAGCAGGGGATGGACACCGTCCGGCGCACCGCGCGGCGGTACCACTGGCTGTCTGAAGGGCTCGAGAGCTTCGTCGACGAGCCGCACGCCGCAATAGAGGGCAGCCCCCGCGGCGCGATCGTGAACCTCACGGATCGCCGCGCGGGGCCCTCGCGGGAGGCGCAGCTCGCGCTCGTCCGGGAGGGTCCGGACCGCGTGATCGAGGCCGTGCGACGGATCGGGTCGGGCCCGCCGCGGCTCGAGCTCCCCGGACGCCACGACGTGCGGGCGAGCGACGTGGTCCTGCGCCGGCTCCACGGCGCGCTCGCCGCGGCCGCGGAGCGCGGGCCCGAAGACTTCGCGGAGCTGCTCCTCACTCCCGGTCTCGGCGCCCGCACGGTGCTCGCGCTCGCGATGGCGGCGGAGGTGATTTACGGGGCGCCGTGCAGGTTCTCCGATCCGGCCCGGTTCTCGCTCGCGCACGGCGGGAAAGACGGGCACCCGTACCCGGTCCCGCTGCGCGTCTACGACGAGACGCTCGGGGTCCTTCGTCGCGCGGTGGATCGCGCGCGGCTCGGCGAGGACGACCGCCTCGCCGCGGTGCGCAGGCTCGACGCGGAGAGCCGGCGACTCGAGGCGGCGGCGCGCGGGCCCGCGTTCGACGAGGTCATGCGGCACGAGCGCGAAGCGAGCGCGGCCTACGGCGGCCAGACGGTCGACTCGCCCGCGCCCGCGCCCCGCCCGGCGCGGCCTTCCCGCGCCGCGCGCGTCCCGCCCTCGCCCGGCGCGCAGCCGCCCGGAGAACGCCGCGCGGGCGCGCCCGGGCCACTCCAGCTCCCGCTGTTTCGCCGGGGCTGACCCGCGCTCGGGGCGCCCCGCTCCGCGAAGTCACGCCGCCGGCGCCGCCAGGGCGAGGCGGGCGAGCTGGCGAACATTCAGCGGGCACGAGATGCCGTCGAGCTCGTCGACGGTCGCCCAGAGCGCGCCGTCCCACTCGTCACACGGGGCGAGCGTGCGCGTCGCGACCTCTGCGATGAACGCGAAGTTCAGGTGGACTCCCTTCGAGCCGGCGAGGTGCTCCTCGTACCCGAGGAGGCCTGGAGGCGTGCCGTCGACGCCGCCGCCGGCGGGGAAGCGGCCCTCGAGGCCGGTCTCCTCGCGCAGCTCGCGCCGCGCCGCCTCGAGCGGGGTCTCGCCGGCCTCGATCTCTCCGCCGACCGGGAGCCAGGTCCCGAGCCGCCTGTGCCGGATGAGGAGGACGGCGCCGGCGTTGCGGCAGAACACGGCGACGGAGAAGGCGCGGCGCTCGGGCATGGCGGTGGTGATCGGTCGGTCAGGAACGATCTGCGGCCGGCCCCGGCGGGCCGCGGAGCGAATCGACGAGCGCGCTCATCCCGCGCAGCGCGCCCTCCATTCGCTCGATGAGCGCGAGCGCCCGCTCCTTGTCGGGGCCGCCCGCGAACGTCCGGAGGCGCTGCAAGCCGAGCAGGAGCGCCGAGAGCGAGCTCGTCAGCTCGTGCGCCGCATCGCCAGTGCTCTGGGGAGGCGAGATCATTGCCGCGATGATACCGCGCCGCGCGCCTTAGCTCCAGCCGGGACTGCGCGCGGATCGACGCGGAGTTCGAGCGCGATCGCGAGGCACGGTCCGACTGAAGGCGCTCTGGGCCCGCCCGAGCGGCGCCGAGTCAGGACGGCCTGCGCCAGAGCGGCAGGAGGTCGAGCGGGAGCCTCCCCGCGACCTCCTCCCCCGCCGACTCGGAGAGCTGCCCGCGAACGGCGGCGAGGACCGCGCGCACGGTCGGCTCGACCTCATCGGGCTCGCGCTCGAGATCCTCCGCGACGAGCGCATAGAGCTCCTCCGCGGAGCGTGGCGTCCGCGGCGCCGCGGCGTGGCGCTCACACGGGATGAGCCGCGTGCGGAACGGGGCGGGCAGCAGCTCCCTGACCGCGTCGAAGTCGGGATCCGAGAGCCGCTGCGCGAGCGCGCAGACCACCGCCTCGACCGCGCGGCCCGCCTCCGCGCGCCGCGGGAGCCCCTCGCGCGCGAGCGCGTCGACGAGGGCCCGGTAGTCGGCCTCCTCGTGCGGGTCCGGCGGCCGCGACATGGGCGCAATCTGCCCATCGTGCGGCGGACGGGCGCCCCCCGCCCGAGCCCCCGCGCTGCCTCCTCGCGGTGAAGATCCGTCCGCGGGAGTGCGGACCGGCGCCACGTTCACCGTGTTGTGACGGGGGTCGCGGAATCCAGACCGTCAGCTGGTCGTGACGGTCTTCACGTCCAAGGAAGGATGGCCGAAGCCGAAGCACGCCGTGGCCACGAGGCCCGCGTCCCGGTGCCGCGCCGGAGACGGCCGGAGACGGAGGTCCGGATCGCGGGCCCGTGCGCCGTGTCGTCGAGGGACGAGGGCATCGAGCTGAGACGTTGACCGAGCGGCCGGGGCGACGACAAAAAACGGGCGGCTGAGCCGAGGCTCAACCGCCCGTCGAAATGGCTCCCCAGGCATGACTCGAACATGCGACCCGGTGATTAACAGTCACCTGCTCTGCCAACTGAGCTACTGGGGAATGGCAGGGGCGGAATGTAGAGAAGGCCCGGGGCCTCGTCAAGAGGCGGGTGGACGCGGGGCGCGACCCCGCACACCTTCCTCCGCTGGCGCTCCACGCGCTTCGTCAAGAAGCTGCGGCGCCTTCATCGCGCGGTCGAGATCGACGTCGTCGTCGCGCGATGCCGTCTGCGACTCCGACCCCGGCGGCCGCTATACTCCACGGCCGTGATCCTCGCGGGATTCGAACACCGGCCGGGCGTCCACTGCGGCACGGCCGCCCTCGCGGACGCGCTCCGGGTGCGGGGCATCTCGCTCTCGGAGCCGATGGCTTTCGGCCTCGGCGCGGGGCTCGGCTTCTACTACCTCGAGTCCCCGGCGTTCTCGCCGACCCACCTGTTTCAGGGGAGGGCGCTCCACCTCGAGCGTACGGCGTGCGAGGTGCTCGGCGCCCCGGTCCACGAGCGAACGGAGGACGATCCGTCCCGCGCCTGGGAGGGCGTCCGGGCGGCGCTCGCGCGCGGCGTCGCACCGATCCTCGCGACCGATCTCGCCGAGCTCCCGTACTGGAACACGCGGACCCGCTTCGGCGGGCACCGGATCGTCGTCGCGGGCCACGAACTCGACCGCGGCGTCGCGATCGTCGCGGACGGTGACCGGCCCGGCCTCGAGGAGGTGCCGCTCGACGCCCTCGAGCGCGCGCGGGCGTCCATCGCGCCGCCGTTCGGCGCGCCCGGGCGACCGTGGCTCGAGGTGGACGCCCCCGCCAGGGAGCGGCCTATCGAGGAGGCGGTGCCGGACGCGCTCCGGCGGCAGGCGCGCGATTTCCTCCTCGACGTGGACGGGGCCGCCGGTGCGTCCGCGCTCGAGCGGTTCGCGGCCGAGCTCCAGGAATGGCCGTCGCGCGCGGCGGGCGAGGCGGATCGGGCGTGGTCGTTCCGTTACGCGTTCCAGGTCATCGAGAAGCGAGGCACGGGCGGCGGGCTCTTCCGAGCGCTCTACGCGCGGTTCCTCGAGGAGGCGGCGGGGCGCGTCCCCGGCCTCGAGCGGCTCGGCCTCGCGCCGCGGATGCGCGCGCTCGCGGAGTCCTGGTCGCGCCTCGCCGGAGCGCTCCGCGCGATCTCCGACGTGCCCGGCGGCCTCGTCCCGCCGCAGATCCGCGAGCTCGTGCGCGCCATCGCGCGCGACGAGCGCCGGTATCACGAGGACGTCGCGGCGCTGGTCCGGTGAGCGATGCTCGAGGGAAAGGCCCGCGCCCGCTTCGCCGCGCTCCTGCAGCGCGACCCCGTCCCGCTCGACGAGGCTGCGCTCGCGATCGCCGAGGAGGAGTACCCGCACCTCGAGGCCGACGAGTGGCTCGTCCGGCTCGACCTGCTCGCGGAACGGGTGCGTCGCAAGGCGCCGGCGGGACGCGCCGCGACCGCGCTCCACGCGCTGCGCGAGGTGCTCTTCGAGGAGGAGGGGCTCCGCGGCAACGACGGGGACTACGCCGATCCGCGCAACTCGTTCCTGAACGAGGTCCTCGAGCGCCGGCTCGGGATCCCGATCAGCCTGTGCGTCGTCTACATCGAGGTCGCGCGCCGGATCGGGCTCGTGCTGCACGGCGTCGGGTTTCCGGGCCACTTCCTCGCGAAGTACACGGGGGCGAGCGGCGCCGAGGTGTTCATCGACGCGTTCAACGGCGGAGAGATGCTCTCGGCGGACGAGTGCGTCGCCCGCTACCGCGCCCACACCGGGGGGCGCGACCTCGATCGCCGTCACCTCGCCGGCGTCGCGCCACGCCAGATCCTCGCCCGCATGCTCCACAACCTGAAGCGGACATACCTCGAGCGCAGGGACAACGTCCGCGCCTACTGGGTGCTCGACCGCATCTTGATGCTCGCGCCCGGCCAGCTCGAGTCGCTGCGCGACCGCGGGCTCGTGTGCGCGCGGCTCGGCGTCCCCGCGGCGGCCGAGCGCGACCTCGAGAACTACCTCGCGCGCGCGTCGAACGCACTCGATGCGACCGAGGTGCGCCGGGTGCTCGCGACGCTCCGCGGCCGCCGCCCGCTCGTGAACTGAGGGGTGCGGCCTACCGGTGGCTTGTCCGGAGCCGCTCGACCGGGACGCCGTTCACGAGGTGGCTCTCGACGATCTCCGGAACGTCCTCGACCCGGACGTGCCCGTACCAGACGCCCTCCGGGTAGACGACGATCGAGGGGCCGTCGGCGCAGGCGTCGAGGCAGCCCGCCGCGTTCGCGCGCACCTCCCGCTTGAGGCCGCGGCGCGCGATCTCCTCCTTCAGCGCGGCCCGGATCGTCTCGCTGCCCTTGGCGCCGCAGCTGCCGCGCGGATCGTCCTCGGGGCGGCGGTTCTCGCACACGAAGACGTGGTGGCGGAAGCGCATGCGCCGATCCTATCCCGGGCGCGGGGCGGCCGCCCGGATCGCCGCGGCGCGACCGCCGCCGGCGCGACGGCTCAGGGAGACGTCCGGCGCGCCCGCCGGGCCGGTCGCAAGACGGGGCGGGGGCGCGCGGCGCGGGCCGGCGCGCCGACCTCGACGAGCCCGAAGACCTGCGTGAAGCTCGAGATGGCGACGGGCCAGCGCACGGCGGTCTCGTCCGCGACGTGGCGGCGGGTCACCGACTTCGCCGAGATGATCGCGAGGCGCTCGCGGTACTCCCCCGATACGTAGGTGCCGTACTCGGCCCAGACGCCGCTCGCGCCGCACGCCTCGGCGACCGGCATGTCCTTCTTCACGTTGTCGCCGACGTAGAGCACCTCGCGCCCGGAGAGCCCGAAGTCCTCGAGGATCCGCTCCAGCCCCGCGGAGCTCGGCTTCTCCGCCTCGTGCGGCAGCTCGACGACGGGCATCTTCGAGCGGTAGTGGCCGGCCTCCTCCTTGCGCCGGATCTCCGGGTCCACGTTCTCGGGCAGGGGATAGCCGGGGAGGGTGTAGAGCGCGTCGAAGTGGGCATCGAGCTTCAGGTGCTTGAGCCGCAGCGCCGCCGCGTTCCGCGGCGCATCGGTGAGGCCGACCACCTTGAGCCCGCGCGCGCGGAGCGCGTCGAGCGTCTCGCGGACGCCGGGGTAGGGGCGCAGGTACTTGTCGCGTGCCCAGCGGAACGCCTCGCGGGCGGGGCGAAGGACGAGGGCGTTGAACGAGTCGAAGTCGGCCTCGTACGGCTCGAAGATGCCCGACTCCTGGATCGCGAACGGGTACTCGTTCGACTCGTACTTGGAGTAGACGGCCTTCAGCGCCTGGACGATCCGGACGCGCGGCAGGCCCGTGGTCGCCGTGAGCGAGGCCACCATCGCCTCGAGGCTCGGGACGATGTAGTCCACCCAAGGGTAGAGCGTGTTGTCGAGGTCGGTGACGACGGCCCGGTAGCGCGGCACGGCGGCATCCTAGCGCGCCGGGCGCCCGGCGCGGACCGTGAATCCTCCCGGGCGCGGCGCGACTCAGAGAGGCGTGCTACCGATGGGGACATTCGTGCCTCCCATCGAACCCACCGACGAGGAGCTGGTCCGGCGCAGCGGCGCCGGCGACCGGAAGGCGTTCGAGATGCTGGCTGCGCGCCACGAAGGGCCGCTGTACCGGTTCGCGCTCCGGACCTGCGGCGGCGAGCGTGACGCCGAGGACGCGCTCCAGGAGGGGCTGCTCGCAGCCTGGCGCGGCGCAGCGACGTTCCGTGGCGAGAGCTCCGCGCGCACCTGGCTCTTCCAGGTGGTCGTGAACGCCTGCCATCGCCGTCACCGCCGGCGCGCAGGCGAGGGGAGCGCCCCCGAGCCGATCGAGGCCGCGGATGGGGTCCCGGCGGACGAGACGGGGCCGGAGGAGCGGGCGGGCGCCCGTGAGGTCGGGCGCGCGATCGATCGGGCGCTCGCGGACCTGCCGGACGAGGCCCGAGAGGTGCTCCTGCTGCGCGACGTCGAGGGGCTCTCCGGAGACGAGGCGGCCGCGGCGCTGGGGGTCGGCCTCGCCGCGATGAAGAGCCGGCTGCATCGCGCCCGGCTCGAGCTGAAGCAGCGCGTCGAGACGATCCTCGGCCATCCGGTGCGGGAGGTCCTGCCATGAAGGGCGAGCGCATCGTGGGCGGCCTCTCGTGCGGGGAGGTGCTCGACCGGCTCTCCGACTACCTCGACGGCGATCTCGCGGCCGATGTCCGCGGCGCGCTCGAGGAGCACCTGAGGGGCTGCGATGGGTGCGCCCGGTTCGGCGGCGAGTTCCGCATGACCGTCCAGGCGGTCCGCGCGCACCTCCTCGCGAGCCCCGCTCCGCCCTCGCGCCTGCGGGATCGGCTCGCCGAGGCGCTCGCGCGCGAGCCGGGCCGCCGGCGCGGGGAGTGACCCTCAGGCGGGAGCCGGCCCGGCGCTCCGGGTGTACCATCGCGGCGTGACCGGGCCCGGACGCTTCTTCATGCTCGCCTCGCTGCCGGCGCTCGGCGGCTTCCGTCGCGCGCTCGCGCTCGACCGGGCGGGGGTCGCCCGCGCGGTGGTCCTCGGGTTCGCGCCGCCCGCGGTCGCGGACGACCCGGGGAGGCTCGCGGCGCTCCTGCGGGACGTCGAGGCGGCGGCGCGCCTCCATCACCCGGGCGCCGCCACCGTGGTCGGAACGGAGACGATCGGCGGCGAGCTCGCGGTCGTCGAGCTCCACCGCCCCGGCGCGACGCTGCGCGCGCTCCTCGACGCGTCGGGGCGCCTGCCGCCAGACGTCGCGGCCCGGATCGCGCTCGACGCGTGCGCAGCGCTCGAGCGGGCGCACGCGATCGACGCGGGCGACGGCGTGCGGCTCGTCCACGGCGCGCTCGACGCCGCGCGGATCGTCGTCGGCGAGGACGGGGCCGCCTTCGTCTGCGGCCTCGGGCTCGCGGGCGGCGGCGATCCCGCGGCCGACCTGCGCGCGCTCGGCGCGGTCCTGCACGAGCTCCTCGCGGGCGAGCCGCCCGGGCGTCCGGCGCGGGCGCTCGACGTCCCCGGGATCCCGGCGGCGCTCGCAGCGGCGGTGGACCGAGCCACCGGCGCTGCGAGCCCGCCGTTCGCCTCCGCCGCCGCGCTCGGCCAGGTCGTCGCCGCCGCATCACCCACGACGCACGCCGCCGTGGCGGCCTACGCCGACGCGGTCCTGCCCGCGGACGAGGGGGAGCGCGCGGAGCTCGGGCGCGCGCTCGCGTCGGCGCTCGGCGGCGAGCCGGAGGAGATCGCGGACGAGCTCATCGTCGAGCGGACCGATCCCCGCGTCCGAGCGCCGGCGGCGGCGCCCCGCGGCGCGACGGAGCCGCCCCGCACGCCCGACGCTGTCGGCACGTTCCCGAAGCCGGCCCGCCCGCGGCGGGGATCGCGCGTCCCGGCGATCGTCGCCGTGCTCGGCCTCGCGGCCGGGTTCGCGGCAGGATTCGTCCTCTCGCGCCGTTCCGCGCCGGCGGCGAGATACGTGGCGAGCATGGTCGAGCGGTTCGTCGCGCCCGCGGCCAAGGAGGGTCGGCCGCCTCGCGCGCCTCCCGGGGCGGCGCCCGCGGTCGCTGCGGCGCCTCCCTCGCCGGCGCCCAGCTCGGCCGCCGTGCCCCCGAGCCCGCCGCTCCCCGATCCGGCGCCCTCGCGCCGATCGGCGAAGGCGTCCTCGGTGCGCCCGGCGCGCGCGGCCAAGGCGCGCTCGGGTGCGCAGCGCGGGGTGCTCGACGTCACCGCGCCGCCGGACGCGCTCGTCGTCCTCGACGGCCGGCGCGTCGGTCAGGGCAGCGTGCGGATCGAGATCCCCGTCGGGCCGCACCGGATCGAGGTCCGGCGCGCGGGAGCGTCGGTCGCGGAGCGGTTCACGGTCGAGCCGGGCGAGACCTGGACCTACGCGGTCACGCCGACCCCGTAGCCCCCGCGTGCGCGGCGGGACCGGCGGAGGTCGGGCGCCGGCGCTACTCGTGATCGTGAACGTGCGGCCCGTGCGCGTGGCCGTGGGCCCGCTCCTCCTCCGTCGCGGCGCGCACCTCGCGCACCGTCACGTCGAAGTGGAGCGTCTTTCCGGCGAGCGGGTGGTTCAGGTCGATGAGGATCGTCTCCGGCCGGACCTCGCGGATGACGAAGGGGACGGGCTCACCCTGCGGCCCCTCCGCCGTCAGCTCCGTCCCCGCCTTCGGTTCGAAGTCGGGAGGAAAGGCGCCCTTCGGCACCTCCTGGATCCCGTGCGCGTCGTGCTCTCCGTAGCCTTCGGCGGGGGAGACCACGACCTGCTTCCGGTCGCCGATGTCGAGCCCCTCGAGCGCGGACTCGAGCCCCGGGACGATCTGCCCCTCACCGTGCAGGTACGTGAGCGGATCACCGGGCGCGGAGGAGTCCACGACGTTCCCGTCGCCGAGGTGGAGCGAGTAGTCGATGCCCACGACGTTTCCGTTCGCGATCTTCATGGGGCCTCCGCGTATCACGAAACGATAAGGGGTGGGTGGCCGTCGGGCCCCACGTCCGAGCGGGCGCGGGCGCGGCTACCAGTAGCCCCAGCGCCGCCGCAGGACCCACTCCCCGGCGAGCGCGAGCGCCAGCGCGACGAGGTACCACGCGCGGTCCCAGATCGGCAGCGCCTTGCGACGCCCGATCTCGACCACCTCCGGGTCGGCGAGCGAGAGCTTCGGCAGGTCGCCGCCAGGGATCGCCTCGAACCCACCGCCCGTCGTCTCCGCGAGGGCCGACAGGAGCTCGGGGCGCGGCGCCGCGTCGGCGTCCTCCGGCCCGGCTCCACGCACCGCCACCGCCGCGGTCGCCGTCTCGCCCGCCGCGCCGCCCTCGCTCTTCGCGACGATCTTGTAGGCGCCGGGCCCCGGCGGCGTGACCTCGAGCCGGGCGGTCCCGTCGGGGCCCGCGACCGCCTCCTCGCGCGCCACCGGCCGGCCGGATTCGTCCACGAGCTCGGCGGTGACGCGTCGCCCAGCGCCGGGACCCCAGTCGGGCGCTCGCACCGAAACGGACAGGCCGACGGGCGCGCCCGGCTCGACCGCCGGCGCGTCCGGCTCGACCTGCAGCGGCGCGAGCGCTGGGTCGCGCACGAGCCAGCGGAGGGCGGAGGACCAGAAGCGGAGGTACGCCCGGTTGCCCTGGCCCGCCTCCGCGGCGAGGAATCCCCATCGCCACGAGGCATCGGTCGCGACCGCGAGCGTGCGGCCTGCCCCGACCTCCCGCACCGCGACGAGCGGCGCCGGCCGCCCCTGGACCGACACCGACGGCGCCTCGAGGAGCACCGCCGCCCCCTGGCCGGGCGGGAGCGCGCGCGTGAGGTTCACCGCGGTGACCGGCGGGAGCGCGGCCCACGCCATCTCGTTCGACGGCTCGCCGGGCGCGAGGCTCGTCAACGGGTGGCGCCGTCCCTCGGCGGTGAGGCGCGGCCGCGCCTCGCCCTCGATCATGTTGGTCCCGTCGATCGGCGCGACCGGCAGCACGTCCGCGAGCGGGGTTCCCCCGTACCGCGCGTCTCCGAACGACTGCTCGCCGCCGACCATCGCGAGCGCGCCCCCGTTGCGGACGTAGTCGCGCACGTTCGGCAGGAACCGCTCGATCTCGAGGCCGCGGTAGGGCGCGTACGCGAAGTTCACGAACAGCACCGCGTCGAACGTGCGGAGCTGTTCGCCGAAGATCTCCTGGACGGGGAACGGGATGAGCGAGAGGTCCTGCTGCGGACCCGGGTCGTCGGTGTTCGACCTGAGGATGAAGAACGAGACGAGATCGACGTTCGGGTCCTGCTTGAGCAGGCCGCGCAGGAACCGGACGTCCCAGCTCGGCCGGCCCGCGACGAGCAGGACGCGGACGCGGTCGCGGATGACCCTGAGCACGAACGAGCGGGTGTTGTTCTCCGCGACCGCCTCGCCTGGCAGGACCGGGGCCGCGACGGTGAAGACGAACGTGCCCGTCGCGTCGGGGGCGAACGAGAGGGGGACCGTGTAGCGATCCTTGCCGCGCTCGAGCCGGACGGTCGAGGACGCGACCACCGCCCCCTCGCGGCGCAGCACGACACGGACCTCCTCGTCGGCGAACCCGCGCGCGCGCAGCGTCGCCTCGACCGTGACGGTGGACCGGACGAACGCGAAGTCGTCGACGGCGATCCGCTCGATGGCGAGGTCCCTCGGTGCGATCCGCCCGACCGCCACCGCGTTGACCGGGATCCCGAGCGCCCGCACCTCCGCGCGCGCCTCCGGGCCGAGCCCGTCGGCGAGCCGCGCGTTGTCCGCGCCGTCGGACACGACGAGCGCGCCGGCGAGCTTCCGGGTCGAGCCCCCGGCGCCGCTGGCGGCGCCGTGCAGCGCCCCGAGGAGGTCCGTCCGCCCGGCGCGCGGCGCGATCCCGCGCGTCGCCTCGGCCGCGTCGGTCGGCGCGACGTCGTCTCCGAACGCGTACCACTCGAGGTCGACGCGGTCCGAGAGCCGCTCGAGCTCGCGCCGGTGCTCCGAGAGGAACGCCGCGGCGGCCGCGCTCCGGGTCGGGCCGTCGGCGTCGGCCGGGAACGCCATCGAGCGCGAGGCGTCGACCAGGATCGCGAAGCGGTTCCGGACGCGGGCGGTCTGGAGGAGCTCCACCGCGGGCTCGACGAGGAGGAACACCGCGAGCAGGGCCGAGATGGCGCGCAGTGCGAGGAGCGTCGCCCGCCGGCCACGCCGCGGCTCGCTCCGCAGCCCGCGCCAGGAGAGCGCGACCCCGCCGAGCGCACCCGCGACGAGGAGTGCGAGCGCCCACGCGGGCAGCGGCGTGAGGGCGGTGAGCCGCCAGGCATTGTAGACGGCGCCGTCCATTGCTCTAGGAGCGCCGCCGCATGATGAACGGCAGGTGCACCGCGTCGTCCTTGTAGTCCGTGCACAGCGCGTACATCGCGACGTTCACGCCGATGCGGATGGCGGTCTCGCGCTGCGCCTCGCCACCGGGCGTGCAGGGGTACTCCCAGTCGCCGAGCTCGCTGCGCGCCCACGCGCCGCCGAGGTCGTTCTGCGAGTAGACGACCGCGAGCCGACCGTCGAGCGCCTGCGCCTCGATCCACGGCTTCACGAGGAGCCGCCCCGCCTGCCGGTCGAGGAGGTAGAAGGCCTTGTTGATCACGTGATCGCGCCCCACCGGCGCGAGGGGCGCGGCGGGGAGGACCTTCGCGAGCTCGCGCCGGACCGATGCGTCGAACCCGCTGCCGTCCGACCCGTCCGCGGAGTCCACGAGCAGGAAGCCCCCGTACTGGAGGTGGCGGCGGAGCGCGGCGCGCTCCGCCTCGGAGAAGGGCGGCAGGGACCCCGCCCCGGCGAGGACCAGCATGGGGTGGCGGTGGAGCCCCGGCCGGTCGAGTCGGACCGGGACGGGCTCGTTCGTGATCTCGATGGACGTCCGGCGCGTCAGCTCCCACCCGAGCCGCCGGAGCGCGCTCGGCCGCGGGTTCCAGCTGCCGCCGTGCTGGACGACGCCGATGGCGAGCTTCGAGCCGTCCCCGAGCGCGTGCGCGCCGCGGGGGAGGGCGACCGTCGCCGTCACCGCGGCGGCACCGCGGAGGAAGGCGCGGCGCGAGAGCGGGCGCGGCGAACGCATCGGGCACATGTTAGGCCGGAACCGGCCGGTCCGCCCGCGAAACCCGGCTGTGCGGCGATCAACGCGCCGGGACGAACCCGGCCTTGGCGACCACCGCCTGCCCGTCGGGAGAGAGCGCGTACTCGAAGAGCTGCGCGAGCGGGCCGTGTGGCGCCTCGCGGCTCACGAGGAGGAGCGGGCGCGTCAGGAGATACCGGCTCGATCGGACGTTCGGAGGCGTCGGCGCGCTGCCGTCGATCTCGAGCGGGCGCACCCCGGAGACCCGGTACGTCATCGTGGCGGCGGCGATCGCTCCGGGCGTCGCCGCGACGTAGGCGAGGCAGTCGGCCGGATCCTCGAGCTCCATCACGCCGCGGTACGGCGCGCCGTCCATCGCGAGCGACTGCAGCGCGTCGAGCGTCGCGCGCTTGCTGCCGAGCTTCTCGGTGCAGGGGCGGATCGGCACGTCCTTGCCGCCGAGCGCCTTCCAGCTCGTCGCGGCGCCCGTGAAGATCGCCTTGAGCTGCGCGCCCGTGAGGGCCTTCACCGGGGTCGCGTCGCCCACGAAGACGCCGAGCGCGTCATAGCCGATGATCTGGAAGTAGGGCTTCAGCGCGAGCTCGTCGTCGGCCAGGGCCCGCGAGACCCCCGCGACGTCCACCTCGCCCGCGAGGACCCGGCGCAGCCCGGCGCCGGTGCCGCTCCGGTCCACCCGGACCTTGATCCCCGACCGCTCCTCGAAGGCGGGGAGGAGGTCAGGGAGGATCTTGTTAGAGATGGTGGTGGCGCCGTCGTAGCGCAGCTCGGGCGCAGGCGCGGCGGGGGACACAGTGGCGGGCTTGCCGTCGCTGCACGACGCCGCGGCGAGTGCTGCCGCGAGCACGCAGACCGACTGGGACCTCATGACGCGACCTCCGACCGCCCCCGCCGAAATCCGTAGCGCCTTTGGGCGGGTGGAACAAGCGAACTCGTGTCGCCGTCGCGTCTGGCCAGCGACCGGGAGCGCTGTTAGAGTTCGCGGCGATGGCTCGGAAGGAAAAGCGGGCGCCCGCTGCCGGCCGGCTGCGGGGGCTCCTCGACGCGGGGGATCACCGCGCGGCGCGGGCCGAGGCCCAGGCCCGGCTCGCGGATCCGGCGGCCGGCGAGCCGGACCGTGCCGAGGCGGCCGCGGTGCTCGCGTCGCTCGCGCCCGATCGCGGCGTCGCGCTCGCGGGCGCCCTCGGCGTCGCGGCGGCGATCGCGATCGCCGCGTGGACGATGCTCGCAGGATAGCCGTGGCGGCCGCCTCCGAGCCCGCCGAGATCCTCGCCGGCGTCGCCGCGATCGCCGCGCGCCTCCTACCGCTCGGCGTCGCCGCGGGCGCGCCGCTGGTCCTCGCGGGGCTCGCGTCGCTCACCGTCGCGACGCGCGGGCGGCGGCCGCTCGCCGGTGCGGGGTGCGCGCTCGTCGGGGCGCTCGCGGCGATCGCGCTGCGCGCGCCGCTCGCAATCCATCTCGGGCTCTCGGTCGCGACCGCCGCGGGCCTCCTCGCGGCCGCGGGCACGCTCGCGGGGCTCACGGCCCCGGCCTCGTTTCCGTTCGCGGCGGCGGCGCTCCCCTGCGCGCTGCTCGGCGGGGAGGTCCCGCTCGCCGGCCACGCCGCGTTCGGGGCCGCGGCCGGCGCGCTGCTCGGCGGCCTCGTCGGGCTCGCGCTCGCGCGGGTCGTGGCGGCGGCGTTCGCGGCGCTCGCGGGCGGGCTCGTCCTCGCGCTCGGGCTCCTCGCCGCGTTCGGCGAGTCGCCGCTCGCGCGGGAGCTCGCGCGGCGGCCGGCAGCGGTGGTCGGCTTCGCGCTCGTCGCCGGGATCGCCGGCGCGGCGCTGCAGCTCGCGAGGACTAGTTCTCCGGGGGGCCCAGCAGCTCGAAATCCGGGATCTCCGCCCTGAGCCAGTCGCGCAGCCGCGCGGTGAGCTTCGCCTCGATCTGCCGGGCGCGCTCGCGCGTCAGCCTGAAGCGGTCGCCCACCTCCTGCAGCGTGAGCGGCGCCTCGCCGTCCGCAGGCAGCAACCGCTTCTCGAAGATGAAGCGCTCCTTCTCGTCGGTGATCGTCCGCGCGAACGTGTCGAGCTTCTCCCGGAAGATCCGGCGGAGCTGCTCGTCCCCGAGGCGGTCGTCCGTCGACGCGGTCTCCGCCGCGGGCAACCGGTCGAGGTGCGTCTGCCGGGAGTCGTCGTCGCCGGCCGACACGGGCGCGTCGAGCGACACGTCATCGCCGGACATGCGCGCGGTCATCTCCTCGACCTCCTTCTCCTCGACCTCGAGGTTCTTCGCGAGGAGCCGCGGCGTGGGGTCGATGCCGCGCGCGAGCAGCTTCTCGCGCTCCTTCGCGAGGTTGAAGAAGAGCTTGCGCTGCGCCTGGGTGGTCCCGAGCTTCACCATCCGCCAGTTCTCCATGAGGAAGCGGATGATGTACGCGCGGATCCACCAGGCGGCATAGGACGAGAGCTTCACTCCCTTCCACGGGTCGTACTTCTTCACGGCCTGCATGAGGCCGAGGTTCCCCTCCTGCACGAGATCGAGCAGCTGGAACGCGGTGCGCCGGTACTCGTGGGCGATCTTGACGACGAGCCGCAGGTTGGACGCGACGAGCTGGTAGGCCGCGTCGACGTCGCCCGTCTGGTTGAAGCGGACCGCGAGCTCGTGCTCCTGCTCGCGCGTGAGGAGCGGGTGGCGGGCGACCTCCGCCATGTATGCGCGGAGCGGATCGTACCGGACGAGCCCGCCCGCGCCTGCCGCCTCGCGTGCCTCACGCCGAGGCGGAGGCTCCCGCGGTGGGCGGAGGGGCGAGGTGTCGTCTCGGTCGTCGCGGTGCTCGTCGGACATCGGGCGGCCGGGCGCTCCGGCGAAGGAATGGTAGCCGGAGAGGGGCGTTTGATATAGATGATGCGCGATTCGCGCAAGCGCGCGGATCGAAACCACGGCGCATGGCGGGCCTCGCGGAACGGCGCCGGCTCCGGTCCGATGGACCGGGACCCACGCGGTCCCACAGCGAGCGAAGCCGCCATGCGCCACCACGGGCACCCCGATCGTCTCGGGGCGCCGGGAGTGACAGCATGGAGAATCACCAGGGGGAGGCGCCCTCGCAGGCGCCTTCCGACTACGTTTCTGAGGCGTCGTTCGACGATCTCGGGCTGTCCGAGCCGATCCGCCGCGCGATCGCCGAGCGGGGCTACACGAAGCCGACGCCGGTCCAGTCCGCGTCGTTCCGGCCGATCCGCGACGGCAAGGACGTGATCGTCCGGTCGAAGACGGGCACCGGCAAGACCGCCGCCTTCGGAATACCGATCCTCGAGCGGATCCCCGCAGGGCGCCGCAAGGCGTCGGCGCTCATCATGTGCCCGACGCGCGAGCTCGCGCTGCAGGTCGCGGAGGAGATGACCGAGCTCGCGAAGCACTCGGACCTGCGCGTCGTGACCGTCTATGGCGGCGCGTCGATGGGCGACCAGAAGGACAAGCTCGAGGCGGGCGCGGAGATCGTCGTCGGCACTCCGGGGCGCATCTACGACTTCATCCGCCGCGGGAGCCTGCAGCTCGACGAGGCGCTGGTCTGCTGCCTCGACGAGGCGGACGAGATGCTCAACATGGGCTTCTTCGAGGAGGTCACGCGCATCCTCGACCACCTCCCGAACGCCTGCCAGCAGCTGCTCTTCTCGGCGACCGTCCCCGCGGACATCGAGCAGATCATCCGCCAGTACCTCACGACCCCCGAGACGATCCTGCTCTCGGGCGACGAGTACAAGGTCGAGAACATCCACAACGTGATGTACCCGGCCGTGGACGCGTACCCGAAGCCGCGCAACCTCCTCTACATGATCGAGATCGAGGAGCCCGAGGCGGCGATCGTCTTCTGCAACACGCGGACGGATACCTCGCTCGTCACCGCGGTGCTGAACCGGAACGGCTACGATGCCGAGCTGCTGAACGGCGAGCTCCCGCAGAAGGAGCGCGAGCGGGTGATGGCGAAGGTGAAGCGCGGCGAGGTCCGCTTCATGGTCGCGACCGACATCGCGGCGCGCGGCATCGACATCTCCGACCTCTCGCACGTCATCAACTACTCGCTCCCGGAGGACCCGGCGATCTTCCTGCACCGCGTCGGCCGCACCGGCCGGATCGGCAAGAAGGGGACGAGCCTCTCGATCATCTCGGGTGGCGACATCCACACGCTCTCGGCGCTGCAGAAGAAGTACGGGATCGTGTTCGAGGAGAAGAAGCTGCCGACCCCGGAGGAGGCGCGCAAGGTCTGGACGGACCGGCACGTGGCCGAGCTGAAGGAGGCGATGAGCTCCTCGATCTTCGAGGCGTTCATCCCGCTCGCGCAGGAGCTCAGGGGCCGGCAGGACGGGGAGTGGCTCGTCGCGTTCGCGCTCAAGTACTTCTTCACGCACCACCGCATCGAGAAGATGACGGATGTCCAGAAGGCCGAGCACAAGCGCCTGGAGCACGAGCGCAAGGAGCGCGAAGCCGCCCGCAAGGAGGAGCCCCCGCGGCGGGAGGGACGTGGCGGGCGCGATCGCGATCGAGGCCACGGCCGCGAGGGCGGCCGCGACCGGCGTGACGGCGAGGAGCGGCGTCCGCGCGCCGAGGGCGAACATCGGAGCCGCGGCGGCGAGGAGCGTCCGAGGTCCGACCGCCCGCAGCGCGAGGAGCAGCCGGGATCGGTGAGGCCGGAGCGCGAGGAGCAGCCGAGAGCCGAGCGGCCGGACCGCGGGGAGCCTCCGCGCCCCGCGCGCGAGGAGCGCCGCCGGGAGCCGCCGGTACGCGAGGTCTCGCTCGTCGGGGCGGCGCCGTCGCCGCAGGAGCCGCGCTCGGCGTGGTCCGCGGGCGCGGAGGGGGGCGGCGAGCAGCGCCCGGCGCGCGGGAAGATCTTCCTCTCGCTCGGCGAGATGGACGGCGCGGACGAGGCGAAGGTACGCGAGGCGGTCGCGACGCTCGCGCCGGGCGTCGAGGTGAGCGCGATCGAGCTTCGCCGGAGCCACAGCTACGTCGAGGTCCCCCCCGACGCACTCGAGGACGCGGTGCGGGCCCTCCACGGCAAGGACTGGAACGGGAAGGCGCTCACGGCGGAGCGCGCCCGCCGGCGCCGGCGCTAGCGCGCGGGTGGCGCGCGCCGCACCGCGCTCGTACTACTCGGTCACTTCTGCGCCGTAGCGAGAGCATCGGCGCTCGCAGGCGTACGAAGTGACCGAGCAGTACTAGAGGCGCGCCATCTCGCCCTCGAGCCTCGACCGGAGCGGCGCGATCTTCGCGCGAAAGTCGTCCATCCACTCGGGCGGGATCGGGATGTCGCGCGGCACCTTGAGCTGCAGCGGGTTCACGAACCCGCCGCCGCGCTTCACGGCGAAGTGGAGGTGCGGGCCCGTGGCGAGCCCGGTCTGGCCCACCCAGCCGATGAGCTGCTTCTGCGACACCGCCTTCCCGGCGGAGACCGCGATGCCAGAGAGGTGGCAGTAGACCGTCTCGTAGCCGTTGCGGTGGCGCAGGACGACGGCCTTGCCACAGCCGCCGTTCCACCCGGCGGACCGCACCTGCCCGTCGCCGACCGCCCAGACCGGTGTTCCAGTGGGCGCGCCGTAGTCGACCCCCTCGTGCGCGCGGTTGTAGCCGAGGATGGGGTGGCGGCGGTTGCCGAAGCGCGAGGTGATGTTCGCGTACTTGAGCGGCGACTTGAGGAAGCCGCGGCGCGCGCTCTGCCCTTCCTCGTCGAAGTAGCTCGTCTGTCCGGTCGGGTCGACGTAGCGGTAGAGGCGCTTCCGGCCGGTGGCGGCGCCGTCGTACTCGGCGGCGAGCACCTCGCCGTAGCGGAGGACCTTCCCGTCGGCGAAGACCTTCTCGACGACCATCCGCATCCGGTCGCCGGCGCGGACGTCCTGGTAGAAGTCCACGTCCCAGGCGAGCACGTCGGCCGCGAGGACCGCGAGGTTCGGGTCCTCGCCGCCCCGCTGCAGGCTCTCGTAGAGCGACGCGTCGATCGTCACGGCGACGCGCGCCACCTCCGTCGTGAGCGCGACCGGCCGCTTCGTCGCGCGGAGCGTGCCGTCCGGGACGCGCTCCACGAGCCACTCGTCCGCCGGCCCCTGCCGGTAGCTGAGGCGGAGCGGGGCCCGCTCGCCCTCGCGCCGCTCGACCCGGAGCTGGTCGCCCGGACGGGCGCGGTTGAACGGGAAGAGGCCCCTCAGCGCGTCCACGACGGCCTTCACGTCGGCGCCATCGAGGTCGAGCCCGAAGAGCGCCTGCGACAGGGTCTGGTTCCGCGCGAGCCGCGCCGTCACGGCGGTGAATCGCTCCGGCGGGCGCGCCGGGACCGCGGGAGATGCGGGCTGGGCGGCGATGGGCGCGGGCCCGACCGGAGTGGGGGTAGGGCCGAGGCGCCCGGCGGCGCCCGCGAGCGCGACCGCGAGGATGGCGACGAGGCCGAGGCCGGCGGCGACCGCGCCGGTCCGGCTCCTGCGAGGGTGATCGGTGGTCTGGTCCGGCACGGGCGCAATCTAGCAAACGCGCACGTGAAACCGAAATTCCGTGATCGGGGCGGTGCGCACCGCGCCTACAGCTCCACCCTCCGCTCGGAGTGCTCCTTGCCGTCGTAGCGGAACTGCATGTGCCGCCCCTCGACGCGCGTGACGAGGTTCACCGGCCGGCGCCAGAGGGTCTGCAGGTTGCGCAGGGTCTCGCGCGCGTAGTCGAGCTTCAGGTCCACGCCGTCGTGCTTGTGGACGAGGAGCAGCTCCCCGCGGTTGTCGAAGTTCCCGTCCTCGACCGCGATGAGCGGCTGGCCGAAGTTGGTGAGCATGTGCAGCAGCTTGTCCTTCACCTTCTTGAACTCGCGCTCCAGGATCTCCCAGCGCTGGTGCTTCTCGTTGTAGCCGTAGGTGAAGAGCTTCTGCTCGAGCACGAACTCGAGCGTCAGGAACTCGTCGATGAACGTGACGTCGTTGTAGTGCTTG
>DASWEI010000203.1:0-7136 GCA_036394835.1 Anaeromyxobacter sp. | reverse complement strand
CGCCGCCGACTGGCTCTCCAAGATCTACATCCTGCGCCAGACGATCCTGAACGGGCTCGACAACGTCGAGGCGATGAAGTTCATCCTCGACAAGTTCCGCCAGGTGAAGAGCCACGACGAGTTCTTCAAGATGATGGTCGGGGGCGGGAAGTAGACGCCGACCTTGACGGAACCCCGCGTTCCGACTAGATCCCGCGGTTCCCATTGCGAGGCCCGGACCACCGCGCGCTCCGCGCGCCCGGTGCAAGCGGCCAAGAGGACGTCATGAAGGAAGCGATCCACCCCGACTACAAGTCCGCGAAGATCATGTGCAACTGCGGGAACGTCATCGAGACCCGCTCGACGCGCGGAGACTTCCACGTCGAGATCTGCTCGAACTGCCACCCGTTCTACACCGGCAAGCAGAAGCTCATGGACACCGCGGGTCGGATCGAGAAGTTCAAGACGCGCTACGCCACGGCGCCGGCGACCGCCGGGAAGCCCGAGGTGAAGGCCGCGCCCGCCCCCGCGCCGAAGAAGGCCCCGCCTCCGGTGGAGAACCGGGCCGCGAAGCGCGCAAAGGCCGGGAAGTCGAAGCCGCAGAAGAGCGAGGCCGCCGCGGCCGCCGCGGCCGCCGAGCCGAAGGCCGAGTAGCGAGCGGTCCGATCGGCCGGAAGCACGAGACGGCGCCCGCGAGGGCGCCGTTGAAGTTTCTGGTCAGCTCGTACTACTCGGTCACTTCTGCGCCGTAGCGAGAGCATCGGCGCTCGCAGCAGGCGTACGAAAGTGACCGAGTAGTGCTAGAAGCCGATCGTCACGGACGCCACGGCTCCGCCCGGGAGCGGCGCGAGGTCGATGCGCGCCGTGGTGTCCGAGAACCCGGAGTAGCGGTTCGGATCCTCGCCGGCGATCCAGAAGTACGTCGCCGCGATGGCCGCCACCCCACCGAGGCCGCCCGCGACGTACGACATCGTCTGGCGGGTCTCGATGTCCGACTTGAGCTTGTTCGCCTGGTCGCGCAGGCTCACGCCGCCCTGGGTCTCGATCCCGTCCTGCAGCTTCGCGCGGTCGTAGAGGAACGTGCCCGGAGTCGTCTCGTTGCCGTAGATCGCGTTCGCGCTCACCTGCAGCCCCACCGCCGCCGCGAGGCCCGCCACCGCCACGCCGGTCGAGAGCCAGGCGCCGAGCCGGAGCTTCTTCTGGCGCGACTCGTAGGCGCGCACGAAGTCGGGGCTCGGCACGAGCGTCACCCGCTCCTCCACGAGCTTCCCCGCCTCGACCTGCACGTCCTTCTGGTGCGCGACGAACCCCTGCTTCTCGACGCTGACCGCGTGGGGGCCGGCGGGCAGGACGATCGCGCCGCGGAGCGGCGTCGTCCCTTTCACCTGCTCGTCCACCTTCACGACCGCTCCCGCCTCGGCTGCGGAGATGACGAGCCGCCCGGTGCGCCCCGCGAGGATCCTCGCGACGAGCTTCTGCGCCGCCTTGCCGGTCTTCGTGACGAGCTCCGTCTCGGTCCGCGCCGTCTCGATGATCGAGCCCTCCCGCTGCGCCTTCCGCACGTTCGTGAGGGTGAGGTCGAGGCTGAAGGTCTCGGGGACGCCCGCGGACGCTGCGAGCTTCGTCACCTTGCCGGAGACGAGCCAGTCGACTCCGAGCGCGCCGCCGATCTCGGCCATGCACCCGGCGTCGGCGCAGCCGAGCATCTGCCGCTGCTTCTCGAAGGCGAGCATGTTGCGGATCGCGTCGGCGGTGACGGTCTGGAACGTGCCCATCCGGTCGAGCTCGTTCGCCGCGACCCCGCCGGCGGCGCTCGCGAGCTCCTTCGACGCACCGTTGGCCGCGAAGTCGAGGACCGCGACCTTCGGCTTCGCCTGCGCGGACGCGACGTTCGGGGACGCCGCGGCGAGCGCGACGAGGAGGGCGAGCTGACGCATGGCCGGATGATAGCCACCTCCGGGGACGAGGAGGCAAGCGCGCGGGTTGCGCTCGGGTCGCGCCTTCGCCAGAGTGGTCCGCCGTGAAGCAGGGGCTCGTCGAGTGGGCGGTCGTGACCGCGATCCTCCTCGCCTTGGCGGCCGGCGCCGCCGCGGTGTTCGGGCACGAGATCCGCGGCGCGTTCGGGGTGCGGCCGACCCCGGGCGCGGCGTCGCGCGGCGCCGCGGCGCCGTCGCCGTAGCGGCACCGGCGCGCCGCGTCGTATCCTGCCCACGCCGTGTCCCCGCTCGTGCTCATCGTCGACGACGAGGCCTCGAACCTCGAGTCGCTCGCAAAGATCTTCGAGCGAGAGGGCTGGCGCGTCGCGCTCGCGCGGAGCGGCCCGGCGGCCCTCGACGCGCTCCGCAAGGAGCGGGCCTCGGTCGTCGTGACCGACGTCATGATGCCGGGGATGAGCGGCGACGAGTTGCTCCGCGCGGTGAAGACGCTCGCGCCGGAGACGGAGGTGGTCCTCATGACCGCCTACGGCACGGTCGAGACCGCGGTCGCTGCGATGAAGGACGGCGCCTACGACTTCATCACGAAGCCGGTGAAGCGCCACGCGATCGTGAAGTCGGTCCGCCAGGCGCTCGAGAAGGCCTCGCTCGTCGCCGAGAACCGCGCGCTCAAGGCGCGCCTCGCCGAGCTCGCGCCCGGGATCGGCGGCCTCGTCGGCGACGCGCCACCGTTTCGCGCGGTGCTCGAGACGCTGCGCCAGGTGGCGCCGACCTCGGCGACCGTCCTGCTCGTCGGCGAGAGCGGCACCGGCAAGGAGCTCGCCGCGCGTCTCGTGCACGACCTCTCGACGCGCGCGAGGGGGCCGTTCGTGCCCATCAACTGCGCGGCGATCCCGGAGAGCCTCCTCGAGTCGGAGCTGTTCGGCCACGAGAAAGGCGCGTTCACCGGCGCGTCGTCGCGCAAGGAGGGGCGCTTCGAGCGCGCCCACGGCGGGACCCTCTTCCTCGACGAGGTCGGCGAGATGTCGCCCGGCGTGCAGGTGAAGCTCCTGCGCTTCCTGCAGGACGGCGTGCTCGAGCGCGTCGGCGGGACGGAGCCCGTGCGCGTGGACGTGCGCGTCGTCGCGGCGACGAACAAGGATCTCACCGCGGAGGCGAAGGCGGGACGCTTCCGCGAGGATCTGTTCTACCGGCTCGACGTCGTCTCGGTCCGGCTGCCGCCGCTGCGCGCCCGGCGCGAGGACGTGCTCGCGCTCGCGAGCTTTTTCCTGCGGCGCGTCGCGGATGGGCTTCCGAAGCGCGTGACCGGCTTCTCGCCCGCGGCCGCGGCCGCGCTCGAGCGGTACCCCTGGCCAGGCAACGTGCGCGAGCTGCAGCACGCGGTCGAGCGTGCGGTCATCCTGACGCGCACCGAGATCCTCGACGTCCCGGACCTCCCCGACGCGATCCGCGCCGACACGGCGAGCGCCGAGTCGCCTGCGGGCGCCGGGAGCGCGCCGGGCGCCGCGATCGTCATCCCGCTCGGGACGCCCATGGAGGAGGTCGAGCGGCTCGTCATCCGGCGCACCCTCGAGCAGACGAAGGGCGACAAAAACCTCGCGGCCCAGCTCCTCGGGATCGCGGCGCGCACGATCTACCGAAAGCTCGAGCGCGACGAGGAGGGCAGGCTCCTGCCGGGCGCCGAGCGCGAGGAGTGACGCCGGGGCGGCGCGGGCCCGCCCGGCGCGCCGCTTGGGACGCGTCACGCCGGCTGCCAATCTGGCATCGGTCCGAGGTCACGGGCGCGTCCTTTGCCAAATTGGCAGGCGGGGGTGCGCGGCCGGTGCGGCGGCCGTGCGGGCGGCGGGATTCGCCCGTGATCTCCGCGCGTTGAAGTTGCTCCTGCGGCGCGCTCGGTGGCACGTCGGTTGCTCAATCCGCCGCGGGCGGATCCATGCTCGATCTCTTCTTCCGCAAATACGCCTGGACGGCGAACCTCGTCCTCGTCTTCGCCGCCGCGTGGCTGTCGGCGAAGACGGTGAACACGCTCGTCGGCGTCCTCATCCGCCCGAGGCCGGAGGTGGACCTCCAGGCGGTGTCGGCGCCGCCGCCGCGGCCCTCCCTCCCCGCGTCGCTCGACACGGATGCGATCTACCGCCTCATCGGGCAGCAGCCGCCGCGCGCCGCCGAGATGCCGGTCGCGAACGTGCCGCAGTCGCCGCAGAACTGCGAGGACCTGCGCGCCGCGCCGACGAAGAGCGATCTGCGCATGCAGCTCATCGCGGGGATCATCGCCGACCGGCCGCGCTTCTCGCTCGCGACGGTGAACGACCTCACGACGCGCGAGACCCATGTCCTCGGCGTGGGCGATCAGATCGGCGCGGTGCAGCTCCTCGGGGTCGAGCGCGTGCGCGACGACCACGACGCGACGGGGAACGGCTTCCGGGTCGTCGCGATCATCTGCAATGGCGGCTCGAAGGAGTACCTCGACTTCGAGCCCGGCGGCGGCGGCGGCGAGGCCGCCCCCGCTGCGAACCTCGGCTTCGCGCCCGTGCCCCAGCCGCGCCCGGCGCCGCCCGGGGGCAAGCTCGAGGGCGTCCGGCAGATCGGGGACAACCGCTACGAGGTCGACCGGAAGGTCATCGACACGACGCTCGGCGACCTGAACCAGATCGCGACCCAGGCGCGGATCGTCCCGTCCTTCAAGAACGGCACGGCGAACGGCTTCAAGCTCTTCTCGATCCAGCCGGGGTCGCTGTACGCCTCGCTCGGCATCGAGAACGGGGACGTCGTGCAGCGCGTGAACGGCTACGAACTCAACTCCCCCGAGAAGATGCTCGACCTCCTCCAGAAGCTGAAGGACACGGGGCACGTCGTTCTCGAGTCGGAGCGCGGGGGACAGCTGGTCAAGAAGGAAATCAACATCAACGGTCCGTGAAGCGCGGATCGAAGGTCCTCACATGCGATCGCTCATCGCCACGCTCGTCCTCGTCCCGGCCCTGGCGCTCGCCCAGGCCCCGCCGCCACGCCCGCCGAACCCGGACGATCTGCGCCAGCCGCGGCCGTTCGGAAGGCCGCTGCCCCCACCCCGCCCCGGGGCCGCGCCGCAGCCGGGCGCGCCGGGCAGCCTGCCCGCGCCCGCGCCGGCGGCGCCGCCGCCGCCCCGGCCCGGTGCCCGGCCCGGCACCCCGGGCGAGTCGCTCCGCGCGGACACGAAGTGCGTCCCGCTGCAGGGCCGCTTCATGCTGACCTTCAACAAGGCGGACATCGTCGACGTGCTCGAGCAGGCGAGCCGCTGGACGTGCCGGAACTTCGTCTACACGGAGGACATCGCCCGCGGGAAGATCACCCTCCTCTCGAAGACCCCGGTCACCGCCGACGAGGCGTACGCCGCGTTCCTCGTCGCGCTCAACACGAACAACATCGCGGTCTACGCGACCGGCAAGTACTACAAGCTCATCCGCACCGCCGACGCGAAGAAGAACCCGATCCCGCTCTACACCGACTCGGAAGCCGGCACGCCCGCGAACGAGCAGCCGATCACGAAGGTGCTCCGGCTCTCCTTCGCGGACGCGGATCAGATGCGCGGCATCGTCTCGAACTTCGTGTCGCCGCAGGGCGCGGACGTGGTCGCGATCCCGCCCGACATGCTCATCATCACGGACATCGGCCTCAACATCCGCCGCATCGAGCGGATCCTGGAGGCGGTCGACCGCGCGGGCGCGGGCGACCTCGTCCGGATCGTCCAGGTGCGCTACGCCGCGGCGAAGGACATCGCGGACAAGATCAACCAGATCTTCCAGGCGCAGGGGCGGCCCGGCGCGAAGCGCACGCTGCTCGCGCCGGGGGGCGCAGGGATGGCCCGCCCGGGACAGCCGGCCCCCGCCGCGCCCGCGCCGGGAGCTCCGGCAGTGCCGGGAGCCCCGGGCGTGCCGGGCGCGGCGGAGCGCGGCGTCGAGGTCTCCGTCTCGAAGATCATCCCGGACGAGCGGACGAACAAGCTCATCATCATCGCCGACGAGAAGAGCTTCACGCGCATCCTCGAGCTCATCGAGCAGCTCGACGTTCCGTCGAGCGGCGAGGGCGGCATCCACGTCGTCTTCCTGCGCAACGCGAACGCGGAGGAGATGGCGACGACGCTCTCGAACCTCGCGCAGGGTCAGGCGAAAGGAAAGGTTCCCGCAGTCGGCGCGCCGATCCCCTCCGCGATTCCGGGGCAGCCCCCGCGCGCTGCGGCCCCGGCGGCGCCCACGGGCTCGGAGACGGCCGAGCTCTTCAGCGGCGAGGTCAAGATCACCGCGGACAAGGCGCAGAACGCGCTGCTCGTGCAGGCGAGCGGCTCCGACTTCAACGCGGTCTCGCGGCTCATCGAGAAGCTCGATCGTCCCCGGCGCCAGGTCTTCGTCGAGGCCGTCATCCTCGAGGTGAACCTGCGCAACGAGACGCAGTTCGGCGTCGGCGCGCACACCGCGATCCCGTTCAACTACAAGGGTGACACCGGCGTCATCCCGATCGCCTCCGAGCCCGGGCGCGTCTCCTCCTTCAACCTCGGCTCGGCCGTGGCGCTCGGCGGGTTCCTCACCGGGTTCGCGGGCCCGGTCTCGTCGGAGCTCTCGAAGCTCGGGATCAACCTCCCCTCGCTGGGCGTGCTCGTGCAGGCGCTCCAGACCTCCTCCGACGTGAACGTGCTCTCGACGCCGCACCTCGTCGCGACCGACAACGAGGAGTCGGAGATCACGGTCGGCCAGAACGTGCCGTTCCAGGCGGGCTACACGCCGCAGGGGCTCACGAACCTCGTCTCCGGCACGACCGGCACGACGGCCACCGCGAACCTCGGCTCGGTCCTCGGCCTCGGCGGGCTCTCGAGCCTCGTCGCGCCGATCCAGCGGCAGCCCGTCGAGCTGCGGCTCAAGATCAAGCCGCAGATCAACGAGGGTGGGAACGTCCGGCTCCACATCGAGGAGCAGACCGAGGAGATCGCCTCGAACGACCCGCAGCTCGGCCCGACCACCTCGAAGCGGACCGTGAAGACGCAGGTCGTCGCGCACGACCAGTCCACCATCGTCATCGGCGGCCTCATCCAGGAGCGGAACGTCCGCACCATCAAGAAGATCCCGTTCCTCGGCAGCCTCCCGCTGCTCGGCTGGCTCTTCCGCGACACCGTGAACACGAAGTCGAAGACGAACCTCCTCATGTTCCTCACGCCGTACATCATCCGCGACGAGGCGGACTACCGGCGCATCT
>DASWEI010000202.1:0-5561 GCA_036394835.1 Anaeromyxobacter sp. | reverse complement strand
GGACGACGACCCTCCCCGGCCCAGCGCCCGGACGGAGACGTCCGGTGATCCGTGTGCCGAAATCGCCCTTCGACTCCGCGCCGCCTGCGGCGGCGCTACGCTCAGGGTGAACGGGAATCCAGGTCCAGGTCCAGGTCCAGGAACACGTCCAGGACCGTCCAGGAACACGTCCACGACCACGAGCCGAGCTACGCGCCGCCGCCCGTCCCCGCGCCGGGGTGCCCGCTCTCGCGATCGAACAGGTGGCACGCCACGAACCGGCCCGGCTCCACCTCGAGCCACGCGGGATCCTTGACGCGGCACACGTCGGCGGCGAACGGGCAGCGCCCGGTGAACCGGCAGCCCGGCGCGAGGTTCACGGGCGACGGGATCTCGCCGCGCGGCGCGGCGTGGGCGCGGCGGCGCTCCTTCGCGGGGTCGGGCTCGGGGTTCGCCGCGATGAGCGAGCGGGTGTACGGGTGCTTCGGCCGGAAGAACACGTCGTCGGCCTTCCCGAGCTCGACGAGCTGGCCGAGGTACATCACCGCGGTGCGGTCGGAGACGTAGCGGACCATCGAGAGATCGTGCGCGATGAAGAGCAGCGTGAGCCCCATCGTCGCCTTGAGGTCCGCGAGCAGGTTCACGACCTGCGCCTGCACCGACACGTCGAGCGCGGAGATCGGCTCGTCGCAGATGACGAGCTCCGGCTCTAGCGCGAGGGCGCGGGCGATGCCGATGCGCTGCTTCTGCCCGCCGGAGAACTCGTGCGGGTAGCGGGACATCTGGTCCGCGGAGAGCCCGACCCGCTCGAGCCAGCCCGCGACGCGGGCCTGCACCTCGCTCCGCCGCCACCGGCCGTTGAGGAGCGGTCCCTCGGCCACGATCTCGCGCAGCGTCATGCGCTCGTTCAGGGACGAGGCGGGGTCCTGGAAGATCATCTGGATCTTGCGGGCCCAGCGCTTGAAGTCGGCGGCGCGGTAGCGGGCCGGCAGCGGCTCGCCGCGGTAGCGGACCTCGCCCGCGGTCTTGTCGTGCAGCCCGACGATGGTCCGCCCGAGCGTGGACTTCCCGCAGCCCGACTCGCCGACGAGGCCGAGCACCTCGCGCTCGCCGATCTCGAGGCTCACGCCGTCCACCGCCTGGAGCACGCGCCCGCGGCCGACGTCGAAGTGCTTCGTGAGCGCGCGCACCTCGAGGAGCGGCCGCGCGGTCGCGGGCCGGGGTCCCTGGGCGAGCTCGCCGGGGCGCATGCTCATGCGGCCGCTCCCCCCGGCATGAGCGCGCCCTGGAAGAGCTTCTCGGGGCGCACCGGCGCGCGCTCGTGGTGGAGCCAGCAGCGGGCGGCGTGACCCGCCTGGACGGGCCAGAGCGGCGGCACCTCGGGTCCGCACACCTTCATCGCCCACGGGCAGCGCTCGAAGTACGGGCAGCCCGGCGGCGGGCTGAAGAGATCGGGCGGGCTCCCCTCGATGGGCTCGAGCCGGGCGCGCAGCCCCTCCTCGTCGCCGGGCATCGCCTGCTTGAGCCCGAGCGTGTACGGGTGCGCGGGCCGGTAGAAGACGTCGTCCACGCTGCCCTGCTCGACGATCTGCCCTGCGTACATCACCGCGACCTCGTCCGCCATCTGTGCGACGACCCCGAGGTCGTGGGTGATGAGGACGATCGCCATGCCGTGCTCGCGCTGGAGATCGCGGAGCAGGCCCAGGATCTGCGCCTGGACCGTGACGTCGAGCGCGGTGGTCGGCTCGTCGGCGATGAGGATCTTCGGGTGGCAGGCGATCGCCATCGCGATCATGACGCGCTGGCGCATGCCGCCCGAGAACTGGAACGGGTAGCTGTCGACGCGCGCGCGCGCCTCGGGGATCTGCACGCGCTCGAGTGACTCGATCGCCTTCGCGCGTGCGGCCCTGCCGGAGATCCCCTCGTGGTACCGGAGCGCCTCGGTGATCTGCTGGCCCACCTTCATCGTGGGGTTGAGAGAGGTCATCGGGTCCTGGAAGATCATCGCGATCTCCTTGCCCCGGACGCGGTTCGCCTGGCCCGGCCCGAGCCCGACGAGCTCCTGCCCTTCGAAGCGGACCGAGCCTCCGGTGATCCGCCCGGGCGGCGTCGGGATGAGCCCCATCGCCGCCTGCACGGTGACGGACTTCCCGCATCCCGACTCGCCGACGATCGCGAGCGTCTTCCCGCGCTCGAGCGAGAAGGAGACGCCGCGCACCGCCTTCACGACGCCGCCGTAGGTGGCGAACTCGACGCGGAGGTCGCGGATCTCGAGGAGGCTCATTCGACCGACCTCATCCGCGGGTCGAGCGCGTCCCGGAGCCCGTCGCCGAGCAGGTTGAAGGCGAGCACCGTCACGCTGATCGCGGCGGCGGGGAAGAGGAACTCGTGCGGGTAGACGAGGAACGTCTTGATCCCGTCGCTGCACATCGAGCCCCACGACGGCGTCGGCGGCGCGACGCCCATCCCGATGAACGACAGGAAGGCTTCGGTGAAGATCGCGCTCGGGATCGCGAAGGTGAGCGAGACGAGGATGACGCCGAGCGTGTTCGGGAGGAGGTGGCGGACGATCAGGTAGGCGGGGCGGGCGCCGAGCAGGCGCGAGGCCTGCACGAACTCCATCTCGCGGAGCTGCAGCACCTGCCCGCGCGTGAGCCGCGCCGCGCCCGTCCAGGAGAGGACGATCAGCGCGACGAGCATCGGCCCGATGCCGCTCTCGCCCGCCCCCGACCCGAACGCCACCTTGAACAGGATCATGAAGAGCAGGAAGGGCAGGGCGAGCACGAAGTCGGTGATCCGCATGAGCCAGTGGTCGACGCGCCCGCCGAAGTAGCCCGCGGCCCCGCCGACGAAGATGCCGATGAGGATCGCGAGGAGCGGCGCGGTGAACCCGATGAAGAGCGAAACGCGCGCCCCCGCCATGAGACGGGCGAGCAGGTCGCGGCCGAGGAAGTCGGTCCCGAACGGCCTCCGCGGGCGGGAGACGACGTCGCCGGGCCTCGCGCGCGGGTCGATGGTCTTCGCGTCCACGAGCGAGATTGCGGGCGTGAGCCGCACCTCGATCGTGGCGGCGTTGCGGGACTCGGCGACGTTCGTCGCGACGACCGAGTACCAGTAGGTGGTCGGCTCGAGGTTGAACGCGTCCTCGAAGGAGACGACGTTCCCCGCCGTCACCTCGCCCATCGGCAGGCCGAGGTAGTCGCCCGCGGGCCTCGAGGTGGAGCGGTACACGAGGTAGCCCGCCGCGCCAGGGACGTGCGACCAGCGCAGCCGGACCGACGCGACGGTGGGCCTTCCGACGACGGCGAGCGAGGCGGTGGCGGGCAAGGTCGCGCCGTCCGCGTCCGGCGCGGCCGGGACGCCCGGGATGACGACGTCCTCGAACGGCGGCGGCTCGGCGAGCACCTCCGCGCGGTTGTCCCAGCGCGGCGGCTCGGAGATGCGGGCGAGCACGGGCTGCCCCGGGTCGACGCGCCACAGGAGCGGGCCGACGAGCGTGAAGAGGAGGAGCGCGCAGACGATGACGAGCGAGGCGATCGCCTGCGGGTTCCTCCGCAGCCGGAGCCAGGCGTCCTTCCAGTAGGAGAGCGACGGCCGCGACGGGCCGCGGGTGACGTTGCCGCGCGTGACCGGCGCGAAGTCCTCCGGCCGGAGCGCGCGCGCGCCCGCCGCAGCGCCGCCGCCCGCCGCGCCCGCCACCGTTTCTCCCGCGGGCCCGGGAGTCACCCGCCCTCCTTCGCGACCCGGATCCGCGGGTCCACGAAGCCGTAGACGATGTCCACGAGGATCACCATCAGGACGAGGAACGCGCCGTAGAACACGGTGAGCCCCATGATGACGGTGTAGTCGAGCTGCTGGACCGCCTGGACGAAGTAGCGGCCGAGCCCCGGGATCGCGAACACGCTCTCGACGACGAAGCCGCCCGTCGTGATGGCGGCGAGCGCGGGCCCGAGCAGCGTGATGACCGGGAGGATCCCGTTCCGGAGCTGGTGCGAGACGAAGATGCGCCAGGGCGGCAGCCCCTTCGCCTTCGCCGTCCGGATGTAGTCCTGGTTCACGATCTCGAGGAGCGAGCTGCGCATCAGCCGCGTCAGGAACGCGAGCGTGCCGATCCCGAGCGCGAGCGCCGGAAGGAGCATGTGCCGGAAGGTGCCCCAGCCGGCGACCGGCAGGACCGTCGCGCCGGCGCGCCGGTTCACGGCGAGGACGCCGAACTGGGCAAGCGCGGCGAAGACGAAGCCCGGCACGGAGATGCCGAGCACGACGAAGAAGAGCGTCGTCCGATCGGCCCACCGTCCGCGGAAGCGGGCCGTCACAGAACCGAGCACGATCCCGCCGACCGTGGCGAACAGGAGCGAGAGGACGCCGAGGATCGCCGACACGGGGAAGTGCTCGCGGATGATGTCGTTCACCGAGCGGTTCTGCTGGGTGAAGGAGATCCCGAAGTCCCCCTTCGCCATGTTCTCGAGGAACACGCCGTACTGGACGAGCACCGGCTTGTCGAGGCCGTACCGCGCCTTGAGATTTGCGCGGATCTCGGGGCTCCGTGCCTTGCCCGTCGTGAGCGGGTCGCCCGGGACGGCGTGCATCGCCGCGAAGGTCGCGGTCGCGATGAAGAAGACCGTCACGAGGCCGGCGAGGAGGCGCTTCAGCGTGTAGGCGAGCACGAGGGCGTCCCTCCTACGGCTCGAGCCGCGCGTGGGTGTAGTCCGGGTCCGTTCCCACCGCGCGCCGGATGACCCCGGTGAGCTTCGGCGCGTGGACGTAGACGCTGCCGGCCTCGCTCTTCGGCAGGATCGCGACCTCGTCGAGCAGGATCCGCTCCGCCTCCGCCATCGCGTCCATGCGTACGCGGGGATCGGCGCTCGCCTGCGCCTTCCGGATGAGCGCGTCGTACCGCTCGTTCTTCCAGCGGCCTCGGTTGTTCTCGTTCCAGCTCGCGAACAGGTCCGCGAAGGTCATCGCGTCCGCGTAGTCCGGCCCCCACCCCGCCGAGACGAGGTCGAACTCGCCTGACGTCATCTTCGCGAGCCGCTGCTTGAACGTCTGCTTGTCGATCTTGAGCGCGATGCCGAGGCGCGACGAGAAGAGGTACTGGAAGTACTCCGCCTCGCGCGCCGTGCCGGGGTCGTCTCCGGTGAGCCAGACGAGCGGCGGGATGACGCCGCCGAGCTCCCTCCTCGCGAGCTCGAGCTCGCGGCGCGCGGCGTCGAGGTCGGGCAGCACCGGCTCGACGGGGTACTCCTGCCAGAATGGCCCCTCGACCCCCGGGACCCAGCGCGGGATGAGCCGGACGCCGGGACGGTTTCCGGGGACGCCGATCACCTTCGACACGTACTCCTTCGGGTTGAAGACGAGCTGGATCGCCTTCCGCAAGTGGCGGTTCGTCGTCGCGCGCCCGGGGCGGTGGTTGAACTCGGCGTAGAAGACCGACCCCGCAGCGAACGCCTTCATCCGGAACCGGTCCGCCTGCGCGCGTCCGAGCAGGTCCCGGTCGAGGCCGGTCAGATCGATCTTGCCGTCCTTGAAGAGGTTGTAGGCGGTGCTCGGATCCTGCGTGAAGTAGGGCACCTCGATCCGCT
>DASWEI010000201.1:0-4195 GCA_036394835.1 Anaeromyxobacter sp. | reverse complement strand
ATCGCGAAGAAGCAGGTCTGCATGATGGTGTTGATGCGCACCCCCATGCCGGTGTCCTTCGCGACCTTGTAGGCGTCGATCACGAAGAAGCGGAGCTTCTTGTCGAGGATCTGCTGCTGGACCTCGCGCGGGAGCTTCTCCCACACCGTGTCCGCCCCGTGCGACGAGTTGAGGAGGAACGTCGCGCCCGGGCTCGTCGGCTCGAGCATCTCGTACTTCTCGACGAAGTTCGCCTGGTGGCAGGCGACGAAGTTCGCCTTCGTGACGAGATAGGCGGAGCGGATCGGGCGGGGGCCGAAGCGCAGGTGCGAGACGGTGAGCGTGCCGGACTTCTTCGAGTCGTAGACGAAGTAGCCCTGCGCGTAGTTGGGCGTGTCCTCGCCGATGATCTTGATCGAGTTCTTGTTCGCCCCGACGGTGCCGTCGGCCCCGAGGCCGAAGAAGAGCGCGCGGACGACGTCCTTCGGCTCCGTGTCGAACGACGGGTCCCACGTGAGGGAGGTGTGGGTGACGTCGTCGTTGATGCCGATCGTGAAGTGGCGTTTCGGGCGCGGCTTGCCGAGCTCGTCGAAGACCGCCTTCACCATCGCCGGCGTGAACTCCTTCGAGGACAGCCCGTAGCGGCCGCCGATCACCGTGAGCTGGTGGTGGAAGCGGTCGATGTGCGCCTGCTCCGCCTCGCGGAGCGCCGTCACGACGTCCTGGTAGAGCGGCTCGCCGAGCGACCCGGGCTCCTTCGTCCGGTCGAGCACCGCGATGTGGTGGACCGAGCGGGGCAGCGCGGTCATGAACGCGCCGAGGTCGAACGGCCGGTAGAGCCGCACCTTGATGAGGCCGACCTTCTCGCCCTGCGCGACGAGCGCGTCGATGGTCTCGTGCGCGGTCTCGCAGCCCGAGCCCATCGCGACGAGGACGCGCTCCGCCTGCGGGTGGCCGTGGTACTCGAAGAGTCGGTACTTGCGCCCGGTGATCTTCGCGAACGCGTCCATCGCCTCCTGCACGTGGTCGGCGGCGGCGCTGTAGAAGGGGTTGATCGCCTCGCGCGCCTGGAAGAAGGCGTCGGGGTTCTGGGCGGTGCCGCGGAGGACCGGCCGGTCCGGCGTGAGCGCGCGGGAGCGGAACGCGGCGACGAGGTCTTCCGTGATCATCTGGCGGAGATCGTCGTCGGTGAGCTCCTCGACCTTCGCGACCTCGTGCGAGGTGCGGAACCCGTCGAAGAAGTGCAGGAACGGGATGCGCGAGCGCATCGAGGCGCGCTGCGCGATCACCGCGAAGTCGTGCGCCTCCTGGACGGAGGCGGAGGAGAGCAGGCCGTAGCCGGTCTGCCGGACCGCCATCACGTCGGAGTGGTCGCCGAAGATCGAGAGCGCGTGCGTCGCGATCGTCCGCGCGCTCACGTGCATGCACATCGGCGTGAGCTCGCCCGCGATCTTGTACATGTTGGGGATCATGAGGAGGAGCCCCTGCGACGCGGTGAACGTCGTCGTCAGGGCGCCCGCCTGGAGCGCGCCGTGGACCGCGCCGGCGGCGCCGCCCTCGGACTGCATCTCAGTGACGGACGGGACCGTCCCCCAGATGTTCTTCTTCCCCTTCGCGGACCACTCGTCCGCCCACTCCCCCATGTTGGAAGAGGGGGTGATCGGGTAGATCGCGATCACCTCGTTGATCCGGTGGGCGACCGAGGCGACCGCCTCGTTGCCGTCCATCGTCACCATTCGCCTGACCACCATTCTGGCCTCCTCGGGAAAACGCACGGCGTCACGCCCCTTCCTGCGCGAGGGACGCAAAGCCTGCGAAATTGATCCAGAGCAGTTGGGTCCCTGCAAGGTCAGGGCCGCGCTGAACTTTTTTGTGAACGCTCGCAGGGTGCGACAAAATCCGGGGGAGTGTAGCAGATCGGGTGTGCGTGGAGGCAAGGCCGGTCAGCGCCCCGCCTCGACCGGTCGCGTCGAAATTGCGCGTCCGCGGGCGGCCGGACGGCAGAGATCATCCTTGGCCCCTTGAGCGCCGGCCGTCCGCTTGCGATCCTGCGCGCTCGCATGGTGCGCAAGGTCGGATCCTCCCGGATCGTCCGCGAAATCGGACGCGGCGGAATGGGCGTCGTGTACGAGGCCTTCCAGGAAGGGCTCGACCGGCCCGTCGCCGTGAAGGCGCTCGACACGAAGCTCACGCGCTCCAAGGAGGTCGTCGAGCGCTTCCGGCGCGAGGGGCGCGCGTACGCGAAGCTCCGGCACGAGGCGATCGTCCAGGTGCACGATCTCGTCGAGAAGGACGACGGGCTCTACCTCGTCACCGAGCTCGTCGACGGCACCGATCTCGCGAAGCTCCTCGCGCAGGGCGGCGCCCTTCCGCCGGACTGCGTCGCGCTCGTCGGCGCGCGCGTCGCCGACGCCCTCGACTACGTCCACTTCAACGCGCTGCTCCACCGCGACGTGAAGCCGGCGAACGTGATGGTGTCGCGGGACGGCGAGGTGAAGCTCATGGACTTCGGCATCGCGAAGGGCGAGGACGACGCCTCGCTCACGCGCGCCGGGATGCTCGTGGGGAGCCCCTCGTACATGGCGCCGGAGGTGCTCGCCGGCAGCGAGGCGGGCCCGATGGCCGACGTCTGGGCGCTCGGCGTCTCGCTCTACGAGCTCCTCACCGGCGAGAAGCCATTCCGCGGCAAGGACGCGGAGGAGCTCTTCGCGATCATCGCGCGCGGGAGGTTCCGCACGGTCCGCTCCCTCGCGCCCGACTGCCCGCGCAGGCTCGCGCGCACGGTGGAGCGCTGCCTCGCGCGCCGCCCGGCGGCGCGGTTCAAGAGCGCGGGCGCGCTCGCGCGGACGCTCGACGCGACCGCGACCCGCCTGCTGCCGCGCGCGGTTCACCCGCGCGCGCGCGTCGTCGCGCTGCTCGCGAACCGCGGCTTCGTGACGGAGCAGATCGCGCTGACGAAGCTCGACCTCTCGACGCTGCACGCGACGCGGCTCGCCGACGCGCGCGGCACGGCGACGAAGGCGGAGTTCCCGGTGCACCGTCGCCGGCGCGCGAGCCTCGCTCTCATGGCGCTGCTCGCGTTCGCCGCCGGGCTCGCGACCTGGCTCGCCCGGCCCTTCTAGCGGGGGGACACTCGCCTCGCTTCGCGAGGCTCGCGCCCCCCCCGGGCCCCCCGCTCGCTCGAGATCAGTACTCGCGGCGCAGCCGCGTTCCGCACTGGGGGCCCGCTGGCGGGCCGGGGAAGCCTCATCCGGCTGCCCCTGCGCTCGCTCTCGCGGCGGGCGCGGCTACGCCTCGACGCTGAACTTCGGGGCGTCCGCCCAGAGCCCCTCGAGGTCGTAGAACCCGCGCGACTCCTTGTTCATGACGTGCGCGACGACGTCGCCGTAGTCGACGAGGATCCAGCGGCCGCTCTCGTAGCCCTCGACGCCGACCTTCGAGACGCCCTGCTCCTTCATCGTCTGCTCGACGTGCTCGGCGATCGCGGAGGCCTGCCGATCGGAGTCCGCCGTGACGACGACGAAGTAGTCGGCGTAGCTCGTGAGGCCGCGCACGTCGAGGACGGTCACGTCCTCGCCCTTCTTGTCCAGGGCCGCCTTCGCGATGGCGACCGCCGTCGGGCGCGCGGCGTCGGCTCCCGGCGGGCCCGAGACCGGGGCCACCCGCTTCGCGGGCATCGGGGCCGCCGCGCGTGGCGCGCGCGGCTTGCGGCGCGGCACGAGCTTCCCGCCGCGTCCGCCCGCCTCCGCCTGCTGCCTGCCGGTGTCTCGTTCGAACGTCCTCGCCTGCGGCCTGCCGGACGCGGTCGAGGCCTTCCCGTACACCTTGCGGAACGTCCTGCCCGGCTTGCCCGGCGCGGCGCCGGACGGCTTGCCGTACGCCTTTCCGAACTTTCCGCCCGGCGCCTTGCCGGGTGCGGCGCCGGACGGCTTGCCGTACCGCTTGCCCTCCGGCTTCCCGTGCCCCTTTCCGAACGCCCTGCCCTGCGCCTTCCCGGCCGCCTTGCCGAACGCCTTCCCGGGCGCCTTGCCGTACGTCTTCCCCTTCGCCGGGGCCCGCGCCGCCTTCGCCTTCGTCGTCGTCTTCGCCATGCCTGCCCTTCTCCTCAGCTCCGCACGTGTCCGTCGCCCTCCACCACGAACTTCTGGGTGGTGAGCTCGTCGAGCCCCATCGGCCCGAACGCGTGGAGCTTCGTCGTGGAGATGCCGATCTCTGC
>DASWEI010000200.1:0-6508 GCA_036394835.1 Anaeromyxobacter sp. | reverse complement strand
ATCGTAGCACGCGTCGGAGGAGACGGCGGGAGACGGTGCCGGGGAGACGCGGAAACGACGCCCGACGATGATGACGACCGCTATTTTCGTCGGGCGGCGCGGCGCTGCGTAGGCGGAGTGATCAGCGCCGCTGCGGCCGCGACTCGGCGCGCGCGAGGACGAGCCGCTTCTCGAGCTCGCCGCCGATCGTCGCGAGGGTCGCCTCGTCGACGTGGCCCTCCGCGTAGGGGAAGAGCTCGCGCTCCTCCCAGCGCACGTGGCGCTCGAGCAGGTCGGCGAACGCGGCGAGGTGGGCGCGCAGGTCGCCCGGGCGCGCCGTCTTCGAGAGGTCGAGGAGCCTCGTCATCTCGCCGTGCTCGGTGCGCAGCCGCTCCATGGCGGTGGCCTCGATGAACCGGCCGAGCAGGTCCTCTTCGGCGCGCGCGTGCGTCCTGAAGATCTGCTCGTCGAAGCGCCGCGCGAGCCCGAGCAGGCCCGGCAGGTCCTTCGGGGCGCCGGCCGACTCGGGATGTCCCGCGAGCCCCTGCTTCAGCTGGAACGCGACGAGGAGCGCCTGGTGGTGTTCGCTCGAGAGCGGCTTCAGCTCGCGGGACCGCTTCATGCCTCGATGCTTGTCCGGGGCGGGGGGGTGACGCAAGGGGCACGGCGCCCACCACCCTCGGCGCGCGCCCGGCGGGGGCCATCCACGCGAGGGTTGACGCCGTGCGCCATGACCAATAGATCTGCAAGAGCAGCCGACCGATTCCCAAATCAGGGAGCGACCCCATGCGCATGAACGGATCCCTTCCGGCGGGTCGCCGCGCCGCCGTCGTGGCCGGCGTCCGCACCCCCTTCGTCAAGGCGGGCACCGACTTCAAGGACCTCTCCGCCGTCGATCTCGGTGCGCTCGTCGTGAACGAGCTCGTCGCGCGCACCGGCATCTCGCCAAAGGAGTTCGACTCCCTCGTCTTCGGTCAGGTGATCCCGTCCGCCACGGTGACGCTCGTCGGGCGCGAGATGGTGCTCAGGACCCAGCTCCCGAGGAACGTCCAGGCCCACACCGTCGCGCGCGCCTGCGCGACGTCGATCCAGACGACCACCGACGCGGCCGACCAGATCCAGCTCGGCCACTCCGACTGCGCGATCTCCGGCGGCGCGGAGTCGATCTCCGACGCGCCCATCTTCGCCTCGCGCCCGCTTGCGCAGGCCCTCGTCGACGTCTCGCGCGCGAAGTCCTTGCCCGATCGCGTGAAGATCCTGTCGCGCCTGCGCCCGAAGGACTTCACGCCGGTGCCGCCCGCGCTGAAGGAGCCGACGACCGGCCTCACCATGGGCGAGAGCGCGGAAGCGATGGCGCAGAAGAACGGGATCTCGCGTGAGGCGCAGGACGACTTCGCCTGGAAGAGCCACGCCCGCGCCGCCGCGGCGTGGGACGCGGGGAAGTTCGAGGGCGAGGTGATGCACGTCCCGGTGCCGCCCCGCTACGACAAGGTCTCCGCGAAGGACAACATCGTCCGCAAGGACACGACCCCCGAGGCGCTCGGGCAGCTCCGCCCGGTGTTCGACCGGCGCTACGGCACCATCACCGCCGGCAACGCCTCGCCGCTCACCGACGGGGCCGCCGCGCTCGTGCTCATGAGCGAGGAGAAGGCGAAGGCGCTCGGGCTGACGCCCCTCGGGTTCGTGAAGGCGTACGCGTACGCGGCGCTCGACCCGCGCGATCAGCTCCTGCAGGGTCCGGCCTACGCGGCGCCGGTCGCGCTCGACCGCGCCGGGCTGCGCCTCGCCGACATGGATCTCGTCGACATGCACGAGGCGTTCGCGGCGCAGGTGCTCTCGAACCTCAAGGCGTTCGCCTCGAGGGAGTTCGCGGAGAAGGCCCTCGGCCGCGCGGAGCCGCTCGGCGAGGTGGACCCGGCGAAGCTCAACGTGAACGGCGGCTCGATCGCGCTCGGCCACCCGTTCGCCGCGACCGGCGCGCGCATGATCCTGCAGACGCTCCGCGAGCTCGGCCGCCGCAAGGGGCAGCACGCGCTCCTCACCGTCTGCGCCGCCGGCGCGCTCGGCGCGGCGCTCGTCCTGGAGCGCGAGTGAGCAGCGCCATGACCGAGGTGACCGCGATGAGGAACGCAGAGGCGCTGGAGCTTCAGAAGACCCGCTTCTTCCGTGTGGAGACCGCCGGCGGCGTCGCGACGCTCCTCGTCGACGATCCGGGCGAGCGGGTGAACACAGTTCACCCGGAGCTCATGCTCGAGTTCGTGCGGATCCTCGACGCGCTCGAGCGCGACCCCGCGGTCCAGGCGGTCGTGCTCGCGAGCGGCAAGCCGGAGGGGTTCGTCGCCGGCGCGAAGATCGAGCTCATGCAGACGGTGAGGGACGCCGCGTCAGCGGAGAAGCTCGCCCGCGACAGCCAGGCGATCTTCGGCCGGGTGGAGCGCTTCCCGAAGCCGATCGTCGCGGCGATCCACGGCGCCTGCCTCGGCGCCGGATGCGAGTGGGTGCTCGCCTGCCGCTACCGGGTGGCGAGCGACGAGCCGCGCACGCAGATCGGCCAGCCGGAGGTCCAGCTCGGCCTCATCCCCGGCGGCGGCGGGACCCAGCGGCTGCCGCGCCTCGTCGGGCTCCGCGCCGCGCTCGACATCCTCCTCGCCGGCAAGGCGCTCAAGGCGCGGAAGGCTGCGAAGATCGGGCTCGTCGACGAGGCGGTGCCCCCGGCGCTCCTCCTCGAGGTCGCGCGGGGCCGCGCGGCGGCGCTCGCCGCGGGGAAGCTCCGCCGCGAGCCGCCGCGGAAGACGGGCGCCACCGCGCAGGTGGCGGCGTTCGCCCTCGACGAGAACTTCCTCGGCCGCGAGCTCGTCTTCCGCCAGGCGCGCAAGGCGGCGCTCGCGAAGACGAGGGGGCACTACCCGGCGCCGCTCCGCGCGCTCGACGCGGTCGAGCACGGCCTGAAGCACGGGATGGCGAAGGGACTCGAGCTCGAGGCGCGGCTCTTCGGCGAGCTCGCGGTGTCGCCGGTGGCTCGCCGGCTCATGGAGATCTTCTTCGCCACGACCGCGCTCAAGAAGGACAACGGCACGGGCGACCCGACGGTGAAGCCGCGCAAGGTCGAGAAGGTGGGCGTGCTCGGCGGCGGCCTCATGGGGAGCGGCATCTCGTACGTGACGGTGAACGCCGGCATGCCGGTCCGGATCCGCGAGCGCGACGACCTCGCCGCCGCGAAGGCGCTCGGCGCCGTCCGCGTCATCCTCGACGAGCGCGTGAAGAAGCGCTCCATCGACAAGCTCGAGCGGCTCGACAAGATGCGGCTCCTCACCGAGACGACCGACTGGTCCGGGTTCGCCGACGTCGACGTGGTCATCGAGGCGGTCTTCGAGGACCTCGCGCTCAAGCAGGAGATGGTGCGGGCGTTCGAGGCGGTGAACCGGCACGGCCTCTTCGCCTCGAACACCTCGTCCATCCCGATCGGCAAGATCGCCGAGGCCTCGCGGCGGCCCGAGGACGTCCTCGGGATGCACTACTTCTCGCCCGTCCAGAAGATGCCGCTCCTCGAGATCATCGTGACCCCGAGGACGTCGAAGGAGGCGACCGCGACCGCGGTCGCGCTCGGGAAGAAGCAGGGGAAGACGGTCATCGTCGTCGGCGACGGGCCGGGGTTCTACACGAGCCGGATCGTCGCGCCGTACATGAACGAGGCGGCCCACCTCCTCGCGGAGGGGGCGGCGATCGATGCGATCGACCGCGCCATCGTGGCGTTCGGCTTCCCGGTCGGCCCGATCACGCTCCTCGACGAGGTGGGCATCGACGTGGGCGAGAAGGTCGGGAAGATCCTGCACGGCGCGTTCGGCGCGCGGATGGCGCCGCCCGCCGCCCTCCACGACGTCGTCGCGGCGGGAAGGCTCGGCCGCAAGAACCGGAAGGGCTTCTACACCTACGACGAGAAGGAGAAGCGCGTGGACGAGACCGTCTACGACCTCCTCCCCGGCGGTCGCACGAGGAAGCCGGTCGACCTCCAGGACATCCAGGACCGAGTCGTCGTCCAGATGGTGAACGAGGCGATCCGCTGCCTCGGCGAGGGGATCCTCCGCAGCGCGCGTGACGGCGACGTGGGCGCGGTCTTCGGGCTCGGGTTCCCGCCGTTCCGCGGCGGCCCGTTCCGGTGGGCCGACGAGGTCGGCGCCCGCGCGCTCCTCGCGAAGGTGGAGGCGCTCCGGGCCCGCTTCGGGGAGCGCTTCGAGCCGGCGCCGCTCCTCGTCGAGCACGGCCGCGCCGGGCGCCCGTTCCACGGGTGACCGGCGCGACCGCGGCGGCGGGGACACGGACCCGGCGCCCGTGTGTGGACCCCCTGCGGTCCGCTCGCCGGCAATCTGCTATAGTCGCGTGCCAATTCGACCCGGCCGCGCGCGGCTCGCCCGCGCGCACGCAGAGGAACCCGCATGCGCTCCGCCCCCCTCGCCATCCTCGTCGTCGCGCTCGCCTCCGCCTGCGGGACCGCCCGGGAGATCGACGCCGCCCAGACGACGGCGCGCTGCACCGCCTGCCACGGCTACCCGCCGCCGCCGGGCGCAGTGGGGGCTGCGACCTCGCACCCGCAGAGCGCGAGCTGCTCCCTCTGCCACGCGGACACGGTCGACGCGAACGGGGACTTGCTGCCCGGATCGAAGCACATGGACGGGCACGTCGACGTGACGACGCACGCGCTGCCCTTCGTCGCCCAGCACACCGCCGCCGCGCTCGCCGACATCGCGGTGTGCACGCAGTGCCACGGCGCCGAGTACGACGGCGGCGCGAGCGGCACCTCTTGCACTGGCTGCCACGAGACGTTCGGCTTCGGCGACTGGAAGGCAAACTGCACCTTCTGCCACGGCACGCGGAAGGCCGGCTGGACGGTCGCCGAGCTCACGCTCGCGGCGCCGCCCCGCGGAGTGCACGGCGAGACGCTGCCGTCGCAGCCGGCGGTGGGCGCCCACGCGAAGCACGTCGGCGCGGGCAGCGCGATCTCGAATGGCGTCGCATGCGGCGAGTGCCACGCGGTGCCGGCGGCGCAGCCGCTCGCGCACCTCGACGGCACCGCCCTCGTGACGTTCGGGACGCTCGCGCGCACGGGCGGCGCGGCCCCTCGGTTCGATGAGACGACGCTCGGCTGCGCGGCGACCTACTGCCACGGCGCGGCGCTGCTCGGCGGGTCGTCCCCCGGCCCGACGTGGACGGGCTCGGCTGCCTGCGGCACCTGCCACGGCCTGCCGCCCGCGACCGGGCGGCACGCCATCCCCGAGCACGGGATGCTTTGCGTGAACTGCCACCGGCAGGTGGCGGACTGGACATCGGTCGGGATCCGCGACGACGCCGCCGCGAAGGCGCTCCACGTGAACGGCACGAAGGACGTGGAGCTGCCGTCCCCCGGCACCTGGAGCGCGGCGGACCGGACGTGCAGCAACGTCGCCTGCCATCAGGGCGCCTCCATCAGGACCTGGGGCAACTAGAGCGCGCTCCGGAGCGGCCGAGGCCCTCCGCCCGTCACGCCAACCGCAGCAATTCCGCGCGCCTCCGCCAGCGGCGCGGTGGTGGCGCGCGCGGGCACGCGCGGCCCACCCGCGACGGAGCGTGCGGGTCCGCTGCGCAGCGTTTGCGTCGCGCGATGTGGCGCAATGTAGGTCAATCCGGCGACGCGTTCGCAGCATCACGGAATCGCCCGTCGGTGCGCCACATTGCGCCTGTGGCGAAAGGACGCAGGCGCGGAGGCGCCGCGCACTCATTGCGCAACGCTAAGTATTCGGGATCACGATTGTAATCATCTTTGATCGCCGGCGTCTTGACGTGCAGCCCCGCCGGCGGTTTAACGCTGTCGCGCAATCCTCACGCGCTTTCCTGGTCGTCGTCCGTCCCAACAAAACACGTCGGAGATCAATCCTCGATGAATCTCGTCCAGATCAGGCGCGCCGGCGCGCTGCTCCTCGCCGGCACCCTCGCGATGGCCGGCTGCGCCGCCGACAAGGGAGCCGACGGGAAGTCCTGCTCGGTCACGGACAACGGCAACGGCTCCGCGACGGTCTCCTGTCCCGACGGCACCTCCGCGACCGTGAACAACGGCACGAACGGCCAGGACGGGACGCCCGCCTCGTGCACGATCACCGCGAACGGGAACGGCACGAAGACGATCCGCTGCTCGGACGGGACGGTCGTGACCGTCTCCGACGCGGTCCTCGACTTCAACCTCCTCACCGCCGCGGACCGCGCCGACCTCGACCCGGCCACGGTCATCACCGCCGTGTCGATCGGCATCGACGGGCGCCCGGTCGTCGGGTTCAAGGTGAACGATCGCCACGGCAACGGCGTGAAGGGCCTCGTCGCGCAGGCGACCACGGTCCGCCTCGGCATCCTGAAGCTCGCCGCGCCCGGCGTGAACGGCAGCGCGAACGAGACCTGGGTCAGCTACGACGCGGACAGCGCGGCGAGCACGTCGTCCTACGAGACGCCCACCACGGCGGGCGCGGTCATGACGGACAACGGCGACGGCACCTACGCGTTCAAG
>DASWEI010000199.1:0-14705 GCA_036394835.1 Anaeromyxobacter sp. | reverse complement strand
GACCGCTTCGTCCCGTACCTCACGACGGCGTTCTTCTTCATCCTCTTCCTGAACCTCTTCGGCCTCGTGCCGTTCGCCGCGACCGCCACCGCGAACATCTCGGTGACGGTGATGCTGGCGCTCTTCACCTTCGTCGTGACGCAGTACGCGGCGATCAAGTCGATGGGGATCGGCGGCTACCTCGCGCACCTCACGGGCGGCGTGCCGAAGTCGCTCGCGCCCCTCTGGATCATCATGATCCCGGTCGAGTTCCTCGGCCTGTTCACGAAGCCCTTCGCCCTCACCGTCCGTCTCTTCGCGAACATGGTGGCCGGGCACTTCGTGATCCTCGCCCTCATCGGCCTCATCTTCGCGCTCAACTCGCAGTGGATCGCGTTCGCGTCGGTGCCGATGGCGCTCTCGATCTTCATGCTCGAGCTCTTCGTCGCCTTCGTGCAGGCCTACATCTTCACCATGCTCTCGTCCCTGTTCATCGGCGCTGGCCTCGTGCACCACGGCCACGACGAGCACGAGGAGCACGGACACCCCGGGCCCGGCATGGGTTCGGAGCACCCCGGTTCTCACGTGGCGGGGACGTCCCCCGGCCATGGGTAGTCGAGCGCAGCAGCGCCCCGGGAAACACGCGGCCCGGTAATCCCGCGCACACACAGCAGCAGGAGATTCACATGACTGGCTTCGCTCTCGCGTACCTCTCCGCCGGTTTCGGCGCCGGCCTCGCCGTCATCGGCGCCGGCCTCGGCATCGGCAAGCTCGCCGCCGCCGCCATGGAGGGCTCGGCCCGCCAGCCGACCGCCGCCGGCGATATCCGCACCTCGATGATCATCGCCGCCGCCCTCATCGAAGGCGCGACGCTCTTCGCGATCGTCGTGACCCTCCTCCTCGCGATCAAGGCGTAACCCGGCTCCGCGCCCGCGGAGCCTCTCGACCAGCAACAGGAGCTCGAAGATGGCCTCCTTCATGACGCTCGCGCCGGCGCTCGCCGCCGGCGGCATCACCGACATCAACCCCGGCCTCACCCTGTGGACCGGCATCACGTTCCTCGTGTTGCTCGTCGTGCTCGGCAAGTTCGCCTGGGGCCCGATCGTCAAGATGCTGGTCGAGCGCGAGCGCACCATCCGCGACGCGATCGAGTCCGCGAAGAAGGAGCGGGCCGAGGCGGAGCGGCTCCTCGCGGAGCAGAAGCAGGCGCTGCAGGTCGCGCAGCGCGAGGCCGCCGAGCTCGCGAAGCGCAACGCCCAGGAGGTCGAGAAGCTCCGCGTGGAGCTCACCGACCGCGCCCGCAAGGAGGCCGACGAGCTCGTCGCCACCGCGCGGCGACAGGTGGCGGAGGAGATCTCGAAGGCGCGGGCCGAGCTCAAGGGGATGGTGGTCGATCTCGCGATCGACGCCGCAGCCCGGCTCGTGAAGGCGAACCTCGACGACAAGGCGCAGCGCGCCCTCGTCGAGGAGTACATCGCCCAGCTCCCCGCGAACCGCGCCGCCTAAGGCGCGGAAGCTTCGAAGTCGCGCTCCGGCGGGCCCCCGCGTCCGCCGGAGCGTTCTATTTTGGCTGTCGCAGCGGGCGGACCTCGCGTCCGCCCGAACCCCCGCTCGCTCCGGGGCAGTCTCATCCGGCTGCCCCTCCGCGAGCCTCGGAGTAGAGAGAACACCGGCATGGGCCTCTCGATCGGCATCGTCGGCCTCCCGAACGTCGGGAAGTCGACCCTCTTCAACGCGCTCCTCGGCGCCGCGCAGGCCGCGGCGGCGAACTACCCGTTCTGCACCATCGAGCCGAACGTCGGCGTGGTGCCGGTTCCGGACCCGCGGCTCGACGCGCTCTCGGCGCTCTTCGGGCCCGAGAAGACCACCCCCACCACCCTCGAGTTCGTGGACATCGCGGGGCTCGTGGCCGGCGCCTCGAAGGGCGAGGGGCTGGGCAACCAGTTCCTCGCCAACATCCGCGAGGTGAGCGCCATCGCCCACGTGCTGCGCTGCTTCGTGGACCCGGACGTGATCCACGTCGCCGGCACGGTCGACCCGCGCTCGGACCGCGACGTGGTCGAGACCGAGCTCATGCTGAAGGACCTCGAGTCGGTCGAGAAGCGGCGCGAGCGGACCGTCAAGAACACCAAGTCGGCCGGGAAGCCGGGCGAGCTGGCGCGCGCCGAGCTGGTGTTGCTCGACCAGCTCAAGGCCGGCCTCGAGGCCGGCACGCCGGTTCGCCGCCAGGCGCTCTCCGAGGAGGCCCGGGCGCTCGCCGGCGAGCTGGCGCTCCTCACCGGCAAGCCGGTGCTGTACATCGCGAACGTGGACGACTCCGAGCTGGCCCCGGACGACCCGCACGTCGCGCAGGTGAAGGAGCTCGCCGGCGAGGAGGGCGCGCCCATGGTGGTCATCTGCGGCAAGGTCGAGGCGGAGCTCGTCGAGCTGGCGCCGGCCGAGCGGGCCGAGTTCCTGGCCAGCCTGGGGATGAAGGAGCCGGGCCTGAACCGGCTGGTCCGCGCCGGCTACGACCTGCTCCACCTCATCACCTACTTCACCTCGGGCGGCGACGAGTGCCGGGCCTGGACGGTGCACCGCGGTGACACCGCGCCCAAGGCGGCGGGCGTCATCCACACCGACTTCGAGAACGGCTTCATCAAGGCCGAGGTGATCCGCCACGAGGATCTGCTCGAGCTCAAGACCGAGGCCGCCTGCCGCGACAAGGGCAAGCTGCGGATCGAGGGCAAGGAGTACGTCGTCCAGGATGGCGACGTCATGCACTTCCGCTTCAACGTCTAGGGGGGCGGCGCCGTGCTTGGGGGCGCGAGGCCGAGCCCTACTTCGCCTTGCCGCTCTCCTCGGCGTGGCGCGCGCCCTCCGTCGCCATCAGCTCCGTCTGTCGGCTGTTGCGGGCGTTCGCCCCGATCGAGGTGGTCATCTGCTCGAGCGAGGCGGTCGTCTCCTCGACGCTCGCCGCCTGCTCTCCGGTCCCCTGGGATACCTGCTGGGCCGTGGCGGAGACCTGCCCCGCGGCGGACCCGAGCGCGTCGGCGCCGACCCGGACCTCGCCGATCACCGCCGCGAGCTTCTCGCCCATCGCCCGCATCGCCCGCTGGAGGTCGCCCAGCTCGTCGCGGCTCGTCACCGCCACGCGCTCGCGCGTCCATCGCGGCGAGCGCGGAGCCGTGTTCGGCATCACCGGTTCTCGTCGACGGGGATGGCTCTCAGACGACGCCGGGGAGGTCAGCGCGCGCGGACGCGGCGAGCGGCGCTTCGCACGCGCGCGATCCGCGCAGCGAGACGGAGCGCGGCGATCATCGACGCCGAGCTCGCCTTCATCTTCCCGGCGATGTCGTACGCGACACCGTGATCCGGGCTCGTCCGCACGATCGGCAGGCCGAGCGTCACGTTGACGGCAGGATCGCCGCCGACGGCGTCGAGGAGCTTCACCGGGATGAGCCCCTGGTCGTGGTAGAGCGCGACCACCGCGTCGAACTCGCCGAGCGCGGCGCGGAAGAAGACCGAGTCCGCCGGGAATGGGCCGGCGGCGCGCGCCCCCGCCCGGGCGGCGCGCGCGAGCGCAGACCGGAGCAGCGTCCGCTCCTCCCCGCCGAACGTCCCCTCCTCGCCGGCGTGGGGGTTCAGCGCCGCGAGGGCGATCCGCGGACGGGCGACGCCGAGGTCGCCGCGCATCGCGCGGTGGGTGAGGACGATCGTCTCGGCGATCCGGTCGACGGTGAGGGCACGCCGCACCCGGGCGAAGGCGACGTGGTTCGTCGCGAGCGCGATCTTGAGCCGCTCGCCCGCGAGCATCATCACGGAGCGCCGCACCGCGCAGCGGGCCTCGAGCCACTCGGTGTGGCCGACGAAGCCGGGCAGGGCCCGCGCGACCTGCGCCTTCGAGACGGGCGCGGTCGTGAGCGCGTCCGCCTCGCCGCGGCGGACCGCCTCGAACGCAGCCTCTAGGAACGCGAGCTGCGCCGCGCCCGCCTGCGGGGCGGGGCGGCCGGGACGGACGTCGCCCGCGCGCAGCCGCGTGACCGCGACGAGCGCGCCGCCGTCCGGGAGCGGCGCGCCTGCGGGGACGACCGGGAGGTCCAGCGCTGCGAGCTCGCGGGCGAACAGGCGCGCGTCGCCGAAGACGTACGGGACGACCTCCAGGCGGAGCGCCGCGAGCGCCCGCGCGGTCACCTCCGGGCCGATGCCCGAGGGATCGCCGAGGCTCACCGCGACGCGGGGGAGGGGCGGGCGCATGCCGGGGCAGCGGCGCGCGGAGGCGCTAGCCGCGCAGCTCCGGGATCTTCACGTCGATGACCGCGCCCTTGCGCAGCTCGTCCAGGACTTGAGCTCGCGTCTGGCCCACCTGCTCCTCGAGGAGGCGGTTCTTGATCTCGTCCTTCGCGTCGTCGAACGATTTCGCGCCGCCGAGGCGGTGGCCCTCGACCTTCACGACGTGGAGCCCCGGGCCTGCGCGGACGAGCCCGGAGATCTGGCCGTCCTTCAGCGCGAAGGCGGCGTCCTCGAGGGCCTTCTGGATCGTCCCGCGCCGCAGCCAGCCGAGATCGCCGCCGTCCTCCGCGGAGGGCCCCTTCGACACCGTGCGCGCGACCTTCGCGAAGTCCTCGCCGGCCTTGAGCCGCTGCAGCACCTTCTCGCCCTGCGCGCGCACCTTCGCCTCGTCCGCCGGGGAGGCGCCCTCCGCGAGCGGGAGGAAGATGTGGCGGGCGTGGATCTCCTCCTCGCCCCCGAACTCCTGCGGGTGCGTCTGGTAGTAGTTCTTGAGGTCCTCGTCCGAGACCTTCACCCGGCCGCGCACCTTCGCCTGCATCACCTGGTAGGTCTCGAGCTCGCGCCGGACCTGCGCGCGGAAGGCCGCCCGATCGAGCCCCTGCTCTCCGAGCGCCCGGTCGAGCTCCTCGTCGCTGAAGTGATTTCGCGTCTTGATGTCCTCGACGGCGGCGTCCACCTGCTGCTCAGTCACGTCGAGCTGGAGCACCCGCGCCTGCTTCTGCAGGAGCTTCTCCGCGACGATCTGGTCGAACGCGCGCCGCAGCGCCTCGGAGCGCGCCTCGTCCCGGTCCTTCCCCGGAGGGAGCTTCTCCGCCCGGGCGTAGGCCGACCCGGCGCGGTCCTCGATCTCCGAGAGCGTCACGACCTCGCCGTCCACCGTCGCGGCGACGCGGTCCACGACGTCGCCGGGCGACGTGGCGAGGAGCGCGAGGAGTGGAAGCGCCGCGATCACGGGACCACCTGGGCGAGAGACTTCTCGTCCACCTGGATCTTCGCGCGCTGGCGGAGCGCGGCGAGGTACTCCTCCTGCGCGCGGGTCCGCTTCTCGCGGGTGAGCCTCTGCATGATGTCGCCCTTCGCCTGCTCGAGCGTCCGGCGCTGCGCCGCCTTCCGCTCGGTCACCTTGAAGATGTGGAAGCCGTACGGCGAGGGGGTCACCTCGGAGACGACGTTGAGCGGCATCGAGAAGCAGGCGTCGAACACCTCGGGGAAGCCCGCGCCGCGCCCGATGTAGCCGAGGTCGCCGCCGCTCTTCCCCTCGGGGCCGATGGAGGACTTCCGCGCGACGTCCGCGAAGGTCTGCGGGTTCCTGCGGAGCTTGTCGCGAAGCTGAAGTGCCTCGTCGCGGGTCGCGACCACGATCTGCAGGACGTGGACGCGCTCCGGCTCCTGGAACTCGGCGGCGTGGTCCGCGTAGTAGCGCTCGACCTCCGCCTCGACGACCGTGACGCGCGGGAAGACCTCGTCCTCGAAGAGCCGCTCGACTGCGAGCTGCTCCTTCAGCCGCGCCTTGAGCTCGGTCTGGCTGAGCCGCTCCTGCGCGAGGAGGTCGTCGAAGTGGGTGCCCGGGTACTCCGCACGGACACGCAGGAACGCGCGCTCGACCTGGTCCTGCCCGACGACGATCGACCGGGCGCGCGCCTCCTGGAGGAGGAGCGCCCGGTCGACGAGCTCGTCGACGACGCGGCGACGCAGGACGTCGCCCTGCCCGTCACCCTGCCCCGCTCCCGCGCGCGCCTCGCGGAGATCGCGGGCGACGGCCTCGGCGGAGATGGGCTCGCCGTTCACCACCGCGACCGCGCGGGCGGCCTGGGACGCCTCGCGCGAGCCGCCGCACCGCCCACACCCGAGGGTGAGGGCGAGCGCGGCGGCGGTGAGGGTGAGGGCGAGAGGACGCACGCTACTTCGCGGGGACCGCGGCCGGCGCCGGGTGGGCCGGAGCCTGCGGCGCGGACGGGACGACCTGGATGGGCGCGCCGCCCATCATCGGGCCGGGGCCGCCCATCTGCATCCCCGCCATCGACGGCAGGCCCGCCGCGACCTCGACCGACTCGAGTGCCTTGTCGTCGATCGCGACCTTGGCCTTCTCGCGCAGGCCCTTCAGCCACTCGTCGAACTCCTTCGTCTTCTTGTCACGCGAGAGCTTCGCGGCGATCTGCGTCTTCACCTGGTCGAGGGTCCGGTTCACCTCCGGCTGCTCGCCCGTGAACTTGAGGAGGAAGAAGCCCGTCGGAGACTCGACGACGCCGGAGAGCTCGCCCGCCTTGAGCGCGAACGCCGCGTCAGCGAGCTGCTTCGAGTAGGCCTTCTCGAGCTCGTCCTGCGAGCGGAACTGCAGGTCGCCCGCGAGCTGCTTCGACGCCTGGTCCTCGGAGATCTCGGCGACCGCCTGCGCGAACGCCATCGGGTTCTTCTTCTCGTCCGCGCGAACCTTCAGGAGCGTCTTCTTCGCGAGCGCGAGCTTCTTCGCGCGCTCCGGCGTGCCCGCCGTCGCATTGAGGACGATCGCGTGGACCCGGACCTTGCGCGGGCGCACGTACTCGGCCTTGTGGTCCTCGTAGTACTTCTGGAGATCGGCCTCGGGCACGTCGACCAGATTCGAGGCGTCCGGCTGGAACTTCTTCTGCACGAGCTTCTGGACCATGATCTTGCGGAGGGTGGCGCGGACGTCGGGATCCTTGTCGAGCCCCTGCCGCTCGGCCTCGAGCGCCAGCACCTCCTGGCGGATCAGGTTGTCGAGGAACTCCTTCTTCCGATCGAGCGTCGCGTACCGGGCGCGGATGAACGGCGACTGCTCGTCGAGCCGAGCCTTGAACTCGTCGGTCGTGATGGTGAAGCCGGACCCGCGCGCGACGGGGGCGCCGGTCTTCTTGTTTCCCTGCTGCGGCTGACACGCGGCGGCGACCGCGCACAGGCCGAGGACGAGAAAGCGACGCATCGAGAGCTCCTTGAGGTGGGTTCGTGACTCGCACGACGCGAACGCGCGGCTCCGGAACCTTGTTCCGGGCGGCCGGCGGCGGCGCGCCGAGGCGGTCGAAAAAAGCACGGAACGACGGCGGGATCAAGCGTTGGAACCCCGCCGCACCCGTGTGCCGCCGCGCACGCCCCGTCACTCCTTGCGCGCGCACCCCGCGAGGTCCTGGAGGAGCCGTTTCGCCGCGTCGAGTAGGTCGCGTCCCGTGGCGGCCTCCTGCGCCGGGGAAGGCGGCGCGGGAAGTGGCTTCGGCGCCTCCCTGCGACGCAGCGCCGCGCCCTTCGGGCCGGGGCGCACAAGCTTCGCCGGGCGCAGCGGCGGCGCGACGAGCGACTGCACGAGCTTCATGTCGGGGGTGAGGCGGAGCCTCCCGCCCGAGCCCTGCACGTGCTTCGCGAGCAGGAACGGGTCGAGCGCGGCGGTCTCTCCGAGCGTGAGGACGAGCCGCCCCGGCCCCGCCTCGAGGGCGCGGATCGAGAGCGCGCGCAGCCGCACCTTCACCGCCATGAGCTCGAGCAGCGACTCGAGCTCCTCGGGCGGCTCGCCGCAGCGGTCCACGATCTCGGCGCGGACGTCCTCGAGCTCCTCGTCGCTCCCGGCCTGCGCGAGCCGCTTGTAGAAGAAGAGCCGCTGGTGGACGTCCGGCATGTACGGGTCCGGGATGAACGCCGGCACCGGGAGCTGGACGTCCGGGTCGACCTCCTCGCGCGGCGCCTCGCCCCTGAGCTCGCGGACCGCCTCGTCGAGCAGCTCGGAGTAGAGCTCGAAGCCGACCGCCTCGATCTGGCCCGACTGGTCCTTGCCGAGCAGGTTCCCCGCGCCGCGGATCTCGAGATCGTGGCTCGCGATCTTGAAGCCTGCCCCGAGCTCGCTGAACTTCTGCAGGACCTCGAGCCGCTTCTGCGCGTCCTTCGTGACCGGGCGGCGCGCCGGCACGAGGAGGTAGGCGTAGGCGCGCTCGCGCGAGCGGCCGACGCGGCCGCGGATCTGGTAGAGCTGCGAGAGGCCGAAGTGGTCCGCGCGGTTCACGATGATGGTGTTCGCGCTCGGGATGTCGAGGCCGCTCTCGATGATAGAGGTGGCGAGGAGGACGTCGAGCTCGCGGTTCACGAACCGCGACATCACCTCCTCGAGCTTCCCCTCGCCCATCTGGCCGTGTGCGATCCCGACGCGCGCGCGCGGCACGATCTCCGCGAGGAAGCGCTGCATCGCGCCGATCGAGCGGACGCGGTTGTGGACGAAGAAGACCTGCCCGCCGCGCTTCAGCTCCGTCTCGATCGCCTCGCGCACCGCCCCCGGGTCGAACTTCATGACGAAGGTGCGGATGGCGCGCCGGTCCTCGGGCGGAGTCGCGATGATCGAGAGGTCGCGCACGCCGGCGAGGCTCATGTGGAGGGTGCGCGGGATGGGGGTCGCGGTGAGGGTGAGCACGTCGACGAGCTTGCGCAGCTTCTTCAGCCGCTCCTTGTGCGCGACGCCGAAGCGCTGCTCCTCGTCCACGACGACGAGCCCGAGCGCCTGGAAGGAGACGTCCGCGGCGAGCAGCCGGTGCGTGCCGATGACGATGTCGACCTTCCCCGCCGCGACGTCCTTCAAGATCGCCTTCACCTCCTCGGCGGTCTTCATCCGCGAGACGGCCTCGATCCGGACCGGGTAGCCCTTGAACCGCTCGCGGAACGTCCGCTCGTGCTGCGCCGCGAGCACCGTCGTCGGGACGAGCAGCGCCACCTGCTTCTTCGCGAGGACGGCGAGCATGGCGGCGCGCATCGCCACCTCGGTCTTGCCGTACCCGACGTCGCCGCAGACGAGCCGGTCCATGGGAGGCGGGGGGGTCGCAGCCTCATCCGGCTGCCCCTGCGCTCGCGATGGCGTGCGCGCGCCGTTCCCGCGCCGCTTCGTCATGTCGGAGATGACGTCGTCGATCGCCTTTGCCTGGTCGGGGGTCGCCTCCCACGGGAACTCCGCCTCGAACTCGCGGAAGGTCTCGTCTGGATCGCCGAAGGCGAAGCCGGGGTGGGCCGCGCGCGCCGCGTAGATGTCGAGCAGCTCGGCCGCCATCTTGAGGAGCTGCTCCTTCACCCGCGCCTTGCGGAGCGCGAACGACTGGCCGCCGAGCCGGTCGAGCCGGACCGTCTCCGCCGACGCGCCGGTGAACTTCTGGACCTGCCGGAGCTTCGCGACGGGGAGGTAGAGCCGGTCGGCGCCCTCGTAGGCGAGGACGAGGAAGTCCCCCTCGATCCCGCGGATCTGCATCTTCGTGAGGCCGAGATAGCGGGCGATGCCGTGCTCGACGTGGACGACGAGGTCCCCGTCCTCGAGCTCGCGGAACGCCGCGGCGAACGCGTTCTCCTCGCGCGCCTTTCGCGCGCGGCGCCGCACGCGCCGCCCGAAGATCTCCTCGTCCGCGACGATGGCGAGCCGGGCGTCCGCGTCGACGAAGCCGGCGGAGATCTCGCCGGGGACGAGGTGGGCGTGCACGGCCGGGTCGAAGAGCTCGACCGGCAAGGCGAGCGGGCCCGGGTGTGAGCGCGCGTGCTGCCGCCGGTCCTCGAGGAGCCGCCGCAGGCGGTCGGCCGCGGACGGCGTGCCGCAGGCCACCACCGTGGCGATGCCCCGCCTGCGCCAGTCGTCGAGCCGCCGCGTGAGCGGCCCGAGCGCCCCCTCCTCGCCGTGCGCCGCCTCGATCTCGCCGCGCAGCCCGGCCGTGTCGACGAGCGGGAAGCGGATCGGCTCCGCGGTGCCGAGCCAGACCCGGTGGCGAACGACGCCCGCCCGTGCGGCGAGCGCCGCGAGCGCGTCGGCGGCGGGCAGGAAGTGGGCATCGGGCGGCAGCGCGAGCTCCTGCCGGCGGAGCGCGGACGCGTGCTCACGCGCGAGCTCGGCGTCGAGGTCATGGAGCGCCTCCTCGACGCCCGCCGCGTCGTCGACGTACACCGCCGCGCCGCGCGGCAGGTGATCGAGGAGGGTCGCGAGCCCGCCCGGGTGGAAGCCGGGGAGGAGCGCCTCCATCCCGAAGAAGGGCGTCCCCTGCTCGACCGCGTCGAGCACCTCGCGCACGCGCGAGGTCGGCCGGTTCACGCGCTCCGCCGCCTCGCGGATCGCCCCCTTCGCGGCCTCCTTCCCCGCAGGCGTGAAGAGCGCCTCGCGCGCCGGGCAGAGCAGCACCTCCGCCACGGCGGCGTCGCTCCGCTGCGTCTGCGGGTCGAAGATCCGGCAGCTCTCCACCTCGTCGCCGAAGAACTCGAGCCGGACCGGCGCCGGGTCCGCCGGGCTCCACAGGTCGACGATGCCGCCGCGCACTGCGAACGTCCCGGCGTCCTCGACGAGCGGCACGCGGGCGAAGCCGAGCAGGACGAGCTTCTCCGCGAGCGCCTCGCGCGCGATCTCGACGCCCGGCCCGAGCAGGTCCGACCCCTCCTCGAAGATCCGCCGCGGCACCTGTCGGCGCGCGAGCCCGCGCGCCGACACGACGATGACGGGCGTCCGCTCGGGGGCGACGTGGAGCCGCGCGAGCGCGGAGAGCCGCTCGAGCTCGATGCCGCGGTCGGGAGAGAGGTCGTCGTAGGGGAGCACCGCGTCCGCCGGCACCCGCAGCACCGCGCCCGCACCGAGGAAGAAGGCCGCGTCCCGCGCGAGCTGATCGGCCTCGTCCTCGTCGGCCGCGACCGCGAGGACCGCGGGCGCGCGCCGCTCTCCGGGGCGGAGCAGCTCCGCGAGAAGCCTCCCGCGGGCCGCCCCGACGAGCCCCGTGACGTCGGCGCGCGCGCCCGTCGCGAGCGCGCGGTGGACGCGCGTCCACGGCGTGGCGGACGGGATCTCGGAGGCGGTCGTCATGGGCGAGGCGCGTGCGGGCGGCATGTTATAGCGCCGCTCCCCCCTTGCTGGGTCGCCGGCGACAACGCGCGCGCGTCGGGGATCGCGGGCGGGGAGGGGTAATCGAGGCGGCGCCGGGTGCGCACGACCTTCGCCGCGGCCGCGCCCACGAGGTCCACGCGCCGTCCCTGCCGTGACGGCCGCGAGACTTCGGGGGCGCGCGCGCGCCGATCCTCGCCGCACCCGGCGCCACGACTAGTGTAGGAAGCGTGCGGAGCGTTCGCGCCCGCCCGCCCCTTCCTTGATCGGGCCGGGGGCGGTCGCTACACTCCGACCGGGAAGGACGCTGCCGAGCGACCCGTTGAAGAACTCGACCCCTCACAAGAGGAGCGCCATTGCGCTCGCCCTCCTCCTCGCTGCGTGCGGCGGCGCGGAGGCGCGCCTCGCAGCGCGCGGCGACGGGGCGCCGGTCCTCGCGACGCTCGCGAGCCCGGCCGGGATGGGGGCGGACCGGCTGCGCGCGGGCGATCTCGCCGGCGCTCGGGCGGTGTTCGAGGCGGACCTCGCTCAGGATCCGGACAAGCTCTCGGCGCTGAACGACCTCGCCGTCTCGTACGTGCTCGACGGGCACGGGGACGCGGCCCGCCGGCTCCTCGACGAGGTGGTCTCGACGGGCTCGCCCGCCGAGCAGCAGGCCGCGCTCGTGAACCTCGGAGAGCTCTACGCCGTGGAGGGGTACGTGTCCGCGGCGCGCGCCTACCTAGAGACCGCCCGCTCGCTCGATCCCACGCGCCCCGAGGCGGCCTACGCGCTCGCCCTCCTCGCGGACTCGCGCGGCGACCTCACGGGCGCGCGCGCGACGCTGCGAGAGGCCCTCCGGCGCGACGAGGGTGGTGCGGCGCGGGCCGCGCTCGCTTACGTGTATCCGGAGGAGCGGGTGCACCTCGAGGCGCTCGTGGCCGAGGCGGCGGGCGATCCTGCCGCGCGCGAGCGCTGGCGCGACCTCGCCGCCGGGCGCTTCGCGGCGCTCGCGGCGGCCGCCGAGCGGCACCTCGCGGGGGAGTAGGGCGAGGTCTCCCGATGCCGGGGCCGCATGGCGAGCTGGATCGACGTGAGCGCGAGGTGCTCCGCGCGCTCGTCCAGGACTACATCCAGACGGGCGAGCCGGTCGCGAGCCAGCCGCTCCTCGCCCGCCACGACCTCGACTGCTCGCCCGCCACGGTTCGCAGCGTCATGTCGGACCTCGAGGCGCTCGGCTTCCTCGAGAAGCCGCACACCTCCTCCGGCCGGATCCCCACCGAGCGCGGCTACCGGCTGTTCGTCGACTCGCTCCTCAAGATCCGGCCGCCGTCGCCGCAGGATCGCGAGCGGATCGAGCGGCTCGCCGCCGGGGCGAGCGACGTGGGGGCGCTCCTCGACGACACCGCCGACCTCCTCCACGACCTCTCGCACCACGCCGGCGTCGTGACGACGCCGCGACCGAAGACTGATCCCGTCCGCCAGCTCGAGTTCGTGCGCCTGCGCGAGAACCGGGTCATCGCGGTGTTCGTCTCGGCGGCGGGGATCGTCACGAACAAGCTCGTCCAGCTCGAGTTCCCGATGGAGCCGGGCGAGCTCGAGCGCGCCGCGAACTACCTGAACGAGAAGATCCAGCACGCGCAGGGCGCCTCGCCGAGCGTGCCGGATCTGCGCGAGCGCATCCTCGCCGACATGCGCGCGGACCAGAGCGCGCTCTCGGAGCTCCTCCAGAAGGCGCTCGTCCTCGCCGAGCAGACCTTCTCCGTCGGGCCCGGGATCGAGCGGGTGCTCGCGCATGGCGAGGAGAGCTTCCTCGACGCGCCCGAGTTCGCCGACGTGCAGAAGGCGCGCGCCCTCCTCAAGGCGTTCGCCGAGAAGGACAAGATCCTGCGCGTGCTCGACCGCGTGCTCACCGCGCAGGAGGTCCAGATCTTCATCGGCGCCGAGAGCGAGTTCGCCTCGGTCCCGGACGTCTCCGTCGTCGCCGCGCCGTACGGCCGCGGGGACAAGGTGCTCGGGACCCTCGCGGTCGTCGGGCCGACCCGGATGAACTACGCGCGCGTCATCCCGCTCGTGGACCTGACCGCCCGGCAGATCTCCCGGGCGCTCTCCGCGCTCTCGGACAGATAGTGGACCACACCGCGCCTTGTGGGTGCCGCGGCGCGTGTGCGAATATCGAGGCCGCTCCCGGCCCCTGCCGGGCTTGCGACCCCCCATGGCCGACAGCGACGACAAGGGCGCCTTCCAGGCCGACATCCCAGTGGACGCGGTGCAGGAGGCGCTCCGCTCGGTCGAGCGGATCGCGAAGGGTGATGCCCACGCGCCGGCCGAGGCGGCCGCCGGGGAGGGCGCCGCGGTCGCGGTCGAGGTGGAGCCCGCCGACGCGGACGGACTCGCGCGCGAGGTCGAGACCCTGAAGGCGCAAGTCGAGCTCTCGACCGCGAAGGGGCGGGAGACGCTCGAGCGGCTGAAGGAGGAGCACGATCGCTACCTCCGCGCCGCGGCGGACCACGACAACTACAAGAAGCGCGCGGCGAAGGAGCGGGACGAGGTCCAGAAGTTCGGGAACGAGCGGCTCCTGAAGGACCTCTTCCCCGTCGTCGACGGGCTCGACCGCGCGCTCGCGGCGGCCCCGCCGGACGACCCGCTCGTCGAGGGCGTGCGGCTCGTGCGCGCGAGCCTCGAGCAGGCGCTCGCGAAGCACGGCGTCAGCTCATTCTCGGCGCTCGGCGAGAAGTTCGACCCGGCGCACCACGAGGCGCTCTTGCAGGTCCCGACGCGCGAGAAGCCGCCCGGTACCGTGGTGCTCGAGCACGCGCGCGGGTTCAGGCTCAATGACCGGCTCGTCCGTCCCGCGATGGTGGGGGTGGCGGTCGAGCCGCCCGCGGCGGACCCCACCCGACCGTCCAGCACGTAGGGGCACCCGATGGGCAAGGTGATCGGCATCGACCTCGGCACGACGAACAGCTGCGTCTCCGTCATGGAGGGCGGCGAGTCGGTCGTGATCCCGAACAGCGAAGGCTCCCGGACGACGCCCTCGATGGTGGCGTTCACCGAGGGCGGTGAGCGGCTCGTCGGTCAGATCGCGAAGCGGCAGGCGATCACGAATCCTGAGTCGACCGTCTACGTCGTGAAGCGGCTCATCGGTCGCAAGCACGAGGACCCCGAGGTGAAGCGGTCGCTCGGGCTCGTCGCGTACCGGATCGTCGCGGCGGACAACGGCGACGCCTGGGTCGAGACCGGCGGCAAGAAGTACTCGCCCGCCGAGGTCTCCGCGATGATCCTCGCGAAGATGAAGCAGACCGCCGAGGACTACCTCGGCGAGCCGGTCGACGAGGCGATCGTCACCTGCCCCGCCTACTTCAACGACGCCCAGCGGCAAGCGACGAAGGACGCGGGCCGCATCGCGGGCCTGAACGTGCTCCGCATCATCAACGAGCCGACCGCGGCCGCGCTCGCCTACGGCATCGACCGGCAGAAGGCGGGCGGGTCCGAGAAGGTCGCGGTCTACGACCTCGGCGGCGGCACCTTCGACATCACGATCCTCGAGCTCAACTCGGGCGTGTTCGAGGTGAAGGCGACGAACGGCAACACCTTCCTCGGCGGCGAGGACTTCGACCAGCGGATCATCGACTGGCTCGCGAAGCGC
>DASWEI010000198.1:0-3794 GCA_036394835.1 Anaeromyxobacter sp. | reverse complement strand
GAGCAGCTCGCGGACCTCGAGCTCGACGAGGTCGAGCAGCTCCTTGTCGTCCACCATGTCGACCTTGTTCAGGAAGACCACGATGTACGGCACGCCGACCTGGCGGGCGAGGAGGATGTGCTCGCGCGTCTGCGGCATCGGGCCGTCGGCGGCGGAGACCACGAGGATCGCGCCGTCCATCTGGGCGGCGCCCGTGATCATGTTCTTCACGTAGTCGGCGTGGCCCGGGCAGTCGACGTGCGCGTAGTGCCGCTTCTCCGTCGAGTACTCGACGTGGGCGGTCGCGATCGTGATGCCGCGCTCGCGCTCCTCCGGCGCCTTGTCGATCTGGTCGTACGCCATGAACTGCGCGAGGCCCTTCGACGCGGAGTACTTCGTGATCGCGGCGGTGAGCGTGGTCTTGCCGTGATCGACGTGGCCGATCGTGCCGACGTTCACGTGCGGCTTGTTCCGCTCGAATTTCTCCTTACCCATGATTCCGCTCCTGCTGTTTGGCGCGAGCCGCGGACCCGTCTTCGCGCGTCACGACTTTGGAGCCCTCGTCCAGGATTGAACTGGAGACCTCGTCCTTACCAAGGACGCGCTCTACCGACTGAGCTACGAGGGCCTTTCTTCCTTTTCGACCTCACTGGAGCGGGAAACGGGATTCGAACCCGCGACATTCAGCTTGGAAGGCTGACGCTCTACCAGCTGAGCTATTCCCGCAAGTTTCGCTGCGAACCTCTTCTCCGCCAGTGACAGGTACCGTGAGTGGAGGGGGGTGGATTTGAACCACCGAAGGCGTGTGCCGGCAGATTTACAGTCTGCTCCCTTTGGCCGCTCGGGAACCCCTCCGGATCTCCTCTTCACCAACCGTGAATCCCACGGCTCCTGGAGCTGGCGGTGGGACTCGAACCCGCGACCTGCTGCTTACAAGGCAGCTGCTCTACCAGCTGAGCTACGCCAGCAAGACGCTTCCGGAAAAAGCATGACGGAGGGCGCCCGTGCTCCGGCGAGCGCCATTCGCCCGAACTGCGTGGAGCCGCGTCTTTTATGGGATGGCGGGCCCCTTGTCAAGCAGGCAAAACCGTCCTCGGGACCGGCAGCTACGCGCCCCGCTGACGCGCTGCCTCATAGAGCGCGATGGCAGCAGAGGCGGACACCGACAGGCTGTCGAGCTCCCCCTTCATGGGGATCTTCGCGGTCAGATCGCAGGTCCGGCGGACGAGCGGACGTAGCCCCTCCCCCTCGCTGCCCAATACGAGGGCGATCGGGCCGCGCAGGTCGAGCGCGCCGAGCGGCTTCTCGGCGTCTGCGGCGAACCCGACCGACCAGACGCCCGCCTCCTTCAGCCGCTCGAGGCACTGCGCGACGTTCGTGACCCGCGCGACGGGGCACCGCTCGACCGCGCCGGCGGACGCCTTCGCGACCGCCGCCGTGACGCCGACCGCGCGGTCCTTCGGGATGACGACCCCGTGCGCGCCGAGCGCGTGCGCCGAGCGGATGACGGCGCCGAGGTTGTGCGGATCCTCGACGCCGTCGAGGACGACGAGGAGCGGTGGCCGCCCGCCCGCGGCGGCGCGGGCGAGGAGCTCGTCCACGTCGGCGTAGCGGAAGTCGGCGACGACCGCGACCACCCCCTGGTGCCGATCCGTTCCGGCGAGCCGATCGAGCTTCGGGCGAGGCGCCCCGCGCACCTTCGCGCCGGCCGTGCGCGCGAGCCGCTCGAGCTCGGCGAACGCCGCCCCCCGCGTGCCCCCCTCCGCGAGCCAGAGCTCCGACACCTCCGCGGGCGCGGCCCGGAGGAGCTCGCGGACGGGGTTCAGGCCGTAGACGACACGCATGGGGGACTCGGGCGGCGCGGACGCAGGGGCCGTTACTTCTTCGCCTCGAGGGCGACCGTGACGTCGCGGACCTGCTTCACGCACCACTGGTCCGAGCAGACGAAGAAGTCGAGCTTCGCGCGGGCCTCGTGCTTCCCCGCCTTCTCGATGACGAAGGGCACCTCGAAGCGGCGGCCCTCGGAGTTCGGGTCCACCGGATCCGCCTTGCCGAGCGAGGTCCGCGAGAGCCTCACGCCCGGGGTCGCCTCGAGGGTGATCTTGAGGGGCGCGCGCGGGTCCACGTGGATCTTCTCGACCGGGACGATGGCGAGGACGAGCTTGCCCTCCTTCCCGACCTCGATCTGCTGGGTCGTGCCGGTCGTCTCGATGCGGTAGCTCTTCGCCGCGTCCGCGCCGGGCTCGGCTTGCGCGAGGGGGGCAGCGGCGAGCAGGGCGGCGGCGGCGAGCGTGCGGATCATTCGGGGGCTCCTCCGGTCTCCTTAGCAGGGACGGCTGGGACGGTCACGGATTCACTGCGGGCGCGCCGCAGGCGCAGGGGTCGGACGCCCGCGCCGCGGCACCGGCACAGGTCGCGCCTCGGCGACCGCGATCGCCCGGTCCACGATCCGCGCGGCGAGGTCGACGCCACAGGCGACCTCCGCCTCGCGGATCGACGGCGAGCTGTTCACCTCGAACACGAGCGGGCGCCCCTTCACGTCGAGCATGTCGACCGCACAGACCTCGAGCCGGAGCACGCGCGCGGCGTCGGCCGCGGCGCGCGCGTACGCGGGCGCCAGCTCGGCGCGCTCGAACTGCGCCCCACGCCGCAGGCTACGCGAGAACCGGCCGGCGGGCGGGTTCCGGCGCAGAGCGGCGACGACCTCACCCCCGACGACCAGGGCGCGCAGGTCCCGCCCCTTCGCGCCGCGCACGTACTGCTGCACGACGATGTTCTGGCCGAGGCCGAGGATCGCCTCGAGCGCCGCCTCGAGCGACTCGAGGCTCTCGCACAGCATGACGCCGCTCTTCTCGTTCGTGGAGAGCAGCTTCACGAGCACGGGGACGCCGCCGACCACCCGGACCATCTCCTTGAGACCCGAGGGATCGGACGCCATGACGGTGCGGGGCACGCGCACGCCGCCGGCCGCGAGGAGCTGCAGGCTCCGCATCTTGTTGCGGCTCGCCGCGATGCCGTAGGCGCCGTTCAGCACCGGGACGCCCATGAGCTCGAGCTGGCTCACGACCGAGAGGCCGTACTGGTGGATGGAGAGGCCGATCCGCGGGAGGACGACGTCGGTCGGCGGGAACCGCCGCCGGCGCCAGTAGACGGCGGGCTCGTCGCCGAGCCCCATCTCCACCTCGAGCGGGTCCACGACACGCACCGCGGCGCCCCGCGCGCGCGCGGCCTCGACGAGGCGGCGGGTCGTGTGGATCGACGCGGAGCGCGACAGGATCGTGAGCCGCATGGGCGGCGGGATCGTAAGGCGGTCCCCGCCGAAAAGCGAGCGACGCCGCGCCGCCGTCGGCGAGCGCAGGGACACTCGAAATCCCTCACCACCCCGAGGCGGGCTCAGACCTGCTTGAACTCCGCGTCGACGACGTTCTCCTTCTTCTTCTCCTCGGCGCCCGGGGCGCCGGGCGCGCCGGGGCCCTGGCCGCCGTCGCCCGGGCCGCCGTCGCCCGGGCCGGGGGCCGCGCCCTTGTAGAGCTCCTCGGCCGCGCGGTGGCTCACGCGCTCGAGCTTCTCCGTGGCGGCCTTGACCTCGTCGACGCTGCCCTTCTCGCGGACCCGGTGGACCTCCTGGACGGCGTCCTCGATCTCCTTCGCCGTCGCGGCGGGGAGCTTCTCCTTGTTCTCCTTGAGGAGCTTCTCCATCTGGTACGCGAGGTTCTCGGCCCGGTTCCGCAGCTCGATCTCCTCGCGGCGCGCCTTGTCCTCCGCCTCGTGCGCGCTCGCGTCGGTCACCATCTTCTCGACCTCGGCCTTCGAGA
>DASWEI010000197.1:0-3701 GCA_036394835.1 Anaeromyxobacter sp. | reverse complement strand
CGGTCTGTCCGAGACCAGCATCCGGGCGATCGCACGCGCCACGCACTACACGAACCCGGCGCTCTACAAGTTCTTTCCGAGCAAGGAAGCACTGGCGCTCCATCTGTTCGAGCGTTGCTACGCGCACCTCTTCGAGGTGATCGACGCAACGCAAGCGCCCGCCCAGCCGTTCGCGGCGCGCCTGGGGGCGCTCACGGAGGCCTACGCGGACCTTCTCGACGAGAACCTCGAGGCGGTCCTGTACGTCAACGAGACGCTCCGCACCTTCTGGCCTCGGATGCCGGCGCCCGCCCGCCGGCGCTCGCTGCTTGGCCTCCTGCGGAGCCTCGTCGACGCGGGCCGGCGGGAAGGAGCGATCGATCCGGGCACGGATGCACAGCTCGCGGTCGCAGTGCTCGTCGGGACCATGGGGCAGGTCGCACGAATGGTCTACTTCGACGAGATCGAACGCCCTCTGGCGTCGCGCGGGGAAGGATTGCGTGCGCTGTTCGTCAACGCGTTGACCGGAGGGCGTCTCGATGACCCGCAACGGGGGAGAGGTGGAGTCCGTCGAGCGCTTCGAGATCGGAGGGTCCACCCAGTGGGCGCTCGTCCGCGGCCGAAACTCGCGAAGCCCCGTGCTCCTACTCGTGCAGGCGGGACCGGGGTTCCCCATCATCCACGAGGCTCGCGCGCTCGAAGCGGCCCTGCATCTCGAAGATGACTTCCGCGTCGTCTACTGGGACCAACGCGGATCGGGGAAGTCGTTCGACGCGGGGGCTCCGAAGAGCCCGCTGCGTCTCGATGACCTGGTCGGGGATCTGTGCGCGCTGATTCACGCGTTGTGCGATCGGCTCGCGGTCTTCCAGGTGGACGTCGTGGGCTTCTCCCTCGGAGCGAGCCTCGCGGCGATCGCCGCCGCACGGGATCCGGAGCCCATCCGATCCGTGACCGCGGTGGGTCCCGACGTGAACCTCGGCGAGGCCGAACGGTTCGCGTACGCGTTTGCCCTCACTGAGGCGGGGCGCCGCAGCAACCGGCGGGCGCTCCTCGCACTGCGCGCCATCGGACCGCCCCCGCACATCGACTTCAGACGTTTTCTGGAACGCGTGAAGTGGGTCTCGAACTTCGGAGGGGTCCAGCGGCGCGCGAGCTTCGGTTCCCTGGTCCGCACGCACGTGCTGCGGCTGCTGACCTCGCCGCACTACTCGTTGCGCGAAGCCGTGGGTGCAATTCGCGGCATGCGCTCCATGCAGGAGCGCCTCCTCACGGATCTCCAAGGCTTGGACCTGTTCTCCCGCGCGCCGCGCATCGCGGTGCCGATCGCGGTGTTCCAGGGCCGCCTCGACGCCGCCGCACCGCCGGAGCTTACGCGACGCTACCACGACCAGCTCGATGCCCCTCGAGGCAAGACGCTCGTCTGGTTCGAGCACAGCGCCCACATGCCGCACGTCGACGAGCCGGAGCTCTTCCGGCGGCACCTCCTCGAAAGGACAGGGCGGATGCGCCCGGAGAAATCGCGATGACGCACTTCAGCCACCTGGCCGTGTTCGTCACCGGCACCGCTGTCATCGTCGCCGTTCCGGGCCCGAACATTCTGTACCTGATCGCCCGGAGCATTCACCAGGGACGCTCGGCGGGTGTCGCGTCGGTACTCGGCATCGAGGCCGCCACGGTCGTCCACATCTGCGCTGCCACTCTCGGCCTCACATCGGTGCTGCTGTCGTCCGCGCTCGCGTTCAGCGCCATCAAATACCTCGGAGCCGCCTACCTCCTGTACCTCGGAGTCCGCAAGGTACTCGCGGGCAAGGAGTCGAAGCCGAAGGACTTGGAGCCCGAACGAGAGCTGAAGCACGTCTTCGGTCAGGGATTCCTCGTCAATCTCCTGAACCCGAAGACGGCGCTCTTCTTCCTCGCGTTCCTGCCTCAGTTCGTGGACGCGCGGAAGGGGTCGGTGCCGGTCCAGATCCTCTCGTTCGGGCTGCTCCTCGTCTTCGTGGCGACGACCATCGAGCTCGCATACGTGCTGCTCGCGAGCAGGTTGCGCGGTTGGCTCAAGGGCGATGAGCGGTCGGCGCGACGGCGTCGCTATCTCGCGGGCGGCACGTACATCGCGCTCGGCCTTGCGACCGCGCTCACACGGCGCCAGGACGGCTGAGGCGACGTGACACCTTGCGCGGACGCCGCCGCCTTCACCCGCCGGACCGGCGTGCCGCGCGAGGCACGAGGCGCCGCGCCGCGGTTCGCGCGCGAGTGCTCCGCGCCCCCGAGACACGAACGGCCGGCCCCTTCCTGACCCGCGCGGGAACGATTCGCAGCTCGCCGCCGAGGGCGCGCGCCAGAGCCGCGAGCGTCGCCGCGGTCGGGTTCGCGCGCCCACCCTCGATGCGGCTGATCTCGCTCTGCTGGATGCCGGTGCGCGCCGAGAGCTGGCGCTGGGTGAGGCCGCGCTGCTTGCGGAGGAGGATGAGCTCGGCGGCGAGCGTGTACTGCGCCTTGAGGGCCTCCGCGCGGGCGACGGCCGCCGGCCCCGCTCGCCGGGTCTCCTCCTCGAGCTCCTGCATGAAATCGTCGAACGTCTGGGCCATGGCGCGCTCCCCAGCCCTGAATATGGGCCTTAACCCATCACACGTCAACGGCCCGCCCGGCCACGCTGCCAGTCCCGGAGCCTCGCCCGCGCGAGCGCGATCTCGGCGTTCTGCCGCCGCGGCGAGGGGTCCTCGCCCTTGTCGTACGCCGCCAGCAGGAGGATGAGTCGGTCGCCGTGCGCGTGGCAGAACACCCTGAACACGAACCGGCCGGCCGCCCCGCCGGATCGGACCCGGTCCCGCAGGTCGCTCCGAAGCCGGAACTCGAACAGGCCGCCGCCGAGCTGCTTCCCGAACTCGGTCCCGCAGACCGCGACGCCGAGGCGCTGCAGGACGACCTGCAGCGCGTACCCGAGCGCCTGGCGCTTCGCGAGCGTGAGCTCCTCGCGCAGCCAACGTCGCACCGGAGCGTCCCCGCGCTCGTCCTCGTAGAACTCGAGCCTGTACGTCGCCACCGCGCGGGATCCCAGCATGGTGCCCTGTCACTTGCGGCGAAGCTGTGGCGCCGCGGTCGTGCGCAACGTCGGGCTCGCCCCGTGGCGCTGCTTCAACTGTGCTACAGCGCCCCGCCTCGGCCGGCGTCTTCCATCGGGATCCCGCGGCCTTGGCCAATCCTGAACGCGGCCTGAAGATCCCCGTGTCCCTGGTTCGATTCCGGGTCCAGGCACTCCAACTCGTCCGACATCATCGGGCCCGCCAGATCGCAAGGTCTGGCGGGCCTTCTGACTTTCGATGGACGTGCACGCCGGATCACCCGAGCTCCCGCGCCAGCACGTCCATCCGCCGCTCGGCCCAGAGCACGATCCGGTCGCCTTCGCGATGCGACGCAAGGAAGGGGCCCAGCGCGTCCTCGGCCGCGGACGCCTCCGCGCGCGGGGGGAGGTGCTCGAGAAAGTCGGCTGCGTCCCGGAAATGGAACAGCGTCCGGAACCGCACCGTCTCGACCACGTTCCACCGTGCGAGCCGCCGGATCGCTCGCTGCGCCGCCGTCTTCGCCGCCCACGTCTCCGTCGCCGACGCAGAACCGGGTCTCCGCCTCGATGAGCGTCCCTTCGTCGCCGGGCTCGATCACGACGATTCGCCCGCCGGCGCGGACCTGCCGCGAGGCCCGGAGGAGACTCGCGTCCATCGCTT
>DASWEI010000196.1:0-45433 GCA_036394835.1 Anaeromyxobacter sp. | reverse complement strand
CCCGCTGGCTGTCCTGCTTCCTCGTGGACGAAGACGCGTTCGGGACGAGCCGCGACGACCTCCTCGCCGCGCTCGCGGCCGCCGACGTCGAGGCGCGACCCGTGTGGAAGCCGTCGAGCGCGGCGCGCGCGGTCCTCACTGGATCGCGCGCGTTGGGCGCCTGCGTCCCGGTCGGGTGAGCGGGCAGTGAACACCCGTACCGCGGGCTGCCGCGCGTCCTCGCCGTCCACACGTTCCCGGCGCTGCAGGCGGTGCGCGCGGTGAGGGGCGCATCTCGGGCCGGGGCGGTCGGGTGGGGGGCGCGATGGGGGTTGGCGAGCTCTGGGTCGCGCAGGTTTCTGCGATCTCCGTGCCGCGGGGTCGCGACGAGGCCGCCTCGCGCGGGGTGGACCCGGGCGGGCGGCTGCGGTTCCGCGTCCTCGACGCGGGCTCACGCGCCGATGTCACCGCGTGGCTCGAGGCCTGGCGGCGCTGGCCCGAGCGCGAGGTGATGGCGCACCCGGAGTACGCGCGGCTCTTCGCGCGCCCTGACGAGCGCGTCGTGGCGGTGCTCGCCGAGGCGGAGGGCGGCGCGGTGCTCTTCCCGCTCGTGCTCCGGCCGATCGCGGCCGAGCCGTGGGCGGCCCCCGGGGAGGACCGATGGGACGCGACGACGCCGTACGGCTACGGCGGCCCGTTCGCGTGGGGGGAGCGGGAGGGCCACGGCCCCGCGTTCTGGCAGGCGTACGAGGCCTGGTGCCGCGACGAGCGGGTCGTCTGCACCTTCGCGCGCCTCTCGCTCTTCCCCGACCAGCTCGCGCCGCTCAAGGGCAAGGTCGAGGTGCGCGGGCCGAACGTGGTCGTCCCACTGCAAGGCGGCATCGACGCCGTCTGGCGCGGGTACGACCGGGACGTGCGGCGGCGGCTGCGCGTCGCGCGGCGCGAGGGCGTCACGGTCGAGCTCGACCGCGACGGCGCGCGCGTGGCCGAGTTCCATGAAATCTACGCGCACACGATGGAGCGGCGCCGCGCGCCCGCCTGGTACCGGTTCCCGTGCGCGTTCTTCGAGCGGCTCGTGCGGCTGCTCCCGGGCCAGTTCCTGCTCGTCCACGCGCTGGCGGGAGGGCGCGTCCTCTCGTCCGAGCTCGTCCTCGCGTCGGCGCGCCACGTCTACGCGTTCCTCGGCGGCACGCGCAGCGACGGGTTCCACGTCTACCCGAACGAGGTCGTTCGGCACGCGGCCGCCGAGTGGGCCGCAGCGGACGGCAAGGCCGGGTACGTCCTCGGCGGCGGCCGCTCGGCCGAGGATGGCATCTACCGGCACAAGAGGCTGCTCGCGCCGAAAGGCGAGGTGCCGTTCCGCACCGCCTGCCTCGTGCACGACGAGCTCGCCTACCACGCGCTCGCGCGCCGCCGAGACGCGTGGGAGGCGTCGAGCGGGACGCGGTGGACGCCGCTGCCGGGGTTCTTCCCGGCTTATCGCGGGTGAGGGGGCAGCGTGAGCCGGATCCTCCTATCGGTGCCGCACCTGGGCGGGCGGGAGGTGCGCCACGTCGGCGCGGCGTTCGCGTCGAACTGGGTCTCCACGGTCGGGCCGCAGCTCGAGGAGTTCGAGCGCGCGTTCGAGGCGCGCCTCGGCCTGCCGTCGCTCGCCGTCGCGAGTGGGACCGCCGCGATCCACCTCGGCCTGCGGCTGCTCGGCGTCGGACCGGGGGACGAGGTGCTCGTCTCCGATCTCACCTTCGTCGCGAGCGTGAACCCGATCCGCTACCTCGGCGCGACGCCGGTGCTCGTCGACAGCGATCCCGCGACGTGGACGATGAGCCCGGCGCTGCTCGCGGAGGCGCTCGAGGAGCGCGCGCGCCGGGGCCGCCTCCCGCGCGCGGTGGTCGTCGTCCACCTGTACGGGCAGTGCGCCGACCTGGAGCCGATCCTCGCCGCGTGCGCGCGCCACGACGTCCCCGTGCTCGAGGATGCTGCGGAGGCGCTCGGCGCGAGCTACCGCGGCCGGCCGGCGGGGACGCTCGGGGACGTGGGGGCGTTCTCGTTCAACGGGAACAAGATCATCACGTGCAGCGGCGGCGGGATGCTCGTCGCGCGTGGCGAGCGCGTCGCGAAGGCACGGCACTGGGCGACGCAGGCGCGCGAGGCGCGCGCCGAGTACCACCACCTCGAGCTCGGCTACAACTACCGCCTCTCGAACGTGCTCGCGGGGATCGGGCTCGGGCAGCTCGAGGTGCTCGAAGAGCGGGTGCGCCAGCGTCGCGCGGTGTTCGAGCGGTACCGCGCCGGGCTCGCGGACGTGCCGGGGCTCGCGCCGATGCCGGAGGCCGCGTACGGCCTCTCCACCCGCTGGCTGTCCTGCTTCCTCGTGGACGAAGACGCGTTCGGGACGAGCCGCGACGACCTCCTCGCCGCGCTCGCGGCCGCCGACGTCGAGGCGCGACCCGTGTGGAAGCCGATGCACCTCCAGCCGCTCTACGCCGGGTGCGAGGCGATCGGCGGCGCCGTAGGCGCCAACCTCGCCGCGCGCGGGGTGTGCCTCCCGTCGTCGAGCAGCCTCTCCCAGGGCGACCAGGATCGGGTGGTGGACGTCGTGAGGAGCGTGGCCCAGGCCGCACACAGCGTGAAGGGTCGCCCCGGGGGAACGATGGGGGAGCGGGCGCCCCCGGCTCCGGCGCAGGCCTAGGTTGGTGGCGGGGAAGGGTTCGGGAGGGGGGCGAAGATGGCGAGGGTGTTCGCGGATCCTCTGCGGGAGCGGGTCTGGCGGTACGTGGTGATCCTCTGCGTCGACGCGCTGCTCGCGGGGTTGTCGCTGCACGCCGCGATGGCGCTTCGGTTCGACGCCCGGCTCCCGCCGCCGTACGCGGAGCGCCTGTGGCAGTCGACTGCGCTCGTCGTCGCCGTCCGGCTCGCCGCGAACTTCGCGGCGCGGATCCACGCCTGGTCGTTCCGGCTCTCCGGCCTCCCCGACGCGGTCCGGCTCGCGACGGCAGCCGTGGTCGGGTCCGCGCTCCTCGTGACGCTCGCGCCCTGGCTCGTTCCGCCGGGGCTCCCACGCACCGTCTACGCGCTCGAGTTCTTCATGTCTTCGAGCGCGTTCGCCGTGGTCCGGTTCGGGCCGCGAGTCGTCCTCCGCTGGTGGGGCGAGGTCCACCGACGGCGCTCGGGGGCGGCGCCGACGCTGGTCGTCGGTACGAACTTCGCTGCGGAGCTGCTCGCGCGCGACGTCCTGCGCAGCCCCGACGGCCGCTACGACATCGTCGGCTTCGTCGGGACCGATCCCGCGGAAATCGGGCGCCGCCTCGACGGGAAGCCCATCCTCGGCCTCGTCCAGGACCTCGCGCAGCTCATCTCGCGCCATCGCGTCCGGATGGTGCTGCTCGCCATCCCGCGGCCGGCCGCGGCGGGGCTGCGGAAGATCATCGCCGTGTGCGCGAGCTGCCAGGTGCAGTTCAAGATCCTGCCCGCCTCCTCGTCCCTCGCCGAACCCGTCTCGGCGGCGATGCTCGACGACCTCGCGCCGGAGGACCTGCTGCCGCGCAAGCCGGTCGAGTTCGACCGGGGCGAGCTGCGCCGGCTCGTCGTAGGACGGCGCGCGATGGTCACCGGCGCGGGCGGCTCGATCGGCGGCGAGATCTGCCGGCAGCTCGTCCACTACGGCGTCCGCCAGCTCGTCATGGTGGACATGAACGAGAACGAGCTCTACCTGCGCGCGCGGCGGCTCGCCGAGGAGCAGCCGCAGCTCGACGTGCGGGCCGAGGTCGCGGACCTCCGCGAGCCCGCGCGCGTCGCGCGGCTCGGCGAGCGCTACAGGCCCGAGTACGTCTTCCACGCCGCCGCGCACAAGCACGTACCGCTCATGGAGGACGCGCCCGAGGAGGCGGTGAAGAACAACGTGTTCGGCACGCAGAACGTCGCGCGGATGGCGCACGCTTGCGGCGCGCGCCGCTTCGTCCTCATCTCGACCGACAAGGCGGTGAACCCGAGCTCGGTGATGGGCGCGACGAAGCGGGTCGCCGAGCTCGTGGTGCGCGACCTCGCCCGCGCCTCGCGCACCAAGGTGACCGCGGTCCGCTTCGGGAACGTGCTCGGGTCGGCGGGCAGCGTCGTACCGCTCTTCAAGGAGCAGATCGCGCGCGGAGGGCCGGTGACCGTGACGCACCCCGACTGCACCCGGTACTTCATGACCATCCCCGAGGCGGTGGGGCTCGTCCTCATCGCCGGGCTCGCGGACTACGGGGAGCTGTGCGTCCTCGAGATGGGCGCGCCCATCAAGGTGGACGAGCTCGCGCGCCTCATGATCGCGCTCTCCGGACACGTCGCCGGCACCGACGTGAAGATCGTCTACACCGGCCTCCGCCCGGGCGAGAAGCTCGCCGAGGAGCTGCTCACCGAGGAGGAGGAGCAGGCGCACGCCGTCCGCGATCGGATCCGGATCGCGAAGAGCCCGCCGCCGCCACGCGAGCTCGCGCTCCGGCTCGCCGAGCTCCGCGGCCTCGCGGAGACCGGCGACCGCGACGGGATCCTCGGCGCGCTGAAGGCGCTCGTCCCCACCTACCGCCCCCAGCCCGGCACGGCCGCGGTGGAGCCGCGCGCGCGCCCGGCGGCGGCCTCGCTGGCCGCGGCGGGCGACCCGCGCCCGCGCGTCGAGCTGCCCTCGCACCCGGCCGTCGCGCCCGCTCCCGCGTAGCGTGACGCGCGGCGTGCGATGAGCCCCTCGCCCGGGGCGCGCCCGGGGGAAGATGAGCTCCCGCCGGCCCGCAGCCGGCGAGGAGGCCCGATGACGACCCCCGACCGCGGCTCCATCTCCCGGCTCCTGACGCCGTTGCAGGCCGTGCTCACGCTCCTCCTCTTCGCCGAGGTGATCGTCCTCTGCGGGATCGCGCTCGCGCCGGGGATCGCGCTCGTCGGCTGGGCGGCCGCGCGCTTGCCGGCGGACGGCGCGCTCCGCGCCGTCGGGCTCGGCGTCGCCGCCGCCGCGGCCTACTTCGCGTTCGGCCTCTCGCTGTTCGTCGTCCTGCCGGTCGCGCGCTGGGTGACGCTCGCGCGCGGGACTCCGGTCGGACGGTTTCCTTACCTGTCCGTCGGCGCCTGGCGCTGGGCGAGCTACAACGCGCTCACGCTCGTCTTCCGCTTCACCTTCGTGAACTGGGTGCGGGTGACGCCACTCCTGCCGCTCTATCACCGGCTCATGGGCGCGCGGATCGGCCGGCGAGTGCAGATCAACACCGCCGTCGTCGCCGACCAGAACCTCATCGAGATCGGCGACGACACGGTCATCGGCGGTGACGTCACGCTCGTCTGCCACTCGGCCGAGCGAGGCCACCTCCTCACCGCGCCGGTCCGGATCGGCCGCGGCGTGACGGTCGGCCTCATGGCGGTCGTCTTCCCCGGCTGCACCATCGGCGACGGCGCCGTGATCTCCGCAGGGTCCGTCCTGTCGAAGGGGAGCCGCGTCGGACCGGGCGAGATCTGGGCGGGCGTCCCGGCGCGGCGGGTGGGTCGGCGCCGGCCGCGCGCCGCCGCCGCGCCCGAGGGGTGATCGCGTCAGTGGGTGAGCCGCTCGCGCAGCCGGGTCGCGACGCGCGTCAGGTCCTCGCGCGCCTTCACCGGCTCGAACCGCGACACCCCCGCGGGCTCGCGCGGCACCTCGAGCCAGGCGCTCGGGAGGAGCGGCGCGCCGGACGGGTCTACGAGCGCCGTCACCTCGCCGGTCACCTGCTCGAGCTGCAGCGCGGGGCGCCCGGTGACGGTCTTTCGGGCGATCCGCCACGGCAGCGGCAGCTCGCGCGCGAGCACCGCGCCGAGGTCGAACCAGAGGTTGTTCGTCGAGATGAGCGGGTGGGCCGCCGGATCGACCTGCTCCACGAGCGCCACCCGCTCGCCCATCCGGACCGGCGCCGCGCCGACGTCGAGCGCCCCGGACGCGGAGCGCCGTGCGGTGACCTCCACCATCATCGATCGCCCGAGCGCGAGGTGCGCCCCGATCGCGACGGGATCGAGCGTCGCGGCGAGGTTGTCCACGTTCGAGAAGAGGAAGACGCGGACCCCGCGCGCGCGCAGCGCCGCCCCGACGCCGCTCTCGCGCAGCGCCCGGAAGAAGTCGCCATGGCCGGCCGGCGCGAGCGAGGGCGCGCCGCGTTCGTCGAGGAAGAGCTCGAGCTCGGGCGTGAGGCGCGGGAGGGACCGCTGCCGGAAGACGAGCACGTCCGGCTCGCCCTCGACGCGCGCCGCGATCCCCTCCTGCGTCGCCTCGGACGTCATGATCACGACCGGGACGGCGGCGCCCGCCGCGGCCCCGGCGCTCCGCGCGTCCTCGAGCTTGAGATCGAGGAACGTCCGCCCGCCGACGACCGGCACGAGCCCTTTCACCTCGGCGCCGAAGCGCGTCCCGGCGCCGCCCGCGACGACGGCGCTCGCGACCGCGCCCTGCCGGAGCGCCGCCTCCCCGAGCCGGGCGAACGCCGCGTGGCGCGCGGTGCCCGGTGCGGGCCACGGCTCGACGTCCCCGGGCCGGAGCGGCTCCGTGCGGGTGCGCGGCGCGGGGTCGGCGCGAAGCTCTCCCGCCCGGAGCCGGCGGACGACCGCGTCGAACTCGGCGCCGCCGGCGGCGGCCAGGTCGGGTGCCCGGCGATCGATGTCCACGGCACGCAACGTGGGCGCGCCGAGTGCCGCCGGCAAAGGGTCCGGCGGGGGAGCGACCGCAGGGTGCCCTGCCGGGCGCTCCTACGCCGGGCGCGCTCGGGGCGCGAGGGTCGGCGGGAGGACGAGCGTGAAGGTCGTGCCGTCCTCGGGGCTCGAGACGAAAGAGACCTTGCCGCGGAGATACCTCTCGGCGAGCAGCCTCATCCCGTAGGTGCCGAGCCCCCGGCCGCGCCCCTTCGTGCTGAACGAGCGCTGGAACACGCGCGCCTGGATCTCGGGAGGGATGAACGCCGCGTTCGAGACCGAGAAGGTCACGCCCGCGTCGTCTCCGGCGCGCGGCGCGTCCGCGGCGCAGACGAGCCGGACCGTCCCGCACGGCGGCGTCGCCTCGAGCGCGTTCCGCATCATGTTGATGAGGACGCGTGCGACGAGGCCGTGGTCCGTCTCGAAGCAGAGGTCCGCGGGCACGGCGACCTCGATCGCGCGGTCGCGCCCCGATGCGTGCTGCGCGAAGAGCGCGCGGACCTCCTCGACGAGCTCCGTCGCGTGGACCGGGGTGGGCTCGGCGACGAGGGTGCCCGCCTCGGCGAGCACGAGCGCGCGCTGGTCGCGGATCTCCCGCTCGAGCTGGCGCGAGAGAACGTCGAGCCGCTCGCCAGCGCGCTGCACGTCCGTGCCCGGGCGGACGAGCTGCGAGGCCCAACCGCGGACTCCGGAGACGGTGTTCAGGAGATCGTGGAAGAAGATCTGCTCGAGCGCCTCGCGCCGCTTCGCCGCCGAGACGTCGCGCAGCGTGACGACGGTGAACCGGCCGCCGGCGAGCTTTACCGGCGTGGCGCGGACCTCGAGCTCGATCGCGGTGCCACCGACCTCCGCGGAGATGACGCACTCCGCGACGACGGCCCGGCCGCTCCGCTCGCACCCGAGGATCGCGCCGAGCGCGCCGCACCTCTCGCACGAAGCCGTCGTGCCGCATCCGCCGGGCGCGCTCGCGTTCACGCAGGCGAGCACCTCGCCCGTACGGAGGCCGGCGATCCGATCGCGGTCCCGCTCCGGGCCGTTGAACGCGACGACCTGACGCCGCGCGTTCAGCACGAGGAGCGATGCGTCTACCGCCTCGACGAGCGCCGCAATCACCGGGCTCGACGCGACCGCGTCGATCTCGTGCTGGAGCTGGCGCGCGTCGGCGCGATGCGCGTCGGGGAGCGCGTGGCGGTGGCCGGGGGCAAGACGCTCCTGGTGATCGTGCGGCTCGAGCGGCATCTCCGTTTCCGGATAGCACGGTCGCCCGCGCGGGATCCATCGATCCGGCGAAGCACGCCTACATCGCCGCGAGCCCCGCCTGGGCGCACTCGCCGTCCTCGGCGGACAGCGCGCCCGAGACGCCGACGGCGCCGACGATGAGGTCGCCGGCGACGAGCGGCACGCCCCCCTCGAGCGCCAGGACGCCGGGGACGCCGACGATCCCCGGCGAACCCGCGGCCCGTTCCTCCCAGGCCTTCGTGGGACGCTTGAACCTCGCGGCGCAGCGCGCCTTCTCGATCGCCACCTCGATCGAGCCGCGCTGGACCTGCTCGCTGCGGAGGAAGCAGACGAGATCGCCCGCCGGATCGACCACCGCGACGGCGACGTTCCATCCCCGATCGAGAGCCCGGGCGAGCGCAGCGTCCGCGACGCGGCGCGCGGCGGGGAGGGCGATCGGCGGGCCGTACGAATTGGGTAGCTGGGAGGACGAGCTCACGACCGGAATCTAGTGGCCCGCGGCGTGCGCGGCTCCGATTGCGCCCGCCGCGCCAGCGGAGAGAATGCGGCGATGTCGAGCGCGCCGCCGCCCCGCAGCCCGCTGCGGCCCTATCTCTACCTCGGCCTCGCGGCGCTCTTCTGGTCCTCGCGCGCCGGCCGGAGGGGGTCGATCCCCTCGCGCTCCTCGCCGTGCTCGTGCTCGTGGGCGTCCTCTGGATCGCGCCGTTCTACGCGGTCGAGATCGCGCGCGGGGGCCGGATCCGCGCGGACGCCGTCACGCTCGTCTCGGTCACGTACGTCGCGCTCTTCGCCTCCGTCGCGGCCTACGCGCTCTGGAACGCGGGCGTCGCGCGGGTCGGCGCGAGCCGGGCGGGGGTGTTCCTGCACCTCATGCCGGCGTTCGGATCCCTCCTCGCGAAGGTCAGGGCCGCGAGGCCGCGCTCGCCTTCAGGTACTCGTGGATCCGCTTGCCCTGCTCCTCGGTGATGCCGGCGCCGGGGCGGGTCGCCATCCGCTTCATGTGGAGCTTCCACTCGGGTGCGGACAGCTCCGAGCCGAGCGCGAGCGACAGCGTGTGGCACTTCGCGCACTTCTGCTCGACGAGCTGGAGCCCGGCCTCGTGATCGGCGTAGGCCGCGCCGAGCTCGGCGCTCGCGACGGTCGCCGGGGCGGCCGGGGCGGCGCCCTGGGGCGCGGCCGGTGTCGCGAGCGCGGGCTCCGTGTGCTTCGGCGCGGGTGAGCTGGGCTTCGCCTCGGCGCGCCTCGGCGACGCCGGCTTCGAGCCGACGAGCCTCGGCGCCGCGGCCTTCTCCTTCGCGGGCTCCGGGACGACGAGCGACGGCATGGCGGGGAGCGGGGGGGCGGGCGCGGCTGGAGCGGCGGCGAGCTTCAGCGAGGCGACGAGGGCGAATGCGAGCGGGTGCAAGGGTCCTCTCGGGGGTGCGGCGGGCGCGCGCATGATAGTCGTTCGCGCGCCCCCTTCGCGACGGACGGGCGGTCCGGCGGTCGAATTCCTCGCCCAGGTGGGATGCGGACACACGCGGGGCGGCGATGTGGGGATCGCGCCGCCGCCGGTTAAGCTCCACGGATGACCACCTCGCTCCCGGACCTCGACGCCGCGGACGCCGTGGCGCGGCTTCAGCGCGGGGAGATCACCGCCGAGGAGCTCACGGCCGCGTGCCTCGCGCGGATCGCCTCGGACGACGGCGCGCTCGGCGCGTTCGAGCACGTCGATCCCGCCGTGGCGCTCGCGGCGGCCCGGCGGATCGATCGGCTCGATCCGAAGCCGCCGCTCGCAGGTCTCCCGGTGGCCGTGAAGGACGTGTTCGACACGGCGGACCTCCCGACCGAGCGCGGCTCGATCGCGTTTCGCGGACGCCGGCCCGGCGCGGACGCGGCCGCGGTCGCGCGGCTGCGGTCGGCCGGGGCGGTGATTCTCGGGAAGACGGTGACGACCGAGCTCGCGTTCTACGGGCCGGGGAAGACGCGCAACCCGCACGATCCGTCGCGCACGCCGGGCGGCTCGTCGAGCGGCTCCGCCGCCGCCGTCGCGGCGCGGCTCGCGCCCGCAGCGATCGGCACCCAGACGGCAGGGTCGATCCTCCGGCCGGCGTCGTTCTGCGGCGTCATCGGCTTCAAGCCGACTTACGGCGCGGTCCCGATGGACGGGGTCTCGCCGCTCGCGCCGTCGCTCGACACGTTCGGCCTCTTCGTCCGGGACGTCGGCGCCTTGCCGCTCCTCCTCTCGGCGGCCACCGGCACGGAGGTCACCGCGCCCGCGCAGCCCGGGCCGCCGCGCCTCGCGCTCTGCCGGACCGAGCAGTGGCCGCAGGCGGAGCCGTCGACCCGTGCCCTCGTCGAGGGGGCCGCGCAGGCGCTCGCGCGGGTGGGAGCGCGCGTCGAGGAGCTCGATCTCGGCCCCGGGTTCGAGGGGCTCGCGGACGCGCAGCGCGCCATCATGGCCGCCGAGATGGCGCGGGTGCTCCGCGAGCTGCGCGCGCACCACGAGCCGGTGCTCACGCGCGTGCTGCTCGAGTTCATGGCGGAGGGGGAGCGGGTCGCGCCGGAGCGCGAGGCGGCGGCGCGCGCGCAGGTCGACCGCTGCCGCGCCCGCCTTCCGGAGATCTTCTCGCGCCACGACGCGCTCCTCACGCCGAGCGCGATCGGCGAGGCGCCGGTCGGCCTCGCGAGCACGGGCGACCCCGCCTTCAATCGCATCTGGACGCTCCTCGGGACGCCGTGCGCCTCGCTCCCTTCGGGGCTCGGGCCGGCTGGGCTCCCGGTGGGGCTGCAGGTCGTCGGCGCGCCCGGGCGGGACGGCGCGCTCCTCGCGTCGTGCGCGTGGATCGCGGGCGCTCTGCGCGGGCTCGCCGGTCGAGCCAGCTGATGGTATCGGCGTTCATTCTTCCACCTCGCGCGCGTGATCGTCGGCCGGACGCATCGACCCCCTCGCGCGCAGCATCGCGCATCGAGGAGAGGTGCCGCGAGCGAGACTGTGACCGTCGCTACCCGTTCACCTCTGGGCTCCCGGACGTCAGGCCTCGCCCCCGCCGGCGATCTCGGGGGTCCCGCCGCCGCCCTTGCCTCCCCGCCCGCGCGCACCCGTCGGCGCGGCGGCGCCACGCCGCGACTGCGGGAGCGGCAGCACCACGACGAAGGTGCTGCCGGCGCCCGGGGCCGAGCGGAGCTCCACGCGCGCGCCGATCGCGGAGGCGAGGTCCTTCACGACCGCGAGCCCGAGGCCGATGCCGGGGACGAACTGCTCGGAGATCCCGGTGCCCCGCTCGAACGGCTCGAACACCCGCGCCTGGTCGTCGGGGGAGATCCCGGGCCCCGAGTCGCGCACCTCGAGCCGCAGCCCGTCGCCACGACTCTCGACCGCCACCTCCACGACCCCCGCCGGCGTGTACTTGATGGCGTTCCCGACGAGGTTCGTGAGGATGAGCCGGAGGAAGCGCGGCTCGGTCTGCACCCACGGGACGTGCTCGTCGTCGCGGAGCTCGAGCGCGAGGCCCTTGTCCTCCGCGAGCGGCCGCGCCTCCTCGACCACCCCCTGGACGAGCGCGCGCACGTCGACGTCCTCGATCTGCGCCGCGAGCCGCCCGCTCGCGATCTGCGCCTCGAACAGGAGCGCCTCGACGAGGCCGGTGAGCCGCGTCACCCCGAAGCCGGCGCGCCGGAGCACCTGCTGCTGCTGCGCGGAGAGCGGCGAGTCGGTCCCGCGCGTGAGTCGCTGCAGCTGGAGGTTCACCGACGTGAGCGGGGTCCGGAGCTCGTGCGACACGAGCCGGAGGAAGTTCGTCTTCACGGCGCTCGCCCGCTCGGCCTCGTCGCGCGCGCGCCGGGTGAGCTCGAGGGCCGCCTCCACCTCCCGCTTGCGGGTCGTGACCTCGCCCGCCAGCGAGGCGAGGTCGCGGGTCTGGCTCTGCACCTCGCGCTGTAGGACCTCGCGGGCGCGCTTGATGCCGACGAGGTTCGCCACCCGCGCCCGGACCTCCTCCACCACGAACGGCTTCATGAGGTAGTCCTGCGCGCCGGCGCGGAGGAGCTGGGTGCGGAGGGCGTCGTCGGCCCGCGCGGTCAGGATGAGCACCGGCACGGCGTCGAGCTGCGGCCGGAGCCGGAGCTCCCGGACGAGCTCGTCGCCGCTCTTCCTCGGCATCATGAGATCCGTGACCACCGCGTCGGGCGGACTCGCGAGCGCCGCCGCGAGCCCCGCCTCGCCGTCCGGCGCGACCGTCACGTCGAAGTCCGCGCCGAGGACGTCGGAGAGGAAGCGGCTCATCTCCGGGTTGTCCTCCACGACGAGCACGTGCGGGCGCGAGCCGTCCCCCACGGCGGAGGCCGCCGCGGGGGCGCTGCGGAGCTCCTCGAGCACGCCGGCCCCGTACTCCGCGCTCTCCCGGAAGGCCGCGGGCGTGGCCTCGGGCGACGCCGGTACCGGCAGCCGGACCGTGAACAGCGCGCCGCCCTCCGGCGCCTCGCCGAGCTCCACCCTGCCGCCGTGCAGCTCGACGAAGTCCTTCACGATCGCGAGTCCGAGCCCCGTCCCGCCCGCGTGGCGGGTCGCCTCCCCCTCGCCCCGCGCGAAGCGGGCGAACACGCGCTCGCGCTCGCTCGCGGGGACTCCCGGCCCGCTGTCCGCGACCTCGATCCGGAAGCCCGCCTCCGCCGGCGCGCCCTCCGCCTCGCCGGCGAAGAGCGCGCAGCGCACCCGGCCGCCGGAGGGCGTGAACTTGAAGGCGTTCGAGACGAGGTTGAAGAGGACGCGCTCGACCTTCTCGGAATCGACGCGGCGGACGAGCGTCGGCGGCGTCGCGAGCGAGTAGATCATCCCGCGCTCGGTCGCGAGCGCCTCGAAGTGCGCGCCCACGAGCCGGACGAGCCGCGCCACGTCCACCGGCGAACGCTCGAGCGACGCCTTGCCCGCCTCGAGCTTCGACACCTCGAGCAGGTCGTTCACGTGCTTCGCGAGGGTCCGGGCGTTTCGCGCGATCACCTCGACGTCGCGCCGCGCGGACGGGGAGAGGTCCGAGGAGAGCAGGTTCTCCGCGGGCCCGACGATGAGGGTGAGCGGCGTCCGCAGCTCGTGGCTCACGTTCGCGAAGAACTGGGTCTTGAGTCGCTCGAGCTCCTTCGTCCGGTCGTAGGCGACGCCGAGCTCGCGGAGCGTCGTCTCGAGCTGCGCGTGCAAGCGCGCCCGCTCCTCCTCGGCGGCTTTTCGCTCGGCGACGTCGCGGATCGCAGTGATGGCGAAGACCCCGTCGGGGCTCTCGAGCGGGGAGAGGCTGATCTCGGCGGGGAACTCGATCCCGTCCTTGCGGAGTCCGAACAGCTCGAGGCGCCCGGCACCCATCGGACGGGGATGCGGTCCGCCGAAGTAGCCCGCCCGGTGGCCTGGGTGCGTCGCGCGGAACCGCTGCGGGATGAGGGCCTCGACGAGCTGCCCGAGCATCTCCTCGCGGGCGTAGCCGAAGAGCTTCTCGGCCTGCGCGTTCACGAGGACGATCCGGCCGCGCCGATCGGTGATCACCATCGCGTCGGGCGCCGCCTCGAGGAGGCCGCGGAACTGCGACTCGATCTTCTTGCGCGCGGTGACGTCGCGGATCGCGGTGATGGCGAGGATCCCGTCCTCCGTCTCGAGCGGCGAGAGGCTGATCTCGGCGGGAAACTCGGTCCCGTCCTTTCGCAGGCCGTACAGCTCGAGCGCCCCCACCGACTCCATCGGCCGGGTGCGCGGATCGACGAAGTAGCGGTTCCGGTGGTGCGGGTGCGCCGCCCGGAAGCGCTCGGGGATGAGCACCTCCACCGTCGACCCGACGAGCTCCTCGCCGCGGTACCCGAAGAGCTTCTCGGCCTCGGCGTTGACGAGGACGATCCGTCCGAGCCGATCGGTGATCACCATCGCGTCGGGCGCAGCGTCGAGGACGCCCTTGAACTGGGTCGCGACGGTGCGCGTGGGATCGCTCATTGGCGCGGATGGGATGCGGCCGCCCTGGCGGCTGCAAACGAATGGCGTGGTCCTGCGATCCAGACCCCCCCGGATGCCACGCTCTTTCGGGGGGGTACGCAGGACAGGCGGCGTGGCGAGCGAGACGACGCGCGTGCCGCACGCTCGGTCCGCGGCGAGTGGACTCACCGTCCGTGAATGGTGCGACGGATCGTGAGCGGAGCCTGGTGCGAGGTGACACCACCCGTACGCGGGGTGCGACTCGGGGGTGACCGCCCTGTCTGTGTGTCTAGGTCCTACGCGCTCGCACCCGTGCGCCGTTCTCCGTGCCGTTGCGCCCGGATAGGCTCATCGACCGCGCCGGTCCGCTACGCCAGCCGTGAAAACCGAACCGGTCAACCCCTTGCTTGGGGCTTGAGGCTGTGACTGACGGGCCTGTATCTGGACTTCACCAGTCGAGCGGCCGCTCTCACGGGCGGTCGGGGGAGAGGGGGAAGCAGCGTCCGGCTCGCGTTCGCGAAGTCGCCGGACCGCACGTCTCGTTTCGCAGCGCGTTTGACTCAACGTCAAGCGCTTTGATTCAACATCAATGATGCGAAGGGTGAACCATGCTGGACATAATTGCTCAGCGATGCCGCGCAATGCGGTTCGCGTCGGTCCTTCTTCTCGCGCTGCCCGGGCTGGCCTCGGCCGCGCAGTCCCTGCAGGTCCCGCTCGCGCCGAGCGCGATCCCCCAGTTCGTCGAGCCGCTGCCGCTCCTCAGCGTCCAGCCGGGCGGGACGATCAACACGATCATCTCGACCAGCACGTCCTTCGCGAACCCGCTGCAGCTCACGATGTGCGAGTTCAAGGCGAACATCCTGCCGACTGGGACGTTCGCGCCCGGAGTGAAGCCGGCGACCTCGGTGTGGGGCTACATCCAGGGCGCGACCTGCCCGACCACGCCGCAGGATACGTATCTCGGGCCGGTGCTCGTGAACATGCAGGGCATTCCCACGACCATCAAGTACACGAACGCGCTCCCCACCGTCGATAAGACGAACGTGCTCGCGTACAAGTACAGCACCGACCAGACGCTCCACTGGGCGGATCCGGGGGGCGCCGAGTCGAACATGTGCCAGATGATGAGCGGGAACCCGCCGCAGGTGGGCGTCGGGATCCCGGCGTTCGGCTCGGAGTGCTCGCTCAACTTCGGCGAGAACCCGCGGGGCGTGTACAACCCGGTCGGCATCCCGGCGGTCCCGCACCTCCACGGCGGCGAGGTGGCGCCGGTCGTCGACGGCGGCCCCGACGCGTGGTTCACGAGCCCTGACGCCCTCGGGAGCGTCCAGCAGGGACACGACTACTACACGAACCCGCTCGTCCCGGCCGCGCCGAATGAGGCGGTGTACACGTACACGAACACGCAGCCGTACGCGCCGCTCTGGTTCCACGACCACACGCTCGGCGCGACCCGCCTCAACGTGTACGCCGGCATCGCGGGCGGCTACTACCTGCTCGACCCCGCGCAGGAGGCGTACAACGACACGATCAAGATGCGGTCCGTGGCGGAGGTCATCCCGCTCATCCTCCAGGACCGCATGTTCGACACGAACGGCCAGCTCTACTTCCCGGCCGACACCTCGAGCAACATCCTCTCGGCGCTCACTCCGCAGCACCCGTACTGGGCCCCCGAGTTCATCGGCGACACCATCGTCGTGAACGGGAAGGCGTGGCCGTTCCTCAACGTGGAGGCGCGGCGCTACCGCTTCCTCTTCCTCAACGGCTCGAACGCGCGCACCTACGAGATGTTCTTCGTGAACCCGGTGACGAAGGTCCAGGGGCCGGTGATGTGGGCCATCGGCAACGACGGCGGGTTCCTCGACGTCCCGTCGATCATCGATCCGAACGCGGCGAAGCCGATCGAGCCGCACCTCATCATCATGCCGGGCGAGCGCTACGAGGTGATCGTCGACTTCACCAAGTTCGCCGGGCAGACCCTCATCCTCAAGAACACCGCCAAGGCGCCGTTCCCGGGCGGCGCGACGCCGCAGGGCGCGACGACCGGCAAGATCATCCAGATCCGCGTCGGCGCCACGCCGGTCGCGGACACGAGCTACGACCCGGCGAGCGGGATCCCGCTGCGGCCCGCGAAGATCGTCCGCCTCGCGCAGAACGGCGCGCTCGTGGCGGGCGTCCCCATCGCGAAGACGCGCGAGCTGACCTTGAACGAGGTGTTGCTCGCGCCGCAGATCGCGACGGACCCGGTCACCGGGATTGCGAACACCGCGTATCCGGGCGGCCCGGTCGAGATCCTCGTCAACAACACCCTCTGGTCCGGTGAGTCGAGGCGCACGTACGGCGACTTCCAGCCGGTCACGGTCAACGGGGTCACGGAGGGCGTCACCGAGACGCCGGCGGAGGGCACGACCGAGGTCTGGGAGATCGTGAACACCACCGCCGACGCCCACCCGATCCACACCCACCTCACGACGTTCCAGATCATCAACCGCCAGAACTACGACGTCGGCAAGTTCCTCGCCGCGTACGCCCTGGCGTTCCCGGGTGACGGGACCGCGGCGTGCCCGGCCGGCGTGTACTGCCCCGCGTTCGGCCCGCCGCTCGACTACAACGAGCTGAGCCTCCGCACGGGGAACAAGTACGGCGGAAACCCGGACGTCACGCCGTTCCTCGCGAACGCGAAGCAGCTCCCGGATCCCGACGAGGTTGGCTGGAAGGACACGGTCATGGTGCCTCCGGGCATGGTGACCCGCTTTGTCGTCCGGTTCATGCCGACCGAGAATGCCGCGACCGCGACCGGTGTCCCGTATCCGTTCGCGCCCAACGACGGGACGGGCGGCAGCGTGAGCGACAGCCACGGCTACGTGTGGCACTGCCACATCATCGACCACGAGGACAACGAGATGATGCGGCAGCACGTGGTCGTGCCGATCGCGGGCGCGACGCGCCAGTACGTGAAGGGAACGGACTACTAGCAGTAAAGGCGTGACGAGGAGCGGTGGCCGGCGGCCGACGTGCGCGCTGCCGGCCCCGCTCCTCTCTCTTCACGCCTGCCCGTCTGGAGGTGGTCTGCCCGCCTGCTTCCCGGGTTCCCCGAAGGAAGCGGTGCGGTGCGTAACCCCCGGCGCGCGCCGAGCATCACAGGCACGGCGCCCCAAGCGCCGAGCGCGCGCGAGCGGCACGAGGGGCGAACGACGGATGCGGGCAGGCCCGCGACCGCCGTTCACCGCTCGAGCGCGAGCGTCGCGAGGTACGCGGCGGTGACGACGTAGCCGATCCCGACGTGGGCCGTGCGGAGGTCCCGCGGGAACCGATCGTCGGGGGCGGAGTGGCTCATCCCGACGACCTGCGGGAACGCCGCCACGAGGCCGAGGATCGGCTGCACGGCGATGCCGCCCAGGTGGACGTAGGTGAGCGCGCGATGCCACGGGCGCGCCGCCGCGCTGACGTTCCCGACGGGCCCGGGCATGGCGAGCGCGAGTACGCCGTTCGCGGTGTAGAGCGTCACCGAGAGGACCCCGCTCGACCCGTGGAGCGTCGAGAGCCCGCGATCGCAGCCGTACGTCCCGAGCACGGGATGGCCGGTCTGGCAGCGGCCGTCGCCGAACGCGGTCGGCTGGTTGATGGCCACGAGCGTCCCGAGCGTGCTCGTCGCGACGAGCGCGCCCGCGGTGCTCCACTTGAGCGCGCGTTCCCACCGGCGGAGGCGCGCGTCGCGTCGCGCGTCCGCGCCGTCGCCGCGCGCGGGGTCGGACGCGGACGGCTGCGCGAGTTGGAGGGCGAGGTCTCCGGAAGCGCTGCTCGCAGCCCAGGCCGCGCGGAGCTCGACCGAGGCGAGCGCGGGCACGGGCGGAGCCGAGGCGAACGCCGCCGAGGGCGCGGCCTCCGCCGCGAGCAGGAGCGAGAGAGTCACGAGCGCGCCGGGCATGCGGCCTCCTCGATCGGTTCGAGCTGGGCTCCTATGCGCCGGCGGGGCGGCTTGCCAACGCCCGGCGGGTGCGGCCGCCGCGCCTGGACGGGTCAACTCGTCGGGTGAACCCGCCGCCGGCTGGTATAAGGGGGTGCACCGGTCTGCTCGTCGCACCGATGCGTGCGAAGCGACGGTGAGCTCCGAGCGTGCGTCCGCACCCCTTCGAACGCGTCTTCGCCCCCCGCGCCGTCGCCGTGTTCGGCGCCGCCGGCGCGGACTCGGTCGGCGGGCGCGTGCTCCGCAACCTCGTCGCCGGCGGCTATGCCGGGGCGATCCACGCGATCGGCGGCGACGCCGGCGAGCCCCTGCCGGGGGTCCGCGCCCGGGCCGCGCTCGCCGACGTCGAGGGCGAGATCGACCTCGCCGTGGTCGCGTCGCCGCTCACCGAGCTCTCGGGGATCGTGCGCGCCTGCGCCGAGCGCCGCGTGGGCGGCGCCGTCATCCCGGCCGGCGTCCCCGGCGCGACGGCGCGCGGCAGCGCCGACGAGCGCGCGCTGCGCGACGTCCTCGCCGAGGCGGCGCGCGGCGGAGTGCGCCTCGTCGGGCCGAGCAGCGTCGGGCTCATCCGTCCCGGCGCGGCGCTCAATGCGACCTTCCTCAACGAGGGCGCGACGCCTGGATCGCTCGGCCTCGTGTCGCAGTCCGGGGCGATCTGCGCGACCGCGCTCGACTGGGCCGCGGCGCAGCGGATCGGGTTCTCGACGGTGGTGTCGCTCGGCGACGCGATCGACGTGGACTTCGGCGAGGTGCTCGAGTACCTCGCGCTCGATCCCGCGACGAAGAGCGTCCTCCTCTATGTCGAGACCGTCCGCTCCGCCCGCGCGTTCCTGAGCGGGCTGCGGCTCGCGGCGCACGCGAAGCCGGTGGTGGTCGTGAAGGCGGGCCGGTACGGCTCGGGCGCCGGCGCGTCGTCCGACGACGCGTTCGACGCCGCGCTCGCGCGCACGGGCGCCGTCCGCGTCCCCTCCATCGAGCGGATGTTCGCCGCCGCCCGGCTCCTCGCGATGCCTCGCCCGGTGAGCGGGAACCGGCTCGCCATCCTCGCGAACGCGCGCGGCCCAGGCCTGCTCGCCGCCGACCGCGCGGCCGATCTCGGCGTGGTGGTCCCGCCGCTCGCCGACGGGACCCGGGCGAAGCTCGACGCTCTCCTCTCCTCCGCGGCCGGCCGCTCGAACCCGCTCGATCTCCTCGGCGACGCCGACCCGGCGCGCTATCGCGCGGCGGTGGAGCACTGCCTCGGCGATCCGGAGGTCGACGCCGTCCTCGCCATGCTCGCGCCGCAGGCGCTCGCGAAGCCCCTCGAGAGCGCGGAGGCGGTCGTCGCCGCGAGCCGCGGGAAGTCGAAGCCGGTCATCGCCTGCTGGATGGGTGAGGAGGTCGTCCGGAGCGCCCACGCCCGCTTCGTCGAGGCCGGCATCCCCGAGCTCGCCTCCCCCGAGAACGCGGTCGAGGCGTTCGGACTGCTCGCGAGCTACGCGCGGAACCAGCGCCTGCTGCGACAGGTGCCGGGGCCGCTCGCGCCCGACGCGATCCCGCACCTCGTGCGCGGCCGCGAGATCGTAGCCGGCGCGCTCGCGCGTGGGCGCACGCAGCTCACCACCGCCGAGCTGCAGCGGCTCCTCGCCGCGGTCGGCGTGCGCGACCGCAACGTCGCCGGGCAGCGGGTGAAGGGGACCGAGCTGTACGTGGGCGTCGCGCGCGACGCGGTCTTCGGGCCGATCATCCGCTTCGGGCGGGGCACCGCGGCGGGGCTCGCGGGCGACCCGGTGGTCGCGCTCCCGCCGCTCGACACCGCCATCATCCAGACGCTCGTGCGGACGAGCCGCATCGCGCCGGTGTTCACCGCCGCGGGCGGCATGAGCGAGCCGGAGGTCGCCGCGTTCGAGCGCGCGCTCTGGGCGGTCTCCGAGCTCGTGAGCGAGCTGCCGGAGATCCGCGAGCTCGAGATCTCTCCGCTCATCGTGTCCGCGAGCGAGGTCTACGCGTCGGGAGCGCGGGTGGCGATCGCCCCGCCCGCGCCCGGGACGGGCCGGTACGACCACATGGCGATCCACCCGTACCCGAGCGACGTCGGCGCGCGGTGGCAGCTCCCCGACGGCGCGACCGTGACGGTGCGGCCCATCCGCCCCGAGGACGCGGATATGGAGGCGAGCTTCATCCGGAATCTCTCGGACGTCGCACGTCACTTCCGCTTCATGACGAGCGTGAAGGAGCTGACCCGGGAGATGCTCGTCCGCTTCACCCAGATCGACTACGGGCGGGAGCTCGCGCTCGTCGGCCTCGTCGAGCGGGGAGGCAAGGAGACGCAGATCGCGGTCGCGCGCTACGTGAAGGCGGACCGGGAGAGCGCCCACGTCTCGGTCGTCGTCGCCGACGCCTGGCAGGGCAGGGGGATCGGCGGGCGGCTGCTCACGATGCTCATCGAGGTGGCGCGCGCGCGCGGCATCGTCCGGCTCGAGGGCGAGGTGCTCGCCGAGAACACCGGGATCCGCGCGCTCCTCGCGCGCCTCGGCTTCTCCTTCCACCGGGACCCGGAGAGCGCCGACGTCCTCCTCATCGAGAAGCTGCTGGCGGGCGGTCCTCCGGCGGGCTGACGCCGCGGTCCGCGAGCGCCGCCGCGACGATCTCCGCGACGTCGAGCGCCCGGACCCGGTCCTCGCGGCCAGTCTCGGCGATGCCGTCGTTCATCATCGTGAGGCAGAACGGGCACGCGGTGGCGACGACGCCGCCCGCGTCCCCAAGGGTCGCCGCCGCCTCGTCCACGCGGGCGCGGTTCACGCGCGTCCCGAGCTTCTCCTCGAGCCACATCCGGCCGCCGCCTGCGCCGCAGCAGAAGCCGGTCCGGCGACTGCGCGCCATCTCCCGGACCGTGACGCCCGCGGCGGCGAGGGCGGCGCGGGGCGCCTCGTACACACCGTTGTGACGCCCGAGGTAGCAGGGGTCCTGGAAGGTGACGGCGCCGGCGAGGGCCGCCCGCGCCTCGGGGCGGAGCGTCCCCGCCTTCACGAGCTCCTCGACGAGCTGCGCGTGGTGCACGACCTCGTAGCGTCCGCCGAACTGCGGCAGCTCGTTCTTGATCGCGTTCAGGCAGTGGGGGCACTGCACGAGCACCTTCTTCACGCCGTGGCGCTCGAAGGCCTCGACGCTCGCCTGCGCCTGGAGCTGGAAGAGGTACTCGTTTCCGAGGCGGCGCGCCGCGTCGCCGGTGCAGGTCTCCTCTTCGCCGAGGATCGCGAAGCGGACCTTCGCCTCGCGCAGGATCGTCACGATCGCGCGCGAGACCTTCTTCTGGCGGTCGTCGTAGGAGCCGGCGCAGCCGACGAAGAAGAGGTACTCGAAGTCGCCGCCCGCCGCGGCGCGCGGGACGTCGAGGTCCTCGCACCAGTCGGCGCGACGGTTCGAGCCGATGCCCCAGGGGTTCCCCTGCGTCTCGAGGTTCTTGAACACCCGGGCCGCCTCGTCGGGCATCGCGGCGTCCACGAGCACCGCCTGGCGCCGCAGGTCCACGAGCCGCGGCACGTTCTCGACGAGGACCGGGCAGGCGGTCTCGCACCAGCCGCAGGTCGTGCACGCCCAGAACGTGTCCGGCGCGACCACGTCGCCGGCGACCGGCGGGAGCGCGGCGCGTGCCGCGTCGCGCGTCGCGGCGTCGCCCGCGCGCGCGAGCGCGACGAGCGCCGGGCCGCGCTCGACGAGGTGGCGCTTCAGCGCGCCGTTCACCGCCTTGTGGCTGAGAGGCTTGCCGGTGACGTGCGTCGGACAGTTCGTCTGGCAGCGTCCGCACTCGGTGCAGCTGTAGACGTCGAGGCCCTCCTTCCGGGAGAGGTCCGCGATCGTGGCCGTGCCGAAGCTCGCCCCCTCCGCCTCGAGATCGAGCCGGCGGAGCGCCGCCGAGCCGGGTGGGAGCGCGCGCAGGAAGACGTTCGGGAGCGCGGTGACGACGTGGAAGTGCTTGCCGAACGGCAGGAAGCACAGGAAGACGAGGACGAGGACGAGGTGGAGCCAGTAGCTCGCGCGCCCGGCGAAGGAGCCGGGGCCGGCGGACTCGAAGGCGATCTCCGTCACCATGAGACCGAGGATGAAGCCCAGCACGAGCGTTCCCTCGAAGGAGCGGGTCAGCCGCTCCGGCCTCGTGACGAGCCGGCGCCAGAGGAGCCCGAGCGCGGCGGCCGCCGCCGTCCACACGACGAGATCCTTCAGGTGAAGGTAGGCTCGCCCGAGCGCGGAGCCTGGCGCGAGGCCGGGCAGGTGGAACGCGGGGTCGAACCCGATCCCGAAGAGCGTGACCGTCCGCAGCGCCAGGACGAGGAACGCCGCGAAGAGCAGCGCGTGCAGGAGCCCGGGGAGGCGCTCCTCGGGGTCGAGGAGCCGCTGCTGGCCGAAGCCGAAGCGGAGGAGCGCAAGGAGCCGCTCCCGGGGGTGGTCGGTGCGGACGACGGGGCGGAGCGCGGCGAGCGGGGCGAGCCGGCGGTGGACCGTGAAGGCGAAGAAGCCGACGCCGCCGAGGAGGAGGGCTGCGGTGATCCAGGGGCTCATTTCGCGCGATGGTAGACGCCCGCCGCGCGCGGGCGCGATGCCCGGCGAGGCCGCGATCCCTGGCACATTTTGCCAGTCGGCGCGCGACCGCAGTAGGATCGGCCGCGAGCCCTTGAAAGCGCTGGAAAAGGACACCGTCTCGATGCACTTCGTCGGCGCCGCGGTGGCCGCGCTGTCCGGCGACGCGCGCGCGCGGGTGCTCGAGACGAGCGGGATCCCAGCGGAGCTGCTCGGCGCGCCTCACGCCCGGGTCCCCGCGGAGGGCTTCGCGGCGGTGTGGCTCGCCGTCGCCCGCGAGCTCGACGACGAGTTCTTCGGGCTCGACCGGCGCCGCATGAAGTGCGGCAGCTTCGCCTTCCTGTGCCACGCGGTGCTTCACGACCGCGATCTCGGCCACGCGCTGCGGCGCCTCCTCAGGGGCTTCGCGCTCGTCCTCGACGACGTTCGCGGAGAGCTGCGGGTCGAGGGCGCGGACGCGGTGATCCGGCTCGAGAACCGGATCGCGGACGGCGCCGCGCGGCGGTTCGCGGACGAGACGTTCCTCATCCTCGTCCACGGGGTCATGTGCTGGCTCGCCGGGCGGCGGATCCCGCTCGCGCTCGCGGAGTTCGCCGCGCCGAGGCCGCCCCACGCGCAGGAGTACACCGCGATGTTCTCCCAGCGGCTGCGCTTCGACGCGGAGCGCACCGCGGTCCACTTCGACGCGGGGCAGCTCGCGGCGGCGGTGATCCAGGACGAGGCGTCCCTGAAGCGGTTCCTGCGCACGGCGCCGCGCTCGGTGTTCCTCAAGTACAAGAACGAGGAGAGCTGGACGGCGCGCCTTCGCCGCCGGCTGCGCGGGTCGATCGGTCGGAGCGACTGGCCGCGGCTCGAGGACATCGCGCGGGAGTTCCGCGTCGCGCCGACGACCTTGCGCCGCCGGCTCGACGCGGAGGGGACGAGCTATCAGGGCGTGAAGGACGAGCTGCGGCGGGACGCGGCCGTCCACCACCTGTGCGGCACGCGCTTGTCCATCGCGGACATCGCGAGCGCGCTCGGGTTCCAGGAGACGAGCGCATTCCACCGCGCGTTCAAGCGGTGGAGCGGGGTGCAGCCGGGCGAGTACCGCAGGCGCGCCGTGCTCGCGCCGCCCGGCGCGGAGGAGCCGCCGTCCGGGCCGACCGCCCCCCGGTCCTGAGAATCCCCGGCATTCCCGGAGCTGGTCGTCCTCAGAGCTGGTCGTCCTCGATCGAGAGGACTCCCTCGGCCCCGGCGACGACCGTCCGCGCGAGGCCCGCGGCCCGCACGAGCACGTGATCGGCGTAGAAGCGCGCCGTCGCGAGCTTCGCGCGGTAGAAGCCTGCCTCGCCGCCTCCCGCCGCGAGGCGCCGGTGCGCGGCGAGCGCGGCGCGGGCGGACTGCCAGCCGCCCGCGACGGTCCCGAACAGCTCCAGGAACGGCACCGCCCCTACGGAAGCCCGGCGGACGTCGGCGCCGTAGGTCGCGACGACGAACTGGACCGCCTGCTCGAGCGCCCCGACGCCGTCGCGCAGCCGCGCGGCGATCGCCGACAGCGTCTCGGACTTCTCCTTCTCGAGCTCGCCCGCGACCTCGCGCATCTCGGCGATCACCCCGCGGATCACCTCGCCGCCGTCGCGCGCGACCTTGCGGCCGATGAGGTCCGCGGCCTGGATGCCGTTCGTCCCCTCGTAGATCGAGGTGATGCGGGCGTCGCGGAAGAACTGCGCCGCCCCGGTCTCCTCGATGTACCCCATGCCGCCGTGGACCTGGATGCCGAGCGACGCGATGTCGATCGCGTTGTCGGTGGACCAGGCCTTCACGATGGGGATCATGAGCTCGACGAACGCCTGGCTCTGCGCGCGCCGCGCGGCGTCGGGGTGGCAGCGCGCCGTGTCCGTCGCCGCCGCGGTGACGCAGGCGATCGCGCGCATCGCCTCGATCCGCGACTTCATGAGGAGCAGCATGCGGCGGACGTCGGGGTGCCGGACGATCGGCACCTTGTCCTTGCTGCGGGTCCCGAGCTCTGTGCCCTGCAGCCGCTCGCGCGCGTACGCGAGGGCGACCTGGTAGGCGCGCTCGGCGATCCCGATGCCCTCGAGCCCCACGGAGAAGCGGGCCGCGTTCATCGTGACGAACATGTACTCGAGGCCGCGGTTCTCCTCCCCGACGAGCCAGCCGACCGCGCCGTCCTTGTCGCCGAAGGCGAGCACCGCGGTCGGGCTCGCGTGGATCCCGAGCTTGTGCTCGAGCGACACGCAGCGGACGTCGTTCCGGGCGCCGAGGCTCCCGTCCGCGTTGACGAGCACCTTCGGCACGACGAAGAGCGAGATGCCCTTCACGCCCTCCGGCGCGTCCGGCGTCCGCGCGAGGACGAGGTGGACGATGTTCTCGGTGAGGTCGTGGTCGCCGTAGGTGATGAAGATCTTCTGCCCCTCGAGGCGGTAGGAGCCGTCCTGCTGCGGCACCGCGCGCGTGCGGACCGCGGAGAGGTCCGACCCGGCCCCGGGCTCGGTCAGCACCATCGTGCCGGCCCACTCGCCCGAGGTCAGCTTCGGGAGGTACCGCGCCTTCAGCTCCGCCGAGCCCTTCGGCTCGAGCGCATCGATGGCGCCGCGGGTGAGCATCGGGCAGAGGGCGAACGAGAGGTTCGCGGCGTGCCACATCTCCTCGACGAGGGTCGAGACGAGGCGGGGCACGCCCTGGCCGCCGTACTCCGGCTCGACCGACAGGGCGTTCCACCCGCCGTCTACGAACTGCCGGTAGGCGTCGCGCCAGCCAGTGGCGGTGGAAACCTCGCCGTCCTTCACGCGGGCGCCCTCGCGGTCGCCGACGACGTTCAGGGGGGAGAGCACGCCGCCGGCGAACTTCGCCGCCTCCTTGAGGATCGCCTCGGCGACCTCGAGCGTCACGTCCCCGCAGCCGGGGAGCTGAGAGACCTCCTCGATCGGCGCGAGCTCGCGCAGGACGAACTGCATGTCGCGAAGGGGGGCGGTGTAATCCCTCATGGTCGATTCTCCAGGACGCGAAGCGTCGTCGGTGCTGCCGCGGGGGTCTCCCCCCTTACATGTTGCGCCGGTACTGCCCACCCACCTCGAAGAGCGCGCCGGTGATCTGCCCGAGCGAGCACACCCGCACGGCGTCCATCAGCACCTCGAAGACGTTGCGGCCCTCGATGACCGCCTGCTCGAGCCGCCGCAGGACGAGCGGGGCCTCGGCTGCGTGCCGGGCGTGGAAGTCGCGGAGTCGAGCGAGCTGCGAGCGCTTCTCCTCCTCGGTCGAGCGGGCGAGCTCGATCTGCTCCGGGACCTGCTCGGCCTGGGGGCTGCGGAACGTGTTCACCCCGACGATCGGGTGCTCGCCGCTGTGCTTGAGCATCTCGTAGTGCATGCTCTCTTCCTGGATCCGGCTGCGCTGGTAGCCCGTCTCCATCGCGCCGAGGACGCCTCCCCGGTCGGCGAGCCGTTCGAACTCCGCGAGCACGGCCTCCTCGACGAGCTCCGTCAGCTCGTCCACCACGAACGCACCCTGGTTCGGGTTCTCGTTCCTCGCGAGGCCCCACTCGCGGTTGATGATGAGCTGGATCGCCATCGCGCGCCGCACGCTCTCCTCGGTGGGCGTCGTGATCGCCTCGTCGTAGGCGTTCGTGTGGAGCGAGTTGCAGTTGTCGTAGATCGCGATGAGGGCCTGCAGCGTCGTGCGGATGTCGTTGAACGCGATCTCCTGCGCGTGCAGGGAGCGTCCGGACGTCTGCACGTGGTACTTGAGCTTCTGGCTGCGCTCGTTCGCCCCGTAGCGGTCGCGCATCGCGACGGCCCAGATCCGGCGCGCCACCCGGCCGAGGACCGTGTACTCGGGGTCCATCCCGTTCGAGAAGAAGAAGCTCAGGTTCGGGGCGAAGTCGTCGATGCTCATCCCGCGCGCGAGGTAGGCCTCGACATAGGTGAAGCCGTTCGCGAGCGTGAAGGCGAGCTGGGAGAGGGGGTTCGCCCCCGCCTCCGCGATGTGGTAGCCGCTGATGCTCACCGAGTAGAAGTTGCGCACCTGGTTACGCACGAAGTACTCGGCGACGTCCCCCATCACCTTGAGGCTGAAGTCGGTGGAGAAGAGGCAGGTGTTCTGCCCCTGGTCCTCCTTCAGGATGTCCGCCTGCACGGTGCCGCGCACGCTCGCGAGCGCGCGCGCCCGGAGCTCCGCCGCCTCCGCCGCGCCGGGCTCCCGGCCCTTCTCCGCGGCGAACTTCTCGAGCTGCTGGTCGACGGCGGCGTTCATGAACATCGCGAGGATCGTGGGCGCCGGCCCGTTGATGGTCATGCTCACCGACGTCGCCGGATCGCACAGGTCGAACCCGGAGTACAGCACCTTCAGGTCGTCGAGCGTGGCGATGCTGACGCCGGAGTTGCCGACCTTCCCGTAGATGTCCGGACGCGGGTCGGGATCCTGGCCGTAGAGCGTGACCGAGTCGAACGCGGTGGAGAGCCGCTTTGCCGGCATCCCCTCCGACACGAGCTTGAAGCGCCGGTTCGTCCGGAACGCGTCGCCCTCGCCGGCGAACATGCGGGTCGGGTCCTCGCCCTCGCGCTTGAACGCGAACGTGCCCGCCGTGTACGGGAAGGAGCCCGGCACGTTCTCGAGCAGCAGCCACTTCAGGCGCTCGCCGTCGTCCTCGTACCTCGGCAGCACCACCTTGCGGATCTTCGTGCCAGAGAGCGAGGTGTGGACGAGGCGGGTGCGCACCTCGCGGTCGCGGATCTTCACGACGTACTCGTCGCCGGCATAGGCCTTCTGCAGCTCGGGCCAGCGGGCGAGGAGCCCTCGCGAGGCGGCGTCGAGCCGCTCCTCGCGCGAGCGCGCGAGCGGCTCGAGCGCCTCGGCGATCTCCGGCCGATCGCGCTGCGCGGCGAGCGTCATCCGCTGCGCCGCACGGAGCTGCTGCACCTCGCGCGCGAGCGCCGCCTGCTCGAGCGCGCGCCGCTCGTAGCTGCGCACCGCCCCGGCGATGTCGGCGAGGTAGCGCGCGCGGCCGGCCGGCACGATCGAGGTCTGGTTCGTGCTGTGGCGGGCCGTCACCGCCGGCAGCCGCCCATCCTCGAGGCGCAGCCCGAGCGCGCGCAGCCGCGCCTTCAGCGCCTGATAGAGGGCGGTCACGCCGTCGTCGTTGAACCGGCTCGCGATTGTTCCGAAGACGGGCATCGCCTCGAGCGGCTCGCCGAACGCGCCGCGGTTCCGCTGCACCTGCTTCGAGACGTCGCGCAGCGCGTCCTCCGCGCCCCTGCGGTCGAACTTGTTGATCGCGACGAGCTCGGCGAAGTCGAGCATGTCGATCTTCTCGAGCTGGCTCGCCGCGCCGAACTCCGGCGTCATCACGTAGAGGGGCACGTCCACGAGCGGCACGATCGCGGCGTCGCCCTGGCCGATGCCGGGCGTCTCGACGACGATGAGGTCGAAGCCCGCGACCTTCGCGGCGGCGACCACGTCGGCCAAAGCGGGGCTCACCTCGTGCCCGGTGTCGCGCGTCGCGAGGCTGCGGAAGAAGACGCGCGGACCCCGGGACCAGGGGCCGATCGCGTTCATGCGGATGCGATCCCCGAGCAGCGCGCCGCCGCTCTTGCGGCGCGACGGGTCGATGCTGATGACGGCGATGCGCAGCGCGTCATCCTGATCGAGGCGCAGCCGCCGGATGAGCTCGTCGGTGAGGCTCGACTTGCCCGCGCCGCCGGTGCCGGTGACCCCGACGACGGGCACCTTCCGGCTTCGCGACTGGGCGTGGAGCGCCATGACGAGCTTCGCGTCGGCCCCGCCGTTCTCGAGCGCGGTGACGAGCCGCGCGAGCGCGCGCCACGCCGCCTCGGAGTGATCGCCGATCTCTTCGAGGCTCTTCGGCGCGCGCGCCGCCGCGTCGGTGTCGCAGCGCTTCACGATGTCGCCGATCATCCCGGCGAGGCCCATGCGCTGCCCGTCCTCCGGGCTGTAGATCCGCGCGACGCCGTAGGCCTCGAGCTCAAGGACCTCGGCCGGCACGACGACCCCGCCCCCGCCGCCGAAGACCTGGATGTCCTCGCCTCCGCGCTGCCGGAGCGAGTCGATCATGTACTTGAAGAACTCGAGGTGCCCGCCCTGGTACGAGCTGACCGCGATGCCCTGCACGTCCTCCTGCAGGGCTGCGGTCACGATCTCGTCCACCGACCGGTTGTGGCCGAGGTGGATCACCTCGGCCCCCTTCTCCATCAGGATGCGCCGGACGATGTTGATCGCCGCGTCGTGCCCGTCGAACAGCGCCGCGGCGGTCACGAGGCGGACCTTGTGCCTCGGCCGGTCCTCGGCGACGGGCGCGAGCTCGGTGCTCGGGTGGATCATTGCGGCTCCTGGCGCGGGCGCTCGCCCTTGAGCTCGGGGAAGTCGTCCTCGAAAAACTCTCGCTCGCCGCGGCCGGCCCCCTGCCGCTGCTGCTTCTCCATGCGGGAGAGCTCGGTCCGGCGGATCTTCCCCGAGATGGTCTTCGGGAGCTCCGCGAACTCGATGAGGCGGATGCGCTTGTAGGGAGCGAGCGCAGTCCGGATGTGCGCGAAGATCGACAGCGCCAGCTCGCGGCTCGGCGCGTAGCCGTCGCGCAGCACGAGGAACGCCTTCGGCACCGTGAGCCGGCGCGGATCCGGGCTCGGCACGACCGCCGCCTCCGCGACCGCCTCGTGCTCGATGAGCGCGCTCTCGAGCTCGAAGGGGCTGATCCGGTAGTCGGACGACTTGAAGACGTCGTCCATCCGGCCGACGTAGGTGAGGTAGCCCTCGTCGTCCACGCTCGCCACGTCGCCGCAGTGGTAGTGGCCGCCGCGCATGAGGTACGCCGTCTTCTCAGGATCGTCCTTGTAGCCAGTCATGAGGCCGGCGGGCCGCGGCTCGAGGGCGAGGCAGATCTCCCCCTCGCGCGCCGGCCTGTCGTCGTCGCCGAGGAGGATGACCTCGTATCCCGGCATCGGCCGGCCCATGGAGCCGGGCTTCACCTTCTGCCCGGGCGAGTTCCCGACCTGGCAGGTGGTCTCGGTCTGGCCGTAGCCGTCACGGATGGTGATGCCCCAGGCCTTCTTTACCTGGTCGATCACCTCGGGGTTGAGCGGCTCGCCCGCACCGACGAGCTCGCGCAGCTTCACCGGATAGGCGGCGAGGTCCTCCTGGATGAGCATGCGCCAGACGGTCGGCGGGGCGCACAGGCTCGTCACGCCGCAGCGGGTGACGACGTCGAGGGCGGCCTTCGCGTTGAAGCGCGCATAGTTGTAGATGAAGACGGTCGCGCCCGCGTTCCACGGCGCGAAGACGTTGCTCCACGCGTGCTTCGCCCAGCCGGGCGAGCTGATGTTGAAGTGCACGTCCCCCGGCATGAGGCCGATCCAGTACATCGTCGACAGATGCCCGACCGGATAGCTCTGGTGCGTGTGCGAGACGAGCTTCGGCTTCGCCGTCGTGCCGGAGGTGAAGTAGAGGAGGAGCGGGTCGGAGGCGTTCGTCGGCGCGTCCGGGACGAAGTCCGCGGACGCGGAGCGCGCCAGCTCGAGGTTCGTCCAGCCCGGCCGGTCGCTCCCGACGACGATGCGGCCGTAGCCGCCGGGGAGGGCGTCGAACTTTCCGGTGTCGGCGTCGCCGACGATGACGTGCCGGACGCCGCCGCGCGCGAACCGGTCGCGCAGGTCCTCGGTGTTGAGGAGCGTCGTCGCCGGGATGATCACCGCGCCGAGCTTCATGGCGGCGAGCATCACCTCCCAGAGCGGCACGACGTTGCCGAGCATCATGAGGACGGCGTCGCCGCGCTTCACGCCCTGCGCGCGGAGGAAGTTCGCAACCTGGTTCGAGCGCCGCGAGAGCTCGGCGAAGGAGAGCTTCACCTCGCCCTTTCCCTCGTCGACGACCCACAGGGCGGTGCGGTCGTTGCCCTTCGCCATCGCGTCGAAGTGGTCGAGCGCCCAGTTGAACCGATCGAGCTTCGGCCACCGGAAGTCCCGGCGCGCCGTGACGTAGTCCGTCCGGTGGGCGAGCAGGAAGTCACGAGCTTCGATGAAGGGACGCGAAGAGCCCGACATGCGCACCTCGGCGGAGGAGGGTTCGAACGACTTCCGGATGGTATGCGGCGCGGGCGCGCGGAGGCGATGCCCGATGCGCCCGCCGCCCCTGGCGGTTTTTGCCACCCCGGGATCGGCCCCCGCGCACGCTCCCCCTCGCGCGGCGCGGCCGCGGGAGCAGCCGCAGCCGCCACGCCTGGGTTGGCGCGCCCGGAATGCGGGCAGCATATTTGGCAGTCCCCGATCGGAGGGCCGCGTGAAGATCAACCGACGTTCCGCCCACATCACCGAAGGCGTCGCACGAGCGCCCAACCGCTCGATGTTCTACGCGCTCGGCTACGTCGAGTCCGACTTCCAGAAGCCGCTCATCGGCGTCGCGAACGCCCACTCGACGATCACGCCGTGCAACTCCGGCCTGCAGCGGCTCGCCGACGCTGCGGTCGCGGGCATCGAGGAGGCAGGCGGCAAGGCGCAGGTCTTCGGCACGCCCACCGTCAGCGACGGGATGGCGATGGGCACGGAGGGGATGAAGTACAGCCTCGTGTCGCGCGAGGTCATCGCCGACTGCGTCGAGACCTGCGTCGGCGCGCAGTGGATGGACGGCGTGCTCGTGCTCGGCGGCTGCGACAAGAACATGCCCGGCGGCATGATGGGCATGCTGCGAGCCAACGTCCCGGCCGTGTACGTCTACGGCGGCACCATCCTGCCGGGGCACTATCAGGGCAGGGACCTCAACATCGTAAGCGTGTTCGAGGCGGTCGGTCAGTTCACCGCCGGGCGCATGAGCGAGACCGACTTCTGCGAGATCGAGCGGCGCGCCGTCCCGGGCTCGGGGTCCTGCGGCGGCATGTACACCGCCAACACGATGAGCGCGGCGTTCGAGGCGCTCGGACTGAGCCTCCCGTACTCCTCGACGATGGCGAACCCGCACGAGGAGAAGGTCGCCTCGACCCGCCAGGCGGCGCGGGTGCTCGTCGAGGCGGTGAAGAGCGACCTCAAGCCGCGCGACATCGTCACCCGCCGCTCAATCGAGAACGCGATCGCCGTGGTCATGGCGATCGGCGGGTCGACGAACGCGGTGCTGCACTTCCTCGCCATCGCGCACGCCGCGGAGGTCGAGTGGACCATCGACGATTTCGAGCGCGTGCGCCGCAAGGTGCCGGTCCTCTGCGACCTGAAGCCGTCCGGCAGGTATCTCGCCGTGGACCTGCACCGGGCGGGCGGCGTTCCGCAGGTGATGAAGATCCTGCTCGGCGCCGGCCTGCTGCACGGCGACTGCGTCACGATCACCGGCAAGACCGTCGCGGAGAACCTCGCCTCCGTGCCGGACGTACCGACCACCGCGCAGGACGTCATCCGCCCGATCTCGAGCCCGCTGTATGCCCAGGGCCACCTCGCGATCCTGAAGGGCAACCTCGCGATCGAGGGGGCCGTCGCCAAGATCACGGGGCTGAAGCACCTCGCGATCACGGGGCCCGCCAGGGTCTTCGAGGACGAGCAGTCGGCGCTCGAGGCCATCCTCGCGCGCCGGATCCAGCCGGGCGACGTGATGGTGCTCCGCTACCTCGGGCCGAAGGGAGGGCCCGGCATGCCCGAGATGCTGGCGCCGACGAGCGCCCTCGTCGGGCAGGGGCTCGGGGACAGCGTCGGGCTCGTGACCGACGGCCGCTTCTCGGGCGGCACCTGGGGCATGGTCGTCGGCCACGTCGCTCCGGAGGCGTACGAGGGCGGCACGATCGCGCTCGTCGAGGAGGGCGACTCGATCACGATCGACGCCGCCACGCTCGCGCTGCAGCTGAACGTCCCCGACGCCGAGCTGGAGCGCCGCCGCGCCGCGTGGAGGCGGCCGCCGCCCCGTTACCCCCGCGGCGTGCTCGCGAAGTTCGCGAGGAACGCGTCGAGCGCGAGCACGGGCGCCGTGCTCGACCGCTTCGTGTGAGGCGCCGCGGTCCTACCGGGCGCTCGCCAGTCCGGTTGTCGATGGTCGCGGTGACGGACGGGCGCCGCGCGGAGGCTTCATCGTGATCCGAGCGCGTCCGCGAGCTCCCGGAGGAGCTTCGCCCCGTCGCCGCGCCACGCGGTCCCGTGCATGCAGGCGAGGGTGCGCGGCCCGGTGCTCGCGAGCTTCTCGATCGTGGCCCGCGTCGCGGGCGCGTGGGCGTAGTAGTCCATCACGGCGCGCATGGCCTCGGACGGCCCGAGGATGTCGGACTCCGTCGCGGGCGCGTGGCTCGCGCCCGGCTGGGTGAAGAGATCGCCGCAGAACAGGGTCCGCGTGGCGGACTCGGACATGAACCCGCAGTCCCAGCCATGCGGAACGTGCGGCGCGTCCCACCACGTGACATCGTGCCGGCCGAGCCGGAGCCGCTCGCCGTCGGTGAGCGGGCGAGGCGGGCGGGTGGCGAGGTCGCCCACTGACGTCATCGCTCCGACGACGCTGCACGCTGCCTCCGCGTGCGGCGCGGCGGCGAGGAACTCGTTCAGCGCGCCGCACTCGTCCTGCTCGAAGTGGGAGAACGCGATCCAGCGTAGCCGCTCGACCGGCATGACCCGCGCGATCGCGTCGCGGACCGCCGGAAAGATCCTCCGGAGTCCCGTGTGGAAGAGGAGCGGCTCGTCATCCACCACGAGGAACTGGTTGAACGTGAAGCCGCCCGGCACCGCCTCGAGAGGCGTGCTGATCCGGTAGATGCCATCCGCGATCTCGTCGATGGTGGTTGCTGCGGGCGCGGTGCTCGGGTGCATCGGGAGTCTCCTCGGCCGCGAGGTGCGGCGCATGCCACAGAGGCGTAACGAGGGGCGCCTCATCGCGCTTCGCTGGAGAGAGCGTTCGGCCCGCCCCATTCGCACGAGGCGTCGGAGCGCGCGCCCTCGTCTGCCCGGACCTTCCTCGACGGGACGCTCGCCCGCGATCACGAACGGCCACTTCCGATGGGCGGGCGCAGTGGTACATGGGCGAGGTGGCCGATGACGGGACCCGGCCGGTCGGCCGCGGAGGCGAGACGAGATGAACATCCTTCTCTTCGGGGCGACGGGTGACGGACCTCGCGGAGCTCTCGGGGTTCGAGGCCGAGCTCGCCGGCTGCGACGCGTGCTTCTTCTGCCTCGGCGTCTCCTCGGTCGGCATGACGGAGCAGGACTACCGGCGCGTGACGTACGACCTCACGCTCGCCGTCGCGCGGACGCTCGTCGCCGCGAATCCCCGGATGACGTTCGTCTACGTCGACGACGGAGCGGGTCGGCCGGGCGATGCTCGTCGTCGCGAAGCGCGGGGCGCCGAAGCCGGTGCGCGCGAGGGAGCCGCACGGGGAGCTCGTGGCGGTCCCCGGGCAGACATGGAGGCTCGCCGTGGCGCCCACGGCGGGGTGGGCCGCGCGGGCGCGTGCGTGGCCCCTGCGCGTTGGCGCGCTGCTCATCGCGGTCCTCGCGGGACTGCTCCCGTATCGGGTGCGGAGCCTCCCCGAGACGCTCCGCAGCCAGGTCGCCGCCCGCACCGCGGAGCTCGAGGTCGCCCATCGCGAGCAGCAACGCGCCGAGGAGGCACAGCGTCAATCCCAGAAGCTCGAGGCGGTGGGCCTCCTCGCCGGCGGGGTCGCGCACGACTTCAACAACCTCCTCCGTGCTGAACCTCGCGATCAACGCCCGGGATGCGATGCCCGATGGCGGGGCGCTCACCTTCGAGACCGCGCTCGAGATCCTCGACGGCGCGAGCGCGAAGGGGCACGGCGGGACGGTGCGGGTGTACAGCGAGCTCGGCGTCGGCTCTCGGTTCATGGTCTACCTGCCGGCGCACGAGGGTGGCGCGGTCCCGCAGACCGCACCCACGGACGACGCTCCGCGCGGCTCCGGCGTCGTGATGGTCGTGGACGACGAGAAGATCATCCGGCGCACCGCGGGGCGGATGCTCGCGGCGCTCGGGTACGAGCCGGTGCTGGTCCCGGGCGGACCGGAGGCGCTCGAGTGGCTGTCCGCGGACCGCGACCGGATCGCAGCGGTGGTGCTCGACCTGGCGATGCCGGGCATGGACGGCCGCGCCTGTTTCAGGATGATGCGGAAGGCGCGCCCGGAGCTCGTCGTCCTCGTCAGCTCCGGGTTCACCCGCAATGGCCGCGCGGAGGAGCTCCTCGCGGAGGGCGCCGCCGGCTTCGTCCAGAAGCCGTATCGGACCGGGGAGCTCGCCCGCGCGCTCGCAGCGGCGCTCGCGCCGCGAGGACCCGCGAGGAGCCAGCCGGCGTGAGCCGACGTCGGGTCCCGCTCCCCTGACCGGAAGACGGCGGCAGCGCCCCGCACTCGACGGGCGGCGCAGGTCAGCCGTGGTGCGAGCGCGCCTCGGAGGTGTGCTGCCGCAGGACGACGAGCGAGGCCACGAGCACGATGATGAGGACCGTCAGGAGTCCGAGCTCCCACATCACGTGCTGGAACATCCGCTCGTCGCTCCCCTCCTGCGCGCTGAACTCCGCCGTGATGACGAGGATCCGCCTCACGCCCGCGATGAGCGCCACGAGCAGGAACGGCTCCGGCACGAGCGCGTGCTCGCGAAACGAGACCTGCACCGTGTAGAGCAGCTCGATCACCAGGAGCGCGAGCAGGATCCGGGCGAGCACCCCCACGATCGCGCGAACGTCCATGCCGATCGTCGTGGTCCGCGCGAGGTCGACCGCCGCCTGCACGAGCATGACCGCCGCGGTCGCGGCGAGCAGCAACCCGAGCGCGACGTAGACCGCGTCCTGCACCCCGGAGAAGACGATCGAGACGATCCGCCGTGCTCCCTGCTCCTTCGGCCGCTCGATCACGACGGTCCACCTCCGCACGCTCCGTCGGGGTCCGGCGCGACGCGGACGCCGCGCAGCGGGACGGCGGCTTCAGCTAACCATGTCGGCCGGCCGCGAGAACCCCGGGCACCCCGCCGCGCCGGTGCCTCACGGCGGTGAGAGTGGGGCGCGCCGCGACGCGGGCGGGTAGGCCCGCGACGGCGCCCTTCCCGCGCGAGGCTCGAGGAGCGAGCGCACGGGCGCGGTGTACGCGTCGAAGGAGAGCTCTCCTCACTTGCAGAGCCACGAGGCGTTGCAGGTGCCGCTCGTGCAGTCCTCGCCGTGGGTGCAGGGCCGTCCGCCCGGGAGCGTTGTGCAGAAGCCGGCGTTGCAGGTGGCGCTCGCGCAGTCGCTCCCCGTCGAGCAGTGGAACGCGGGGGGCGGCCTTGCACTCCCCCGACGTATCGGCGGTCGTGCAGAGCTGACCGACGAGGCAGATCGTGCTCGTCGAGCCACACAGGCCGCAGTACCCCCCGGGGCCACCGGGCCCGGTGCATAGGGGCGCGCGGCCGTTGCACTTCGTGACCCCCGGCGTGCACGTGGCGCCCAGACCGTTACAGGTGGTCTGGCAGCGCGCGGTGGTGCAGGCGTCGTGCGGATCCGAGCCCGCGGGGACGGGCCAGCACGTCCCGAGCTTCCCCGGGACGTTGCAGGCGTTGCAGCCGTTGCAGAGCGCCGACGTCGTACCGCAGCAGACCCCGTCGACGCAGTTGCCGCTCGCGCACTCGTTCGCGCCCCCGCAGCTCACGCCGGGCGCCTTCTTCGCGAGGCAGCTCGGGGCGACGCAGTAGTCGCCCGAGACGCAGTCGCCGTCGTCCGTGCAGCTCGTCTTGCAGGCGGTGGCGCCGCAGACGAAAGGCGTGCAGCCCAGCGTGATCGCCACCGGGCAGCTCCCGCCGTTGCAAGCCGTCGCCGCGGCCTGCGTCCCCGCCGTGCAGGAGGCCGGCCGGCACTGGGTGGCCGGGTAGGCGCAAGCGGTGGCGAGCGTCCCGTTGCAGGAGCCCTCGCATGCGACGGTCCCGTCGGAAGTGCAGGCGGTGTGGCCGGGCTGCGGCGGATTGCCCGCGGTGATGGTGCGCCGCACGTCCCCGCGGCGGCGCCCGTGTTGACGCCGGTGCACGCCTCGCACTGCCCGGTGCAGGCCCGGTCGCAGCAGGTGCCGTCGGGAGCGCAGGCGAGTCCGGTCCGGCACTGGTTCGCCGCGGTGCAAGCTCCCCCTTTGTCGAGCTTCGCGACGCAGCTCCCGCTCGCGTCGCACCAGTTTCCGGGGGAGCAGGCCGTGTCTAGGATGCAGCCGGTCCGGCAGCCGACGCCGCCGCAGGCGTACGGCGCGCAGGGCGTGGTGCTCGCCTCCGGGCAACGACCGGCGCCGTCGCACGAGGCGGGGTTCTCCTGCGTGGACCCGGTGCAGGTCTGGTTGCGGCACTGCCAGAGCGGGTAGGCGCACGTCGCGGCGACGCCGTTGCACGAGCCGCCGCAGGAGCTGAGGTCGGTCGCGCACGCCGCGTGCGGCGCGTGCGGCTGCGCGCCGGCCGTGAGGGTCCCGCAGTTCCCTGCGGACTGGCCGGTGCCGACGCCGTTGCAGGCCTCGCACTCTCCGGAGCAGGCCCGGTCGCAGCAGATCCCCTCGGGCGCGCAGGCGCCGGACCCGCACTCGCCGTCGAGGAGACATCGATCGCCGAGCGCCACCGTGCCCGGCGCCGCCGTTGCGGGCGGGCGGTCCACGTCGTTCGCGTCGTAGGTGAGGAAGCAGCCGGAGAGTGCGAGCGCGAGGAGCGCTGCGGGCGCGCGGTGGCTCATGGGAGCCTCCCGGAGACGAGGGCGAGGCCGCCGCCGGGCAGCGGCCGGAAGTCGAGCGCGACGGGCGCGGCGGACCGGGCGCCGCCGACGAGGTAGAGGACGAGGCCTGTTCCGGCGGACAGCGCGCCGCCCGCGTAGAGGATCTTGGCGGTCGAGGCGCGGCTGGCGACGTCGGCGCGTGCCTGGTCGTAGCCCGCCACGTCCCCGGCGGCGGCCGCGTTCTTCTCGCGCTGGTGGGCCTGGTAGCCGAGGTAGTCGAAGGTTCCGCCCGCGAGGAGGCCGGCGATCCCGATCCCGCCCGCCACCATCCCGGCCGTGCGGAGGCGCGAGGTGCCCGTGCGACGAGGAAGGGGCCCGCCGCCTGCCCGCCGTTGGGCGTCGTGCTCGAGGTCGACGCCGCGCCGGACGATGCAGACGTTCTCCGCGCCATGGCGGACTTCTCCGAACTCTCCCCCCACGATCTCGGCGAGCTCGCCCGCGCGAAGGAGGCGCTCGAGACCCCGAGCCTCGCCATCCGCCTCGCCGATCGGCTCGGGATGCCGATCGAGGCGGTCGTGAAGCGGCTGCCGGACGGCGCCCGCCAGATCCTCTCGAACGGCACGCGCTCGGCGCTCGAGACCGCGCTCGACATCGCGCTGCGGACGCTTGCGCCGGGCAGCGGGGGCGGGGGCGCCGCCGCGGACTGGCTCCACCGGACGGCGGTGGTGGTCACCGGAGCGATCGGCGGCTCGGCGGGCCTCGCCGGGCTCGTCCTCGAGCTTCCGCTCTCGACGGCCGTGATGCTGCGCTCGATCGCGGACCACGCTCGCGCGCAGGGGGAGGACCTCTCGCTCGCCTCGACGCGGCTCGAGTGCCTCGCGGTGTTCGCGTACGGATCGCGCTCGCCCGCGGACGACGCGGCCGAGTCCGCCTATTTCACGATGCGCGCTGCGCTGGGGCGGGCGGTCGCGCACGCGTCGGAGTACGTCGCGGCGCGCAAGGCGGCGGGGGCGACCGTCGAGCGGACCGCGCCCGCGCTCGTCCAGCTCCTGTCGCGGATCGCGCAGCGCTTCGGCGTGAACGTCGCCGACAAGGCCGCGGCGCAGCTCGTCCCCGTCATCGGCGCCGCGGGCGGTGCCGCCGTGAACGCGCTGTTCATCGACCACTACCAGGTGACCGCGCGCGCGCACTTCGCGGTGCGCCGTCTCGTCCGCGAGCACGGCGAAGACGCGGTGCGGCGGGCGTACGGGACGGCATGACGGGTCCCGCGAGGAGCGCTCTGACCTCCGGCTGGCGAGCGCGCTGCTGACGGGCAGCGCACCGTCAATCCTTCCGTGTCGAGCGCGCCGCGTGAGCCCCCGGCATATCGGGACCATGAAGACGGCATACCCGACGCTCGATGATCACGGCGCCACCGCGTTCAACCGGTTCGGCGAAGGCCACCTCCCCGGCCACCTCGGCATCGAGATCGTCTCGGTCGAGGCGCAAAGGCTCGTGTGCCGCGTGCCCATCCGTCCCGAGCTCATGGCCCCGAACGGTTTCCTGCACGCGGGTGCGCTCGTCGCCGTGGCGGACACCCTGTGTGGCTACGGATGCATCGCCAACTTGCCGGAGGGAGCGGTCGGCTTCACGACGATCGAGCTCAAGAGCAACTTCCTCGCCACGGCGCGCGAGGGGGCCGTGCTCTGCGAGGCGATGCCGCTGCACCTCGGGCGAACCACACACGTCTGGGACGCGACGCTCACGGAAGAGAGCTCGCGGCGGACCCTCGCACTGTTCCGCTGCACGCAGCTGGTGCTCTGGAAGAAGTAGCTCGGTCGGCGGTGGCGTCCGGCTGTTGGATGGGCTGTCGGCCGCGGATGTGAAGCTGGAGGCGGGCCGGTCACGGCGTCGCCCCAGGTCACGCATCTGGCGTTCCGGGTCGTGCGGTAGCTCGGGGCCGTTCCCGTTCGCCCGGCTCGGACGCGCGCTGACCGGTGCGTTCGAGAGCGCGTCCGCGCGCGACCCGAAGAGCGGGCGCTCGCGCGCGAGGGGCCCGTACGGTAAGTTCCGCACCCATGTACGAAGAGCGCCCCCACTCCCTCGATCCGAGCGCTCGTCCGGCCGGGGTATCCGCCGACGTCGGAACGGTTCGGGTCGTCGTGTTCGTCTCAATGGCGCTCGCGCTGCTGGTGTTCGCGAGGCAGCTGTTCCTCGGGGGTACGTTCGCGCTTCGAGACTTCCTCCAGTACACCTGGCCCGCGCGCCAGGTGCTCGTCGAAGCGCTGCGTGCAGGGCGGCTGCCCGAGTGGAACGGCGGGATCGCCTTCGGCACGCCGTTCGCCGCGATGCCGACGAACGGCGTCGCCTACCCGCCGCAGTGGATCGCGGCGCTGTTCCCGCTCCCGCTCGGGATCCACGTCGTGATGGCGCTCCATCTGTTCGCCGCGGGAGTGGGGACCGGCCTCCTCGCGCGCCGCTTCGGGGCCGGCGCGCTCGGCGCCGCCCTCGCCGCCGGAGCGCTGATGACCTCCGGCTACGTCGCGTCGAACGAGGTGAACGGGACCTTTCTATCCATCGCGTGGGTTCCCTGGGTCGGATGGGCCGCCGATCGCCTCGCCACGCTCGGCGTGGAGACCGCCGCGTCGAAGGCGCTGCTGCTGCGCCGGACGGCGGTCCTCTCCGCGGTGATCGCGGGCCAGGTCCTCTCCGGCGATCCGTCGTCCGCGCTCACGGCGGGGCTCATCGCCGTGGCGGTGACCCTCGCTCGATCGAACGACCGGCTCAGGGCGGGTGCTCGCCTCGTCATCGCGGGCGCGGGAGCGGTCCTCCTGGCGGCGGCGGTCGTGGCCCCCTCGTTCGCGCTCCTCGGCGCAACGTCGCGGACGCTCGACGACTCGCTACAGTGGTCGATGCACCCGTGGCGACTCGCCGAGCTGATCTGGCCGGACGTGCTCGGCGATCCGATCGAGCCCGTCGCGAACCTGGCCCGGGCCGTGGCGAACACGGGGAACGGAAACGTCGAGCCGAGATGGGCCTACAGCGTCTTCGTCGGTGGTCCGGTGCTCGCGCTCGCGGTCATGGGCGCGTTCCTCGTGCGGAGCTTGCGCGGGGTGCTCGTCGCGTCGCTCCTGATGCTCGCGCTCGCGCTCGGAAAGTACTCGCCCTTGTACGTCGCCTACCGGGCGGTGTTCCCGATCGAGCGGATCCTGCACTTCCCCGAGAAGCACGTCCTGGGTGCCGTTGTGCTCTGGTGCGCCCTCGCCGGCGTCGGGCTGACGCGCCTCCGGGAGAGGCTGCATCCGCGCGTCGGTGAAGGCGCAGGGGGCATCGGTTCCCACGAGGACACCCTCGGGACGCGATTCGTGGTGGGAGCCTGCGTTCCCACCGGAGTGCTGGTCGCCGTGTTCTTCGCGCTCCGGCCCTTCCTCTACGCGCCCATCGCCACCGCCGCGTCCGCAGTGCAGCCGGCGCCCGTGGTCGAGGCGCAGCAGGCGCTCGCCCACATGTTCACTCGGGGCGCGGCGGCGTTCGTGCTCGCAGCGATCGCGGCGACGCTCCTCGCCGCGGCGCGACCCTGGATGGCCGCGGCGGGCGTCGCGCTCCTGGTCGGCCATGCGGGGTGGCTCGGGTGGCAGATGTCGCCCGTGGTCGACGCCACCCGGGTGCGCTCCGTCCCGGCGCTGCTGGCCAACGTGCCCGCGGGAGAGGACGGCGTCCGGCGCCGCGTCCTCAGGACGACGGGGGTCGAATGGGCGACGTGGGCCGAGCGGATGAGCCCGCAGGCCGCCGCGGCGTACACGCACGACACCGCCGCGACAAACATCGCGAATCGTTACGGCTTCGGTGCGTTCCCGGGGTACGAGGGATTCCACACTGTTGCGTTCGACGCGTTCTGGGCCGCTGTCGTGAGCGCGTCCATGTCGCTGGGCGGATTCACGTCGCTGTACGCGATCGATTACATCGCCCTGCCGAACAGTGGTGCCGCGCGCTCGTTTCTCCCGGTGATCGGCACGGCGGAGCAGGGCTGGTCACTGCTGGCCGCGCCGGGCCCTCGCCCGCGCGCGTTCGTGGCTCAGCGGTGGACTCGGATGCCGAGCTCCGACGCGCTCGCGGCGTCGTTCGCGCCCGGACGCGACCGCGATCCCGGCTATGTGCTGCTCTCGGGAACGTCGCCTGACGACGCTCCGATCGCGCCGACCGCGCCGGACACGGAGCCGCTCGTTCCCTGCTCGGTGCGGATGCCTGCTCCCGAGGACGTCCACCTCGACTGCTGGAGCCCATATGGCGGCTTCGCCGTGTTCGCGGACGAGCTCATGCCGGGGTGGCAGGCGACCGTCGACGGCGCTCCCTCGGCGATCGTGCGCGCCGATCTGCTCTTCCAGGCCGTTCGCATCGGCCCGGGGCGGCACGCCATCCGGTTCAGGTACCGGACACCGCTGCTGCGGCTCGGGATCGCGGTCTCGGTCCTGTCCTGGCTCGCGTTCGCTGGCCTCCTCGTCTTCACCTCCGAGCGCCGGCACTCGAAGCCGGGGTGACGAAGCGCCCCGGCCGCGCGTCAGGCGTCGGCCGACGAGGTGCGGCCAGAGGCCGTTCGCGCGCTTGTAGAGGAGCGCCATCGCGACATGGGCGGGCATCGCCGCGGCCTCGCGGGGCCGGCGCGCCCAGCGCGGCTGCGCCAGGCGCTCGACCGGGGCGCCGTCCTCGATGAGCTCGTGACGCGGCGCGGGTGGAGTGTCGCGGCAGGATTGCGGTGCCGGATTGCGGTGCGGATTGCGGTGCCGCGGATTGCGGTGCCGGGTGCCAAGCGCGCGTCGGTCGGAGGTTTTGTGGGCCGAGGAAAGGCGCGACGGGTGTCAGTGACGGCCGGAATGCGCCGAGTGCCGCTACAACGAGCCGTCTGCGGTCGTGGCGTAGTCTTCAGTGGGTCGCGTGAGGAGCAGGATGAAACCCGCTGGATGCGGATCGATGCTCAACGCGCACCACATCCGTCAGGCGCAGGGAGTGCCCGTCGAGTGAATGCGGACGCGCGACTCGTCAATCGGGCGGCGAGAGGCCGCACATTTCGAGGCGAGTCGTCACCCAGGTGATATCCCCTACGAAGGGCCCGTGAACTAGATCGCTTCGCCTGACGAGCAGCGACTCGACGAGCCGCTTCGCGAATAGGTGTAGGTACGCCCTGCGCCGCTCGGGAGCGTTTCGGCCGAGCGCGAGGTACTCCGGCGCATCGGTGAGGAGGTCGTCGCGCTCGCCGTGGGCGTAGTGGCGAAAGCTCGACCACTTCCAATGCCCTGCGGTGGCCACGAGCCCGGCGCGGACCGGGTTCAGGTCGCCGTATCGCATCACCTCGAGCTGGTGACGCCCGTCCTGGATCCGCGGCGAGCGCAGGCGCTCCATGACGACCTGACCGCGGCCCTTGGTCCGCCGGTTGTGCCAGCGCGCGATTCCCCAGTTCACCACCTTCCAGAAGTCGCTGAAGGCCTTCTGCCCTTTAGTCGCCCTGCACATGACGTGCGGGTGGGTGCCCATGAGGCAGTACGAGTAAATCTCGATCCCGTGCTTCTGCCTGTACTTTCGGACGAGTGAGAGGAAGGCGTGACAGGCCTCGTCGGAGTCGAGCACGAGCGCATGGTTGTTGCTGCGCCAGGTGCAGTGGTTGGTCGAGTCTTGCTCGACGAGGAGGATGCGGGGAACGCGGGCCAATCCTCACGGCATAGAGCAAGGAGCGGGCCGGGCATGTCCAGGCCCTAGTCCTCGCCTGTATCCATGTCTGGGCATCGGTGCCCCCATGCCCGGCACCGGTGCCCACCCCCATGCCCGGCACCGGTGCCGCCATGCCCGGCACCGGTGCCCGTCCGGTGCCGTCCGGTGCCCGGCACCGGTGCCCGGCACCGGTGCCCACCGGTGCCGCGAGCACGCGCCCATGGCCGCGCTCCGGAAACAGGCTCGCCGACCGGTGCTAGTCTCGACCGCATGGCAAGCATGCGCATCGTGCTGCTCTGTGTTTTGGCGGCGGTCGTCTACGGGATCACCCAGGACCAGGTGACGGCCCGCGTCTGCGTCGAGTACTTCACCATAGGCCACCTGCCGCTGTTCGAGACGAGCTCGCCGACGCTTCTTGCGCTCGGGTGGGGAACGGTCGCGACGTGGTGGGTGGGGCTCCCGCTGGGGCTCGCGCTCTCCGTTGCCGCTCGCGCCGGGAGCGAGCCCCGCCGCTCTGCGCGCGACCTCATCCGGCCCATCGCGCGCCTGCTGGGCGTCGTTGGAGCGTGCGCGATCGTGGCGGGCCTGATCGGCTGGGTCGCCGCGCGCTCGGGCGCAATCACCTTGGCGCCTCGTCTCGCGGCGCGAATCCCCGCGGATCGGCACGCCGCCTTCATGGGCGACGGCGCGGCTCATCTCGCAGCGTACTTGGTCGGCGCGGTGGGTGGGGTCGTCCTCAGCGTCCGTGTATGGCTGGCGAGGCGGCGTGATGTGGTGGCGGCACTCGGGTCGGCCCATCGTTGATGGAGCGACGCTCCAAGTCGCAGCATCGAGCAGGCGGAGACGAACTGGGAGACGAGAGCGGAGGCGGAGTCACGAAGCGCGGCGAGCACGATCGCCGCGTTCTCGTTGAAGGCCCGCGCGCCGAAAACGCCATCGCGTCACCGCGGCAGCTGCCGGCTCACCGTCGGCGGCCGAGCGCTGAACCCTGTTCGCCGATCACCGCGAAGAGGGGTTCCGCCCACGCGTGCGGGTCCCCAAGCGGCGGGTCGCCGACTTCGTCAAGGTGAGCTGGTCGGGCGCCAGTTGTCAGACGCTGCTTCCATTTCGACGCGGCCAGGCAGAATCCGCGCGACCTGGAGGCCGACGGCAGCGAGCGCCACAAATACCCCGAATAACGCGGAGCCGAGAGCCGCCTTGTAGAAGGGGAGCGTGGGGGTGGAGAGCTCGCTCCATTTCCCGAACACGACGGTCGAGACGAGCGGCGCGAGGAAGATCATCACATCGCTGTGCACGACCCAGAAGTTGGCGCGCTCGACGGTCCCGCAGGCGTCGATCAGCAGGCGCCGAAGCGGACGCGTGAGGAAAGCGGCCACGAGCGTGCTGGAGAAGACAGAGATCCCAACCTCGACCAGAAACAGCGAAAGCGGACTCATGAAGTACCTCCTCGCGTGAATCACCGGTAGTGCCGGTGGAGCTCCGACGCCCAGTGCGCGCCCAGTTGCTCCCCGTTTTCGGCGAGCCATTCCGAGAAGCGCGTCGAGGTCGTGGGCGGTCCGCGCGAAACGAGCAGGTTCGCGGTGAGCCCCGCGATTTCGTCGGGCGTCAGCACGACGTCCCGAACGACCGCGCCGAGGAGGCGGGCCGCCGTGAGCAGCACGAGGCGGGGGACCGGGACGAGGGCCGCTCTCGATCGGACCGTTTTCCGGACGAGCCGGACGAGCTCCTCGAAACCGAGCGCCTCGGGACCGACCGCGTCGAGGACGGTGTCGACGCGACTCGAGCCCTGCTCGACAGCGAGCCAGGCGAAGTCCTCCACGTGGATCGGCTGGAGGCCGTACCGTCCGGGCGCGATGCCGAAGAGGGGAAGGCGCCGGAGCAGCCAGGCGATGTTGTTGACGAGGACGTCGCGACCGCCAAAGAAGACCGCCGGGCGGAGGATCGCGTGCGAGAGGCCCGTCTCGCGGAGTGCCGCCTCGACCTCCGCCTTCCCGCGGAAGTAGGGCAGCAGCGAGTCGGGCGACGGGTTCGTGATCGAAACGTGGACCACCCGCTCCACCCCCGCGTCGGCGGCGGCACGAAAGAGCGCGCGCGAGTTCTCGACCGCTCGGGCGAAAGTCGACGCACCGTGGTCGAAGCGGACCCAGTACGTGTTGTAGAGGACGCGAACGTCGTGGAGCGCCTCGCGCATCGCGGCCGGGTCTTCGAACCGGAACCTCGTCACGTCGACGGCGCCCGCAAATGGGTCGGCGCGATCCGGATGACCGGTGAGGTTCCGGACGCGCTCGCCGCGCGCGAGGAGGAGGCGCGCGATGTGGAAGCCGCTGTACCCGAAAGCTCCGGTGACGGCGTGGACGGTGCGGGTCATGGCTCTCTCCGTGATTGGGCGTTCAGAATACAGTGAACGTTGCGAGCGTGCGATGACGGCGACGGTCTGAGACCTCCGCGTTCTAGGACCTGCCTTTCTTGGCGTTACCGAGCGGAAGGCCGGCGACGAACGCGAGGGCGCTCCGGGAGGACGCGGGGTCCTTCAGAAACCGGTTCGCGACGCCGTCCATGGTGGTGAGGAGCTCAGCCATCTGCTCGAGGCGCCCGCGCACGGCGCCGCTCGCCCCGGGCGCCTCGACGAGGCGGTGGATCGCGTCGAGGGCTGGATCGAACTCGCGTCGCTTCCGCTCGCGCAAAATGCGGAAGAACATGGTCCAGACGTCGGGCTCCGTGACGTAAAAGTCGCGGCGATCCCCGGGAGCCTCCACCTGGCGGACGACGCCGAAGGTACGCAGCTCTC
>DASWEI010000195.1:0-15202 GCA_036394835.1 Anaeromyxobacter sp. | reverse complement strand
GTTCTTCACGTGGAGGGCGCCCGACTTCTTGCCCATCTCGAGCGTCTGGACGAGGTCCACGACGCCCATGTCGGAGAGGTTCCCGGCGAAGCTCGCCTTGAGGTCCTTCTTCTCGAGCCGCTCCTTCTCCTTCTTCTCGAGGAGGATCTTGACGCGGGTGACGATCTCCTTGATGTAGATGGGCTTCGTCAGGTAGTCCTCGACGCCCAGCTCGAGCCCCTTCACCTTGAACTCGACCGACTTCTGGCCGGTCAGGAAGATGAAGGGCGTCCCCTTGAACCGGTCGTCCTGCTTCAGCCGGCGGCACAGCTCGAAGCCGTCCATCTCCGGCATCTTCGTGTCGGAGAGGATGAGGTCCGGCGGCGAGATCTCGCACTTGTCGAGGGCGTCACGCCCGTTCACCGCGGTCGTGACGGAGAAGCCCGCCTTCTTGAGCGAGACCTCCATCACGCGCAGCGACTTGGGGTCGCCGTCGACGAGGAGCAGGTGCTGCTTCGCCAAGCCGTCGCCTTTCCGCGCCTTTTCGGCTCACCGGCGCGTCTTCGGATCACGCCCGAGAACCGGGGTTTCGTCAACTTTCGTCAGCGACGCTTCTCGGCCCGCCGGGACTCGAGGAGCCGCAGCTCGCGCACCGCGTCCGTGTGGCGCGGGTTGGCCTTCTGGGCGGCGCGGAAATGGCGCTCGGCCGCCGCCTCGTTCCCGTCGTCGCGCGCGATGATCCCCGCGACGTAGAAGGCGCGGTCACAGCTCGCGTCCTTCGTCGCCTCCGCGACGAGCGCCCGCGCGCGGTCGCGGTCCTTGCACGCCGCGTCGAGAACGAACGCCCAGGCAAGCGCCGCCTGGTACTCCGCCCGCGGGTCGGCCCGGACGGCCGACTCGAGGAAGCCTCGCGCCCGCGCGAAGTCGCGAGTCCGGAGGCAGGCCTCACCCTTCTGGAAGTCCGTCTTCGCGGACTCCTCGTGGGCCCGGCTCTCGCCCTTGCGCTGCGCGAGGTACTGGACCCGCTTCCGATCGTCGGAGAGCACCTCGTACGCCTCGTTCACCGCGGCGAAGAAGTCCTTCACGACGTCCTGCATGTCGCCGAGCGCAGGCGAGGCGAACCGGTCCGGGTGGAACTGGCGCGCGAGCGCGAGGAACGCCTTCTTCGCGTCCTCGCGCCCCGCGGTCTCGGGCACGCCGAGCCGGACGAACAGGTCCCGCTCCTGCGCGCGCGGCGCGATCGCGAGGAGCGCCTCGCGCAGCTGCGTCTCGGCCGCGTTTGCGGGACGTCGCGGCGTCGCGGAGTCCGGCGCCGGCGCCCGGGGCGGCAGGGTCGCCGAGCCGCCGTCCCCCGGCGCGCGCCCTGCGAACGGACCGACCCCCATGTTCCGCATGGCCTGGTGCAGGAGCCGCTGTCGCCGCGCGCGAGCCTCGGCGGGATCGCTCCGGCGCGCGGGCGCGGTCGCGTTCGCGTTCGCGGTCGGAATCGGGGTCGAGGTCGCGGTCGGGGTCGCGGGCGCGGCCGCGGTCGCGGTCGCGATCGGGGTCGCGATCGGGGTCGCGGTCGCGGTCGCGGTCGGGGCGACCGGGAAGCTCGACGTGAGCTCCTCGGGGCTGATCGCGATCCCCACCGTCGTCTCGTCCGCCGGAGCGCCGATGGGGGCGGCGAGGCCGAGGAGGAGCAGCCCCGCGAGCATGGCGCGGGCCCGCTCCGGCGGGACCCCGGAGGGCGCGAAGAACGTCTCGAGCGAGGTGGAGCGCTGGAGCCGCGCGACGAGTGCGCGCTCGGCATCGCTCCAGCGGAAGGCCTCGGCGACCTCGGGGTAGGCCGACGAGAGCCGGATGCCCGCGGCGGCGACCGGCTGGAGCGCGGAGCCGACGAGCGCGTTCGCCTGCGGCCGCTCGAGCGCGTCGACGATCGTACGGACCGGCGACAGGCGCGCGCTGCGCGTCCACTCCGGCACGGGCGTCGTGTCGTCGAAGACGAACGCAGCCGCGTCGAGCGCGGCGATGAGCCCGAAGTAGCCCGCCTGCTGCTCGGCGAGCGCGCGCGCGACGTCCGCGGCCGAGACGGCGCCCATCTCGATGAGGATCTCGCCCTGGGGGCGCCGCTGCTCCGCCATCGCCGCGAGGCTCCTCGACAGCGCGTCGATGTCGATGAGCCCTTCCTGCAGGAGCATCATCCCGAGCGGCTTGAAGCCGGCGAACACCTGCGCGCCGACCGGCCGTCCGTCCCGGAACCAGAGCCGAGACGTGCCGCCGCCGTGGGCGACCTCGAGGACCCCGCTCGCGCGGAGGTTCAGCGCCTCGAGGAGGACCGCAGCGAGCGGCGTCTCGGCGAGGTTGCCGGGCTCGGTGAGGGTGCTCATTCGGGTCGCGTCATCCTATTACACCGGGCGCGGACGCGATCGATCCGATCGCCGCGTACACGCCGATCCCGACCGCCACCGCGAGGTTCAGGCTGCGCGTCCCCTCCCGCACCGGGATCCCGACCCGCCGCTCCGGCCATGCGCCGAGGAGCGCAGGGGGCAGCCCGAGCTGCTCCTGGCCGAAGACGAGGAAGTCGCCCGGCGCGAACCGCGCGTCGAACAGCGTCCGTCCGGCCTGCGCCGTGAAGAGGTGCAGCTTTTCCGTTTGACCGCGGAGCGCGCGCGCTTCAAATTCCGGCCAGTCGCGGTGGACCTCCGGGGCGATCTCCCGCCAGTAGTCGAGCCCGGCTCGCCTCAGGTCCTTGTCGTCGATCGAGAACCCGAGCGGGCCGACGAGGTGGAGGCGGCAGCCGGTCACCGCGCAGGTGCGCGCGACGTTTCCGGTGTTCGGTGGGATCTGGGGCGAGACGAGGACGACCTGGAGCGGTGGATCGGGGGGCGTCAGGGTGGGCATGGGTGGCATCGGGATCGTGAACAACCCGCGCTCGCGGCGCAACCGCCGCGATCCCGCGCTCGCGGGGCGCCTGCGCGAGCTGCTTCGCGACGACGGCGAGGTGCTCGACGCCGCGACGCCCGACGAGCTCGAGCGCGCGGTCGAGTCGTTCCGGGCCGCGGGCGTGGACGTGCTCGGCGTGAACGGCGGCGACGGCACGGGCCACTACGTCCTGTCCGCGTTCGCGCGCGCGTTCGGGGCGGAGCCCCTGCCGCCGCTCCTGTTGCTGCGCGGCGGCGCCATGAACACGGTGGCGCACGGCCACGGGATCGGCGGCGGGCCCGAGCGGATCCTGCGCGACGTGCTGCTGCGGCGCAGCCACGGGTTCCCGCTCCGCACGAGACCTCGCGATCTGCTCCGGGTCACCGCCGACGGCGGCCCGCCGCGCCACGGCTTCCTGTTCGGCACCGGCGCGATCGTGTCCTTCCTCGAGGCGTACTACGCGGGCGGCCGGCCGTCCCCGGCGAGCGCGGCGCTGCTCGTCGCCCGCGCGGTGGGCTCCGCCCTCGTCGGGGGGCCGTTCGCGGAGGCGCTCACCCGGCGCGAGCCGCTGCGCGTCCAGACGGACGGGGACGAGTGGCCCGACGGCGCCTACCTCGCGGTGGGCGCGGGATCGACGCCGGACATCGGGTTCGGGTTCCTCGCGTTCCACCGCTGCGGTGAGCAGCCCGGGTTCTTCCATGCGGTCGGGGTGACGGGGTCGCCCGGCCAGCTCGCGCTCGCGCTGCCGCGGCTGCGGCGCGGGGCGCCGTGGCGGCGGCGGCTCGCCCAGGACGAGGTCGCGCGCGAGCTCGTCGTGGAGGGCGACGCGCCGCGCTTCACGATCGACGGCGATCTCTACGCGGCCGGACGAACGATCCGGGTCGAGACCGGCCCGGCGGTCGAGATCGTGCTGCCGTGATACGCTTTCCGGCGATGCGGCTCAGCCACGCAGGCACGAGCGACGTCGGCCGGAAGCGGACTCATAACGAGGACGCTTACCTCCTCCTGTCGGAGGAGAGCCTGTTCTGCGTCGCCGACGGGATGGGCGGCCACGCCTCCGGCGAGGTCGCGGCCCGGATCGCCGTCGAGGAGATGGCCGAGTTCTTCCGGATGACCGGCCGCGACGAGGAGGCGACCTGGCCCTACAAGATGGACCCGGCGCGCGGCTACGACGAGAACCGGCTCCTCACCGGTGTGAAGCTCTCGAACCTGCGCATCTTCGAGCGCGCCGCGAGCGACCAGCGCCTGCGCGGGATGGGGACGACGATCGTCGCCGTGTCGTTCCCGCGTGCCGGAGACGCCGCGCTCGTCGCGCACGTGGGCGACAGCCGCGTCTACCTCTTCCGGGGCGGCGCGCTCCGCCAGCTCACCGAGGACCACTCGCTCCTCAACGACTACAAGAAGAGCCGCGCCCTCACCCCAGAGGAGATCGAGGCGTTCCCGCACAAGAACGTCATCGTGCGCGCGCTCGGGATGAAGGACGCCGTGGAGGTGGACCTCCTCCGCCACGAGCTCGAGGACGGAGACGTGTTCCTGCTCTGCTCGGACGGCCTGTCCGGGATGGTCTCCGACGAGCGGATCGCGGAGATCATCCGCGGCCACCCCCGCGATCTCAAGGGCGCGGGCCTCGCGCTCGTCGACGCCGCGAATGACGCGGGAGGGCAGGACAACGTCACCTGCGTGCTCGTGCAGGCGCACGCGTGAGCTGCTCGTCTGCTTCGTAACTTGGACTTGGTCTTGGACGAGCCGGTGATCCGGCTCACGTCCACGTCCACGTCCACGTCGACGTCCACGTCCACGTTGAGGTCCAGGTGAGGCACGCGGTCACTCCGCCTTTACGCGGTCGTCGCCCGCGGCGATCGCGTGGCGCACGGTCTCGCCCTCGTCGAGCGCGGTCCCGTCCCAGAGGATCGCGTCCTCGACCGTAGCCCCGGCGGGCACGAGACACCCCGCGCCGACGTAGGCGGGCGCGACGACCCGCGCGCTTGCGTCGATCCGCGCGTCCGGCGCGGCGCGCACGCCGGGCGCGAGCGCGATCGAGCGCGCGAGCGGATCGGCCTGCGCGAACCGGGCGAGCGGGACCAGCCCGGAGAGCAAGTCCCGGCTCGCTTCGAGGTAGCGCGCGGGCGTCCCGAGATCGTTCCAGTACCCGGACACGACACGCCCTCGGACCGCGCCCGCCGCGAGGAGCGGCGGGTAGACGTGCCGGTTCACATCGCGCTCGAACGGCGCCGAGGGCACCCGGTCGAGGAGCGCCGGGGACAGGACGTGCACGCCGGAGAAGTGCCACGGCACGAGCGCGTCACCCCCCGGGCCGAACGCGCCCGCGATCCGGCGCACCGCCCCGCTCGCGTCGACGTCCACGGTCGCGTAGCGCGCGCCGGGCGGCATCGGCAGGAGCACCATCGTCGCGAGCGCGCCGGTCGCGCGATGGTCCGCGAGTGCCGCCGCGAGGTCGACATCGAAGAGGACGTCGCCGTTCACGAGGAGGATCGACTCCGCGCCGTCGAGGTGCGCCCGCGCCTCGCGCAGCGCGCCGCCGGTGCCGGCGATGACGGGCTCGCGAGAGACCACGAGGGCGAGGCCGAGCGCGCGCGCGGCGTCCTCCGCGGCGGCGGCCATCACCTCCGGCAGGTGGTGGACGTTCACGACGACGCGACGCACGCCGGCGCCGGCGAGGAGCGCGAGCGACCAGCGGACGAGCGGGAGGCCGCAGACCGGCACGGCCGGCTTCGGCACGCGGTGGGTCAGCGGCCGGAGCCTCGTGCCGAGCCCCGCGCACAGGACCATGCCGACCGTGTCCTTCGTTGAGCCCACTCGCTCCGCCTTCGCGAACGTCGCCCGCGCCCCGCCGTGATAGATGCGAGCCGTGCCGACGTCGCCTGCCGCGCGCCTGCGCGCCCTCTACTTCCTCTACTACGGGAACGTCGGCACGTACCTGCCCTTCTTCGCGGTCTACCTGCAGGGGCTCGGCTTCTCCGGCAAGCAGATCGGCCTCATCCAGATGCTGCCGTCGTTCCCGCTCGCGCCCATCGTCGCGATCTCGTGGGCGGCGTTCGCGGATCACCGCGCGTCGCCGCAGCGCGCCCTGCGGCTCGCGACGGGCTGGGTGGCCTTCGCGGTGCTGCTCCTCCCGCTCGCGCGCGCGCCGTGGCAGGTCGCGCTCGTCGTCGTCCTCATGGCGCTCGGCGACCGCGCCGTCGTCCCGCTGACGGACTCGGTCACCATCGAGTACTGCCGCGACAACCCGGGCGTCTCCTACGCGCGGATCCGCCTCTTCGGGTCGCTCGGGTTCGTCGCGCTCACCGTCGCGGTAGGCCGCCTCCTCACGCTGCGCGGCGGGAGGCCGGCGGACCTGCTCGTCCCGCTCACGGTCGTCCTCTGCGTCATCGGCTACGCGCTCGTCGCGCGCGGCGTCCCCTCGACGCCGCGGCACGGCGAGCGTCCCGCGCCGCGCGAGATGCTCGCGCTGCTGCGCGACCGGCGGCTGTGGGTGCTCCTCGGCCCCGCCGCGCTCCACTGGGCCGCCTGCGCGCCCTACCACGTCTTCTTCGGCGTCTTCGTCCGCGACCTCGGCCTGCCCGACGACGTGACGAGCGCCGGGATGTCCATCGGTGTCATCGCGGAGATCCTGGTCCTGCTCGCGTTCCCTCGGCTCGAGCGGCGCCTTCCGCTGCGACGCCTCTTCGCGGTCGCAGCGCTCGGGTCGGCGGTTCGCTGGGCGCTCCTCTCCCGCGCGAGCGACCCGGTCACCGTCGCCGGGCTGCAGGCGCTCCACGGCCTCACCTTCGGCCTGTTCTGGGGCAGCGCGATGCGCGCGCTCGCCGACGTCGTCCCGCCGCGGCTCCGGGCGACGGGCCAGGCCGTCTTCACGGGCGTCGTGTTCGGCGGCGCGAACGCGGTCGGCTATGCGCTCTCCGGCGTCGGCTACGACCGGCTCGGCGGCGCGGGCCCCCTGTTCGCCTGGGCGGCGGGTCTCGAGCTCGTAGCGCTCGCGGTCCTCCTCGCCGCCTCGCGCCTCGCGCCGGCGGAGGCCGGCCCTAGCGCAGGTCCCTGAGCGTCCGTGCGCGGAGCGCGTTTCGAAGGACGAGGAAGAGCTCCGCCGTCGCGAGCGCGTCGGTGAGCGCGTCGTGCGCCTGGTACGGCGGGAGCCCGTGCGCCTCGCGCGCCGCCGACAGGTTCAGCGCGGCGGGATCCGCGGGCAGCTCGGGGCGGGCGAGGTGCGCCTTGCGCGCGAGCTTCACGAGCAGGTCCACCGTGTCGACGACCGGCGGCGACGGCCACTTCAGGCCGCAGTGCCGGTAGGCGTCCTTCAGGAACGCGACGTCGATCGCCTTGTGGTGAACGAGCAGCACGCCCTCGGCGATCCGCCGGTCCACCTCGGGGAGGACCTCGGCGATCGGGGGCGCGTCCTTCACCTCCCCCCAGACGAGCTGGTGGGCGCGGACCGACTGCGGATCGATGGGCCGGCCGTCGGCGGGGCGGACGAGGGTCCGGTACCCCTCGCCGAGCCGGACGCGGGCCGCGCGGATCGGCAGCATGCCGACGGCGATGATCGGATCGCGCTTCGCGTCGAGGCCGCCCGTCTCGAGATCGAGGGCCCAGTAGACGACGGAGTCCCACGGCGGCGAGGAGAAGAACATGCGTCCCTAAAAGTCGGTGCGGAAGTGGAGGGCGCCGGCCTCCTGGAAGGCCTTCACCGCGCGGAGCGAGTCCTTCACTTGGCTGCGCTCGACGCCGGTCAGCTCGCTGAGCAGCACCGCCGAGGACGGCGGCTTCCCCTGCGCGAGCCGCTCGAGCTGGAGCCGCAGCCGCAGCCCGAGCAGGAACCGGTACGCCTCCGCGACAGCCGCGAAGGTCCCCTCGGGGAGCCGCCCCGCCTTCGCCGCGACCTCGAGCCGCGAGAGGGTGTTCCGCTCGGCCCCGCCCTGCTCGAGCCCATAGGCGCGCGCGAGGAAGACGACGGGGGCGATGCCGTGGAGCTTCAGGTCCACCGTGGACCCGCCCCGCAGCGTGAGGAGCAGGAGCGGCGGCGGCTTGAACTCGAGCGCCGCCCGCGCGAGGAACCGGACGAAGACCGGCTTCTTCACGGCGGCGGCGAGGACGGCCTCGAGCGGCGCGAGGTCGAGTGATCCGGCGACCCGGCGGAAGTCGAAGAAGATGGCCCCGTGGAGCAGCGCGTCCGGCGTCGGGGCGTCCACCCACTCCTCGAACCGCTGCGTCCAGGCGTCGAGGGTCCCGTTCCAGCCGCGGGCCATGTAGCCGCCGGGGCAGCGCGGGAACCCGGCCGCCTCGAGGTCGGCGTTGACGCGCTCGGCGAACGCCGCGAACCAGGCGCCCACCTCGTGCCCGTCCACCTCCCAGACGAGCGCGTTGTCCTGGTCGGTGAGGAGCGTCTGCTCCATGCGCCCCTCCGACCCGAGCGCGAGCCACGCCCAGCGGCAGGGCGGCGCCCCGAGGTCCGCCTCGGCCATCCGCACGATCCGGTCGAGGAGCGCGTCATTGAGCCGCGCGACGAACCCGGCGATCACCGTCGCGTCGAGGCCGCCGGCGAGGAGCGCCGAGGCCATCTCGGTGACGGTCGCCGCGTAGCCGGGGAGGCTCGCGCGGGAGTGGAGGCGCTCGACCCGGCGCAGCACCGCCATCGGCCCCTGCGCCGAGCAGCGGAGGAGGTCGGTCGAGGTGAGGACGCCCACGATCTCCTCGCCGCGCACGACCGGCAGGTGGTGGACGCCCGCCTCGAGAAGGGCCGCCCAGGCGTCGTAGATGGGGGTCCCCGCGCGGACGGTGCGCGGCGAAGGGGTCGCGACGCTCGCGACCGGCGCGTCGGGCCCGAGCCCCTCGGCGAGGACGCGGTTGCGGAAGTCGCGATCGGTGACGATGCCGAGCGGCTCGGTCCGGACGAGCACGCAGCTCGCCCGCTCCTCGCGCATGCGCCGCGCCGCGTCGCCGACGGTCGCGCCTACCTCGACCCAGACCGCCGGCTCGCGGACGATCTGCTGTACCTCGAGCGAGAGATCGGCCCGGAAGCTCGCGACGGGCGACTGCGAGAGGGCGGACTTGAGCCGCTCCGCGAGTCCCCCCACGAAGTGGCTCGCGAACTGCGGGTCGTCGAGCAGGAGGCGGAACTCCTCGGCGGGGAGGCGGTAGGCGACGAGATCCTCCTCCACGTGCACGTTGAGGTTCGCCTGGCCGGTGATGAGGGACGTGTACCCGAAGACCTCGCCCTGCTCGAGCACCTGCAGCGTCTGGCCGTCGCGCTCGATCCGGACCGCGCCCTTGCGGATGACGAAGAGGTGCTCGAGCGGCCGCCCGCCAGTGCGCACGAGCCAGGTGCCGGCCGGATGGAACGCGACGTCCACCTCGGCCGCCGCCGCGTCGAAGAGCGGCGCGGGGAGCGCGTCGAAGGGCGGGGTGGCGCGAAGCCAGGCGATCGGGTCGACGGCGGCCATCGGGTCTAGAAGAAGTCCGTCCGGTAGTGGTACGCGGCCCGCTCCTGCCAGCGCCGGATCGCGCGGAACGACTCCTTGAGCCGGCTCCGCTCGATCGCGGAGAGCGCGGCGAGCCGCACGACCGCGGTCGGGGCCTGTCCCTCCGAGAGCCTGCGGAGCTGGTGGCGGAGCCGCAGCCCGAGCAGGAAGCGGTACGCCTGCGTGACGCTCTCGAGCGCCTCGTGCGACAGGAGCCCCGCCTGCGCCGCGGCCTCGAGCCGGTCGATCGTCGCGCGCGCGCGGGTGCCCACCTCGAGCCCGTAGCAGCGGGCGAGAAAGACGACCGGGAGGATCCCCTGCGCCTTGAGGTCGGCGCTCGAGCCGCCGCGCAGGCGCAGCCCGAGCGACGTCGCCGGCTGGTGCTCCACCGCGGTGCGCGCGAGGAACCGGAGGAACAGCGGGTTCCGCTGGGCGCGCCCCATCGCCGCCTCGAGCGCGGAGACGTCGAGCGGCCCGCACACCTTGCGGAAGTCGAACAGCAGCGCGGCCGCGTGCGGCCGCCGCTCGTCGATGCAGGCGTTGAAGCGGCGCGTCCACTCGGACAGCGTGCCGTGGGAGGCGCGCGCCATGTGCCCCGCCGGGCACGGCGGGTACCCGGCCGCCTCGAGGTCGGCGTTCACGCGCTCGGCGAGCGCCTGGAAGAAGTCGCGGTGGTCCTCCCCCGCGTCGGCGTAGGCGAGCGCGTTGTCCTGGTCGGTGAGGAGCGTCTGCTCGCGCCGGCCCTCCGACCCAAAGACGATCCACGCCCACGGCGTCGGCGCGGCGCCGAGATCTGCCTCCGCCCACCCCAGGATCCGCGCGAGGAGCGCGTCGTTGAGCCGCGAGACGAGCTGCGCGATCACCGTCGCGTCGAGGCCTCCCGCGAGCAGCGCCGCGTCCATCTCCGCGACCTTCTCGGCGTAGCCGGGCAGGCTCGCGCGCGACGGCAGCCGCTCGACCCGCCGGAGGACCGCCATCGGGCCCTGCGCCGACGCGCGGAGGAGGTCGTTCGCGGTCACGACGCCAGCCACCTCCCCGCCCCGCGTGACCGGCAGGTGGTGGGCGCCCGACTCGAGCAGGCTCGTCCACGCCTCGTGCATCGGAGTCTCCGCGGGGAGCGTGCGCAGCGGGCGCGAGGCGACCTCCAAGAGCGGCGTCGCCGGACCGAGCCCGGCGGCGAGGACGCGGTTCGTGAAGTCGCGGTCGGTCACGATTCCGGGCGGGTCGCTCCGGACGAGCACCGAGGAGATCCCCTCGGCGCGCATGAGGCGCGCCGCGTCGAGCACCGTGGCGCCCGCCTCCACCCAGACCGCGGGGCGGCGGAGGAGCGGCCCGATCTCCTGCGAGAGGTCCGCCTGGAACTGCACCACCGGCGAGTGCTCTAGGCTGTTCTTGAGCCGCTCGGCGAGCCCGACGGCGAAGTGCGAGGCGAAGCCGGCGTCGGCGGTCCGCAGCCGCTGGAACTCGGGGTCGGGCAGCTCGTACGCGAGGAGATCCTCCTCGACGACGACGTCGAGGGTGGCCTGGCGCGTGATGAGCGACGTGTAGCCGAACGTCTCGCCGTCCTCGAGCACCTGCACCGGCTGGCCGTCGCGCTCGAGCCGGACAGACCCCTTGCGGATGACGTAGAGCCGCTCTAGCGGCGCGCCGCCGGCGCGGACGAGCCAGGTGCCCGCGGGGTAGAAGCCGACCTCGAGCGCGCTCACCGCAGCGTCGAAGAGCGGCTGCGGGAGCGCGTGGAAGGGCGGCGTCGCCCGCACGTACGCCACCGGGTCGATCGCGTCCATGGCTCAGACACCATAGCGGAACGTGGTCGTGGACGTGGTCGAGGTCCACGTCCACGTCCACGACCACGTGGTGGCCGACGCGACCACCGACCGCTTCTCTACCTGAACACCCTCCGGCCCGCCTTCGCACCGCCCGGCCCCTGCGCCTCCCTCGGGTAGCGCAACGACGCGACGAGGTCCTGCACCTCCTTCGGCGGCGCCACGGTGAGGAGCGAGACCGCGAACAGCACGCCGAACGCGAGGAGCATCCCCACCGAGCCGATCCCCTCGGGCGAGATGCCGAAGAGCCAGCGGCCGGGGCCATTGAGGTCAGGCCGCAGGAGCTTGAAGAACGCGATGTAGCCGCCGGTGAACAGGATGCCCGCGGACATCCCGGCGATCGCCCCCTCCTTCGTCGCGCGCTTCCAGAAGATGCCGGCGAGGATGACCGGGAAGAACGACGAGGCGGCGAGGCCGAAGGCGTAGGCGACGACCTCCGCGACGCGCCCCGGGGGGTGGAGGGCGAACCAGGCGGCGACGGCAGCGGCGGAGAGCGCCGCGATCCGCGCGCCCCAGAGCTCCGCCCGGTCGCTCATGCGCGGGTAGAGGACCGACTTGACGAGGTCGTGCGAGACGCCCGCGGCGATGACGAGGAGGAGCCCGGCGGCGGTCGAGAGCGCCGCGCCGAGCGCGCCCGCCGCGACGAGCGCCACGACCCACGCCGGCAGCCGCGCGATCTCCGGGTTCGCGAGCACGAGGATGTCGGGGTCGAGCCTCACCTCGTTCCGCGCCGGGTCCGCGCTCATTCGCATCCGCCCGTCGCCGTCCTTGTCTTGGAACCCGACGAGCCCCGTCTGCTCCCACTCCTTGAACCACGCCGGCGCGTTCGCCGCGGCCTTACCCTGCAACGTCGCGACCGACGTCGCGCGCGCGAAGACCGCCACCGCCGGCGCCGTCATGTAGAGCACCGCGATGAACACGAGCGCCCAGCCGGCCGACGAGCGGGCGTCGCGGATCTTCCGCACGGTGAAGAAGCGGATGATGATGTGGGGGAGCCCGGCGGTGCCGACCATCAGCGCCGCGGTGATCGCGACGACGTCGAGGCGCGCCTTCCAACCCGCGGTGAACGCCCGGAAGCCGAGGTCCTCGTTGATCCGGTCGAGCACCTCGAGGAGGTGCTGCCCGGGCTGCGCGCCGAGGAGCGCCGCCCCCTCCTTGGTGAGGGTGCCGCCCATCCCGAGCGGCGGGACCGCGCTCCCCGTGAGCAGCATGGAGACGAAGATGGCCGGGATGAGGTAGCCCGCGATGACGACGACGTACTGCGCGACCTGCGTGTACGTGATGCCCTTCATCCCGCCGATGAGCGCGTACAGCGAGACGACGACCGCGCCGACGATCACCCCCTGGTCGATCGTCGTCCCGAGGAAGCGCGCGAAGACGATGCCGACGCCGCGCATCTGTCCGGCGACGTAGGTGAACGAGATGACGAGCGCGCACAGGAGCGCGACCACCCGGGCGGCCGAGGAGTAGTAGCGGTCGCCCACGAACTGCGGGACCGTGAACTTGCCGTACTTGCGCAGGTACGGCGCGAGGAGCACCGCGAGGAGCACGTACCCGCCCGTCCAGCCCATGAGGAAGGCCGAGCCGTCTCGCCCCATGACCGCGATGAGCCCCGCCATCGACATGAACGAGGCGGCCGACATCCAGTCGGTCCCGGTCGCCATGCCGTTCAGAACCGGGCTCATGCCGCGATCGGCGACGTAGTAGTCCGCCGCCGAGCGGGCCTTCGTGTAGAACGCGATGCCGAAGTAGAGGACGAACGACGCGGCGACGATGAGCCACGTCCAGGCGATGACTCCCATGGTCCCTTCGATCTCCCCCGCTCGGCGCCTTCCGCTCGAGCGGGAGTCCGGGGTGAGGCTAGCGCTCGTACACGCCGTACTTCCGATCCAGATCGTTCATGAGCTTCACGTAGACGAAGACGAGGACGACGAACGTCAGGATCGAGCCCTGCGTCGCGAACCAGAAGCCGAGCGGGAAGCCGAAGACGTTCACGCGGTCGAGCGAATCGGCGAGGCATATCGCCGCTCCGTACGAGACCGAGGCCCAGATCGCAAGAAGTACGCCGATGTAGGCAAGGTTTCTCCGCCAGTAACTCGCCTGCTGTTCCGGGGTCATCGGCCACGCCTCCAAATGGGTACCAGGGCGCATATTTTGACTGTAATAAACCTTCGCTCACGCAAGCGATGCAGTCGCTTCGCCTCGTCGTGCACGGGAGCTCAACGTAGTCGAGGGGCCACGCGACTTGTGCGCGCCGGTTCCAAAACTTTCGCGCAAGCTATGCGTCGTCGTTGCCATCGCTCGGCAGCCCGTGGTACGGGTGATGGCTCATGCGCGGGTCGCCGCGTGTGAGCCCCCAATCCCCCTGGAGGAGATAACGACATGTCGTCTTTGGCTCCGGTTACCGCGTCGCAGAACAAACCCCCTGAGACCACGCCTCACGTTGGTATCACGAAGGATGAACGCCGAGTCATCGTGGCGTCTTCGCTCGGCACCGTCTTCGAATGGTACGACTTCTACCTCTACGGGTCTCTCGCCTCGATCATCGCGAAGCAGTTCTTCTCGGCGCTGAACGAGACGAGCCAGTTCATCTTCGCGCTCCTCGCGTTCGCGGCCGGTTTCGCCGTCCGTCCGTTCGGAGCCATCGTGTTCGGCCGGCTCGGCGACATGATCGGCCGTAAGTACACGTTCCTCATCACCATCATGATCATGGGCCTCTCGACGTTCGTCGTCGGGATGCTGCCCAGCTACGCCACGATCGGCGTGGCTGCGCCGATCATCCTCATCGGCTTGCGGCTCATGCAAGGGTTGGCGCTCGGCGGCGAGTACGGCGGCGCGGCGACCTACGTCTGCGAGCACGCGCCGGCGAACAAGCGCGGCTTCTTCACGAGCTGGATCCAGACGACGGCGACCGTCGGCCTGTTCCTCTCGCTGCTCGTGATCCTCGCCTGCCGCGTCGTGCTCGGGGCCCAATTCGACGTGTGGGGCTGGCGCATCCCGTTCCTCATCTCCGTGCTCCTCCTCGCCACCTCCGTCTACATCCGGATGCAGCTGCAGGAGTCGCCGGTCTTCCAGCGCATGAAGGCCGAGGGCAAGGGCTCGAAGGCGCCGCTCACCGAGTCGTTCCTCCGCTGGGGCAACCTCAAGATCGTGCTGCTCGCGCTCTTCGGCGGCGTCGTGGGCCAGGCGGTGGTCTGGTACTGCGGCATGTTCTACGAGCTGTTCTTCCTCACGCAGACGCTGAAGGTCCCGGCCCAGCCGGCAAACCTCATGGTGGCGGCGGGGCTCATGCTCGCGACCCCCTTCTTCATCGTGTTCGGCGTCCTCTCCGACAAGATCGGCCGCAAGCGGATCGTCATGGCGGGCTGCCTCATCGCCGCCGTGACCTACTTCCCGATCTTCAAGGCGCTCACGAAGGCGGCCAACCCGGCGATCTTCGAGGCCGCTCAGAACAACCCGGTCACGGTCGTCGCCTCCGAGGAGGACTGCTCGTTCCAGTTCGACCCGGTCGGCAAGCGCAAGTTCACCTCGTCGTGTGACATCGCGAAGGGCTGGCTCGCCAAGAAGGCGATCCCGTACCAGAACGAGGTCGCGCCGGCCGGGACGATGGCGACCGTGAAGATCGGCTCGATCGTGGTCGTCCCGTCGTTCGACGGGCGCACGCTCGCGGCCGCCGACTTCAAGACGCAGATGGGCGGGTTCGACAAGCTGATGGGCGACGGCATCAAGACGGCCGGCTATCCCGCCTCCGCGGACATGAGCAAGGTCAACGTCCCGATGGTGATCTTCCTCGTGTTCCTGCTCGCGCTGTACGTGACGATCGTGTACGCCCCGATGGCGGCCTGGCTCGTCGAGCTCTTCCCGGCCCGCATCCGCTACACGTCGATGTCGCTGCCGTACCACATCGGCAACGGCTGGTTCGGCGGCTTCCTCCCGACGATCGCGTTCGCGATGGTCGCGGCGACCGGCGACATCTACTACGGCCTCTGGTACCCGATCGTCATGGCCCTCATGACGGCCGTC
>DASWEI010000194.1:0-8456 GCA_036394835.1 Anaeromyxobacter sp. | reverse complement strand
GAGCGACGCGGTGACGGCCTGGAGGCGAATCAAGACCTGTATGGCCCGCTCCGCCTCGCGGCGAGCCTCCTGCGGGACCTCCTCGGCGGGATGGGCCTCCGTGACGTCGGAGAGGATCACGCAGACCCAGAGCACGGCGCCATCGTCGGAGAACGCGGGCTGGAAGCTCGCCACCCACTGCGTCGGATCACCGCGTTCGTGTCCGCGGCGAAGTACCGTGGGACCTGCCGAGGTGGGGAGTCCCGCGTCGAGCGCTGATCGCAACTCGGGCGACCGGGCGAGCGGGCCCAGGACCTCCTCGGCGGGTCTTCCCGAGGCGTCCTTCGCCTCGAGCGCCGCCATCTTGGCGGCCGCGGGGTTGATCTGGACGAGGCGCAACTCACGATCGACGAGCACGATCGGAAGCGGTGCCGTCCAGAGCGCGAAGAGAACCGGGTCCGCACCACTGCCGCCCCGCTCGGCAAGCCCGGTACTCGCAGCGGAGAAGTCCGACATTGCCACCACCTACCTGACGGCGACCGCAAAGCGGTGCCAATTTACGAACCTAGCGCGCGCCAACCGATCGGTACACGAGACGCTCCGACGAAGCGTCGCCTTCCGGCGGCACGTCCGGGCGCCCGAGGGGAGACTTGGCGACCACAGCGTCGCCTGAAATGATCGGATCAATGACATCGATACGTACTCATACCGGAGCGGCGCCGCCTCCACCGCCATTTCGAGGGTCGACACCGCCGCGAACCCGCGGTGCGGGCGGATGTTTGGTCGGGAGGCTGCTCGCGATCTTTCCTCTGGGGGCGGCGGGCTGGAACCACGCGCCCGCAGCCTCCGCATGAAGAACGAGATCGGCCAGGGAGCGGGGACTCCCAGAGTTGTTGCAACCACTCTGGAGCCCCGGTCGCCGCAAGGTGACCGGGAGTTCGCGTTTCGGGCGCGCGAACCAGCGGGTGACGGGGCCGCTGGGCCGAAACGTCATCTATCTGCCTGGCCGTACACGGGCGTTGGCGCGCTGTGCGCGACATCACTCGCCCGCGCTCGAGTTGTGCTCGGGGACCGGATCTCCGCTCGGCTACCCGCGCTCGTCCACCCGGTCCACGGTAGCCTTGCGTGCACCCGAAGGCTGCCGGCCCGCGGGCTACGGCGTCGTCACCAGCACGTTGTCGGCGTGGCCGGTGCCCGGGATCGTGTCCGTGGCGCTCGGGCCGGTGATCTTGACGTAGAGGGTGAGCGACGGGAACCCGGGCACCGACTGCTGGAGCACGCCGTCGCGGTACCAGGCCGCGTTGCCGGCCGCGTCGATGGAGAGCGTTGACTTCGGGCCGCAACCCGAACGTCGCTGAGCCGTCCGCAACGCGAAGTCGGAAGCACATGTCGATGGTTGGCAAGCTTCGAACCGGGCTTCAGGGGGCACGCGTTCGACTTCCGGGCCGGGTTCGCCTAATAGCCAGCGCGTTCGTGATCCAGGCGGTCACCGCTACGATGCGCGCCGAACGGCGGAGATCGGGGTGGGTCACAATCCAGGCCTCGCGTGAGGGGAGCGCGACCCCTGGGAGGACGCGGGTGAGCCCCGGATCCTGGGCCGCGAACAGCTCGGCGACAGCCGCGATCCCTGCGCCCGCGCGGCACGCCGCGAGCACGACGGGGATCGTCGAGCCGCGGCCGCGAAGCCTTTCTGGGGGAACGTGCTGCGCGATCCAGCGCATCTCAGGGGTGGCAGCGAGGGAGCTGTCGAACCCGATGACGTCGTGCCGAGCGAGTTCGGCGAGGGAGCGCGGCGTGCCCGCACGCTGAAGATAATCGGGCGAAGCGAAGAGCCCGTATCGCAGGATCGCGGCGCGGGTCGCGACCAGTGCCGGCTCGCGCGGGCGGAACAGCCGGACCGCTACGTCCGCCTCGCCGTGTGCGAGATCGAGGGGCCGACTCGTCGCGAGGAGCTCGACCCGCAGCGAGGGGTGACGATCGAGGAGGACGGGTAGCGCGGGGGCGAGCGCGTGTACCAGGACGCCGTCGCCGCTGGTGATGCGCACGGTCCCCTCGGCCCGCTCGTCCCCGCCCGCGACCTCGCGCTCGAGAGCGAGCACCGCCTCGCCGGCCTGTTCGGCGGCGGTGAGCGCGCGGAGCCCTGCCGCCGTCGGCCGGAGCCCATCCGGTGTCCGCGTGAAGAGGCGCGTCCCGAGCGCCCGCTCGGCGTTGGCGAGCCGGCGCCCGACGGTGGTCGCATCCACCCGAAGAGCGCGGGCGGCGGCAGCGAGGGAGCCGTCACGGAGGGCCAGCCGAGACGCCGCCGGTCCCGAAGACGAGCACGTGGTCTCCGGGCTCGTCAGGGCGCATGGGCCACGGTGGACCGCAGCGCCGAGCCGGCCGCCTGGGAGGACCGGGTCCACGCGCTCACCGGGGGAAGGGGGGTGGACGTGGCGATCGACGTCGTCGGAGGCGAGAACACCGCGCGAGCCGCCGCGGCGATCCGGATGGGCGGAACGCTACTTCTCGTCGGCTTCCTCGGCGGCCCGGAGCTGCGGCTCGACGTGCGCGCACTCCTGCGGCGGTGCCTGCGCCTCGAGGCGCTCTCGGGAGGGGGGAGCCGAGACGATCTCGAGGACCTCTCTCGTGCGATCGCCGGGAGCCGCTTTCGTCCTGTCATCGACCGGGTCTTTCCGCTGGAGGGGGCGCGCGAGGCGTTCGCGCACCTCGCGGCGGGAGCGCACCTCGGCAAGGTCGTCGTCGAGGTATCGACGTGATGCTGGGCGACGGACCCTGTCGCGAGCCGCTACTCCTGGCGCCAATCGCCGGCCGCTTCGCGTGACCTCCTACACCCGTCAGCATATCGTGTGCCATGACCGAGCAGGCGATTCGCACGCGGGTCCTCGAAGGCGGCGTCGCCCTCCTCACGCTCTCCCGGCCCGGCAAGCGCAACGCCATTTCCATCGAGATGCGGCGCGAGATCTCCGCCTGCCTCGCCTCCTGGGGCGACGACGCCGCCATCGGAGCGGTGGTCCTCACGGGCGACGGAGCCGCGTTCAGCGCCGGGTTCGACCTCGACGAGTTCAAGCAGCCCGAGCGGTTTGACGAGCTGTTCGAGACCTCCACGCGGTACCACCGCGACGTATGGGCCTTCCCGAAGCCGGTCGTCGCCGCGGTGAACGGGCCGGCCATGGGCGGCGGGTTCGACCTCGCCACTCTCTGCGACCTCCGCGTGGCGTCGACACGGGCGACGTTCGGGCACCCCGAGATCAAGTTTGGCGCTCCGCCCTTGTACACGCCGCTGCGCTACATCGTGGGCGAGGGCGTCGCGCGGGACCTGTGCCTTACCGGTCGGCGAATGGGCGCCGAGGAGGCGCAGCGGGTCGGCCTCGTCTCCGAAGTGATCGATTCCCACCAGCTCGAGGACCGCGCAGTCGCGGTGGCCAGGCAGATCCTGGAGGCGCCCGCGCACGCACTTCGGTTCACGAAGGGCTACTTCCTGGCCAACGCCGGAAAGGGGTTCGAGGAGTCCTTCCTCGTCGAACACGACCGCGCGTTCCGCGAGGTGATCCTTCCCGACATGGCGGCGCGCGCGCGTCACGCGGGGGAGCCCTGATTGATTCCGCCAGCGCGCCGCTGCAACCGTCTCTCGCCGGAATCGCACGAGGACAGATGAGCAGCGATCGCTTACCTGCGCCTGCGCTTCCGCCCTGGCTCGAGCGAATGATTCCGTTCGAGCGCTCGTGCATCGAGGGGCGGGTGAATATTCCCAGGACCCACCAGGATCCCCCGCTGTAATCCGAGCGGTGGTCGCTGGACGATCACGGCGGCGGAGGAGGCTCGGATGGAGCTCAGAAACGTCGCCCGTCATGATGGATCGTTCGTCCGATGGGTGAGATGCGGAGCATGACAGGAACCGCCGGTGCCGCCGGAGGGCACGCAGCGGGGCTCGACGATCCCGAGCTCGTCCGGCGGGTCCGCGCCGGCGATCGTTCCGCCTTCGCCGCGCTCGTTCGGCAGCACGGCGGCGCGCTGCTGCGCTTCGCGCGTGTGTTCGTCCGGGACGAGGCGGTGGCGGAGGAGGTCGTCCAGGACACCTGGATGGCAGCGCTCGAAGGCCTCGACGGCTTCGAGGGACGCGCCTCGTTCAAAACCTGGCTGTACCGGATCCTCGCGAACCGGGCGCGGACCCGGGCCGTTCGGGAGGGGCGGAGCGTCCCGTTCTCGGCGCTCGCGGGAAGGGAGGACGACGAGCCTCCGTTGGATCCCGAGCGGTTCGACGCCGGGGGGATGTGGCGCGACCCGCCAGTGGGTTGGACGGACGAAACGCCGGAGCGGCTGGCGCTCGAGGCCGAGACCCGCGCGATGATGGACGCAGCGGTCAAGGCGCTCCCGCCCGCGCAGCGCGCGGTCCTCGTCCTGCGAGACGAGGATGGCCTCGAGACGGAGGAGATCTGTAATCTTCTCGATCTGACCGTGACCAACGAGAGAGTGCTCCTCCATCGCGCGCGGACGCGCGTCCGGCAGGCACTCGAGACGCACATGCGAGGCGGACGTTGATGCTGACGTGCAAGGAGATCACGGAGCTCGTCACGGAGTATGCGGAGGGGAACCTCTCCTTCATGGATCGGGTCCGTTTCCAGATGCACATCGGCATGTGCCGGAACTGCCGACGGTACGTCCGCCAGGTGAAGGCGACCGCGGCCGCGCTCGGCTTGCTGCCTGCACCGGAGATGTCTCCGGACCTGGAGCAGGAGTTGATGCGGCGTTTCGAGAGCTGGAAGCAGACGCGCGGCTCCTGATGGCAACTCCGTCCAGCGACGCTAAGGCACCTTCGCGATCAGCTGGTGGTGCGCCGTGACGCCGACCTCGCCGCGCGACTCTCCGTGAGGCTTTCCGTCGCTGTGGTACACGAGCAGCACCGCGTTCACCCCCGTCGGCACCTCGGGGGCATGGACCGTCAATGTCGCCGAGCCGTCGCGCTTCGCCGTGAACGAGTTCCGCGTCCCCGTGCCATCAAGCGGGGTGAAGCTGATGGGCTTCGTGTCGAAGTGGTTCTCGAACAGGCTGTAGAGTCCGCCCGCCTTCAACCCCTCGAACGTGGCCGTGACCTCGGCGCCGCCCTTCGGATCCGGTGTGATCGTCACCCGACCGCTCGCGCCGAGCCACTTGCCGGCCGTGAATCCGAGCGGCTTCCCAGTTGCGGAGTAAAGCTTTGTCTCCGCGGGGTCGCCGAGGAGCAGGGTCCGGAATCCCTTCACGTGCTTGATTCCCTGGGGCCCCAGTCCTGGCGCGGCGGTGGGATCGCGCACGAACACCTGCGGATCGAGTGGGGCCGGCTGCTTCGTCTCCTGCGAGAAGAAGCTGGCGTGCGTGACGAGCTCGAGATGGAGCGGCTCGGCAGCAACGGACGAAGCTGGGACCACCGCCGTCGCGAAGAGAACGCCCGTCATAGCCAAAATGCAACTGCCGACCTGGTGTCTCATGGCCAGTATCCCTCCTGTCTCATCGTGGCTCCTGGTACGTCTGGTGGATCACGCCGTCAACGTTCGGTGCAGCGCGAAGATGTCCCCTTCCCGCACGCAGTGTTTACTCATTGCATGCGCGTGCGGTGTGAATCACGGCCGGACTGCAGTGGCTACCCACCGGGGGGATGAGTCCCGCGACCCAGCTCTCGTCGAACCAGGACTGCAGCGCATTGAATGCTGCCGAGCACGCGGATCTGCGCGGCGCGGAATGGGATCGAGAGCGCCATCTCGCCGGCGTGGAACCGCATTGCCGTCGTGACGTCGAGATCGCGGTCGGCGTGGTGGATCTCGTGAAACCGCCAGAGCAGCGGGACCCGATGCGTGAGCACGTGCCACAGGTAAAGCGTGTAGTCGAGGAGCACGACCGAGGCGGCCGTCTCGGCCGCGGGGGAAAGCGGAAGGCGCTGGACGAGCCCGCGCCGCCGCCGGACCGCCGTCTGCGCCACGCGCAGTGCGAGGGGCGCTCGAGCCCGCCGGCCACGGCGCCGGCGAACGCCACCATCGCGAGATTCCGAACCGCGCGTGCGCCGGAGGGCTCACGGCGCGGGCGCAGCGGCCAGCGCCCCTCGGCGAGCGCGAGCGCGACGAACGCGGCGACGACGAAGAGCCCCGATTGCGTGCTCGACAGCGGCATCAGCGCCGCACTCGATCGCCGCCGGCACGTCATCGGCCACGAACGCGGCGCTCGCGCACGTGCTGAGCCGATTCCGGAGACGCCGCAGCCGCGCTACAGAGAGGACTCAACGCTGGCGGGGCCTACTCCGCGGCGAGCTGCTCGGCTGCGAGATTTACCCCTAGAGCGTGCCGGGGTTCTCGCGGTTCGGCTCGTAGAACGCGTCCACGTTCCAGCGGTCCGCGGGCACACGAATCCGCGGGCCTATAGATGCTCCGGGTCAGGCAGCGGAGCCTCCTCACGTTCGATGAAGCCGACCTGCTGCTTCGGGCCGCCGCGCCCGACTCGACGGCGCGACGGGAGACGTGGGGGAGACGTCGGCAGACTGAAAAGAAAAGGGCTCCGGGATCACGAGTCACCCTGTGACGCGCGCGCCTTCCCGTGGCCGCGTTCTCGGGATCGTAAGGGGTGCCGCGCCTGCGGCCTGCGTCCGGCACGCAGCGTTGCGTGCCGGATGGATTGAGCTACGTGGGGCGCGTGGCGGTGGGAGCGGCGGAACTCGAGGCGCTGGACGCCGTGGTCGCAACGACTCCGGCGCGCGATCGCGACGTGCCGCGGCGCGGGTAGGGCCGCCGCGTGGTTGGACCCGGCGATCGTCTGCGAGGTGCGATTCCTCACCTCTGTACGACCGCCTGCTCAAGCTCATCTCGGGCCTACGTCTTCACGAACAGCCGCTCCGGCGACACACCGGTGGAGGTGCTTGGCGAAACGAAGGGCAAGCTCGTGGCCGACGCGTACAGCGGGTACAACAAGGCGCTGGCGCTCACAGCGCATCTCGTCTTCGGCGCGGTCCTCGGCGCGTTCTACCGGGTCGTGCCGGGCTGACGGAGCCTGGGGCGCCCGACGAGCTCGCCGAGGGCGGCGAGGCGCGGAACTCGCTCCCCGGGTAGTCGGGCACACGGACCCCTGCCTCCCGTAATTTCCGGCGAAGGCACGAGACCGTACGGTCAGAACAGGCCGAAAGTGCGCTCGGAGCGAGACCATGGTCAACGAGCGTCGCAACTCCCCAGAGAGGGAAGAGGCACAGGCACGAGAGCGACGCGCCGCATGCTGGGGTTCGCGTGCCTCGCCCTCGCTCTCCTCGCGCTGAAGGCGTGGAGTAGCCCTGGTATGGCGACCGATCGGCGGCTCGACGAGCTGGCGAGGCACGTCGTCTCCGGCGGGCCGCCGAAGGACGGGATCCCTCCCGTCGACAAGCCGAAGTTCGTCTCTGCCCGCGAGGCGGAGCGCTTCCTCGATGACGGCGACGTCGTGTTCGGCGTCAATCGCGAGGGCGTCCTGCGCGCGTACCCGCAGCACATCCTCGTCTGGCACGAGGTGGTGAACGAGACGAGCGGCGGGAGTCCGGTCTCCGTTACGTATTGCCCTCTCACCGGCTCCGCGATCGGATTCTCCGGGAGCTTCCAAGGGACGAGCACCACGTTCGGCACCTCCGGAAAGCTCCTGAACAGCAACCTCGTGATGTACGACCGGCAGTCGGACAGCGAGTGGCCTCAGATCCTCGGCGCCGCGATCACGGGCCCTAAGAAGGGCACCAAGCTGAACGGCTTCCCGGTCGTCTGGACCACGTGGGGACGGTGGAAGGCGGCGTTTCCCGAGGCGGAAGTCCTGTCGCGGAGCACCGGAGCCCTCCGCGCGTACGGCACGGATCCCTATGGCTCCTATCGCCGCGGCGGCACCTATTACCAGGAAGGCGGGCCGATATTCCCCGTGCTTGCACGTGACGCGCGGCTGCCGGACAAGCACGTCGTCATCGGGGTCGATCATGGTGGCCAGGCGGCCGCGGTCTCGAAGGACGCGCTCCGCAAGAACCGCTTCGCGATCCTGAAGCTGGCCGGCGACGACGTCGTGGTGATCTACGACGACGCGCTGGACGACGGGCTGGCCTACAGGACGGGGGGCAAGAAGTTCTCATCGCGCCAAGGTCAGGTCGTCGACGCCAGCGGTGCCGTGTGGAACGTATGGGGAAAGTCGAACCGCGGCGATCAGCTCGAGTTCGTGAGCTCGTTCGACGTGATGTGGTTCGCCTGGCACGCGTTCCATCCCGACGCGGAGGTGGTCCGCTGAACAGCCATCGACAGCGGCTCGGGCGAGTATGGGGGTACCGGCCCGCGAGAGCGGTCGCCCTCGTGAGCGGGATCGTCTACCTGCTCATGTATCTCCTCGCCGTCGGAGACGTCGTGATCTCGCGCGTACCTCTCGTCGATGAAGCGCCGTTCGTCCAGGTGGTGGACGAGTGGACGCGCATGTTTCGCGCGCGGGTGACGTTCATCTACGAGCCGATCGCCGCTGTCTAC
>DASWEI010000193.1:0-86281 GCA_036394835.1 Anaeromyxobacter sp. | reverse complement strand
GCGCCAGCGCGATCGCCGTCGCCGAGTAGAGCCGGCGCCGCAGCACGCCGCGCGGCACGACCACGACGACCGCGCCGCACTGCTGGCACCGGTACCGGCGCACCAGGATCCCGATCAGCTCGGGCAGGCCGCCTCGCGCAGCGGGGCCCCACTGGTGCCGCTCGCGCAGGCCGTGGCCGTGCAGGCCGAGCGCACCGCCTGGGCGGCTCGGCGCCTCGCAGGCCGGGCACCGCCCCGGGCGCACCTCGTCAACCGCGGGCGGCCGCTGCATCCACCGCTTGACGTCGAGCTCGGCTTGTACGATTCGAGTGTCGTTCCGGTCGCCTGCGGACACAGGCCCGGGGCACGGCGGGGAGCGTGCTCTAACGCGCTCCCCGCCACCCGTTTCCGGGGCCGGCGGCGCGCCGGTGCCCCCTCCTCGCCGCCCTCGATACCATCACCCTGCGTGATCGCCAGTTGCCGGCCTACGCGGTGGCCGTCGTCGCCCTGACCGGCCACTCGCCATCACGCAGCTCGCGCGAGATCCGGCTCCGGACCGTCATCCTGGGAGCGCGGCAACAGCACGAGGACGATCACTCGCCGGAGATCGGCCCGAACACGCGCTTGATGAAGCCGCCCACGGTGCGTGTCCCGTCCTCGTCGACTTTCACGATAAAGCCCGGCCGATCCATCGACGGCTCGAAGTGAGGAAACGGGCGCGACGCGAGGTGAATCTTCAGGCGCGCCCGCCCGCTCGGCGCATCCACGGAGGCGAGGCACGCCGAGACCGAAAAGGGCTCTAGACGGTGCTGCCGCGTCGGCACGGTTTCATTCTACTGAGGCGCGACCGCTCCGGCCGATCTGTAAGGTCCGACACGAACGAGGTTGTGTCGCTCACCGCCCGCTTGCCCCAGCCGGGCGCCCTTTTAGGTCAGCTCTCGAACGCGACACGTTCCATCCGAGCGCGCCGGAGGCCACGGGTTCACTGTCGATCGGACCCGGACGACGAGGCGATCGAGCGCCCGGCGTTCGTGCCCGAGTTCTCCTGAGTCCACGCTGCGTTACCACGGACCGCTTCCGGTGGACCCAGAGATGTCGACGGGGGCGCGCCGGAGTGAGAATTCACGCCGCCGCGAACGTCATCGTTGGTACGCCCGTGGTACGGGGTGTTCACGGACAGAACAAACGCCCCGAGCCTCACTCAGTTTCCTGAGGAGACTCGGGGCCTTACTGGCGGGGTGTAGGGGACTTGAACCCCTGGCCTCCGGCGTGACAGGCCGGCGTTATAACCAGCTTAACTAACACCCCAAGTCTTGATGGGCGGACCAGGCTTCGAACCTGGGACCCTCGCCTTGTAAGGGCGACGCTCTACCCCTGAGCTATCCGCCCAAAGGCGAGAAAGCCTGGGGTTTCTAGCTTGGCCTGCATCGGCTGTCAACGGCGAGACCGGGCCGGCCTCCGCCGCCCCAACCGCCCGTCCTCTCGCGAGAATGGTTCTCTGGACCATGCCCCCATGCGGTGGTAATTGCGCCGGGATGCAGTGGAAGCCGGGGATGAAGGTCGTGCACCGCGCCCAGCGCGGCTGGGGCGTCGGCGTCGTCGTCCAGGTGGCCGACGAGGGGCGCCGCATCGCCGTGCGCTTCGCCGGGCGCGAAGGGCTCACCGTCGTGTCGGGGCGCGATCCGGCGCTCACCGAGGTGCCGGCGGAGACGCCGATCGAGCGTGCGGTCGGTGGCCCGATCGAGGCGCTCGCCGGTGGCGACGTCGGGCCGGTCGGCGCGCTCTCGCTCCGCACCCGCGTCGTCCGCCTCGAGGCGCTCCGCCGCGCCGACTCGCTCGGCGCGCTCCTCTCGTCGCGTGTCCACGTGCTCCCGCACCAGGTCGGCGCCGCCGGGCGCATCCTCGGCGACCGCATGCCGCGCTTCGTCCTCGCGGACGAGGTCGGCCTCGGCAAGACGGTCGAGGCGGGCCTCGTCTTCGCGGGGCTGCGCCAGCTCGGGATCGCCGAGCGCGTGCTCGTCGTCGTGCCCGAGCACCTCGCGTTCCAGTGGCTCGCCGAGCTCTTCCACAAGTTCAACGCGCTCTTCACGCTCCTCACGCCGGCGCGCATCGCCGAGCTCGGCGGGGCGGAGGGGGCCCTCGCGCGCTCGCCGCACGCGATCGTCTCGTTCGAGGCGCTGCGCGCCGACGAGGCGCTCGCCCAGGCCGCCGCCGCGACGCCGCTCGACCTCGTCGTCGTGGACGAGGCGCACCACCTCGCCGACGACCTCCTCCACGCCGTGGTCGCCCCGATCTGCCGCGCCTCCTTCGGCGTCCTCCTCCTCACCGCGACCCCGGTGCGGCTCGATCCACGCGAGTACTTCCGGCTGCTCTCGCTCGTCGAGCCGGTCGCGTCCACCACCGAGGAGGAGTTCCTCTCGCGGCTCGAGCAGCACGAGGCGTACGCCGACGTGGCGCGCGGACTCCTCGCCGGGGCGTCCGTCGCGGACGCGCTCGAGCTGCTCCGCAAGCTCTCGCCGGGCGACGACTTCTTCTCGAACGCGGAGCCGCTCCCGCATCGGCTCGCGCTCCTCGCCCACCTCGCCGACCGCTACAGCCTCTCCGCGCGCCTCATCCGCAACCGGCGCGTGAAGGTGGGCGCCTTCACCGACCGCGTGCTCCGCCGCAGCGACGTCGCCGCGGGCGCGAAGCGCGCCGCGCTCGTGGAGCTGTGCGCGAAGCTCGCGAAGCAGGGCGAGAAGGTGCTCGTCTTCGGCCACGACGTCGAGGCGCTCCGCGAGCTGCAGACCGGGATCGCGGTCGCCGGGCGCGAGGCGCTCCTCTACGACGACGCTCCCTCGATCGAGGCGCGCGACCGGCTCGTGGCGCGCTTCCGGGATCCGGAGGGCCCGATGTTCCTCCTCTCCGGCGAGTCGGGCGGCGAGGGGCGGAACTTCCAGTTCGCGCACCACCTCGTCTGCGCAGACCTCCCCGAGTCACCGCTCGTCCTCGAGCAGCGGATCGGGCGCCTCGATCGCCTCGGCCAGACCCGGCCTGTCGAGATCCACCTCGTCGTCGAGGAGGGTGACGAGGCGTTCCTCGCCGACCTCTACGAGCACGAGATCGGGATCTTCGACGAGCCGGTCGGCGGCCTCGACGCGGTGCTCGCGTCGCTCCCCGATGAGCTCGCCGCCCTCCGCCGCAAGCGGTCCGCGAAGACGCGCGACGCGTTCCGCGAGGACCTCGCCGGGCGCGTCGCCGCTGCGCGCAAGGCGCAGCACGACGGCGACCCGCTCCTCGACATCCGCTCCGCCTCGCTCCCCGAGCTCGCCCGGCTCGTGCGCGCGGCGTTCGAGCGGCTCGGCGATGAGCCGCCCGACGGCATCGACGCGGCCGGCCCCGAGGCGGCGGGCGAGGCGATCTCCGAGGCTCTCGTCACCCTCTCGCGCTGGCTCGAGGAGGAGCTCGAGGACGTGGTCGTCGAGGTCGGCCGGCGGGTCGGGATGGAGGTGGACACCGACCAGAACGTCCACCCGTTCGAGGCCGCCTTCACGATCGGCGCGGGCATGAAGATCGAGGCGCTGCCCGGGATGGAGATGCCGGAGGAGGCGGTCACGCTGCTCGGCAGCTTCTGGCGCGAGACCGCGGTCGCGCGCGACGAGCTGCAGTGGTTCGCGACCGGGCACCGGCTCGTCGAGGCGCTCGTCGGGATCGTCCGCGACGGCGACGCGGGGCGCGCCGCGGCGGTGAAGCGGGAGTGGGCGCCGCGGCGCGGCGGGCTCTACGTCCGGTTCACGCCCGCGCTCGCGTCCTCGGCGGACGTCGCGCCCGGCGCGCGCGTCGCCTCGCGCCAGGCGTCACGCTACCTCGACCTCGCGCCGATCTCGGTCCTCGTGGACCTCGAGGAGGGGCACCGGCTCGTCCCGGGCGGCGCCGCCCGCCTCGAGGAGGAGATCGAGGAGACCGAGGGGGCGCGCGTCGGAGGAGCGCCGCCGGCGCTGCTCGAGGCGGCGCGCGCCGCCGCCGAGCGAGCGGCGGCGGTGATCCTCGCGCGCCGCGTGGAAGAGGCGAAGGCGCTCCTGCTCTCCCACGCGGACGCGGAGGAGGAGCGGCTCGTCGAGTCGAGCTTCCAGGGGGGCGCGCCGCGGGCCCGCGTCGATGGCGCGCTCGGGGTCCTGCGGCAGCACCGCGACGTGGTGGACAAGGCGATCGGCCGCGCGAAGCTCGAGCTCGACGCGGTGGCGCTCGTCGTCCCGTAGCGCCGGCCCGCCGCTTGACGCCCGCGGGGTCGCGCTGTAGCAGGGTCGAGAGGAAACCGCGCGGTCGCCCCTCGCGGGCGCGCGTCTCGACCATGGCCCACCGCACCGTCCTCGCCGCCCTCATCCTCTCCGCGCTCGCCTGGCCCTCGTCGCCCCGGGCGCACGGGATCTCCCAGCAGGTGGAGCGGCGCGGCGAGACCTTCGCCGTCCGCGTCCGCTACGAGGGCGGGAAGCCGATCGCGGGCGCGACGTACCAGGTGCTCCGGCCCGGCGCCTCGGAGACGGTCGCGCGGGAGGGGCGCACCAGCGCCGACGGCTGGGTCGAGTTCGTGCCGGACGTCGCCGGGACCTGGCGCGTCCGGATCTCGGACGCGACCGGCCACGGCCGCGTCGTCGCGGTCGAGGTCGCCGAGGTCGCGCCGGCTCCGCCGCCCGCGGCCGCCATGCCCGCCCCCCCCATTCCAGCGCCAGCCGCCGCCGCGGCCCAGAGCCCTGCGGCGGAGCCGGCGCCCGAGCGCGGGGAGCGCACCCTCGCCCAGCGGGCGCTCGGCGCAGCGGGGATCCTCGCCGTCTTCGCGGTGCTCTGGGTGCTCCGGCGCCGCCGCGCCGCGCGGTGAGCGCATGCACGTCCCCGACGGCTTCCTCTCCCCAGTGATCACGGTGCCCGCGTGGGCCGCGGCGGTGCCGCTCTGGGCCGTCGCCGCGCGACGCCACTTCGGCGCGCGCGCCGCCGACGCGCTCCCGGTGATGGGGACGCTCACCGCCGTCGCCTTCGTCCTGCAGACGCTCCGGATCCCGGTGCCTGGCGGGACGTCCACCCACGTCGTCGGCGCGGCGCTCCTCGCGCTGCTCTTCCACCCGCTCGCCGCCTTCGTCTGCGAGGGGCTCGTCCTCGCGGTGCAGGCGCTCTTCTTCGGGGCGGGCGGCGTCACGACGCTCGGGGTGAACGGGCTCGCGATGGGGCTCCTCGGCCCCGGCGCCGCCTGGCTCGCCTTCCGCGCCGCGCGCCGCCTGCGCGTCGGCGACCGGCCGGCCGCGTTCGTCGCCGCCTGGCTCGGGACGCAGGTCTCCTCGCTCGCGGTCGCGCTCGTGCTCGCGCTGCAGCATGTGCTCGACCCGCAGGTCTTCCCGATCGCGCCGGCGGTGGTGCTCGGCGCGACGATGTTGCCGAGCCTCGTCGTCACCGGCGTCATCGAGGGGGCGTACACGGTCGCGGCGCTGGCGCTCCTGCGCAGGGCGAGGCTCGATGCGCGCACCTGATCCCGGCCGCGGGCGCGCGCTCCTTGCGGGATGGCTCGCCGCCTCGTTCGCCCTCTCCGCCGTGACGGACTGGCGTCTCCTCGCCATCGCGCTCGCGGTGGCGCTCGCGCTCCTCCCCCGCGGCGCGCCCGCCCACCTCGCGCGCGTCGCCCGGCTCGTCCTGCCGCTCTCGCTCGGCGGCGCCGCCGCCGGCGTCCTGTTCGAGCGGCTCGCCGGGCGCGCGGGGCCCGCCTGGGAGGCGCTCCTCGCGCTGAACCTCCGCGCGGTCCTCCTCGCCTTCCTCGCTCTCGCCGTGCTCGCGCGCGTGAACGTCCTCGCCGCGGTGGCGCCGTGGCCCTGGGCGACGCGGCTCCTCGTCGTCGCCCTCGCGCAGATCCACGCGCTGCGGCTCCTCGCGAGCGAGTCCCGGCTCGGGCTGCGTAGCCGCCTCGCGCGGCGGCCGCGCACGCGCGAGGTGATCCGCGGCGCCGGCGCCATCAGCGCGACCCTGCTCGTCCTCTCCGGGCGGAACGCCCGCGAAGTCGCCGACGCGCTCCGCGCGAGGGGGTTCTGATGCCCGCGAGCGAGCGCGCGCCTTCCGCCGCGGTCTTCTCGGTCGCGGGGGTCTCGGCGTGCCCCGCCGGCCGCGCCGTTCTCGACGACGTGAGCTTCGAGGTCCGTGCCGGCGAGCGCGTCGTCGTGCTCGGCGTGAACGGCTGCGGGAAGACCACGCTCCTCAGGCTCCTCGACGGCCTCGCCTTCCCCGACGCGGGCGAGGTCCGCTACGCGGGGCAAAGGCTCGAGGCGGCGGCGCTCGACGAGCCCGTCTTCCGCCGGCGCTTCCGCGGCGAGGTCGCGCTCCTCTTCCAGAACGTGGACGCGATGCTCTTCAACCCGACCGTCGCCGACGAGATCGCCTTCGGCCCGCGCCAGCTCGGGATGGTGGACGCGGGCGCACGCGTCTCGCATTGGGCGGAGACGTTCGACGTCGCCGGGCTCCTCGACCGCGCTCCGTTCGAGCTCTCCGGCGGAGAGAAGAAGCGCGTCGCGCTCGCAGCGCTCCTCGCGGTCGAGCCGCGGGTGCTGTTGCTCGACGAGGCGACGGCGAACCTCGATCCCGCCTCCGTGGGCCGCCTCGTGGACGTCCTCGCGAACGTGCCGGGGCTCACGGTCGTCGCTACGACCCACAACCTCTCGATGGCGCCGGAGCTCGGCGACCGCGCCGTGCTGCTCGCGCCGGGGAAGAGGGGCATCCTCTACGACGGCGACGCCCACGGCCTGCTCCACGACGAGAAGCTCCTCGTCGAGAGCGGACTCGCTCACCGCCACGTCCACCGGCACGGCCCCGACGGGCACGTGCACGCGCACTATCACGTGCACGACTCGGAGTGACGCTCGCAGGCGCGCACGGTCGCGGCTCTGCCAAACTGTCAGGACCGTCGCGCCCGGGCGACAGCCTGTTGACAAGCAGTCAATGGGCCTCGGCGGTGCGGCGGCGCAACCCTGCTATATGCTGAGCTTCGAAGCGAGCACACCCGTTGCTTCATTCCGCGCAGGCGCACCGGTCCTGGTGCGAGGGAGGTTGTCATGCGTCGAATCGCCGCTCTCCTGTTGGTCTTCGCCCCGCTCGCGGTCTTTGCGGAGACACCTCCGCCCGAGGTGTCGGTCGCCCACGATGAGCCTGCCCCGGCGACGAGCGTCGCGCAGCCGGCGCCGGCTGCGCCCGTCGGCGCGCCGATCGCTGCTCCGGTGATCCCGGCCGCCACCCCGGTCATCGCGGCCGTCGCTCAGGCGCCGCGCTGGTCGATCGGAGCGGGGGTGGGGTTCAACTCCTCGGGCATGTTTCTCTCGTCGGCGTCGGTCTTCTCCCTCTGGTGGCCGGCAGCGACGGCCTCGGTGGAGCGGGCGGTCGGGGACCGGACGTGGCTCACCGTCGGCGCGTCCGGATCCTTCGACCGCGAGGAGACGAAGGCGAGCGACTCGATCCTGTCGACGATCCCGCGGCGCGACACCGGCCAACTGGTCCTCACCGCCGGCGTGCGCCGGCCGGTCTCGCGCCCCGGCGCCCCCGTCGAGGTCTCGGCGCTCGTGCTCGCCGAGGGCGGGGCGCTGCGCTTCCGGTCGGGCACGTCCTCGAGCACCGACGTGGAGCAACGCGCGTGGCTCGTCGGAGCGTCGGCGGGGATCGCCGTCGAGCGGGCGCTCGCGGCCGGCCTGGCGCTGCGGATCTCGACGGGCATCCTGGGGGTGAGGTACTGGCGCGGGAAGCTCGCCTATGCGGGCGGGCCCTCGGTCACGACGAGCGACCTCTCCGCGCAACTGCGGCTCTCGCCGAGCATCGAGCTACGTCTTGCGTTCTGAGGCGGGCGGCGCACGCCTGCGGCTGTAACCCTGCATCGCCGCGTCGGTCGCCGCAGCCGGATAGCAAGGGTGCGGAAACGCCCGGCTTCGATCGCGTGCTCGCCGCACCGGCGTGCAGTGCGGGTTTCCACAATTCCGGCGCGATCCGGTGATCCGGTAGCGTTGCGCGCATGAGGACTCCCCCCAGCGCTGCACGACCGACGGTTCGAGGCGACGGTTCCGGAGCGCGCCGCGAGGGCGCCGACCGTCACCGCGTCCGCTTCGGGATGCTCGGCAAGACGACGGTGACGGTGCTCGCGGTCGGCCTCCTGCCGCTCGGGCTGTTCGGCGGGATCACGCTGCACCAGCAGGCCAGGCGCGTGGAGATCGAGGCGGAGCGCTCGCTCCAGGCGAGCGGCGAGCGGATCTCGTCGCAGGTGGACGAGTGGTTCGACAAGAACGTCCGCGTGCTCCGAGCCGCCGCGAGCCTCCCCGCCCTCGCCTCGATGAGGGGCGACGAGCAGACCCAGGCGCTGACGGCGATCCAGCACGCGTATCCGTGGATGTACCTCGTCTTCACGATCGCGCCGGACGGGAAGAACGTCGCGCGCAGCGATGGGAGGCCGCTCGCCGACTACGGGGACCGGCAGTACTTCAAGGACGTGGTGGCGAGCGGGAAGGACCTGAGCTGGGAGACGCTCATCGGGAAGACCTCGAAGAAGCCGGCGGTCATCCTCGCCGTGCCCATCATCGCAAACGGCGCGGTGGCCGGGGTCCTCGCCGCGGCGATGACCGTCGAGGACATCTCGAGCATCATCGCGCACTGGCGAACCGGGCGGACCGGGTTCGCCTTCCTCGTGGACGAGCAGGCGAAGGTGGTCGCGCACCCGCGCGAGGAATACGTCCTCGGGCAGGTGCACCTGAACGAGCACCCGCTGGTCGCCTCGTTCCGGCGGGACGGGCGGCCGCGCGCGCTGGCGTTCACCGAGTCCGACGGCAAGGACGCGCTCGGGTACGTCCAGGGCAACCGCTTCCAGTGGGCCGTAGCGATCCAGCAGGAGAAGGAGGAGCTGTTCGCGCCGCTCCGTCAGACGCTGGCGCTCGGGCTCGCGCTCCTCGCCGCCGCCGCGATCCTCGTCGCGCTGACCGCGCTGACCGCCTCGAGGGTGCTCGTCCGGCCGATCCTCGAGATGAGCGACGCCGCCGACCGGATGAGCACGGGGGACCTGGAGAGCCCCATCGTCGTGTCGCGGACCGACGAGCTCGGCGTGCTCGCGCGATCGCTCGAGCGGCTGCGGATCAGCATGCGCGCGGCGATGGCGCGCCTCGGGTGATGCGCGTCCGGTCCTAGCGGCTACCCGCAGAACCGCTCGATGGCCCGCGCCAGGATCGCGGCGGCGCGCTCGAGCTCGGCGACCGCGACGTGCTCGCCCGTCCGGTGCGCGACCTTGATGTCGCCCGGGCCGAAGACGCAGCCCTCCGCGCCCATCCCGATCACCTCCGGAAGCTCCGTTCCGAACGGCACGGTCGTCGAGCGGTTTCCGCTCTCCGCCTCGAGGAAGCGGACGATCTCCGCGGCCTCCGGCGTCACCGCCGCGGCGTCCGTCCGGAGCGGCGCGATCTCGACCGAGAGCCTCCCGCCGCTCGCCGCCTCGAGCCTCTCGCACGCCTCCTCGAGGAGGCGCAGCGCGCGCCGCGGATCCTGCCCGGGGAGCGGCCGCCACTCGTAGGTGAAGCGGCACTCGCCCGCGATGATGTTGCGGGCCTTGCCGCCGCGGACGACCCCGACGTTCCAGGTCGTGTGCGGCGGCGAGAAGGAGGCGTCCGCCTCGCGGCGCAGCTCCTCGCCGATCTTCTCGATCTCGACCCAGAGCCGGCCGAGGCCGTGGATCGCGGAGGCGCCGACGTCGGGGTAGGCGCTGTGCCCCTCGATCCCCTCGATCACGACCTCGACCGCGCAATACCCCTTGTGCGCGCGGATCGGCGTGAGCGAGGTGGGCTCGCCGACGATCGCGTGGCGCGGGTGGACGCGCCCCTCGGCGAGGAGCCGCTTCGCGCCGAGGCAGCCGACCTCCTCGTCTGCGGTGAAGAGCAGCGCGAGCGGGTGCTTGCCGGGCCGGGCGTGCGCCGCGGCGACGATCGCGGCCGCGAGGAAGCCCTTCGTGTCGGCGGCGCCGCGCCCGAAGACCTTCCCGTCCCGCTCGGCGCCCGCGAGCGCCTCGTTCCACTCGGGGTCGAACGGGACACAGTCGGTGTGGCCGACGAGGGCGAGACCGCCGGGAGCGTCCGGGCCGCGGCGGCAGACGAGGTTGCCCTTGTCGACGCCGTTCTCGTCCACCCAGGTGGCGCGCCGCGTCTCGAACCCGAGCGCGCGCGCCGCGTCCTCGAGCCGGTCGAGGACGGGCAGGTTGGAGCGCGACGAGGTCGAGTCGATCGCGACGAGGGACCGGAGGAGCGGGACGAGGTCCATGCCGCGAGCCTAGACGAGTACGGGTTGAGCCGCGCGTTTTCTCGCCGACCCGCCCACAGGTCAGGTCGCGGCGGCGGGCTTCGGCCCGCGCTCGGCGGCGGGCTTCCAGAACCGCCGCGGCAGGAGCGCGAGGCCCATGAGCGCGAGCTGCGAGCCGCAGAAGGCCGAGAGCGCCCAGAACGCCTTGTCCATGAAGCCGTAGGAGTGGAGGCCGACGCCGAGCATGTTCACGCCGAACCAGGAGAGAGAGGTGATGACGTTCCCGAAGATCGCCATGACCATGATCCCGCGCTCGCGCGCGTACCCGCCCCAGCGGGCGTGCAGGATGATCGCGTTCCAGAGGACGATGAGGAGCGCCCCGTTCTCCTTCGGGTCCCAGCCCCAGAACCGCCCCCAGGATTGGTCGGCCCAGATCCCGCCGAGCACCGTCCCGAGGAAGCTGAAGAAGAGCGCGAAGCAGACGACGCCGTACACCATCGACGAGAGCGCCTTCGAGGTGGCGGGGTCGAGGCGCGGGGCGAGGTGCTCGCGGAAGGTCCACCCGATCGCGATCAATCCGGCGAGGAACGTGCCGCTGTAGCCGATGGTGATCGAGACGACGTGGGTCGCGAGCCAGAAGTTCGAGTCGAGGACGGCCCGCATCATCTCCATCGTGTCGCCGTCGCCCGCGAGGTGGTGGGCGACGATGAGCGAGGCGAAGCCGGCGGTCGCCGCGACGGCGGTCCCGAACCCCTTGCGGTAGATCCACTCGAGGACGACCCCGAGCACGACCGCGCCCCAGCCGACGAAGACCGCCGACGAGTAGAGGTTCGTGACGGGCGGGCGGCCCTGGAGGAGGACGCGCGACACGAGGCCGAGCGTGTGAACGGTTACGCCTGCCACGAGGAGGCCGTACGCGGTCGGGCGCAGGACGTCGCCAAAACGGAGCCACGACGCGAACAGCACCAAGAGCGCGAGGACGTAGATCACCATCCCCGTGTAGAAGGGCTCGGCGCGGTTGAAGAGGACCTCGTGCTCGACCTGGCCGACCGACTCGAGCCGCTCCGCCGTCGTGTGCGCTCGCGCGCGGAGGTCGCTCACCGCGCGATCGAAGCTCGCCGCGTCCTGCATCGACCAGGCGAGGCCGACGCGCGCCCAGCCCGCGAGCACGGGATCGCGCTCGCCCATCGCGGCGGCACGGAGCGCCTCGCCGGTGGACCGCCAGCTCTCGGGCGTTGCGCCCTCGGGCGGCAGGATGGGCCGGAAGTAGGCCATGCCCGCGAGCGCCGCCCGCCGCTTCACCGCGGTCGGCGAATCCGCTGCGCCGAGCTCCATGACGAGCCCGGGGCTGCGCTCGAGCTGGATCGTGTTCTTGAGGCGGAAGTAGAGGTAGACGCGCTCCGCGAGGTTCACGACGGCGCCCTGGAAACGGGTCCGCTGCTTCGCGTCCACCTTCTCGGCTGCGCCCGCCTGCTGCTCGAGCGCCTCGATGTGCGGCACGATCACCGTGAATGGGAACCGGCGCTGCGCGCTCTGCGGCAGCCCGAGGATGCCGAGCACGTCGGGGTCGTCGATCTGGAAGATCGGCTGGGCGTCGGCGACCTCGGCGCGGAAGAGGACGTCGAGGAGCCACTCGTCCGGGCCGACCGAGCGCCCCTCGTGCTGGAAGCCCTGGGCGCCGCGGATGACGAGGAGCGAGTTGCGCGCGATCGAGTCCACCGGCTTGACGCGGCCGCCCTCGAGCACCGGGATCCGGCCGAAGGCGTCCACGTCGAAACCACGCACCGCCCGCGGCGGCACGAGCGTCACGGCGGCGCCGGCGAGGGCGAGCGCGCCGGCGACGAACGGGGCGAGCTTCCTGACGTTCATGCGGCCTCCTGCGTGCCGGGAGTCTGGGCCGAGGCTGCGCGGCGGAGGCCGCGCCGGAGCGAGATGAAGAAGTGGACGAGGAGCCCGAGCGTCACGAGCACGCACGACACGTACGGGATCAGCCAGCCGGGGTTCTGCACCACCTGCAGGATCGAGAGGGTGTCGCCCTTCCCGAAGCTCGCCTGGTAGAAGGCCTTCCCGTCGTAGCGGAGCGGCTGGTTCATGTAGATGAGGACGTTCCGGTCCTCGCCGCGCGCGGGATTCTGGAGGCGAACGAGGCTCGAGAAGTTCTTCGGGATGTCGGTGCCGGGGTACACGTCGTGCCGGAAGTCCTCGAGCGTGAGCGTGTACGGCAGGTACTCACGCCGGCTCCGCAGCTCGAGCGAGTAGACCCGCCCGCCGAACGAGAATGGCTGGCCCTGCTCGATGGCGCTGCTCGCGAGCCAGGTCCCGAGGCTCCGTCCGCCGGCGAGCACCTCGACGACGGCGACGGAAAGGTCCGTCTGCTCGTCGCTCGAGACCGGCGGGAGCGGCACGTACGAGAGGCCGACCCCGAGACCCCGCGTCGCGCCGGCGGTCGGCGCGCCCGACGGCGCGGGAACGAGCTGCGCGTTCCGGTGGTACGACATGAGTCGCAACGTGAGCGGCGTGCCGGAGACCGGCACCGCCCCGCCGCGGCCGAGGGCGCGCTCGGAGACGCCGTAGACCTCGTCCACCGTGGGGTCGGTCGTGTCCACGACCGCGAGCTCCACCTCGCGCGGCACCTCGACATAGTTCGCGGTCTGGCCCTCCTCGAACACGAGCCGCGCGTCCACCTGGAACCCGCCGGTGACGAACTCGCCGACGAAGAGGAGGATGAGCCCCGCGTGCACGATCCAGATCCCGGCCTTGCGCCAGGACAGCTCGAGCCGGCGGCCCTGCGCCGCGACGAGGTTCAGCATCAGCACGAGCCCGACGAGCGCGCCGCCCGGGAAGATCGGGATGGAGAGCCGGCCGAGCTGCATCCAGTAGAACCAGGCCCTCATGTAGAGGTTCACCGCGCCGAGCGTCCCGAGCCGCACCTGCGCGATCGTGCAGGCTACGACGAGGATCATGAGCGCCGCGAGGCAGCCGATGGTCAGCTTCAGGGACGTCAGGCCGTCCCACAACTTCGAGCCGAGGCGGTTCATTCGAAGCGGAGGCTCCCGAGCAGCTTCATGAAATCTTCCCGCGCAGCGCCGACCGCGTCGGCGTCGCCCGTGATCTTGACGAACCAGGTGTCGCCCTTCGCCTCGGCGAGCCCGGCGACGAGCCGGCTCCGCGTCGCGCCCTCGCTCGTGAAGTCGTAGATCTTGAGCGGACCCGCCTTCGTCTTCACGACCTTGCGCGCCTTCGCGAGCGCGCCGTCATCGAGCGGCGGCAGGCCGATCTGGCCGCGCCAGCGGTTCACGTTCGCGAGCTCGCCGCCGGCGGGGCCGGGGAGCACGACGACCGACGCATCCACCTTCCCGACGACGGGCGGCTTCAACGTGGCGTAGCGCATCTGCCCGCCCGCCGACTCCGTCCAGCCCTTCGGGAGCGTCCAGCGGAGCCCGCCCTGCCTCCGCGCCGGCGCGGCCGGGAGGTCCACGGTGGCGGGCGTCGCGGCGGCCGCCGGGGTCGTCGCCGGAGGCTTGGGCACCCGGACGTGGGTGACGTCGTCCCGCGAACAGCCGCCTGCGGCGATGATTCCTGCCGCCAGGATGGCGGAAGCTGCTGGATTCATGCGTCTAAACACCGACTCTCCCTCGCCCCGACTCTACCTCGGGCTCCCACATTCTACCTGACGTGGATCAAACGGACGAGCCCATCCCCGTATTCGTTACCGGACCCTCTCCCTAATGCGTAAGGAGGCGAGCTTCCTAAGGCGAAGACCCCGCCGGCGCTCGCGTCACGCGCGCGTGCCGGGCCGCGCCGAACCCCGGCGAGCGGGCCAAGAGGTGCTCGAGGACCTTGCGGGCATCCGCCTGCCGGCCAAACCGCACGCGCACGCGGGCGAGGTTCGGGCGCACCGCGCTATGATGCGCCGCGTGCCGCTCCGCTTCGCGAAGTACCACGGCCTCGGGAACGACTTCGTGCTCGTCGAGGGGCCGCTCATGGACGCCGAGCGAGCGCGCCGCGTATGCGATCGTCACCGCGGGATCGGCGCCGACGGCGTCGTGACGATCCTGCCCGCGCGAACCTCGGGCGCAGCCGTTTCGATGCACATCTACAACGCCGACGGCTCGGTCGCCGAGATGTGCGGCAACGCCGTCCGCTGCCTCGCCCGCCACCTCGCCGAGGCGCGCGGGCTCGAGGGACGGATCCGGATCGACACCGGCGCGGGCACGAAGGAGTGCACGCTCCACCGCGGCCCGGGTGGCGCCGTCGAGGGGGTGTCGGTCGAGATGGGGCCGGCGAGGCTCGAGGGCGAGCAGGAGTTCGAGATCGGCGCGGAGCGCCTCCACGCGGTCCGCGTGTCGATGGGAAACCCGCACGCGATCCTCTTCGACGAGCCGTCGCGGGCGCGCGCCGCCGACGTGGGGCCCCGGATCGAGAGGGCGGTCGCGGGCGGCGTGAACGTCGGCTTCGCCCGGCCTGGGCCGCGCGGCATCGAGCTCGTCGTCTGGGAGCGCGGCGCGGGCCTCACGGACGCCTGCGGCACGGGCGCCTGCGCGGCGACGGTCGCCGCGGTTCGGCGCGGCGACGTCCCAGCGGGCGCGCCCGTCGAGGTCCGGCTCCCGGGCGGCACGCTCGAGATCACCGTATCGCCGGATCTCTCTCGTGTGACCATGCGCGGCCCCGCCGAGCGGGTGTTCGAGGGCGAGGCGGAACTCTAGATGGGCGCAGGTCGCATTCTCGTCGTCGACGACGAGCGGTTCTTCCAGGAGCTGTTCCGGGAGCTGCTCCAGGCGGCGGGCCACCAGGTCCGCGTGTCCGCCTCCGGCGCGGACGCGCTGAAGCTCATGGCGGAGGAGCACTTCGACGTGCTCCTCACCGACATCGTGATGCCGGGCCTCGATGGCGTCGCGCTGGTGCGCGAGGCGAAGAAGCGGGACCCGGACCTCGAGGCGGTCGCCATCACCGGCCACGACGACGTGCGGCTCGCGGTGCAAGCGATGAAGGCGGGCTGCGCCGACTTCCTCACGAAGCCGGTGGACCGCGACGAGCTCGTGCAGGTGTGCGAGCGGGCGCTCGCGCGGGTGCGGCTGCGGCGCGAGCACTCGCAGCTGCTGAACGAGAACCTCGAGTTCGTGAAGTCGCAGGCGCTCTACCGCCAGGGCCTCCAGATCATGGCGACCCTCGACGGCGAGCGGCTGCAGGACCTCGCCCTCTCGGTGCTCGCGCGCGTGACCGACGCGCAGGGCGCCGCGCTCTGGATCGCGGACGAGAAGGGGCAGCTGCAGCTCCGCAGCTACCGCGGCCTCGTAGACCGCGCCGCGCTTCCGGCGCGGATCGATCCGAAGGACCCGGAGTGGGCGCCGCGCTTCGTCCACGCCGCGCCCACGACCGCCGCGGGCGCGAAGGACGCGACCGAGGCGTTCCACGTCCCGCTCCTCGCCGACGAGGAGCCGGTCGGGCTCGCGCTCCTCTCGGACCGCGCGCGCGGTCGGTTCGCGCCGGAGCACCACGCGGCGGCGCTCACCGTCGCGGACTTCACCGCCATCGCCGTGAAGAACGCCCGCCGGTTCCATGCGCTCGAGCGGATCGGGCTGCGGGATCGGGACACCGGCGCCTACAACCTCGCCTACTTCATCGACTACGCCGGCAAGGAGTTCTACAAGGCGCGGCGCTACACCCGCGGCTTCTCCCTCGTCGTCCTCTCGATCGACAACACGGACCAGATGCGCAAGGAGGGCGGGCGCGAGCTCTACCGGCGCGCGACGCGCGACCTCGTGTCCGCCGCGGCGCGCGTCGTGCGCGACGCGGACATCCTCGCGAAGGTCTCGGAGAGCGAGTACTACGTGCTCCTCCCCGAGACGGACTACTTCGGCGCGCTCATGTTCCTGCGCCGCGCGGCGGAGGAGATCCGGCGCGAGGACTCGATCCGCGAGCTCGAGCGGAGGTGCCCAGTGCTCCTCTCGATGGGCGCCTCGACCTTCCCGAAGGACGGGGAGGACTTCGACGAGCTGCTCCACTGGGCGCGTGCGCGCGTCCAGGAGCAGCGCGGATCGCTGCTGCGCCGCCTCCACCTCTCCGACGTGCCGGCGAACGCGTTCTGGGAGCTCTCCGACCTCCTCCTCTCAGACCACGCGCGCATCCCCGAGTCCTCGCCGTCGGCGCGCCTGCCGCGTGACGCCGAGCTCTTCGCCGCGGCGCAGCGCGAGGCGGCTCGCGAAATCGGCCGCGACCCGCGGGCACGCGGCGTCCTGTACGTCGGCACGCGCGAGCGGTTCGGGCTCGCCCCGGTCGTGCAGGCGCTGCCGCCGGGCGACGTGGCGGCGCGGGCGGGCGACACGACGGTGCGCGTCTACCTGCTCGGACCACGCAGCGCGGACGCGGCGCCGATCGGGCACCCGCTCGTCACCGAGGTCTACGTGGACGGGGACCCGCGCTTCGCCGGCCACGAGTTCCTGCTCTTCATCTCCGAGCACTCCGCCTACGGGCTCATCGCCGGACCCGGCGGGCGCACCTTCCATACCTCCGACGTCCCGCTCGTCGACGCGCTCGTATCGAAGCTCCAGACGCTCTACGACCTCCAGCCCCTCTGATCGGCCACCCATGCCCCCCGTCCGCAAGATCCTCGTCGCCGATCCGGACCCGGCCACCGTGCGCGCGCTCGCGCCGGCGCTGCGGCAGCGCGGCTACCAGGTGCACGCGGCGCGCGACGGGGCCCGCGCGCTCCAGATCGCGATCCTTCGCTTCCCGGACGTCGTGCTCTTCGACGAGCGCTGCCCGATCCTCGACGCCCGCACCTTCGTGCGGATCCTGCGGACGAACCCGCGCACGGAGCGGATCCCGGTCGTGCTCACCGGCGAGTCGGTGGACGTGGACCGTGCGCGGCTCGGCACGTTCCTGCGCAAGCCGTTCAACCACGACGAGGTGCTCGCCCGGATCGAGCAGATCTTCCGCCGCGTCGAGGCGGCGAAGGCCGTCTCGAGCGAGAGCCGCGAGATCGAGGGGAACCTCGCGCAGATCCCGCTCGTGGACCTCCTCCAGATTCTCGCGGTGAACCGCAAGACCGGGAAGCTCGCGGTCGAGCGCGAGGGCGAGAAGGCAGAGATCGCGCTCGACCAGGGTCGCGTCGTCGACGCGCGCGTGCGCGCCGCCTCGGGGGAGAAGGCGCTCTACCGCCTCCTCACGTTGCGCGAGGGGCAGTTCGCCTTCGTCCCCGGCGGCGCGCAGGTCGAGGCACGCATCGACCGGAAGGTGGACGAGCTCGTGCTCGAGGGGCTCCGTCAGTCCGATGAGGTGGCGCGGCTCCTCCCCGCGCTGCCGCAGCCCGCCGACGTCGTCGAGCTCGCCGTCCACGCGAGCGAGATCCCGCCGGGCCTGCACCCGGTGACCGCCGAGGTGGTGACGCTGCTTCGCGCGCCGCTCACCTTCCAGGACCTCGTCGACCGCTGCCGCGCGACCGACCTCGAGGCGGCGCGCGCGGTGCTGGCGCTGCTCGAGAAGGGCTACGCGCGCCGCGCCGCGGGGGTGCCGCCGACCGAGGACGCCACGCCGCTCCTCGCCGCGCACGAGCTGCACGCGCTCCGAGCGCGGATCGCGCGCGGCCGCTCCTCGGGCGCGCACACGGTCGGCAAGATCGTCCTCGCGGGCGGCGGCCCGCTCGCGCGCAGGGCCGCGCTCGCGCGCTTCCAGACGGTTCCGGGCTGGCAGCCCGAGCACGCGGCGGCGGCCGGCTTCGGCACGATCGGCCGGCTCGCGCTCGGCGACGGCGTGCGCGTGGACGTGACCGCGCTGCCCGGCGACCCCGCGAGCCGTCCGCTCTGGCGTCCATTCGCGGCGGGGGCGGTCGGCGCGCTCGTGCTCCTGCCCGCGGACGACGTGGAGCCGCTGCTCGCGGAGCTCACCCGGACGCTCCGGCTGCCGGTGGTCGTCTGCGGGCCGTCGGAGGCGTCGGTGCCGCAGGCGCTCCGCGACGTGCCCGCAGGCTTCGTCTTCGAGGGGAGTGACGCGGGCGAGGGGCTGCGCGCGCTGCTCGCCGGCGCGGGCGCGCGCGCGGCGTAGCGCCCGCGCTACAGGAGCGCGCCCGAGAGGATGACGCTCCCCACCGCGAAGTAGATGACGAGCCCGGTGACGTCGACGAGCGTCGCGACGAACGGCGCCGACGCGCTCGCGGGGTCGAGCCCGAACCGCCGCAGCAGGAACGGGAGCATCGAGCCGGCGAGCGTGCCGAAGGTGACGACGCCGACGAGGCTCACCGAGACCGTGAGCGCGACGCGCAGGTAGTGCTCGCCGTACATGTGGCCGATCCGCTGCCACACGATGATTCGCACGAAGCCGATGGTCGCGAGGATGAAGCCGAGCGCGACGCCGGTCATGACCTCGCGCCCGGCGACGCGCCACCAGTCCCGCACCCGCACCTCCCCGAGCGCCATCGCGCGGATGACGAGGGTGGACGCCTGCGACCCGGAGTTCCCGCCGGAGGAGATGATGAGCGGGAGGAACACGGCGAGTACGACGGCGCGCGCGATCTCATCCTCGAAGAACGCCATCGCGGTGGCCGTGAGCATCTCGCCGAGGAAGAGCGCCGCGAGCCAGCCGCCGCGCTTGCGAACCATCGCCCCGAAGCTCATGTCGAGGTACGGCGCGCCGAGCACCTCGACGCCGCCGAACTTCTGGATGTCCTCGGTCGCCTCCTCCTCGACGACGTCGACGATGTCGTCGACCGTCACGATGCCCTTCATCCGCCCCTGGGCGTCCACCACCGGGATGGCGGGGAGGTCGTGGTCCGCGAACACGTGCGAGACCGCCTCCTGGTCCATGTCCTCCGTCACGGAGATGACGTCGGTGTGCATGACGTCGCGGACCCGCTTGTCCGGCATCGCTGAGAAGAGATCGCGGAAGGACGCGACGCCGAGGAGTCGCTGCTCCTCTCCGAGCACGTACGCGTAGTAGATCACCTCCGCGTCCCGCTCTCGCGCCTGCCGCCGCAGATAGCTGATCGCCTCGTCGACCGTGGCGTCCGGCCTCAGCCGCGCGAAGCGCGGATTCATGAGGCCGCCGGCCTCGTCCTCCGCGTAGGCGAGGAGCGCCGTCACCTCGCGCCGGGTCGCGTCGTCGAGCAGCGCGAGCAGCCCCTCGCGCTCCTCCGCCGGCGCGGCCTGGACGAGGTCGGCCGCGTCGTCCGGCGGCAAGAGCCGGACCCACGAGCGGCGCGCGTCGCGGGGCAGCCCGAGGACGAGCTCCTCCTGATCGCGGGCGGGGAGCGAGAGGAAGAAGTCCTCCGCCTCGGCGCGAGGCAGCTGCTCGAAGCCGAGCCGGCGGTCCTCCGGCGCGAAGAGCAGCCATGCCTCGCGGAGATCCTCCGCGGAGAGCCGCTCCCCGATCTCCTCCTGCTCGCCCCCCACCCGTCCCCCTCTCCGGCGGTCAGCGCTGGTGCTTCAGCCACTCGCCGAGCAGCCGGTCCGTCCGGTAGATGTGCTCGCGCAGCCACTCGGTGACGCGGTTCCCGACGCGGATCACGAAGATCGCCGACGGCCCCTCGCTCTTCAGCTCGTGGCGAAGGATCTCGAGCTCCTTCACGAGCTGGCGGTGCTCCGCGCGGTGGCCCTCGAGCTTCGGGTACGCGCCCTCCACCATCATCCGCTCCTCTGAGGCGAAGTGGTCGACGACGTAGCTGCCGAGGAACTCGAGGAGGCGGACGACCTCCTCGCGGCTGCGGTGGCTCCGCGAAGACTCGAGCAACGCGTTCACCCGCCCGAACAGCTCCCGGTGCTGCGCGTCGATCTCGTCGATGCCGGTGAGGAGGACGGGGTCGAACTCCAGCATGGGTCAGGCCTCCGCCAGGGCGGCTTCGCCGAGGGCAGCGCGCACGGCGGGGCTCCCGCAGAGGAGCCGGAACTCGGCGCGAGTGAGCCAGGCCGTCCGCGAGCCGCGCCCGCCCGAGAGGGTGAGCCGCACGCGCTCCGCGTCGCGCGCGACCGTCGCGGCCGAGCCCGCCGCGAGGTCCCGCTCGAGCGAGCGGAGGTGGCGGTGGATGCGGAGCGCGCGGCGCCCCTCCGGCGAGGAGAGCGCGAGGAAGTAGCGGTTCCGGCTGAACCGGGGGTCCTCGCGGAGCCGTTGCACGGCGCGGGTGACGAAGTCCGCCATGAGGAGCGGAGGTTAGCACCGGGACCGGCGACGGGCCACGGGCCTTCAGGCGGGCAGGGCGGTCGTCGTGGCGAGGAGCCGCTCGACCGCAGCGCGCTCGCGCCGGCGCGCCGGCCCGACCACCACGGCGATGGCGTTTCGGCGCCGGAACGCCTCGCGCGCGACCCGCAGGACGTCGGCCGGCTGCACCCGCTCGACGCGCCGGCAGCGCTCCTCGAACCCCTCGGGCGCGCAGACGACCTCGCCGGACCCGAACCAGCCGGCGAGCTCGGCGGCGCTGTCGAGCGAGAACGCGAGCGTCATGCGGTGGCGCCGCTGGACCCGGACGAGCTCCTCCTCCGGGACCGCGCGGGCTGCGAGGCCGCCGAGGACGCGCAGGATCTCCTCGACGACGCGCGGCAGCTTCGCGGGCGCGCACGCGCCGTCCACGACGGTCATGCCGGAGTCGGAGAAGCTGTCGATCCCGGCGTGGAGCGCGTACGCGAGCCCTCGCCGCTCGACGATCTCGAAAGGGAGGCGCGAGGAGAGGCCGTCGTCGAGGATCCGGCGGATGCAGAGGTGGACGGGGTAGTCGGCGTGGTGCTCGGGCGGACAGGGGAAGGAGAGCGAGAACTCCGACTGGGCGTCCTCGTGGGAGACGACCTCGAGCCTGGGGCCGTCGGGCCACGGCGGCGGCGTGAGGTCGCTCGAGCGGCGGCCGCGCGGCAGGTCGCCGAGGTGCTCCTCAGCGAGGGCGCGCACGAGGGCGGGGCGGACCGGCCCCGCGACGGCGAGGACGAGGTTCGCCCCGGTGTAGAAGCGGGCGTGGTGGGCGCGGACGTCGTCCTCCCCGAGCCGCCGCACCGTCGTCGGCGTCCCGGCGATCTTGAACGCGAGCGGGTGACCGGCGAAGACGATCCGCTTCGTGAGGTTGTCCGGATCGATGTCGCGCCCGTCCGCGTCCACCTCGTCCAGGATCTCCTCGAGGATCACCTCCCGCTCGACCGACATCTCGCGCAGGAGCGGCCGGCGGATGAGATCGCCGAGGACGGCGAGGCCGGTGCCGAGCTCCCCCGGGTGGATGGGGGTGAAGTAGCAGCCGTGATCGCGCGCGGTGATCCCGTTGAGGCTCCCGCCCGCGCTCTCGATCGCGGCGTTCATCGCCACCGTGTCGGGCCATCCCTGCGAGCCCCGGAAGAAGAGGTGCTCGAGGAAGTGCGAGACGCCGTTCACCGACGCCGTCTCGTGGCGCGACCCCGCGCGGACGTAGAGCGCAATCATCGCCGAGTGGAGCCCCGGCGCCGGCGCCGTGACGACGCGCAGCCCGTTCGGCAGCACCTCGCGCGCGACCTCGCCCCATGTGCGTCGCGGCGCGGCGACTGCCGGGGCCGCCGCCGTCCGCTGCTTCGTCCGCCGCCGATCGATCCGGGTCCGTCTCATGTCGCTGCCACCGCCTCCGCGCGCTCGTCGTCTGCAGGGAGGCGCAGCGTGAACGTCGTCCCCCGCCCCACCCAGCTGTCGCAGCGGATCGTCCCGCCGTGCTCCTTCGCCACCTGCAGCGCGAACGCGAGACCGAGCCCCGTGCCGCGCTCCTTCGTCGAGTAGAACGGCTCGAAGATGCGCGTCAGCTCTTCCGGGGGGATCCCCCCCCCGGTGTCGGCGACCTCGGCCTCGACCGCCTCCCCGTCCCTGCGCGTCCGCACGGTGATGCGGCCGCCCCCCGGCATGGCCTCCCGACTGTTTCGGAGGAGGTTCAGGAACACGGCGCGGAGCTGTCCCTCGTCGGCGCGCAGCCCCAGCACGCCATCCGCGAGCTCGCGCGCGACCTCGACGCCGGCCGCCTGCAGCTCAGGGGCCAGGAAGTCGAGCAGGCTCCCGATCACCTCGTTCAGGTCCTGCCGGCCGAGCGACAGCCGGGGCAGACGGGCGAAGCGCAGGTACTCCTCCGCGACCCCGTTGAGGCGGTCCACCTCCCGTGAGATCGCATGGACGAGCTGGATCGCCTCCGCCGGCGCGGGACCCCTCGTGAGCTCCTCCGCGAGCAGCTCGGCGTTGAGGCCGATCGCGTTCAAGGGGTTCCGGATCTCGTGGGTGATCTGGGCGGAGATCCGCCCTACCGCGGCGAGCCGCTCCGCCCGGCGCAGCTCATCGCGCTGCCCGGCGAGCGACGCCGCCATCGCGTTGAACTCGCGGGCGAGCAGGCCGAGCTCGTCGTGGCTCTTCAGCTCGACCTTGCGCGTGAGGTCACCCGCGGCGACTGCCTTCACGCCCTCCGTCAGCGTCTGGATGGGCGAGAGGAGGCGCTGCGAGACGAGCGCCGCGCCGGCGCCGATCGCGAGGGCGAGCAGCGAGTAGACGATGGTGAGGAGGACGGTCCGGCCCTCCGCCCGCTCCGACGCGTGCACCCGGTCGGCGATCTGGGTCTCGAGCGAAACCTGAAGGAGCTTCACGTCGAGCGAGAGTCCTTTCTCGAGCTGGCGGACCTCCTGCGCGCGCGCCTCGAAGGCCGCGCGCGTCCGCGGGTCCTGGCCCTCCCCCGCCTCGAGCGCGTCGAAGAGCGCGCGGGCCTCGTGATCGTACTCCTGCCAGCGGGCGTCGAGGGCGTCGAGCCGAACCGAGACCTCGTCGAGGAAGCGCGCCTCGTCGCCGCGGGCGAGCGCGCGCGACTCGCGGGTCACCCGGCGGCCCTCGTCGATCTTGTCGTGGACGAGCCCGGTGAAACGGGCCCGCGCGATGGGCAGGTAGACCTCCCGCGCGCCGCGATCGAGCGCGCTCGCCTCGAGCGCCCGGGTCGCCACCCAGTCCTTCACCTCGAGCTGCGCCGCGACGCGGGTGAGGGCGAGATAGCCGCCGGAGAGGAGGCGAAGGTCGCGCCGGATCTCGTGGAGCCGCACGATGCCGAAGCCCGCCACCGCCGCGAAGGCGAGGAGCGAGACCGCGAAGGCGAGGAAGATCTTTGTGGCGACGTGCCGCACCGGAGGGCGATCCTAGTACGGTCGGGGCCGCGGCGCCTCTCGGGCCGGGGCCCGCCCGCCCGCCCGGCGCCGTTCTCCCCCGATCCGCTTCCCCCGCCGTGCGATCCGGGATACGAAGGAAATCTTCCGGGAGCTCCCTCCATGAACGCCTTCCCCATCGTCGCCCTCGTCGGCGTCCTCGCCGCGATCGGATTCTTCCTCTCCGCGCGGACCGCGAAGGCCGCGCTCGCCGAGCGCATCGCGGCCGAGGAGAAGCTCCGTGCGGAGCTCGAGGCCGTGCGCAAGGCGGCGCAGGAGTCGCGCGCCGAGGCGAAGGAGCGCCGCGAGGAGGCGATGCAGCTCCGCGCCGACCTCGAGCGGGCGAAGAAGAAGGCGTTCGACCAGCAGGAGACGGCGAAACGGATCGGCGGCGCCCCGGCGCTGCGCGACGAGGTGGACAAGCTCGCCGCGCGCGTCGCGGAGGCCCGCGCAGAGGCGGAGCACCAGGCGGCCCGCGCCCGCGGGCTCGAGAAGGACCTCGAGAAGGCCGCCGCCGAGCTCGCGCGCGCGAGGGCGAAGGCGCAGGAGCCCGCGCCGACGGCCGCGCCGCCGCCCGCGCCCGTACCCTTGCCCGTGCCCGGGGTGGACGAGGCGAAGCTCGCCGCCGAGAAGGAGCGGGCGGATCGGGCAGAGACGAAGCTCATCGAGACGCGCAAGAAGCTCGCCGACGTCGACAAGGATCTCAAGGCGGCGCGCGGCCGGCTCGAGACGGAGAAGCGGGTCTTCGTCGTCCAGAAGGGCGAGATCGAGCTCGCGCACGACCGGTACGCCGAGCTGAAGCGCCGCTATGACGGGCTGCGCAAGGACCACGACGAGCTCGTCGAGGCGGTGCGGCAAGCGGCGCGCGAGGAGCGGCGGCTCGCGGAGGCGGCCGCCGCGGCCAGCCGCGGCGAGCAGGGCGCACCCCCGGCGGCGCCCGGAGAGAAGCCGGCCGGCGGTTAGCGGGAGGCGCGGGGCCGAGGTCAGCCTCCGCGTTCGCGCCGGCCCGCGAGCATCTCGGCCTCGAGCAAGCGCATCACGAAGCTCTTCGCCCCGCCTTGCGCGATCCGAGGCTCGTACGCGTTCCAGAGGCTCTCCGCGTCGCGCCATCTCTCCTCGGAGATGAGGCCCAGCATTCCGGCGGCGAGCACGTAGTTCATCCGCGCCGGCGTGATGTCGCGCTCGGCGCCGAGGAGGAACTGCGACGCGCTCGCCATCGACGCCCCGTCCCTGCGTCCCACCGCCTTGAACAGGGACACGTAGCCCTCCTCGATGGCCGAGAGACGACCCGCGCACCGGGTGGACTCCATTTCCTTCCAGATCGCGTCGGATTCGGCGGGGGTGACGTTACGGGCGATCTTCATGAAGCTGTTGAACAGGAACACCCTCCTGTTCGGATCCCCCGGTGGTCCACAATCCAGGAGGATCTTCCGCGCCTCGTCCGCATACCACTTCGCCTCGCCCTCGAGGACGTCTCCGGAAGGCGAGGCGCCCTCGAGGTACTCCCGCAGCGTGATGGCATCGTTCACCCACTTCGCCGCCGGGTGAAGCAACGAGACGGTCGGGCGGAGGGTGACGGTGGGAGCCGCGGACGGCTGCGACAGCATCTCGACGAGGGGCATCGGCTCGAGGGTGAGGGTCACGAGCTCATTGGCGTTCGAGCCGAGAAACCGCGCCCGCGCCGCGTTCTGGTCCAGCACGGGGTAGTAGTCGGAGTTCGCGCGCTCGGGAAACGACTCGAAGAACCGGGACAGCAGTCGTTTGTCCCCGATCTTGCGGACCTCGATGTCCCGCATCGACCGGACGTGCACCTCGTCGAGGACGCCCGCCAGCCGCGGGAGCGTGAAGATGAACGGATCGGGGCGAAGCACCCCGCCGTTGCGCGCGACGATGAGGAGGTCGCCCGCGTTGGACGTGTACGCCACGAAGTCTTCGAACTCGGGCTCGAGCGCCTTGAAGATCGAGGCGAGCAGACCCAGGTCGATCTCGTAGAGCTGGACCCACTGGACGAAGAGCCCTCGCTCGTTCAGGTGCCGGCGCGCGAGCCGGTAGAACTCGCTCGAGAACAGGCCACCCACTCCGCTCACCCAGGGATTGGACGGCTCCGACACGATGATGTCGTACTTCTTCCCCTGGGAGGCGAAGAAGCTCTTCGCGTCGTCGACGTGGATCCGGCTGCGTGGATCGGAGAAGGTCAGCTCCACCTGCGGGCCGAAATGCCTCGCGGCCTCCACCATCTTCTGCTCGATCTCGATCGTGTCGACGACTTCGAGACGCGGATTGCAGAGGAAGGTATGCGACGTCAGGCCGCTCCCCAGGCCGATGTTCGCCACCGTGCGCGCGTCCGGGTGGTGCGCCATCGGGATCGCGGCGAGGAGGACCATCGTCGGCTCGTCCACCGTGGCGTTGTGAGGCGAGTCGACGCCGATCCCGGCGTCGACCTTCCCGTTCGTGCGGATGTCGCGGATGATGGACTCGCCCTCGCGCTCCTGAACGATGCTCACCGTCGCCGTCTTGCCGTCCTCGTGAAAGACGAGCGTGCTCTCCGGGCTGATGAGCGCGCCGCGCCGGTACACGCCGGAGGCCATCTTGTAGGGATCGACCTTCACGAGCAGCACGACGGCGGCGACGGCGCAGGCGCAGAGGCCGAAGGCTCCCACCAGGAGCCTCCGGTTCGGGAGCCGGCGGCGGATGGCCCACAGCAGGAGCAATCCCAGCCCCATGTCGACGCTCGCGCCCGCCGTGATCAGGCCCTTCAGCCCGAGCGCCGGCATGCCGAGGTGGATGGCGGCGAAGACGCCGACGATCGCGCCGACCGTATTCGTGGCGTAGACGGCGCCGATGCTCCGCTCCCCGTGTCCACGCTGGATGAGGGTCGTCGTGATCAGCGGCAGGGTCATGCCCGCACAGAACGTCGCCGGGAGCATGATCGCCAGGGCGATGAAGTTGCTCGAAAGATTGAACAGGGCGTAGCCGGCATCGGTCTTGGGAAGCGTCGAGACGAGCGACCGCATGACGCCGAAGGACTGCTCGTAGACCGGGAGCGTCGCGACCGCCAGCAGGCCCATCGCGATCTGGACGACGACGAGGGTCCGCACCGGATCGGAGAGGCCGTCGATGCGGCGCTGCAGCCAGAGCCCGCCGAACGCCAGGCCGAAGATGAACGCGCTCAGCATGAGCTCGAAGGCATGCGTCGAGCTCCCCAGGACCAAGCTCAGCATCCGGATCCAGCCGACTTCGTACACGAAGGACGCAGCGCCCGTGAGCAGTGAGGCGAGGAGGAGAAGCCGGTACCACGCGCGGCTCGTTTCCGCGCGCGGGTCGCTCCCGGACCCGGCCACCGGCTCGGCACGGGCCGCCGAAGGTTCGTCACTCGAGATGAGCCAGACGACGACCGCCAGCGCTACGTTGATGCACCCGGCGAGGCGGATCGTCCCCGGCAACCCCGCCACGCGGATGAGGACGAAGCCGCTCACCAGCACGCCGACCGCCGCTCCAATGCTGTTCGTGAAGTAGAGCGTCGCCACGAACCTCCCTGGCGTCTCGGGATACCGCCGCAGGAGCGCCGCGCTCATGAGCGGGAACGTCATGCCGAGCAGGACCGACTGGGGAAGGATGAGCAGGCCCGAGATGGTCCACTTGACGGCGTCCACCGCGGCGGGCGAGCCGAGCGCGGGCAAGAGCGTCGCGTACGAGTAGCGAACCACGTGGTCGAAGACGGGGTGAAAGACCAGCGCGAGGATCCCGACGATCCCCTCCGCGAGCGCGTAGCCCCGCAGCAGGTTCTTCCAGCGGGCGGAGTACCTGCTGCAGGTCCATGAACCGATCGTCAATCCTCCCATGAAGATCGCGAGGACCAGGGTCTGTGCGTAGGCGGCATGGCCCAGGAACAGCTTCAGGTAATGCGTCCAGATTGACTCGTAGATGAGCCCCGAGAAGCCCGAGATCGTGAAGATCACGAACAACAGGGTGCGTCGGTTCGCCATCGAGCTCCTCGTCGCGCGGCGCGGCCACCGGATCAGCTCGCGTGCGCGAGCAGCTTGGATTCAGCTCGCGTTCGCGAGCACCTTGTAGAGCGGCGATAGATCGCGGAACACGCCGAGGAGGTCGCCGATCGACAGGCTCCGCGCCTCCTCGCGCGTCCAGGCGATCCCGACGTCGAGCCCGGGGCCGCCCGGCGCGAGCGCGTCGCCGAGCTCGGTCCAGAACGCCGACGAGTGAGCGGGCGCGAGCTCGGGCAGCTCCTCGAAGTTCCAGTCCTGGAACTGCCGCAGCTTGCGGAACGGCTTCCCCTTCTTCGCGAGGTTCGCCGCCTCGCGCTCGAGCGCCTTCTGCATCGGGGTGCGGCGCGGCGACTCGCCGCGCACGCCGACGCGCGCGTGGAGGTGCAGGCGGGTCATCACGACGGCGAGGTACGGCAGGCCGCGGTAGGCCTTCGGGCTGCTGCTGAAGGCGACGAGCATCTCCTCCGGCGCCTGACCCTTGCGGCGGGCGAGCTTGCCCGGGTGGACGAACAGCTCCTCGCCCGCGACGCGCGCGAGCCCCTGCAGGCACAGGCCGCCGAGCACCGAGAGCTTGGGCTGGAGGGTCGACTCGAGCGCCTCGGCTCGGCCGTCCGGATCGTCGATCTCGAACAGCGCGAAGTCGGGAGGACCGAGTCCGAGCCCTGCCATGCGCACGCTCCTGCGGTCGGGAGATGACCATCCTACCATGGCTCCCGGCACGTTGACGCGGCGGAGCGCCTCTGCCACGTTCTCGAACCCGATGCAGAAGGACCAGCGGCTGCTCGACCTCGCGGCGCTCCTGCTCAAGGCCGCCGAGCCCGTCTCCTGGCGCGAGATCCAGGAGCAGTTCGCCGACGACTACGCCGGAAAGGGCGAGGCGGCCATCCGGAAGTTCGAGCGGGACAAGGCGGATCTGCTCGAGCTCGGGATCCCGGTCCGCTGGGTCGGCGGCGACGAGGACCTGCCCGCCGGCTACCTCATCGACAAGGACGAGTTCTACCTCCCGGACCTGAAGCTCCCCCCCGAGGATCTCGCGCTCCTGTACCTCGCCGGCTCGGCGGCGCTCGCGAACGGGACCTTTCCGTACGCGCGCGACCTCGCCCACGCGCTCAACAAGCTCTCGTTCGCCGCGCGCGCCCCCGGTGCGTCCGAAGCGGCCGCGCTCGCGGCGCGCCAGCTCTCGTCGGAGGACGCGGGCCACGGCGCCGGCGCGGCGCACGTCGAGGAGCTGTCGCGCGCCGTCGCGCACAAGAAGCGGGTCCACCTCGTCTACCTCGGCGCCGAGCGGCGCGAGCGGACCGAGCGCGACGTCGATCCGTACGGCCTCTTCCAGCAGGGCGGCGCCTGGTACGTCGTCGGCTGGTGCCACTGGCGCGACGCGATCAGGACCTTCCACGTCGCGCGCATCGAGTCGCTCGCGGTCAACGCGTCGGCTCCGCGCACGCCCGACTTCCAGCCGCGGAAGGACTTCTCGGTCGCGGACCACGCCACGCGCGAGACCTGGGAGTACGCCCACCACGCGCCGGTGCGCTGCCGCGTCCGGCTCGACCCGCCGCTCTCGGCCGAGGTGCTCGCCTCGTTCGGCCCCCGTGCGCGGGTGAAGGAGGAAGGGGGTGGCGCCACGGTCGAGGTGGACGCGACCAACTCGGAGGGGCTCCTCCGGCACGTGCTCGCGCTCGCGGGGCGGGCCGAGGTGCTCGCGCCGAAGGAGCTCCGCGACCGGGCCCGGGGCGTGCTCGCCGTGCTCGCGAAGGGGCTCGCGTGAGCCCGGTGCCGCGGCGCAAGGGGCCCGCGAAGGCGGGCAAGATCCGGCCGCGCGCGCCGAAGGCGAGGGTCCCCCCGCTAAAACGTCCCGACCCGCGGGACCGGCTGCGCCGCATCCTCTTCCTCGTGCCGTACGCGGTGCGCCACCCCGGGATCCCGGTGCGCGACCTGGCTCGCCGCTGCGGCTGCACCGAGAAGGAGCTGCTCGAGGATCTCGACTTCCTGCTCGGCGTCGGCTCGCCGCCGTTCGCGCCGGACGACTTCCTCGACCTCTACGTCGAGGGGGATCGCGTCTTCGTCGCGCTCCACCAGAGCTTCTCGCGCCCGCCCCGCTTCACCGAGAGCGAGGCGGCCGCGCTCGCCGCCGCCGCTCGCGCCCTCGGCGGCGAGGGGCGCGAGCGGGCCGTCAAGGCCCTCCGCGACTCGGTGCCCCGGGACCGCCGCGCGAGCTTCGACGAGCTGGTCGAGCGGATCTACGCGGGCGCGCCCCCCGCGCGCGACTCGGTCCTCGGCCGGCTGCAGCGCGCGATCGCCGAGCGCCGCGCCGTGCGCATCGCCCACCACTCCGCGTCTCGCGACGCGGAGACCGAGCGTGTCGTCCACCCATGGACGCTCGCGCAGCGGTTCGGCCACTGGTACCTCTACGGCCTCGATCTCGCCCGCGAGCGGCCACTCGCGTTCCGGCTCGACCGCGTCCGCGAGTGTACCGTCACGGACGACCGCTTCGAGCCGCCCGGCGAGGCGGATCTCGCTCGCGCGCGCCTGTTCTCGGACCCCGAGGGCGAGCCCGTCCGCATCCGGGTCGGCGCGACGGCCGCGGGCTGGGCCGTCTCCCGCCCGGGCATCCGCCTCGTGAAGCGGCTCGAGCGGGGGGGCGCGATCGTCGAGGTGCCCGGCGCGAGCGCGGAGTGGGCGACCCGCCTCGCCCTCTCGCTCGGCGGCGACGCCGAGGTCATCGGCCCGCCGGCCGCTCGGCGGCACTTCGCCGAGGCGGTCCGCCGTACCCTCGCCCGGTACGCCTAGGCTGGCCTCGGCGTCGGGCCACCGGTGGGCCCCTGCCGAAATGGGGTGCGCAGGTCCGGTGCGGCGGTGACCCAGGGTGAGCGCCCAGACGACCTGACCCCTCGAAACCCCGTCGTTTCTTCCCGGCACGTCCCCCGCATGATGGACCGCGGGGGAACGGAGGCGTCTCGTGGCTCGCGTCCTGATCGTCGACGACACCGACATCGTGCGGAAGGCCCTCGAAAAGGCGGTCCAGCGGATGGGCCACACGACGGTGTCCACGTCGGATTCGCTCGAGGCGCTCGCCCTCGCCCTCAAGAACCCGCCGGACCTCGCGCTCGTGGACTACCGGATGCCGAACATGGGCGGCGCCGAGCTCTGGGAGGAGATGCGCGCGACGCTCGGCGATCGCTGCCCGAAGGTGCTCTTCGTCTCGGCGACGCCGCCGGACGTCGTGGCGAAGGGCGTCGAGCGCGTCGGCCAGCCCGCGGGCTTCGTGAAGAAGCCTTTCCACCTCGACGACCTCGCCCGCGTGGTCGCGGACGCGCTGAAACACTAGCTAGCGCGACTTGGCCTTCGCCCACTCGAGGTAGAGGTCCGCGATCGCCGCGACGTCCTTGTCGCCGCGCCCGCTCTCGATGGCCTCGGAGAGGAGCCGGCGCACCGCCTCGTTGATCGGAACCTTCGCGCCCTGATCCGCCGCGGCCTCCTGCGCGAGCCGCTGGTCCTTCTCCGCGAGCGACACCGCGAACCGAGGCGCGTAGTCCTGCTTCTCGACGAGCTCGCCCTTCACGAGGAAGAGCGGCGAGTGGAATGGCGACGCCTGCAGCACCTCGACGATCTTCCAGATCGGCAGGGCGCCCGACGCGCCGAGCGCGACCGCCTCGCCGAACCCGGCGACCATCGCGCCGCCGACCGCGTTCACGCACAGCTTCATGAGCGCGGCCTGGACCGCGTCCTCGAGCTCGATGATCCGCGAGGAGACCGCGTGGAGCGCCGGGCGCGCCTTCTCGCGCGCCGCGCCGGGCCCGCCGACGAGGAGGACGACCTGCGCCTGCTCGGCCGCGGTCTTCGAGCCGAGGATGGGCGCCGCGAGGAAGCTCGCGGCGCGGTCGGCGACCCGCCTCGCGACGCTGCGGGCGGACCTCGTGCCGGCGGTCGAGAGATCGACGAGCGTGTCGCCCTTCGCGAGCCCAGCGAGCGCGCCGTCCGCCCCCTCGAGGACCGCCTCGAGCGCCTTCTCGTCGGAGAGACAGGTGAAGACGAGGTCCCGGCCGGCCGCACACTCGCGCGCCGTGCGGGCGAGCTTCCCGCCCTTCGACATGATGTGATTCGCCTTCGCCGCGGTCCGGTTCCAGACCGTGAGGTCGTGCCCCGCCTTGCGAAGGTTGTTCGCGATGGGCTCGCCCATCGTGCCGAGTCCCAGGAAGCCGATCCGCATGCGCATGTCTCTTCTTAGATCGGATGTACGCACCGGAAAAGCGAGTTCCGGATGAGCCGGCGCCACGACGCCGCACCGGTTCGCGCTGGCGCGGCGCGGCGTTCTCTGCAAGGCTTCCGGCCGCATGGCGGACGCGGACGTGCTGGTGATCGGCGGCGGAATCAGCGGGCTCTCGCTCGCGTGGAAGGCGGCCTCGGCGGGGCGGCGGGTGCTCGTCCTCGAGCGGGAGGAGCGGGTCGGGGGGTGCTTCCAGTCCCACCGCCGGCCCGATGGGTACTGGTTCGAGATGGGCGCCCACACGACCTACAACAGCTACGGGTCGTTCCTCGACGTGGTGGTCGGCACCGGGCTCGCGGGAGAGATCGTCGAGCGCGGCCCCGCGAGGAAGGTGTTCGGCCTCCTGCGGGACGACGACATCCGCTGGCTCACCCCCCCGAAGGTCCTCCTCCAGCTCGGCTGGCTCGAAGCCGCCGTGCACGCGCCGCTCGGCCTCTTCCGCAAGAAGCAGGGCGAGACGATGTACTCGTACTACTCCGGGGTCATCGGCCGCAGGAACTACGACCGCCTCCTCTCCGCCTTCTTCGCCGCCGTCCCGTCGCAGAAGGCGGACGGCTTTCCGGTGGAGGGGCCGGGCTCGCTCTTCAAGAAGCGTCCGCGCCGGGAGGAGTTCCCGCGCTCCTTCGGCCTGAAGCGCGGGCTCCAGAGCGTCTGCGACGCGGCAGCGGCCGCGCCAGGCGTCACCGTCGTGAAGGGCGCCGCCGCGACGCGCGTCTCGCCGGCGGGGGCGGGGTTCGCGGTCACGACCGCGGACGGCCGGCGCTTCGAGGCGGAGCGGTGCGCCGTCGCCGCGCCGGCGGATCAGGCCGCGGCGATGCTGAGGGACGACTTCCACGAGCTCTCGCTCGCGCTCGCGCGGGTGAAGACGGTCGGCGTCGAGAGCATGGGCGTCGTGCTGCCGCGCGACAAGACGCCGCTCGCCGAGTGCGCCTTCGTGGTCCCGGTGGACGACGTCTTCTTCTCCGCAGTGACGCGCGACCCCTTCCCGGACAAGGAGCGGCGGGCGTTCGCGTTCCACTTCCGGCCGGGGATCCCGCGCGAGGAGAAGCTCGCGCGGATCGCCGCGGTGCTGAAGATCCGGCGCGAGGACGTCGGCGACGTGGTCGAGGCGCGGCGGACGCTCCCCTCGCCCGCGCTCGGGCACTCCGAGGTCGTGGCCGGGGTCGACCGCTGCCTGGCCGGGGGGAAGCTCGCGGTGACGGGAAACTTCTTCGCCGGTCTCGCCATCGAGGACTGCGTCCTCCGCTCGAACGCGGAGTGGGCGCGCATCGCGGGATAACGTGTGGAGGTCAGTGCCGCGCGCCGGTGGCCGCGAGCGCCGAAGGGGTGCCGAGCAGCTCGGCGAGCCGGGTGGCGAGCCGGCGCGGGCGCAGCCCGCCCGCCGGTGCGACGAAGATCGTGTCGTCGCCGGCGATCGTCCCGAGCACCTCCGGGATTTCGGCGAGGTCGATGGCGCGTGCGATCGCGGGCGCGCTCCCCGGGTGCGTCCTGATGACGACGAGCGAGGCGTTGGCCGTGATCTCGCCGACGAGCCCGCGCAGTGCGCCGAGCCCACTCCCGGCGCCGTCGTGCAGCTCGTAGACGGTCCCGCCCTCCGGACGCGAGACGCGCCTAGCGCCGAGCCGCGCGAGATCGCGCGAGAGCGTCGCCTGCGTCGCGCGGAAGCCGGCGGCGGAGAGCGCGGAGAGCAGCTCCTCCTGCGTGCCGATCCGGCGGGTGCGGATGATGCGCGCGACGGCGTCGCGGCGGCGGTCGGCGCTCGTCACGGCGTGGTCCCCCGCTGGACGAGCGAGCCGACGCCGCGGTCGGTGAAGAGCTCGGCGATGACCGTGTGCGGCTGCCGCCCGTCGAGCACGTGCACCCGCTCGACCCCGCCGGAGAGCGCGGCGAGGATCGACTGGGCCTTCCACTTCATCCCGCCCGTGATCCCGCCCGCCTCGACCCGGCGCGTGAGGTCGGCGGCCGTGAGCTGACGGACGAGGTCGCCGTCCGGCGCGGACTCGAGGATGCCGGGCACGTCGGTGAGGTAGATGAGCTTCTTCGAGCCGAGCGCCACCGCGACAGCGGCCGCCACCTCGTCGGCGTTGATGGAGAGCCCCCCGCCGTCGTCGGCGAGGCCGATGGGCGAGATGACGGGCACGTAGCCGCCGTCGAGCAGCATCCGCAGGAACTTCTCGTTCACCTCGACGACGTGGCCGACCTCGCCGAGGTCGCGCCCCGAGTCGTGGTGGATCTTCTCGGCGCGGAGGAGGCGGCCGTCCTTGCCGGAGAGGCCGACCGCGCCGGCGTTCCGCGCGTTGAGGAGCGCGACGAGCTCCTGGTTCACCTTGCCGGTGAGGACCATCTCGACGACCGGCAGGCTCTGCGCGTCGGTGATGCGCATCCCGTCCACGAACTCGCTCCGCTCGCCGAGCTTCTCGAGGGTCCTCGTGATCTCGGGGGCGCCGCCGTGGACGACGACGGGCTTCAGCCCGACCTTCTTGAGGAGCGTGACGTCCTCGGCGAACGCCTCCTTGAGGCTGTCCTTCACCATCGCCGCGCCGCCGTACTTGATCACCGCGATCTGCCCGGAGAAGGCGGCGATGTACTTGAGCGCTTCGACGAGGAGCGCCTTCTTGAGCGCGGGCGTGTAGTGCGAGACCCGGTCGTCCTTCGCGACCCCGCCGTCCGCCTTCTGGTAGATGAGCGAGGTGTAGTCGGCGTTGATCTTGACGTAGTCGTAGGAGAGGTCGCAGCCCCACCCGACGGCGCGCGCCTCACCCTGGCCGAGCTCCACGAGCACGTCGATCCGGCTCTCCCGCATGCGCGCCCGGAGCGCCTCGCGGTCGAACTCGATGGGCGCGCCGCCGCCGAACACGGTTACGGCCTGGAGCGTCACCCGCGCCCGGAACGGATCGACCGGCCAGTCCTGCGAGCCGGCGCGCGCGCCGACGGTGGAGAGGATCCGCCCCCAGTTCGGGTCGGCGCCGAACACCGCCGCCTTCACGAGCGGCGACGACGCGATGGAGAGCGCGCAGTCCCGCGCGATTGCCTCCGACGGCGCGCCGGTGACGACGACCTCCATCATCTTGGTCGCGCCCTCTCCGTCGGCGGCCATCGCCCGCGCGAGCTCGCCGAAGAGGTCGGTGAGCGCGTTCTCGAGGACGTCGAGGTCCGGGCCGGGCTCGGAGATGCGCGGGTTCCCGGCGAGGCCGTTCGCGAGCGCGATGACGCAGTCGTTCGTGGACATCTCGCCGTCCACCGACACCATGTTGAGCGTCTTCTGGACGGCGCGCCCGAGCACCTCCTGCAGCGCCTTCGGCGTCACCGCCGCATCGGTCGTGACCAGGCACAGCGTCGTCGCGAGCTGCGGGGCGAGCATCCCCGACCCCTTGCACAGGGCCGATACGATCGCGATCTTCCCGCCGAGCGTCACCTCCCGCGCCGTCATCTTCGGGCGGGTGTCGGTGGTCATGATCGCCTCGGCGGCGAGGTCCGGGTGGTCCCCGAGCTGCTCGACGAGCCCCGGGAGCGCCGTCACGATCTTCATCGCCGGGAGCCGCGCGCCGATGACGCCGGTCGAGGCGGTGAGCACGGCGCGCTTCTGGACGCCGAGGGCGTCGGCGACCGCGCTCCGGATCACGGAGACGTCGTCGAGCCCCGCCGGCCCGGTGAGCGCGTTCGCGTTCCCCGAGTTCGCGACGATCGCCCGGATCCCCTCGGCCGGCACCCGCGGTCGCGCGTCCTGCACGGGCGCCGCCGCGGCGCGGTTCCGCGTGAACAGGCCGGCCGCCGCGGCCGGGTGATCGGACACGACGAGCGCGAGGTCGCGCCGCGACGGCTTGAGGCCGCAGGCGACGCCGCCGAACCGGAAGCCCTTCGGGATCTTCAATTCACGCTCCGATCACCCGCCGAGGAGGTCGAGCCCCATCGTCTCTGGCCAGCCGAGGGCGGCGTTCATCGCCTGCACCGCCTGACCGGCAGCGCCCTTCACGAGGTTGTCTATCGCCGAGACCGCGACGACGACGCCCGCGCGCGCGTCCACCGCGAGCCCGACGTGGCAGCGGTTCGTGCGCACGACGTCCTTCACCATCACCCGGTCGGGCGCGAGCACGCGCACGAACGGCTCCTTCTCGTACGCGGCGCGGAGCGCGTCCGGGAGCGACGCGGGCGGCGTCCCCTGGACGCGGACCGTCGCGGTCGCGAGGATGCCGCGCCGGATCGGGACGAGGACCGGGGTGAAGGAGATCGGGCCGCACGCGCCGGCGTAGCGCGCCACCGTCTGCTCGATCTCCGGGACGTGCTGGTGCGTTCCGATCCGGTAGGCGCGCAGGTCATCGGCGACCTCGCCGAAGCTGTAGTCCTCGCTCGCCTTGCGCCCGGCGCCCGACACGCCGGAGAGGCCGGTCACCGCGATGCCGCCCTCGAGCCCGAGCCCCGCCTTCACGAGCGGCGCGAGCGCGAGCGCGATCGCGGTCGCGTAGCAGCCCGGGTTCGTGACGAGCTTCGCGCCGGCGAGCTGCTCTCTCGCGAGCTCCGGGAGCCCGTAGCGCGCCTCCGCGAGGAGCGCGGGCGCGGGGTGGGTAAAGCCGTACCAGGCCGGGTACGCCGCGGGGTCCGCGAGCCGGAACGCTCCGGAGAGGTCCACGACCCGCGCCCCGTTCGCGAGGAGCTTCGGCGCGAGCGCGGCGGACACCTCGGCCGGCGTCGCGAGGAACACGACCTCCGCGTCCGCCCCCTCGCTCTCGGCGAGCGGCCGGTACCTGAGCGACGCCGCCGGCCCGTCGAGCGACAGCCGGCTCCCGGCGGTCTCGTCGGACCAGCGATCGGAGTAGAGCGCGGCGAGGCGGAGCCGCGGGTGGCGGGCGAGCAGGCGCGTGAGCTCGAGCCCGGTGTACCCGGAGGCGCCCACGATCGCGGCCGGATGGCTATGCATGTTCATGCATAAACATGCATACCGGCCGGGTTGTCAAGGCGCCTTCGAGCCGTGCCGCCGGGGGGCGACGCCTCCGCTCAGGGCAGACCGGAAAACGAGCGGGCCGGCGGCCGAAGCCGCCGGCCCGTCGATGCCCAGGAGAGGATTCGAACCTCCACGGTTTTGAGGCCGCCAGACCCTGAATCTGGTGCGTCTACCAGTTCCGCCACCTGGGCGAAGGGCCCCCTCATTAGCCCCCGCCCCGGGAGGTGTCAAGGCGCGGGAGGTCCCCGAGGAATCCTCAACGCGCCGCGCCGTCCGCGACTAGAATCGCGCCGCCATGCTCGCGACCGTCGCCGCGCTCCAGCTCCTCGCTCTCGCCCAGATCTCCGGGCCGCCGAAGCTCGTCACGCCGGAAGAGGCGCCGCCGCCCGCCTCGGGCGAGCAGGGCGCGCCACCCCCCGACGGCGGGGGCGCACCCGGCGCGCCGCCGGCCGCGGAGGCGCCGCCTCCGGAGAGGCCCGCCGCCGGGGCCCCGCCGCTCCCGAGCCGGCGCCCCGCGCTCGCGACGGCGGAGCGCCCGCGGCAGGCGTCGCTCCTCGGCGCAGAGCCGTTGCGCGGCGCGAGCGCCGCGCTCGTCTGGGCGGGCTGGTCGTCGCTCGGCGCCACCTACGCGATCGGCTTCAGCCAGGAGGACGACCTCGGGGTGTTCCTCGACTACGACTGGGCGAAGACGGAGAGCCGGATCGGCCTCTTCTACCGCCGCCCGCTCGGGAAGGCCGGGCCGTTCGACATGGCGGGCCGGCTCGCCGCGAGCTGGTACACGAACTTCGGCGCGGGCTACGTCTACTCCGACAACCACTCCGACCGCGGAGTCGACGTGACCCCGGCGCTCGTGCTCTCGAGGCGCGCCGTGGGCGGGCTCTTCTCCGCGACCGCCGAGGCGCCGATGACGGTGACGATGAAGTACCGCGCCGGCTTCCTCTTCTCGCCGCGGCTCTCCCTCGCCTTCGAGGTGCCGCTCTACCCGCAGGTCACGGTCGGCGCGCGGGTCGGCGCCGGCTACCGCGCCGGCGCGGGGGATGCGCCGCTGCGCGAGGGACGCGGCGAGCTGCAGTTCCTGGTCGTCGCGGGCTACCAGCTCCTGTAGGCCCCAAGCGTCCGTTGTGCCGCCGGGGCAGGTCGCTTGCCCTTGGGGTGGGCCGGGCCTCGAAGACTCCTTGACCGGAGGGCGCGCGCGGCCCGCGGAGGCGGCCATGCGCTTCGTCGCAGTCGCGGTCGTCGCAGCGCTCGCGGAGTCCTACGCAGCGGCGGAAGGAGCTGCTCCGGCGGAGCCGACGGCCGGCACGGCGTCGCGGTACACCGCCGAGCAGGCGAGGGCGACGGTCGAGCAGCACGTGCGCGACGCCGCGCGAGCGTCCGGCGGGGTGTACCGCGTGCCGGACCGCCAGTCGGGCAAGGAGCTCGAGCTCGAGCTCGACGCGGTGGCGCTCGTCGGCGACGGGAGCCTCTGGAGGGTGCACGATCCGGAGCGCAGCGTCGGCGAGGGCACGTTCTTCGCCTGCGTCCGCTTCCGACCGGTCGGTGGGCCGGCTGGGAAGCTCTACGACGTCGACCTGCTCGTCGAGCCCCAGGGCGGGCGGCTCGAGGTGACCGACGTCCGCGTCCACAAGGAGAAGCGGCTCGTGGACGGGAGGTGGGTCTGGGTGACGAGGAAGGCGAGCTCGGGCGCGAGCGCGGCCGGAAAGCGGCCCTGAGGGCGCTCGGGGCACGGGCCGGCTTTGGCTACCAGCGTGGTACGCACGCCACCCGCGGCGACGCGCACGCCGCGTCCACCGCCTGGAGCCAGCGCACCATCTCCTCGGCGTCGATCGCCGCGGTCACGCGCAGCGGCACCTCGCGCCCGCGCCCGTCGACGAAGATCACCGTCGGCATCCCGACGATGCCGTACTTCTCGGTGAGCGCCTGGAACGCCGGCGTGTCGTCGGTCCCGTCGACCTTCACCGCGAGGAAGCGGGCCGCCTCCTCGCGCACGCGGGGGTCCGACCACGCGGTGCGATCGAGCTCCTTGCAGGCGACGCACCAGTCGGCCCAGAAGTCGATGATGACCGGACGCCCCTCCGCCTTCGCGCGCGCGAGGGCGGCCTGCTCCTCGTGCAGCCACGCGAACTCGAGGGCGGCGCGGCGCCGCTCGCGCGCGCCCGCCGCGCCGGTGGCGTAGACGATGCCGCCGACGAGGAGCACGACGCCGAGCGCCTTCGCGGCGCTCCGGAGCGTGGGGCCCTGGAACGCGCCGTGGAGCGCGCCGAGGAGGACGCCCGCCGCCGCGACCGCCGCCGCGGCGAACGCCGCCGAGCGCGTCGCGCTGAAGAGCGGCCGCGTCCCGGGGAGCGCGTTCGCGAGGAAGACGAGCGCGGCGGCGAGGAGCGCGACCCCGAACACCGACTTCACCGTGTCCATCCAGGGACCGCTCTTCGGGAGCGACACCGAGAACGCGCCGATGAGGAAGAAGAGGAGCCCCATCCCGAGGGCGTAGACGAACATGATCGAGAAGCCGAACGCGACCGAGCCCTTCGCGGCGACGAAGGTGAGAGCAGCCGCGAGGACCGGGCCGGTGCAGGGCGCCGCGATGATCCCGGAGACGAGCCCCATCGCGAAGGCGCCGGCGCGCCCCGCGCCGCCGACGCCGTTCAGGCGCGCCTGCCACGCCGGCGGGAGCTGCAGATCGAACGCGCCGAACATCGACGCGGCCATCGCGGCGAGGACGAGCGCGACGAACCCGACCACCCACGGATTTTGCATCACGCTCCCGAAGGCCTTCCCGGTGAGCGCGGCTCCGACGCCAAGTGCCGAGTACATGGCGGCGATGCCGAGGACGTAGAGGCCCGACAGCGCGATCGCCTCGCGCCGGCTGCCCGCTTTCCGGGCGCCGAAGATGGAGACGGTGATCGGGATGAGCGGGTACACGCACGGAGTGAGGCTCGTCGCGACGCCGCCCGCGAAGGCGACGGCGAAGGCGAGGACCGACCCCTCGGCGAGCAGTGCGCCGAGCCGCAGATCGGTCGAGGCGCCGGCCGATCCCACCGAGACGAGGCTCGGGAGGTACGCCACCGCCGCGAAGGTGACGCCTGCGATCAGGATCCGTGCTGCGAGCTTCATACTGGAGTTCTCGGATACACTAAGAAAAGCGCTGTGGGGGCCGCTCTTTGCCGGAAGGGGGTCGCTTGACCGGGTAGCCGTTTTCCTTATACTCGACCCGGGCCGTCCACGTTTAGCCGTCCCGAGGCCCCCGAGATACTAGAGGTTCCGGGCGCGATGAAGATTCCTATCTACCTCGATTACCACGCGACGACCCCGGTGGATCCGCGCGTGCTCGAGGCGATGCTTCCCCACTTCTCGGTCGAGTTCGGCAACGCCGCCTCGAAGAGCCACGCCTTCGGCTGGAAGGCCGAGGAGGCGGTCGAGGAAGCCCGCGCCGAGGTCGGGCGCCTCGTCGGCGCGAGCGCGAAGGAGATCGTCTGGACGAGCGGGGCGACCGAGTCGAACAACCTCGCCATCAAGGGCGCCGCCCAGTTCTACCAGGAGAAGGGTCGCCACCTCGTCACCTGCAAGACCGAGCACAAGGCCGTGCTCGACTCCATGCACGCTCTCGAGCGGCAGGGGTTCGAGGTCACCTTCCTCGACGTGGAGAAGGACGGCCGGCTCGACCCCGCCCGGCTCGAGGGCGCGCTCCGCAAGGACACGATCCTTGTCTCGGTGATGCATGCGAACAACGAGAGCGGCGTCCTCCACCCGGTCGAGGAGATCGGCCGGATCACCCGGAAGGCGGGCGTCCTCTTCCACTGCGACGCGGTCCAGTCGGTCGGGAAGGTCCCGTTCGACGTCGAGCGGGTGAACGCCGACCTCGTCTCGCTCTCCGCCCATAAGATGTACGGGCCGAAGGGCGTCGGCGCGCTCTACGTCCGGCGAAAGCCGCGCGTCCGCCTCGTCGCGCAGATGGACGGCGGCGGCCACGAGCGCGGGTACCGCTCCGGCACGCTCAACGTCCCCGGCGTCGTCGGCTTCGGCAAGGCGGCGGCGCTCGCGCTCGCCGAGCGGGACGTCGAGGCGGCGCGGGTGCTCGCGCTCCGCGAGCGGCTGCGGAAGGGACTCCTCGCCGGGCTCGATCTCGTCACGCTGAACGGCAGCCTCGAGCACCGCGTCCCCGGGAACCTCAACGTCTCGTTCGCGTACGTCGAGGGCGAGGCCTTGATGATGGCCATCAAGGACGTGGCGGTCTCGTCGGGGTCCGCCTGCACCTCCGCGTCCCTCGAGCCCTCCTACGTGCTGCGCGCGATGGGCGTCTCGGAGGACCTCGCCCACTCCTCGATCCGCTTCGGCCTCGGCCGCTTCACGACAGAGGAAGAGATCGACTTCGTGGTCCGCCTCGTCGTCGAGAAGGTGAAGAAGCTCCGCGACATGTCGCCGCTTTACGAGATGGTCAGGGAAGGCGTGGATCTCTCGCGCATCGAGTGGGCGAACCCCCACTAGGCGCGCGAACCGGACGGGGAGCGATCGGGTCCCACCGGGAAGGGAAGCGAGGGAAAGGCAAGCGATGGCGTACTCCGAGAAGCTGATCGACCACTACGAGAACCCGCGCAACGTCGGCTCGCTCGACAAGAACGATCCCGAGGTCGGCACCGGGCTCGTCGGCGCGCCGGCGTGCGGCGACGTCATGAAGCTGCAGATCCGGGTGAACGAGCGGGGCGTCATCGAGGACGCGAAGTTCAAGACCTTCGGCTGCGGCTCCGCCATCGCCTCCTCCTCGCTCGTCACCGAGTGGGTGAAGGGGAAGACCGTCGACGAGGCGCTCTCCATCAAGAACACGGACGTCGCGAGCGAGCTCGACCTCCCTCCGGTCAAGATCCACTGCTCGGTCCTCGCCGAGGACGCGATCAAGGCGGCGGTGGCCGATTACCAGAAGAAGCGGGGCCTCGCGCCGACCTCGAAGCCGAACACCGTCCAGGGCGACCGGACGGAGCTCGTCGCGAAGGGCCTCCTCAAGTCGGGGATCTAGGGCTTCGCCATGGGCATCGAGATCAGCGAGAAGGCGGCGGTCCGTATCCGGACCCTCTCCGACGAGAAGCAGACGCCGAAGGGCGGGCTCCGCCTCGGCGTGAAGGGCGGCGGCTGCTCCGGCCTGTCCTACTTCATCGACTGGGCGAGCGAGCCGTCCAAGTTCGACCAGGTGATCGAGCGGGACGGCGCGCGGGTGTTCGTCGATCCGAAGAGCGCCGTGTTCCTCCAGGGGACGACCATCGACTGGCAGCAGACGCTCATGCAGACGGGGTTCGTCTTCCGGAACCCGAACGTGAAGAGCGCCTGCGGCTGCGGGGAATCGTTCACCGTCTGATCGGAATCCGTGGTACCCGTTCGCGCCCGTACGGCGACCGCCGGCGAGCGGGCACGGCCCCGCGCCGCCGCGCGCCTCTCGGAGTCCCCGTGACCTGCTGGAGCTGCACCGCAGACGTGGTGGAGGGCACGGTCTTCTGCCCCGCCTGTCGCAAGATCCAGCCGGTCGGACGCAACGAGGACTACTTCTCCCTCCTCGGGATCGCGCGCGAGTACGCGCTCGACGTCGCAGATCTCGAGCGCCGCTTCCGCGATCTCTCGCGCCAGCTCCATCCCGACCGCTTCGCCCGCGCCGAGCCGCGCGAGCGCCGGCTCTCCCTCGAGCGCGCGACGCGGCTCAACGACGCCTTCCGCTCGCTCAAGGACTGGCGCCTGCGCGCCTCCTACCTCCTCCGGCTCGCCGGCACCGACGTGTTCCAGGAGGGGCGGACCTTCGCCGACCCGGACTTCCTCGAGGAGCAGCTCGAGTGGCGCGAGGAGCTCGCGATCGCGACCTCCGACGCCGACGCCGACCGCCTCTCGCGCATCGCCGCGGACGCGCGCGAGCGCCTGCGCCGCCTCGAGGAGGAGGTCGCGTGCCGCTTCGCGGACGAGCGCTGGTTCTCCGATCTGCCCGTCGACATCGCCCGGCGCCTGTCGCGCGCCCGTTACTACGACAACATCGTCTCCGACGCGGAGCGCGCGAGCGCCGCCGCGCGGTCGCCGTCCTAGGAGAGGACCCGGATGCCCCGCGCCATCGGGATCGACCTCGGCACCACGAACTCCCTCGTCGCGTACGTGGACGAGCGCAACCGCCCCGGTGTCCTGCCGGTGGACGAGGGGCGGCCGCTCCTGCCGTCCGCGGTCCACTACGGCGCGGACGGCGCCGTCGAGGTCGGCGCGAGCGCCAAGCGGCGCGCGCCCGAGCGGCCGCTCGACACGGTCCTGTCGGTGAAGCGCTTCATGGGGCGCGGCCCGAGCGATGTGCACGCGGACGACCGCGGCATCTACCGCTTCGACGAGGGCGGCGCGGTCGTGAAGCTCGCGGTCGCGGGCGGAACGCGCGCGGTGACGCCGATCGAGGTCTCGGCGGAGATCCTGCGGGTCCTGAAGCGACGCGCCCAGGAGGCGCTCGGCGGCCCGCCGGGCGGCTGCGTCGTCACGGTGCCGGCGTACTTCGACGACGCGCAGCGCCAGGCGACGAAGGACGCGGGCCGGCTCGCGGGCCTCGACGTGCTCCGCCTCCTCAACGAGCCGACCGCGGCGGCGCTCGCCTACGGCCTCGACAAGCGCATGCAGGGGACGTTCGCGGTGTACGATCTCGGCGGCGGCACCTTCGACGTGTCGCTCCTCCGCCTCGAGGAGGGCGTCTTCGAGGTGCTCTCGACAGGCGGCGACACCCACCTCGGCGGCGACGACTTCGACCGGATCGTGGCGCGCAAGCTCCTCGCGGAGGGGCTCGAGCCGCGCACGTCGGACCCGTCGCCGGCGGTGCTGCGCGGCGCGGTCGCGGCGGCGCAGCGGATCCGCGAGACGCTCTCCTCGGAGGACACGGTCGAGGCGGAGGTGGACCTGCCGGAGGGCTTCAGGCTGCGGGTGCGGCTCGGCCGCGCCGAGCTCGAGGCGCTCATCCTCCCGATCGTCGAGCGGACGACCGGACCGTGCCGCGACGCCCTCCGCGACGCGGGAGCGCCGAAGGTGGACGGCATCGTGCTCGTCGGCGGCGCGACCCGCACCCCGCTCGTCCGCCGCCACGTGAAGGCGCTCTTCGGCCAGGAGCCGCTCACCGACCTCGATCCGGACACGGTGGTGGCGCTCGGCGCCGCGGTGCAGGCCGACGCGCTCGACCGGGGCGGGCGCGAGGACGTGCTCCTCCTCGACGTCATCCCGCTGTCGCTCGGCGTCGAGATGATGGGCGGCGTCGTCGAGAAGATCATCATGCGGAACTCCACCATCCCCGCCTCGGCGAACCAGCAGTTCACGACGTACGCCGACGGCCAGACCGGAATGGTGATCCACGTCGTGCAAGGCGAGCGCGAGCTCGCCCGCGACGGCCGCTCCCTCGCGCGCTTCACGCTGAAGGGGATCCCGCCCATGCCCGCGGGGATCGCGCGCGTCGAGATCACCTACGCGGTGGACGCGGACGGGATTTTGCGGGTCTCGGCGCGCGAGCTGACGACCGGCATCGAGCAGCAGATCCAGGTGAAGCCGACCTACGGCCTCGGCGAGGAGGAGATCGAGAAGATGCTCGTAGAGAGCATCGAGCACGCCGAGGAGGACGTGACGGAGCGGTTCGTCCGCGAGTGGCGTGTCGAGGGCGACCGGATGCTCGCCTCGCTCGAGGGCGCATTCAGGCTCGACGGCGAGCTCCTCTCCCCCGATGAGCGTGGGAAGATCGAGGAGCGGATGCGCGGGCTGCGCGAGGCGATGACCGGCTCGGACTACCTCGCCGTCAAGGCGTGGATCGAGTCGGTGGACGGCGCCTCGAAGGAGTTCGCCGAGCGGCGCATGAACAAGCACGTCGCGAAGGCGATGGCGGGGCACCGCGTGGACGAGTTCGCGGGGACGCTCGCCGAGCACCCGCGCGTCACGGGGTCGAAGGAAGACGACCTCGAGAATTCGGAGCAGTGATGCCGAAGGTGACGTTCCTGCCGGACGGGAAGAGCGCCGAGGTGGGGCGGGGGGCGTCGCTCCTCGACGCCGCCGACTCCGCCGGCGTGGACTTGCCGTCGAACTGCGGCGGCGTCTGCGCCTGCACCACCTGCCACGTCTGGGTCGAAGAGGGGCTCGACGCGCTCTCGGAGATCGAGGAGCGCGAGGATGACAAGCTGCAGGAGGCGGCGGGGCTCTCCGCGCGTTCGCGCCTCGCCTGCCAGGCGAGGGTGGGGGCAGCGGACGTCGTGGTCCGCGTGCCGGGGAACCGGGTGAAGGCGTGAACGGTGCGATGACCGAGGGCCCGCCGCGCGGCCCTCGCGCTCGGGGGAGGCGGCCATGAGGTGGGTCGACGTCCGGGAGATCGCGATCGCGCTCGCCGAGGCCCACCCCGGCGTCGCGCCGCTGTCGGTCCGGTTCACGGACCTCCACCGCTGGGTGCGCGAGCTCCCCGGATTCGAGGACGAGCCGGGGCGTTCGAACGAGAAGGTGCTGGAGGCCATCCAGATGGCCTGGCTCGACGAGCTCGACTAGCTCGGCACACGATCCCGGGCCTGCGGAGAGCGTGCTCGCTCCTTCAGCCTGCGGCGTACGAACCCGTACGCCTCGGCGATCGTCGCTGCGCTTGCCCGCCTCGGCTCCGGTCTCCTGCGCCTCGACTCTCGCTAGGCGAGCAGATCGCGGAGCGCATGCCGCAGCTGACGCCCGTCGAACGGCTTCGGCAGCCAAGGTGCGCCGCAGGCGGAGAGCAGGTCCGCCGCGGGCGGCGATGCCCCTCCCGTGACGAGCAGCACGCGCCGCGCGAGCGCGGGCTCGAGCCGGCGCAGCGCCTCGAGGAACTCGAGGCCGTTCGGCCCCTCCATCATCACGTCGCAGACGACCGCGTCGTAGCGGCCCGCCGCGATCCGGGCGAGCGCATCGGCCGCGCCCGACGCGGCGTCCACGACGAACTCGGTCGCGAGCTGGCGGCGAACGGTCGCGGCGACGAGCGGCTCGTCGTCAACGACGAGCAGCCGTCTCCGCTCGCGTCCGACGCGCGTCTCGCGCGTCGCGCCGCGCGAGGCCTCGCCGGGCTCGGCGGACGGGAGCATCACCCGGAAAGTCGTCCCGCGCCCGACCTCGCTCGTGACGTCGAGCGCGCCGCCGAACGCGGAGACGATGTTGTGGCACACCCAGAGCCCGAGGCCGGTCCCGATCCCGGCGGGCTTGGTCGTGAAGAACGGGTCGAAGATCCGGGACAGGTTCTCCGGCGCGATGCCGGCGCCGGTGTCCGAGACGCAGATCGCCACCCGTCCGTCCCCGCCCGTCGCCGCGGAGAGCCGGATCACGTGGTCGTCCGGGCGCCCCTCCGGTATCGCGTGCGCCGCGTTCACGATCAGGTTCACGAACACCTGCCCGAGCCGCCCCTCGCTCCCGCGCACCCGCGGGACCTCGGCCACGTCCCAGACGAGCCGCGCGCGCGGCCGAACCTCGTTCGAGGCGATGTTCGCGGCGTACTCGAGGAGCTTGCGCACGTCGACCGGGCCGCCAGCGCTGTCGTCGGCGCGCGCCATCGTCTGCAGGTCCCGGACGATGATGCGCATCCGCTCCGCGCCCTCGAGCGCGTCGTCGAGCGCGTGGATCGCCTCGTCCCAGCCGTCGGCGTCGGCGGGCGCGCCGCGCAGCCGGCGCAGCCCGTCGGCGACGAGCTCGACGTTCGAGAGGACGAACGTGAGCGGGTTGTTGAGCTCGTGCGCGACGCCCGCCGCGAGCGTGCCGATCGCGGCGAGCCGCTGCGCGCGCGCGAGCCGCTCCTGCGCCTGCGTCCGCTCGGTGAGATCGCGGCCGATCGCGACGCGGACGGCCCGGCCCGCCATGTCGATCGAGATGGCGCGGAACTCCGCGGTCACGAAGCTGCCGTCGCGCGCGCGCAGGCGGAGCTGCCACGGCGGCATCGGCGCGTCGCCGGTCAGGTACGGCGCGATGGCCTCCGCGTCGGCCGGGTGGATCCAGTCTCCCGCGCTCGAGCCCTCCACCTCCTCGGGCGAGGCCTGCAGGACCGCGCGCATCGCCGGGTTCGCGTACGCGATGCGGCCTCGCTCGTGGATGACGACGAGGTCCGGGACGCTCTCGACGAGCCGCCGGAACGACACCTCGCTGCTCCGCGCCGCGTCGAGCGCCGAGCGCAGCGAGCGCTCCGCCGCGCGCTGCTCGGTGACGTCGAGCATGGCGCCGGCGAGGCCGATCGTGGCCCCCGCGCCGTCGCGGAGGACCGCCTTGTGGAAGATGACGTCCCGGCGCGTCCCGTCCACCCACTGGACGCGGGTCTCGTAGATCTGCGGCTCGCCCGAGCCGAGGAGCGCATCGTCGGCGGCCCGGTACACCTCGGCGAGGTCCGGCGGCGCGACGTCGAACACGGTCCGGCCGAGGAGCCGCTCGCGGGGGATCCCGATATAGCGCTCGAATGCGCCGTTGAACCCGAGGTACGCGCCGGCGGCGTCCTTGAAGAAGATCGGGGCCGGGATCGCGTCGAGCACGGCCTGGAGCCGCCGGGCCTCGCTCGCGCCGTCCGCGTTGCCGCCCACCGTGACGAGGAGGAGCGCTCCGTCCGCCGCGGTCGTGCCGAACCGCACGATGCGCGTCGCGCCGCTCCGGTCGGCGCAGGCGAGCGGGATGGGGTCGTCGCACCGCGCCTCGACGGCGCGCCGGACCGCGGCGAGCGCGGCGGCGAGCGCCGGCCCCGGAAAGAGCGGCGCGGGCCGGCCGAGCACCTCGGCGCGCGTCCAGCCGAAGGTCCGCTCGGCCGCCGCGTTCCACGCGACGACGTCGCCCGCTGGAGAGAGGGCGAAGGCCGACACCGGAAGAGCCGTGAACAGGGACGACGAATCCGCGATGCGGTCCAACCCGACGACTCCGAGCTCCCCCGGGGGCATCCTACCGCGACGTCCTCACTCCCGGTAAGGGGACCCTCGCCGCTTTTTCGTCCCGCTGCGGCTCCCGATATCAGCCCGCCCACTTCAGGATCGAGTGCGCGATCCGGGGAAGGGGGACGACCTCGTCCACGCCGCCGCGCCCGATCGCCTCCTTCGGCATCCCGAATACGACGCAGGTGGCCTCGTCCTGCGCGATCGTGTGCGCGCCGGCGGCGTGCATCTCGGCGAGCCCGTCCGCCCCGTCGTCGCCCATCCCGGTCAGGATGACGCCGATGGCGTTCGGCCCCGCCGCCTGCGCCGCCGAGCGAAAGAGGACGTTGACACTCGGGCGGTGGAGGGAGACGGGCGGTCCGTCCACGACGTCGACGAAGTAGAGCGCGCCGGAGCGGCGGACCACGAGGTGCCGGTTCCCGGGCGCGACGAGCGCGCGCCCCGAGACGAGGCGGTCGTTCGTCTCCGCCTCCTTCACCTCGATCCGGCAGGTGTCGTCGAGGCGGCGCGCGAACTGCGCCGTGAACACCTCCGGCATGTGCTGGACGATGGCGATCCCCGGCGCGTCGGGCGGCATCGCCTCGAGCAGCTCGCGCAGCGCCTCGGTCCCGCCGGTCGAGGCGCCCACCACCACGACCTTGTGCGTCGTCTCGCGGATGACGCGCGTCCGCTTCGGGAGCACGGCGTCGGCGCCGAGCTTCGGCACCACCGGCCGCCGCGGGGCGCGCGCCCGGATCCGGGCCTCCGCGGCGGCGCGCACGACGTGGACGATCCGGCGCGCCGAGTCCTCGAGGAAACCCTTCACACCGAGGCGCGGCTTCGCCACGACGTCCACCGCACCCTCCTCGAGGGCGTGGAGCGCGACCTCCGTGCCGGGCCCCGCGAGGCCCGAGCAGACGACGACGGGCAGCGGCTGCTCCGTCATGAGCTTCTGCAGGAACGTGAGCCCGTCCATGCGCGGCATCTCGATGTCGAGCACGACGACGTCGGGCCGCTCGCGCCGCATCTTCTCCATCGCGATGATGGGATCGCTCGCGGTCGCGACGAGCATCCCCGCGTGGCCCAGGATGAGCGAGAGCGCCTGGCGCACCACCGCGGAGTCGTCGACGACGAGGACGCGAAGGGGCATGGCGCTCACGGTCTCTGGCTGCGGGCCATCGGCTGATACACGGTCGGGAGGACCGGGCGGGCCTGCGTCGTGAACCCGCCGAGGCTCTCGGCGTGGCCGAGGAACAGGTAGCCGCGCGGGTCGAGCCGGTCGACGAGCCGGTCGACGACCCCGATCTTGGCCTGACGGTCGAAGTAGATGAGGACGTTCCGGCAGAAGACGAGGTCGAATGGCGGGCCGCCGGGCCAGTCGTCGCCGACGAGGTTCACGCGGGCGAAGCGGACGATCGCCCGGATCTCCGGCCCCGCCTTCATGAGCCCCTCCTGGCCGCCGAACCCCTTCAGCATGAACGCCTTGAGGTGCGCGTCGGGGATCTCCTTCGACTTCTCGATCGGCCACACCGCGGCGGAGGCGCGGTCGAGGACCTTCGTCGAGAGGTCGCTCGCGAGCACCTCGAGCTCCCACCCGGCGGGGAACGCGGTGAGGAGGACCATCGCGAGCGTGTAGGGCTCCTCCCCCGTCGAGCACGCGGCGCTCCACACGCGGACGCGCCGCGCACGGCGCCCCGCGTCGGCCTCGTCGCGCCAGGCGGGGAAGATGCGCTCGGCGAGGAACTCGAAATGGCGCGGCTCGCGAAAGAAATGGGTCTCGTTCGTGCAGATGCAGTCGAGCATCCGGATCCGCTCGGGCTCGTCCTCCGCCACGCGCTCGTAGTAGTCGCCGTAGGACTCGAGACCGAGCTCGCGCAGGCGCTTCGCGAGGCGTCCGACGAGGAGGGCCTTCTTCACCGGCGCGAGCCAGATGCCCGCCTCGCGATGGATGAGCGCCTGGAAGCGCAGGAAGTCGCGCTCCGACACCGCGAGCCCGAGGGGGACCGGCGGCGCCGCCGCCGCTCCCGCCCTTCGCCTCCGCTCGCCCCCGCCTCCCGTGCGCTCCACGTCACCCTCAGGAAGCCGCCGACTCCTGTGCGCGCCGCGGCGCCGCCTCGGGCGTCTCCGGCGCCGGCGCGGCGGCCACCTCGCGCGCGAACTCCTTCTCGTCCGCAGAGATGACGCGGTCGAGGTCGAGCAGGAGCACGAACCGCTTGCCGATCTTCCCGACGCCGAGCAGGAAATCCACGCGCACCTGCGTGCCGAACGCGGGCGTCGGCTCGATGTCGTCGGGCCCGAGCTCGATCACCTCCTGGACCGAGTCGGACATGACGCCGACGACCGTCGGCGCCCCGTCGAGCTGCGCCTCGACGATGAGGATGCAGGTGAGGCGGGTCGGCTCGGTCTCGCCGAGGCCGAACTTCGCGGCGAGGTCCACGACCGGCACCACCTGCCCTCGCAGGTTGATGACCCCGCGGACGGACCGCGGCGTGGCCGGGACGCGCGTCGTCTGCTCGTACTGCAGGATCTCCTTCACCTTCAGGATCCCGACCGCGTACTCGGTCCCGCGCAGCGAGAACGAGAGGTACTGCACGCGGACGGCGTCGTTCGTCTCTCCCATCGGATCCTTCCCTCGCGGCCTACGCGGCCGCGGTCTCCCGGGCCGCCGCGCGCCGCAGGGTCTCGCGGAGCAGGCCAGCCACGTCGAGGATGAGCGCCACGCGGCCGTTGCCGAGGATGGACGACCCGGCGACGCCGGGGATCCCCTTGAACATCGCGCCGAGCGGCTTGATCACGGTCGAGCTCTCGCCATGGAGCTCGTCCACCACGACCCCCGCGGTGTGGGTGCCGTGCTGGACCACCACCACGTTCTCGCGCGCCGGCCGCGCTCCGTCGAGTCCGAAGTGCTCCCGCAGGCGCAGGTACGGCAGCGGCTTGTCCCGCAGGTTCACGACGCCACACTCCGTCGGGGCCGCGGTCTGGGCGGCGGGCAGCTCGAGACACTCGACGACCGAGTCGAGGGGCAGGATGTAGACCTCGTCGCCGATCGCGACCTTGAACCCCTGGATGATCGCGAGCGTGAGCGGAACGCGGATCGTCACCGAGGTGCCGCGGCCGTGCTCGCTCTCGATCGCGACGGAGCCGCGCAGCGCCTCGACGTTGCGGCGCACGACGTCCATGCCGACGCCGCGCCCCGAGAGCTCCGTCACCTTCTCTGCGGTGGAGAACCCAGGCTCGAACACGATGCGCGCGAGGTCCTCCTCGCCGAGGCGCACGCCGTCCGAGGCGAGCCCCATCGTGACCGCCTTCTCGGCGATGCGCTTGCGATCGAGGCCGGCGCCGTCGTCTACGACCTGGATCACCATCGAGCCCGCCTCGTGATACGCGCGCAGGACGAGCGTGCCCGTGGGGTCCTTCCCGGCCGCGCGCCGCGCGTCGGGCGACTCGATCCCGTGGTCGAGGGCGTTCCGCACCATGTGCATGAGGGGATCGCGCACGTACTCGACGACGGCGGTGTCCACCTCGACGTCCTCGCCCTCGACGACCAGCCGCGCCTGCTTCGCCTGGGAGGTCGCGACGTCGCGGACGGTCCGGACGTGCTGGTGGAAGCTCGGCCCGATGGGGACCATGCGGGCCTTCATGATGAGCTCCTGCAGGTCCAGGTAGAGCCGGTCCGTCTCGCGGTGCGCCTCCAGGATGTCCGCGTGCGACGCGGTCCCGCGCTCCAGCATCTCGCCGAGCCGGCCGCGGGCGATCGCGATCTCGCCGGAGAGGTCGAGCATCCGGTCGAGCTTCGTCACGTCGACGCGCAGCGAGCGGCCGCTGCCGGCGGGCTGCTGCGGCGTCGGCGACTCGCCGCCATCCCCGCCGCCCGTCGCCGCAGGGGGCGATGGCGGGGCGCCCGGTGACGAGGCCGCGGACGCCGCTGCCTCGGCGAGGCGGCCGCGGAAGGCGGTGACCGCGCGGGACCCGCCGGGACCGCCGCCTGCGGCGTCCGAGACGGCGCCGCGCGCCACGTCGACGGACTGCAGGAGGAGCGTCACGAGCCCGTCGGTGACCGCGAGCGTCTTCTTGCGCAGCCGCTCGAGGACGTTCTCGAGGTCGTGCGAGAGGTCCCGGACGTCGTCGAAGCCGACGAGGCCGGCGGCGCCCTTGAGGGTGTGCGCGTCGCGGAAGAGCCCGTGCAGCAGCTCCTCGTCGTCCGGCCGGGACTCGAGGGCGACGAGCGCCTGCTCCATGTGTACGAACGTCTCCTCCGCCTCCTCGAGGAAGGTCTGCAGCAACGCCTCGCGGTCAATCTCGAGCTCGTCCATGTCCCCTCCGTCAGAGCTGACGTACCCAGGCCGTTCCCTCGTCCGCGAAGAACACGAGCTTGCGCCCGCGGCTGCCGCCGACGTCCTTGTCGAGCACGGGGATGCGCGTCTCCTCGAGCAGCCGCAGCGCGAGGATCGCATTCTCCTCGCCGAGCCTGCGCCCGCGCGTCATCCCGAAGATGACGCTCGCGCCCCCGAACACCTTCGCGACGAGCGCGCCGCGCGTCGCGCCGGCGCGCAGCACCGCGTCGACGAGCTGCGGGACCGCGACGGTGCCGAAGCGCGGCGACTGCTCCCGGTCGACGTGCAGCGGCAGGAGGAAGTGGTTCATCCCCCCGACCTTCGCGATCGGGTCGTAGAGACAGACGGCGACGCACGAGCCGAGCACGGTCGTGATGGCCGTCGGCGTGTTCGCGACGCACAGCTGCCCCGCGTGCAGGTAGACGTGAGCGCGATCGCCCACGTCCGGGGCGCGCACGGCGAGCGGAGGGTCTGCGGAGGCGCGCGTCACGTCTCCTCTAGGCCGGCACCGCGTGCGCGCGCTCGGCGCGCAGGTGGAGGGCGACGCCCGCGTGCGTCGAGAGGAGCTCGAAGAGCGCCTGGTCCGTGTCCCCGAGCACGGGCTTGTGCCCGAGTAGCCGGAACACGGCGATCACCCCCGAGACGCGGGCGCCGACCCGCAGCGGGATGCACGCGGTGAGGTCCTCCTCGCCGGCGGCCGCCGGTCCTTCGCGGCCGGCCACGTACAGCGTGCCGGCGGCCGCGCGCCCGAGCGCGCCGCGTCCGACGGGCACCTCGCGCCACGGCTCCGGGTCGATCCCGAAGGACTGGATGAGGACGAGCCGATCGCCCTGGCGCTCGAAGATCGCGAGCTCCTCGGACCCGACGACGTTGATCACGATCTCCTGGACGGCGGCGAGCGTCTCGGCGCGCGAGAGCCCGGCGTGGATCCGCTCGAGCGCCACGTACAGGTGCGCGAGCTCCGTGCTCTTCTCCTGGATGGCGACGTACTCGTCGCAGACGCGCTGGTTCTCTACCTCGATCTCGGCGAGCCGCGCGCGCAGCCGCTCACGCTCCTCGTTCGCGTGGGCGACCGCCTCGCGCGCGAGGGCGAGCTCGGCGGCGAGCCGCTTCTTCTCGAGGTCCACCGGGTCGTTCGCGTGCTGCGCCGGGGCGACGGTGGGGACGGGGGTGCGGGAGGGCGCCGGGGCGGCCGGCGCGCCGACACCGAGGGTGCGTCCCTCGGCCGCGAGCCGCTCGCGCTCGGTGCGGAGCGACGCCACGAGCTCGCGCAGCTTCTCGTTCACCTTCTGCAGATCGCGCCCGTGGCGTTCGCCGGACGCGGCGCTCTCGTCCGCGGGCTTGCGGGGGTCCGACATGGAGTCTCCGCTACTGCCCGAGGCAGCTGCGCACCTTCGCGAGCAGCTCGAGGCCATTGATGGGCTTCGTGACGTAGTCGTTGCAGCCGCTCGCGTAGCCCGTCTCGACGCTCGCGAGCTCGCCGCGCGTCGTCACCATGATGACCGGGATCGCCTTCGTGTCGTCCTGCTCGCGCAGCCGGCGGCACGCCTCGAAGCCGTCCATCCGCGGCATCACGACGTCCATCAGGATGAGGTCCGGCTTCTCCGCGCGCGCCTTCTCGACCCCCTCCTGGCCGTCACGGGCGGTCACGACGTCGTACTCGCTCTTCGAGAGGATCATCCGCTCCATCAGCAGCACCGTGGACGAGTCGTCCACGAGCAGGATCTTCTTCCGGTCGTCCATGGGGCCTCCGCCGTCCACGCGACCGGTGCAAGGCGTTAGCCACCCAGCCGGCCGAAAAAGTCACGTCGGGAAGGGCATGGGAGCAGCACGCCACAGGGTCACCACGAACCCAGGGTCCGACCTTATGCGGCACCGGTCTCCCGAGACCCGCTGGACGTGGGGCGAGGCGATATCGCGTGATGACGCGTCGAGCCGGGAGGCGGACGGCGGACCGCCGGGCGCGGCCCGGACGGGCGCCCCTTCGCAAGGCCGCGGAAGCGCAGGAGCGAGGCACGGCGTGCGCCGTGCTCAGCGCGCGCGATGATGATCGCCCTCCTCTTCGCCGCCGCGCTCGCCGCCTCACCGCCCACCGCCGCCGCCCCGCCGCGATCCGACGCAGCGGCCGATGCCCTCCGCGCGGCCGAACGCGACGCGCTCCGCGCTCTCGCGGCGGTCGCCGCCGGCGAGCCGGGGATCGTGGAGGTGCAGGACGCCGCCGCGCGCGTCGCGGAGCGCTCCGTCGTCGCCGCCGACGGGTTCGCCCGCCGCGCCCGCCTCGCCGCGCTCCTGCCGAGGTTCACCGCGGAGTACCGCCAGGAGGAGAGGAGCTACCGCGTGGTCGGCTTGCAGGGGTCCGGCGAGGTGGACTACCGGCGTCTCGCGCCGGGCTCGGCCGTCGTCTTCCGCGCGACGTGGGACCTCGGCGAGCTCGTGGCGGCGCGCGGCGAGCTCGCCGCGTCGAGCGCGGACGCGGAGCGGGCGCGCCGCCGCGCCGAGGCGATGAAGCGCGCGGCCGCGCTGTTCTACGAGCGGCGCCGCGTCCGGCTCGGGCTCCTGCTCGCGCCCCCCGACGCGCCACTCGCGCGCGCGGAGGAGGAGCTCGAGGTGGATCGCCTGGGCGCGGAGCTCGACGCCCTCACGGGTGGGCTCCTCACCGGGAGGCAGCGGTGAGCCGCCGCGCCCCGGGCGCGGCGCTCGCGCTCCTCGCGGCGGTCGGCGGCGCGTGCGGGCTCCCGGATCCCGCGCCGCTCCCGCGCGTCGTCGGCGCGGCGCCGCAGGGCACCGCCGTCCCGGTCTCGACCGCCGCCGAGGTCCGGTTCAGCGCGCCCGTCGATCCGGAGGGGCTCCTCGATGGACGCCGCCTCGTGCTCGCCGAGGCGGCCGCGCTCCGGGACGCGGTGGCGGCGGTCGACTCGGAGGCGGGCGCGGCGGACCTCGGCGTGCCCGCGCAGGCCGTGCTCGCGGACGGCGGGCTGCGGGTCGTGCTCCGGCCCGACGCGCCGCTGCGCGCGCACAGCGGCTACGCCCTCGTCCTCTCGTCGCGATCGCGTGCCGCGGACGGCCGCCCCATGCTCGATCCCGACGGCCGCCGGCGGACCTTCGTTGCTCCGTTCGAGACGGGCGCCCTGGAGGGACCGCCGCCCGCGCCGGCCCTCACCGAGGTCCGCATCGACGCGGAGACCCCGGAGGCGGGCGGCGAATACGTGGAGGTGGGGAACCTCGGCGCCGGCCCGCTCGACCTCGCCGGCCACCGGCTCTCGAAGCGGACCGCGACCGGGACGCTCTCGTCGTGCCTCGTCGTCGCGCCTCCCGGGGGAGGCGTGGTCCCCCCGGGCGGCGTCGCCCTCGTCGCAGGCGGCGCCTACGACGGGCGCTATCCGCTCCCGGCCGGGGTACCGGTGCTCGCCTGCGGCGCGACCGCCCTCCTCGGCGGCATCGCGAACGACCGCGCGCCCGCGATCCTGCTCGCCGATCCCGCGGGGACGGTGATCGCGACGATCGGCGCGAGCGGCGCGCCGACGTGCGCGGCCGCCCTCGAGAAGCGCGATCCCGCGGGGGCGGACGAGCCGGGGAACCTGGTGTGCACGGAGGGGAGTCCGGGGATGCTGTGAGACGTGGACGTCCACGTTTTAGGGCGATCGCGGCGGGGACGTCCGCCTCACCCGTGGTCGACGATCCACTTCCCGAGGAACTCGTCCTTCGAGATGAACCCGTCGGCCCCGGTCTCGGTGACGAGCTTCTTCATCCGCTCCTTGTCCTCGCTCGAGCAGAAGATGACCTTGATCGACTTGAACATGTCGTTCTTCTTCACGAACCGGCAGAACTGGCCGCCGTCCACCTTCGGCATGTTGATGTCGAGCAGGATGAGATCGGGGCGGGTCTGGCGCTTCAGGATGATCGACGTGGCCTTCTCGGCGTCGGGCGCGTACTGGATCTCGAACCCCTTCGCCTCGAGCTCAGCCCGGAGCAGCCGGGCGACGATCTCCGAGTCGTCCACGATGAGCACGCGCCGCCGCGCCCCGAGCGCCGCGGTGAGACGCTTGCCGATGTCCTCGGGCGGCGAGAGCACGAGCGCGCCGTCGAGCTGAAGCTCGTGCGCCTGGCGGACGAGCTCCTCGAGCGGACCGTCCGCCGCGAGGAGCGCCTTTCCCGCGAACCCGCGGTCGCGGAGGAGGGCGGGGGCCTGCTTCGCGCGCGCCGTGTCGACGAGCAGCACGGCGGCGCCGCCGGTCTCGGCCACGAGCTTCGCGGGCTCGCGATCCAGGACGACCTGGTGGCCCGCGGCCTCGAGCGCCATCCCAGTCAGCTGGAGGACGATCTCGCTGTCGCAGCAGATGAGGACCTTCAAGTCACCGTCCCTCGTCCCCCGCCGCGAATGTGGGTTCCGGGAGCATCCGCTTCTGGCGGGGGTTCGCGCGTCGAAACATAGCACCGCTTGCCCGCCCGTAGGAGGCTCGCGGATAATCCCGCGAGATGACGGATCCGAGGGCAGAGTCGCGCACGGACGGCGCGTCGCGCGCGAGCGCGCCGGACGCCTGGTTCTTCTGCCTTCGCCTCATCGGCGGCCGGTACGCGTTCGAGGCGCCGCTCGTCACCGAGGTGGTGAGGCTCGGGCCCCTCACGCGCCTGCCCGCCGCGCCGTCGTTCCTCCCGGGAGTGTTCACGCACCGTGGAGAGGTCCTGCCGGTCCTCGACGTCGGCCAGCTCGTCGGACAGTCCGCGGTACCGATCCGCCCGAGCACCCGCGCGGCGATCGTCCACTGCGGTCCGTGGAAGGTCGCGGTCGTCGCCGAGTCGGTCGAGGGGCTCGTCGCGATCCCGCGCAAGAACCTGGAGCCCCCGCCGTCGGAGTCCTCCGGCGTCGCGGAGTTCCTGTCGGCCGTCGGGCGCGACGCCCACGGCGCCGTCGCCATCCTCGATCTCCCCCGCCTCGTCGAGACCGCGCGCGCGCGGGCGGTCCCCGCGGGGGGCGGTCACGCGTGATCGAGGCGACGAGCGAGATCCTGATGTTCCAGGTCGGCCCGCGCGTGTTCGCGGCCGTCGTGCACGACGCCGTCCGGATCGGGAACGTCCGCGAGGTCCCCGCCGGCGAGCTCGTCGTGGACAGCGCGCTCGGCCTGCCGTTCGCCCGCGAGCGCGGGATCGTCGTCGCGAGCGCGGATCCCGGGAACGAGCGGACCCTCGTCGTCGACCAGGTGATCGGGATCCGCTCCATCGCCGAAGACGACGTGCACCCGCTCCCTGCCTTCGCCGCCGCCTGCCTGACGTCCGGTGCGGTGACCGGCTTCGTCATCGTGGACGAGGCGCCGATGCTCCTCGTCGACCTGCCCACCCTCGTGCGCGAGCGCTCCGGCGCCGAAACGCGCGAGACGACCCCCGAGAGGCCCTGAAGATGCGCGACACCGGAATGGCTGCCAAGAAGGCGCCGCGGAAGACCGCGGCGAAGAAGAAGAACGGCGCGCTCGGCACCGACGAGATCGTGGCGGTGCTGCGTGCGTTCTCGGTCGGCCAGTACGGCGGACGGCTCGACGCCGCGGCATTCGAGGGGAGCGCGCTCCAGGACGTCGCGAAGGCGGTGAACGCCACCGCGGACCACGTGGAGGCCGAGATCCGCGAGGCGCGCCAGCGCATCGAGGTCGTCTCCGCCGGGGTGGACGAGGCGATCGAGGCGATGGTCCGGCTCGTCATCCAGGGGGACCTCTCGGGCTCGCTGCGGCTCGGCGTGGCCGACTCCGCCCTGACGCCGCTCATCGCCGGCGTCGGGCAGGTGATGGAGACGCTGAAGAAGTTCGTCACGGAGATCCGCGAGGCGGCCCTCCAGCTCTCGACGAGCTCGGCCGAGGTGCTCGCGGCGGCGACGCAGAACGAGTCGTCCACGAGCGCGCAGGCGTCGGCGATCCACGAGACGACCGCCACGATGGAGGAGCTGAAGGGCGCATCCCACCAGATCGCCGAGAACGCCCAGATGGTGGCGGCGATCGCCGAGCAGACCCTCTCCGGCGGCCGGCAGGGGGAGGGGGCGATCAAGGCGTTCATGCTCTCGATGGAGAAGGTGCGCCACAACGCCGTCGAGGTGGACGACGCGATCGCGAAGCTCTCGAAGCGCGTCGAGCGGATCGGCACGGTCGTCGAGGTCATCGACGAGATCGCCGACCGCTCCGACCTCCTCGCACTGAACGCCGCCCTCGAGGGGGCGAAGGCGGGCGAGGCGGGACGCGGGTTCTCGATCGTCGCCGCCGAGATGCGGCGGCTCGCCGAGAACGTCATGGAGTCGACGAAGGAGATCAAGAACCTCATCACCGAGATCCGCGAGGCGACGCACGCCGCGAAGGAGGCGTCGGACGGCAACAAGCGCGAGGCCTCCGAGGGCGAGAAGCTCGGGTCGAACGCGATGCAGAACGTGACCGGGATCCTCTCCGGCATCCAGGAGACGAGCGACGCGGCGCGGGTCATCCACCTCGCGACCCAGCAGCAGCGGACCGCGACCGAGCAGGTCGTGCAGTCCATGTCGGAGATCGAGGAGGTCACCCGCCAGGCGCAGGCCGGTTCGAAGCAGGCGACCGGCGCCGCGGCCGAGCTGACGAAGCTCGCCGAGCGGCTCGCGGAGCTCGTGAAGCGCTTCAAGGTCGACTGACGCGGCTGCGAGGGCGGGCACCGACCTTTCCATGGGAGTCTCCGAAGAGATCCGCCAGAAGCTCCTCCCCCGCTTCCGCGAGACGACCGCGGACCGGGTGGAGAAGATCTCCAACGCGCTGCTCGAGCTCGAGCGCGGCGGGGCGACGCCGGAGGTGTCGGAGGAGCTCGCCCGCGAGCTGCACACCTTGAAGGGCGAGGCCCGGATGATGGGCTTCGTCGGGATCTCATCGGTCGTCCACGCGGCCGAGGACCTCCTGAAGGCGCTCCCCGCGGAGCAGGGCGGCGAGCGCCTCGACGCGCTGCTCAAGGCGTGCGACGCGATCCTCCCGATGCTCGATTCGCCGGCGGACGGCGGCGGCGCGGCGGCGAAGCTCTCCGCGGCGCTGCGCGAGCTCATCGCGGGCGCGCCGCCCCCCGCCGCAGCGCCGGCCGCGCCGCCGAACGTCCGGGCCCCGCCCGCGCCCGGCGCGGAGAAGGGGAGCGTCACGGCGGAGCACGAGGTCGTCCGGGCCGAGCCCGCGAAGGCGGAGCTCGGCGCGAAGCCGGCGTCGTCGATCCGGGTGGACGTGGACCGGCTCGACGAGATCGCGACCCTCGCCGGCGACGTGCTCGTCGAGGGCGCCCGCTCGATGCGCCGCTCGCGCGATCTGAACGCGCTGTTCGGTCGCTGGGCGCGGCTCTCCGACCGGGTCATCGCGCTCGCCGAGCGGCTGCGCGACCTGCGGGCGACGAAGCTCCTCGAGCAGGTCGAGGGCGACGTCCACCTCCTCCGCTCCGACACGTTCCGGTTCGCGCGCGCGCAGACGGAGGCCGCGTCCTCGGCGCAGGCGCAGTACGGGCTGCTCGCCGAGCGGATCGGCAACGCACGCCTCATCCCGCTCTCCGGCGTGCTCGGCGGCTTCCCGCGCGCCGCGCGCGACATGGCGCGCGAGCAGGGCAAGGAGGTCGAGTGCATCGTCCGCGGCGCCGAGACCGGTGTCGACAAGGCGATCCTGCTCTCCCTCAACGATCCCCTCGTCCACCTCGTCCGCAACTCCGTCGACCACGGGATCGAGGAGCCCGAGGAGCGCGCCGCGGCGGGCAAGCCGCGCATCGGGAAGATCGTGCTCTCCGCGCGCACCGACGGCGACCTGCTCGCGATCACCGTCGAGGACGATGGCGGCGGCATCAGCCCGCAGAAGGTCCGCGCCGCCGCGCTCAAGAAGGGGATCATCGGCGAGCAGCAGGCGGCGAGCCTCTCGGCGCGCGCCGCGCTCGACCTCATCTTCACGCCCGGGTTCTCGACGCGCGACCAGGCGGGCGAGACGAGCGGGCGCGGCGTCGGGCTCGACGTCGTGCGCAAGCGCGTGGCCGGCCTCGGCGGCTCGGTCGCGGTCGAGTCGGAGCCGGGGAAGGGCGCGAAGTTCACGCTGCGCATGCCGCAGTCGCTCTCTCTCATGAAGGTGCTGCTCGTCCGGATCGACGACGACGTGTACGGTCTGCCGGCCGTGGACGTGGACAGCGTCGGCCGGCTCGACTCGAAGGACATCACCGAGGTCGCGGGCATCCGCGCGGTCCGCTACCGCGGGCGGCTCATGCCGGTCGTGGCGCTCGGGCCGCTCCTCTCGCTCAACGGCGGGCCGCGCACGAAGCGGCCGCTCGTGGCGCACGTCGTCCATGGCTCGGAGGGGGCGGCGGTCGTCGTGGACGGGCTCTTCGGCGAGCGCGAGGTGGCGGTGAAGGCGCCCGGCGCGTTCCTGAAGGGCATGCGGTTCGTGACCGGCGCCGCCGCGCTCGAGGACGGGCGGGTCGCACTCCTCCTCTCGACCTCCGACATCGTGCTCGCCGCGCGCCGGCTCGCCGCGCCCGCGATGAGCCGCGGCCGCGAGCGCAAGCGCCTGCGGATCCTGCTCGTCGACGACAGCGCGATCGCGCGCGAGGCGGAGGCCGCGCTGCTCCGCTCGCTCGGGCACGAGGTGGACGAGGCGGTCGACGGTGAGGATGGGTGGCAGAAGCTGCAGTCCGGCGCCTACACCCTGCTCGTGACCGACGTGCAGATGCCGGTGCTCGACGGTATCGACCTCACCCGCCGCGTGAAGGCGACCCCGCGCTTCGTGAAGCTCCCCATCGTGATCCTGTCGTCCCTCTCGGCCCCGGAGGAGCGGCGCCGCGGCGTCGACGCCGGCGCCGACGCCTACCTCGTGAAGGGCGAGCTCGAGGCCGATAGCTTCGCCGCCACGCTCGAGCGCCTCACCGGGGTGGGCGCGTGACGCTCGGGCTCGACCGCCCGATCCGGGTGCTCGTCGCGGACGACTCCGAGCTGTTCCGCGACCTGCTCGCGCGGGTGGTCGCGGCGGAGCCGGGCTTCGACGTCGTCGCGGTCGCGGCGGACGGGAACGCCGCCACCGCCCTCGCGCGGACGCTGAAGCCGGACGTCATCACGATGGACCTCAACATGCCCGACGCGGACGGCTTCTCGGGCATCGCGCGGATCATGGCGGAGACGCCCACGCCCATCCTCGTGCTCACCGCGAACCGCGAGGAGGCGGTCGGGTTCCGCGCCCTCTCGCTCGGCGCGCTCGACATCCTCGAGAAGCCGCAGGCGACGACGGACCTCGAGGACTACGGGCGCCTGCTCCGCTCGCGGCTGCGTCTGCTCGCGGGCGTGAAGGTGATCCGGCACATGCGCGGCCTGCGCGAGCGCGCGACCGTCGCCCCGCGCTCCGCCGGCCGCGCCGACCTCGTCGTGATCGGCGCGTCGCTCGGCGGCCCGCGCGCGCTCGCGTCCCTGCTCCGCCGTCTGACGCCGGCGTTCCCGGCCCCGGTCGCGATCGTCCAGCACATCGCGGACGGCTTCACCGAGGGGCTCGCGAGCTGGCTCGCGACGGAGGCGCGCCTCGACGTCCACGAGGCGCGCGACGGCGAGGCGCTCGTCCCCGGGCGCGTCGTGCTCGCGCCCACCGGGTGCCACCTCGTCGTGGGGGAGGGCTTCGTGCGCCTCTCCGACGCCCCTTCGGTGGACACGTTCAAGCCGTCCGTGACGCCGCTGTTCCTCTCCGCGGCGCGCGCGTACGGCGCCCGCGTCTGCGGCGTCATCCTCACGGGCATGGGGCGCGACGGCGCCGAGGGCCTGAGGGCGATCAAGGAGGCGGGCGGGCCGACGCTCGCCCAGGACGAGGCGACGAGCGCCGTGTTCGGCATGCCGCGCGCGGCGATCGAGCTCGGCGCGGTCGACCGCGTGCTGCCGCTCGACGAGATCCCCCGCGCGCTCGCGGAGCTGACGCGATGATGCCGGTTCCCACCGAGCTGCTCGTCGAGCTCGCGGCGCTCCTCAAGGAGCGGGTCGGGCTGCACATCCGCCAGGACAGCTACTCGGCGCTCAAGATCGCGCTCGCCGCACGGCTCGAGGAGCTCGCGGGGAAGGTCGGCGACGCGGGCGGCTACCTCCGCCTGCTCCGCTCGGAGCAGGGCGACGAGGAGCTGCGGCGGCTGCTCCCGCTCGTCACGGTCGGCAAGACGAGCTTCTTCCGCGACGAGCGGCAGTTCCGGGCGCTCGACGCCCTCCTCCCCGGCCTCCTCGCGCGGGTCCGGTCCGGGGGGCGCAAGAAGATCTCGGTCTGGTCCGCTGGGTGCGCCACCGGCGAGGAGCCGTACTCGATCGCGATGTCCCTCGCCGAGGCGGGCGCCGACGCGGAGCAGGTCGAGCTCCTCGCGACCGACGTGAACCCCGAGGCGGTCGCGTTCGCCGCCCACGCCAGCTACGACGTTCGTCGGGTGCGCGAGATCCCGGCGCCGCTGCTCGAGCGCCACTTCGACCGCGACGGCGACCGCTACGTCGTGCGCGCCTCGCTCCGCCGCTACATCACCGCGATCCGGCCCCACAACCTCGTCTCCTCGGTGTTTCCGCGACCGGCGGACGGCGGCTGGGACATCATCTTCTGCCGGAACGTCATCATCTACTTCGACACGCCGACGACACAGCAGGTGCTCACGCAGTTCCACAACGCGCTCGCCCCCGCGGGCTACCTGTTCCTCGGCTACTCGGAGTCGCTGTTCCGGCTCTTCGAGGGCTTCGAGCTGACCGAGGTCGCGGGCGCGTTCCTCTACCGGCGCCCGGAGACCGCGATCCGGCCCGTGCCCGCGCCGCAGCGGGCGCGCGCGGTCCCGCTCTCGCCGCCACCCGTCACCCACGTCGACGTGCGGCGCCCGCTCTCGAGCGCGCCGGATCGCCCGCGCCACGCCGTCCCGACGTCCGGCGGGCCGGACGAGGCACGCCGTTCGCCCGACCACGGCCCCGGCTCTCCGCCGCTCGCGCCGCAGGAGTTCCTCGACGGGGCGGTCGCGCTGTTCGCCGAAGGCCGGTTCGGCGCCGCGCGCGAGCTGCTCGAGCGCCTCCTCGAGCGGGCCGGCGAGGACCTCGCAGTGCGGCTCACGCTCGCGAACCTCTACGGCATCCTGCGCCAGCCCGATCGCGCGCGCGCCTGCTACGCCGCGGCGCTCCAGATCGAGCCGCTCAGCGCGGAGGCCCACCTGTTCTACGGGATCCACCTGCTCGCGGGGGGCGAGGCCGACGCGGCGGCGCTCGAGCTCTCGCGCGCGCTCTTCCTCGACCCCGACCTCACGCTCGCGCACTACTATCTCGGGCGCTGCCGCGAGGCGCAGAAGGACGTCACCCGCGCGCGGCTCGCCTACCGCAACGTGCTCGAGGCGTACAAGCGACGTCCCGCCGGCAAGCGCCAGGCGTTCCTGGGTTACTATCCCGACATCCCCGAGGACGGGGCCGCCTTCGCCCGGGCCGCCGAGTACGCGCTCGCCGCCCTCTAGGCTGCGGCGCCGCTGGTGAGACGATGGCCGAGAAGAAGAGGATCCTCCTGCTCGACGACTCGACGATCACGCTCGAGATGGAGAAGGCCGTTCTCGAGGACCGCGGCTACAAGGTCGCGATCGCGTCGAACCTGCTCGAGTTCCAGTCGCAGCTCGACCAGTTCCAGCCCGAGATCATCCTCACCGATCTCATGATGCCGGACATCTCGGGCAAGGACATCGTCCGCGTGCTGAAGCAGGACTTCCACACGGAGAAGATCCCGATCATTCTGTTCAGCTCGAAGGCCGACGACGAGCTGCAGGAGATCTCCGAGCAGGCCGGCGCCGACGGGTTTCTCTCGAAGTCGCACGGCATCGACAAGCTCGGGGACATGGTCGACGAGATGGTCGACTCGATCCTCTGGTAGGGGCGGGGAAGCGGCAATCCGGGCGACGGCCGCCTCGGGGTGCTACGCTCGTCACGGGGACGTCTTCGCTTGCGCCCATACGAGATCATCCACGCGAAGCGGGACGGGCGGGCGATCGCCGCCCCCGACCTGCGCGCCCTCGTCGACGGGTTCACGCGCGGCGACGTCCCGGACTACCAGATGGCCGCCTTCTGCATGGCGGTGTTCTTCCGCGGGATGGACGACGCCGAGGTCGGCGCGCTCACGGACGCGATGCTCCGCTCGGGCGACGTGCTCGATCTCTCCGACGTGCCCGGCGCGAAGGTGGACAAGCACTCGACCGGCGGCGTCGGTGACAAGGTATCCCTCGCGCTCGCCCCGCTCGCCGCCGCGTGCGGGGTGAAGGTGCCCATGATCTCCGGGCGCGGGCTCGGGCACACCGGCGGCACGCTCGACAAGCTCGAGGCGATCCCCGGCTTCCGCACCGATCTCACAGTCGATCGCTTCCGGGCGCTCGTCCGCGAGGTCGGCGCCTGCCTCGTCGGGCAGACGGAGCGGCTCGCGCCCGCCGACCGGCGACTGTACGCGCTGCGTGACGTGACCGCGACGGTGGAGTCGATCCCGCTCATCGCCGCGTCCATCATGTCGAAGAAGCTGGCGGAGGGGATCGACGCGCTCGTCCTCGACGTGAAGGTCGGCTCGGGCGCGTTCATGAAGACGCCCGCGGACGCCCGCGCGCTCGCGCGGACGCTCGTCGCGATCGGCCGCGGGATGGGGAAGAGGGTGAGCGCGCTCCTCACAGACATGTCGCAGCCGCTCGGGCGCGCGGTCGGGAACGCGCTCGAGGTGGTCGAGACGGTCGAGCTCCTGCGCGGCGGCGGCCCCCCGGACCTGCGCGACGTCACGGTCGAGCTCACCGCCGAGATGCTCGTGCTCGGCGGCGCGGCGCCGGACGGCGCGGCCGCCCGGACGGCGGTCCTCGCGGCGATCGCGGACGGCCGCGGCCTCGCGAAGCTCGAGGAGATCGTCCGCGCCCAAGGCGGCGACCCGCGCGCGCTCCAGGATCCCGACCGGCTCCCGCGCGCGCCGCGCACCTACGACGTCGGCGCCGCCGCGGGCGGGTTCGTGCGGGAGATCGACGCGGAGGCGCTCGGCCTCGCGGCCGTCGCGCTCGGGGCGGGCCGCGCGCGCGTGGAGGACCGCGTCGATTCGGCGGTCGGACTCGTGGTTCACAAGCGCCTCGGCGACCCGGTGGGGAGGGGCGAGCCCCTGTGCACGGTGCACGAGGGCGACCGCAGCGAGCCGCGCGCCCGCGTCGCCGCCCGGGTCGAGGCGGCGTTCCGGATCGGGGCAGCGGGGGTCGCTCCACCGCAGCTCGTCGTCGAGCGGCTCGATCGAGAGAGGTGACCGATGACGAAGCGCGCCGATCTCTCCACCCGGCTCTCCTACGCGCTCGCGTGGGTGCGCGGCCGGACCGACGTGGCGCCCGCCGCGGGCATCGTGCTCGGCTCCGGCCTCGCCGGCCTCGCCGACCGCCTCGAGCGCGCCACGGTGATCCCGTACGAGGAGATCCCGGGGTTCCCGATCTCGAAGGTGCCCGGCCACCGGGCGAGGCTCGTCGTCGGCGAGCTGCCGGTCGAGGGGGGCGCGGTCGCGGTCGCGGCGATGCAGGGCCGGGCGCACGGCTACGAGGGCTGGAGCGCCGACGACGTCGCCTTCGGCGCGCGGGTCCTCTGCGGCCTGGGCGTGAAGCTCCTCCTCGTCACCAACGCGGCGGGAGGCGTGAACCCGTCGTTCGCCCCCGGGGACCTCGTCCGGATCACCGACCACGTGAACCTCTCCGGCCTGAACCCGCTCGTCGGCGAGAACGACGATCGGATCGGCCCGCGCTTCCCGGACCTGAGCGACGCCTACGATCCGCGCCTCGGGGCGCTCCTCGACGAGGCGGCGGCCGAGTGCGGCGTCGCGCTCCGCTCCGGCGTCTACGCGTGCCTGCTCGGCCCGTCGTACGAGACGCCCGCGGAGATCCGCATGCTCCGCGCGCTCGGCGCGGACCTCGTCGGCATGTCCACCGTCCCGGAGGTCATCGCCGCGCGCCACATGAGCGTCCGGGTCGCCGGGATCTCGGTCGTCACGAACCTCGCGGCCGGCCTCTCCCGCAAGGCGCTCTCGCACGAGGAGGTCGCCGAGACGGCCCAGCGGGTCGAAGAACGGCTCACGGCCCTCGTGACCGGGTTCCTCGGCCGCGCGGCGCGTTGAACGGCGCCGCCGGCCGCAGTAGCCTCCGCGATGCGGCGCGACCTCGCGAAGCGGTCGCGAGCGAGCGGCCCGCGCCGACGGAGGCAGCGATGGTGGACGAGACGAAGGATGCGCAGGCGGGCGACGACGACCGGCGCGACAGCGAGCGCGTGCGGATCCAGCTGCTCGTCCGCGACTCCGCAGTCGGCGGCTCGTTCGAGCCGTACGACGGGAACCTCGCGCTCGGCGGCGTCTGGTTCGAGTCGTTCCATCCGCCCGTCGGCAGCCGGGTCGAGGTCCGCTTCCTCGTACCCGGCGCGCGCAACGAGATCCGCGCCCAAGGCGAGGTGCTCCGCGTGTCGCGCGAGGGCGCCCGCTTCGGCGCGCACGTGAAGTTCGTCGACATCCCGCTCGACGCGGAGCTCGCCATCGCGCGCTATCTCCAGGCGGGGTGAGGCGTGAGGGTTTGACTCGCGCCGCCCCCGGTCCTATGAACGGCGGCGGGATGGAGGTCTTCCGCTCGCTCGACGAGGCGAAGGCGCGCGGGACGCTGCGAGGCTGCGCCGTCGCGATCGGCAACTTCGACGGGGTCCACCTCGGGCACCAGCGGCTGCTCTCGCTCGCGCGGGAGCGGGCCGCGGCCCGCCGTGCGCCGTCCGCCGTCCTCACCTTCGACCCGCACCCGGTCCGCGTGCTGCGCCCCGCGCTCGCGCCGCCGCTCGTCACGTCGCTCACGCGCAAGCTCGAGCTGCTCGCGGAGCAGGGGCTGGACGCGACGGTCGTGCAGCCGTTCGACCTCGCCTACGCGCAGACGCCGGCGGTCGACTTCGTCTCGCGCGATCTCGTCGGGGCGCTCGGCTGCGCCGACGTCGTCGTCGGGTACGACTTCACGGCGGGGCACGAGCGCGCCCGGGTCGACACGCTCCGCCCGCTCCTCGCGCGCGCCGGCGTCCTGCTCCACGTGGTCGAGCCCGTCACGGCGGACGGGCTCGTCGTCTCGACGACGAAGGTCCGGGAGTTCCTCCTCGAGGGGAACGTCGAGGCGGCCGGGCTCCTCCTCACCCGGCCCTACGATCTCGACGGCGCGGTGGCGCACGGCGCGGGGCGCGGCCGCGGGTTCGGCTTCGCGACCGCGAACGTCGCGACGACGGCGCTCCTCCCGGCGAATGGGGTCTACGTCGTGCGCGCGGTCGTCGGCGGCCGCCCGGGACCGCGCGGCCCGGAGGGCGGCGCGGTCCACGGAGGCGTCTGCAACGTCGGCGTGAAGCCGACGGTCGAGGCGGGCGCCGCGATCGTCGCGGAGGCGCACCTCTTCGACTTCGACGGGCGGGATCTCTACGGCGAGCGCATCCGCCTCGCGTTCCTCGCCCGCCTCCGCGACGAGCGCCGCTTCCCGTCGGTGGATGCGCTGCGCGCGCAGATCGCGGTCGATGTCGGGCGCGCGCGGGACGTGCTCGCCGGGGCGCCGGTGTAGGCGTCGCGGCGCCTGTTTTTCGGAGGCGAAACGCGCACTTCCGGCGTCCGGCTTCCTTGACCCTCTCGCGAGCCGCCTGCTAACTTCGAGCACCGCCTTCCGGCGCTGTCTCGCCCCCGCTCGAGAGGAAAATCGGACATGTCAGGACGTCTCGGCGAACTCCTGGTGCGGGAGAACCTCATCTCGCTGCAGCAGCTGCAGAAGGCCCAGGACGAGCAGCGCAAGACCGGCGGGCGCCTCGGCTCGCTCCTCGTGAGGCACGGCGCCATTGCCGAGCACGACCTCACGAGCTTCCTCTCGAAGCAGTACGGGGTCCCGGCGATCTCGCTCAAGGACTTCGACATCGACGACGAGGTCCTGAAGCTCATCCCGAAGGGGACCGCGGAGAAGCACCAGGTCGTCCCGGTGAACCGCGCCGGCTCCTCGCTCATCGTCGCGATGAGCGATCCCTCGAACATCTTCGCCGTCGACGACATCAAGTTCCTCACCGGCTACAACGTCGAGGTCGTCGTCGCCTCCGAGCAGGCCATCAAGGAGGCGATCGAGAAGTACTACTCGGAGAAGGGTCCCGACCTCGACGAGGTGATGCAGGGCTTCGACGACTCCGAGGTGGCGGTCATCGAGGCCGACGCCGACGACATGAACACCGGCGACCTCGAGAAGAGCGCGGAGGAGGCGCCCGTCGTCAAGCTCGTGAACCTCATCCTCCTCGACGCGATCAAGAAGGGCGCCTCGGACATCCACGTCGAGCCCTACGAGAAGGACTTCCGCGTCCGCTTCCGCATCGACGGCGTCCTGTACGAGGTCATGAAGCCGCCGATGAAGCTGCGGAACGCCATGATCTCGCGCCTCAAGATCATGTCGGAGCTCGACATCAGCGAGCGCCGGCTTCCGCAGGACGGCCGCATCAAGCTGAAGCTCGGCAAGGGCAAGGAGATGGACTTCCGCGTCTCCATCTGCCCGACGCTGTTCGGCGAGAAGGTCGTGATGCGGCTCCTCGACAAGTCGAACCTCCAGCTCGACATGACGAAGCTGGGCTTCGAGGAGGGCCAGCTGAAGGAGTTCCTGGACGCGATCGACCGGCCGTACGGCATGGTGCTCGTCACCGGCCCGACCGGCTCCGGCAAGACCACGACCCTCTACTCCGCGCTCTCGAAGCTCAACGAGGTCGCCTGGAACATCTCGACGGCCGAGGACCCGGTCGAGTTCAACTTCTTCGGGATCAACCAGGTCCAGATGCACGAGGACATCGGCCTCAACTTCGCGGCCGCCCTCCGCAGCTTCCTGCGGCAGGACCCCGACATCATCATGGTCGGCGAGATCCGCGACTTCGAGACCGCCGAGATCGGCGTCAAGGCCGCGCTCACCGGCCACCTCGTGCTCTCGACGCTCCACACGAACGACGCCCCCGGCACGGTCTCCCGCCTCCTCAACATGGGCATCGAGCCGTTCCTCGTCACCGCGTCGCTGAACGCCATCGTCGCGCAGCGGCTCTGTCGCAAGCTCTGCCAGGAGTGCAAGAAGCCGGCGGAGGTCGAGGACCAGGCGCTCCTCGACGCCGGCTTCGCCGCCGAGGAGATCGGCACGTTCCAGGCGTTCGGCCCGGGCGGCTGCAAGGCCTGCAACGACCGCGGGTACAAGGGACGCATCGCGGTGTACGAGGTCATGCCGCTCTGGGACGGCCTGAAGGAGCTCGTCATCCAGGGCTGCTCGGCCGCGGAGCTGAAGCAGGAGGCGATCCGCCTCGGCTTCCGGTCGCTCCGCATGTGCGCCCTCGCGAAGGTGAAGGCGGGAATGACGAGCCTCGCCGAGGCGATCGGCAACACCGCGCCGGACAAGTTCTAGGCCTCTCCTCCCAAAGATCGAAGGCGGACGCGTGGCGAACCTGCATCAGCTCCTCAAGGCGATGGTCGAGAAGGGGGCCTCCGACCTCCACGTCACGACCGGCTCGCCCCCGCAGCTCCGCATCGACGGCAAGCTCGTCCCGCTCAAGACGCCGCCGCTCTCGCCGGTGGACACGAAGCAGCTCTCCTACTCGATCCTCACCGACGCGCAGAAGCACAAGTTCGAGGAGGACTCCGAGCTCGACCTCTCCTTCGGCGTGAAGGGGCTCTCGCGGTTCCGGGCGAACATCTTCATGCAGCGCGGCGCGGTCGCCGGCGCGTTCCGCACCATCCCGTTCAAGATCCTGACGTTCGCGGACCTGGGGCTCCCGCCCATCGTCACCGAGCTCGCGAAGAAGCCGCGTGGCCTCATCCTCGTCACCGGCCCGACCGGCTCGGGAAAGTCCACGACGCTCGCGTCGATCATCGACAAGATCAACACCGACCGGCACGAGCACATCATCACGATCGAGGATCCGATCGAGTATCTGCACCCGCACAAGAACTGCCTCGTGAACCAGCGCGAGGTGGGGGCGGACACGCAGTCCTTCAAGAAGGCGCTCAAGTACATCCTGCGGCAGGACCCGGACGTCGTGCTCATCGGCGAGATGCGCGACCTCGAGACGGTCGAGGCCGCGCTCGTCATCTCCGAGACCGGCCACCTCGCCTTCGCGACGCTCCACACGAACTCGGCGGTCCAGACGATCAACCGCATCCTCGACGTCTTCCCGCCGTACCAGCAGCCGCAGGTCCGCGCCCAGCTCTCGTTCGTGCTCGAGGGCGTCCTCACGCAGAACCTGCTGCCGAAGGCGGGTGGCCCGGGGCGCGTCCTCATCATCGAGGTGATGGTGCCGAACACGGCGATCCGGAACCTCATCCGGGAGGACAAGATCCACCAGGTCTACTCGCAGATGCAGGTCGGCCAGACGAAGTTCGGGATGCAGACCTTCAACCAGAGCCTCGGGGTCGCCTACTCGAAGCGGCTCATCACGCTCGACGAGGCGATGGCGCGCTCGTCGGATCCCGACGAGCTGAAGAACATCCTGGCGAGCGGGAGCGTGCGCGCGCCCACCGCGTTGCCGCCGAGGTAGCAGTCGGCGGATTCGACCCGCGGGCGGCGCTCGGCTAGGATCGCAGCCCGGGACGGAGCGACAGACCATGGCCCAGGCCGCAGCGATCAAGCAGAAGCCGGCGCCCGCGCCGAAGCAGGCGCCGGTCTTCAAGTGGTCGGGCAAGACGAAGCAGGGCGACGTCCGCTCGGGCGAGATGGAGGCGTCGGACTCCGCCGCGGTCCAGTCGAGGCTGCGGCAGATGGGCATCGAGCCCACCAAGGTCAGGAAGAAGCCGAAGGAGTTCCACATCTCCATCCCGGGGATGGGCGGCGTCACGTCGAAGGATATCCTCGTCTTCACGCGCCAGTTCTCGGTGATGATCGACGCGGGCCTCCCCCTCGTGCAGGCGCTCGACATCCTCGGCTCGCAGTCCGACAACCCCGCGTTCAAGAAGGTGCTCGTCCAGGTCAAGTCGCGGGTCGAGTCGGGCTCGACCTTCGCCGACGCCCTCGCCGAGCACCCCAAGGTCTTCGACGAGCTGTTCGTGCAGCTGACCCGCGCCGGCGAGATCGGCGGCATCCTCGACACGATCCTCCAGCGGCTCGGCGCGTACATCGAGAAGAACGAGAAGCTCGCGCGGCGGGTGAAGGGCGCGATGGTCTACCCGTCCATCGTGCTCACGGTCGCCGTCGGCGTGACCGTCGTCCTCCTCGCCTTCGTGACGCCGACGTTCGAGAAGATGTTCAAGGACTTCGGCGGCGCGATGCCCGCGCCGACCCAGTTCCTCATCAACCTTTCGCACGGGCTCACGGAGAACTGGTACCTCTTCGTCGGCATCCCGATCGCGTTCGTCGTCGCGTTCAGGCTCTTCGTCTCGAACCCTAAGGGGCGCGTCCTGTGGGACGCGTTCACGCTCAAGGTGCCGCTCTTCGGCTCGCTCGTCCGCAAGGTCGCGGTGGCGCGCTTCACGCGCACCCTCGGCACGATGCTCTCCTCGGGCGTGCCGATCCTCGAGGCCCTGCAGATCGTCGCGAAGTCCGCAGGCAACAAGACCATCGAGCGGAGCATCCTCTACGTGCGCGCGAAGATCTCCGAGGGCAAGAACATGGCCGCGCCGCTCGCGGAGACGAAGGTCTTCCCCGCGATGGTGGTGCAGATGATCGGCGTCGGCGAGGCGACCGGCGCGATGGATCAGATGCTCGGCAAGATCGCGGACTTCTACGACGACGAGGTGGACGTCGCCGTCTCCGCCCTCACGAGCATGATCGAGCCGATCATGATGGTCTTCCTCGGGAGCGTCGTCGGCGGCTTCCTCGTCGCGATGTACCTCCCGATCTTCAGCATCGCCGGCAACATCAAGTAAGGCCTCGTGGCCAGCGCCGGCGTGAGTCTCGTCGAGCAGCCGGCCGCGGCCGGGCCGCCCGCGCCCCTCGCGGACGACGGGCTCCACCGGAAGCTCGTCTGGCTGACGCTCTTCCGGATCGCCACCATCACGGTGCTGCTCGGCGGCACCGCGGTCGTGAACCTCCAGTTCGGCGCGCAGGCGAACGGCGTCGTCGCGCCGCTCTACGCCATCGTGGCGGCCACCTACGGCGCCTCGCTCGTCTTCGCGATGATGCTGCGAGTCCGCGCGCTCGAGCGCGGCGTCGCGGGGGCGCAGATCGCCCTCGACGTGGCGATCGCGGTCGCGGTCGTCGCGACGACCGGCCTCTCCGAGTCCGTCTTCGTGTTCATGTTCCTGCTCGCGATCGTGAACGGCTCGATCCTCCTGCACCGCGCCGGCGCGGTCGGGGCCCTCGCGCTCGCGCTCGCCGGCTATGGCGGCGTGGTCTACTCCCTCCACCCCGCGCCCGCCCTCGTGCGCGGGACGCTGTTCGCGCACGCCGCCGCCTTCATCGCGACCGGCGCGCTCGCCGGGTACCTCGCCGAGCAGCTCCGCCGCACCGGCGAGCGGCTCGCGGAGAGCGAGAGCGATCTCGCGGCGGTGACCGCGCTCCACGAGTCGATCGTCCAGTCGGTGACGAGCGGGCTCCTCACCCTCGACCCGCGCGGCCGGATCACGTTCCTGAACCGCGCCGGAGAGGAGATCACCGGGCTCGGGCTCGCGCAGGTCGCGGGACAGCCCGGCGCGCGCTGGTTCCCCGCCTTCACCGGCGAGGCGCGCGAGGAGGCGCAGTACGTCAACGTCGCCGGCGAGCACCGGCTCCTCGGCTACAGCGCCTTCGACCTCCACGGCCGGGGCGGCGAGCGCGCCGGCACCGCGGTCATCTTCCAGGACCTGACGGAGCTGCGCGCCATGGAGGAGGCGGTGCAGCGCTCGAAGCGGCTCGCGGACCTCGGCCAGGTCGCGGCGGGGCTCGCCCATGAGCTGCGGAACCCGCTCGCGTCGATCTCCGGCTGTGTCGAGCTCCTCCGCGGCGCGCAGGGGCTCTCGGACGAGGACCAGCGGATCATGGGGATCGTGCTCCGGGAGACCGGGCGGCTCGACCAGCTCCTCACCCGGTTCCTCGAGTTCACGCGCCCAGCGCCGCCGCAGCGCGTGCCCGCCGACCTCGCGCTGCTCGCGGGCGAGACCCTCGACGTCTTCGCCGCAGACCCGGCGGCGGCAGGGCTGCGGCTCGAGCGGTCCCTCACCCGCGCGCCGGTCGAGTGTGACCCGGATCAGCTCCGCCAGGTGCTCTGGAACCTGCTCGCGAACGCGTCACAGGCGGTGCGCGAGGCGGGACGGAGCGGCGGGGTCCGCGTCTCGTGCGAGCCGCACGCCGACGGCGGCGCGCTCCTCGCCGTCTCGGACGACGGCCCGGGCATCCCGAAGGGCGAGCTCGCCCGCATCTTCACCCCGTTCTTCACGACGAAGCCGCGCGGGACCGGCCTCGGCCTCGCGGTCGTGCAGCGGATCGTGGACGCGCACGGCGGCTCGGTCGCCGTGGACTCGACGGCCGGGGAGGGGGCGCGCTTCGCGGTACGGCTCCCCGGGCCGCGATCGGACCGCGCGCCCGTTCCGGGCTAGGATCGCGGGCGGGGGACGAGGAGCAGATGGCCGCGATCCTGGTGGTCGACGACGAGGCGTCGATGCGCGAGTTCCTGGAGATCCTGCTCGGGAAGCAGGGTCACCGGGTCGCGAGCGCCGCCGACGTGAAGGGGGCGCTCGCGCGCGTCGGCGAGGGCGGGGTCGACCTCGTCGTGACCGATCTGCGCCTCGGCGCCGAGTCCGGGATCGACGTGCTCCGGCGCGTGAAGGAGCTCTCTCCCGCCACGGAGGTGGTGATGGTCACCGCCTTCGCCACGACCGAGAACGCCATCCAGGCGATGAAGCTCGGCGCGTACGACTACGTGCTGAAGCCGTTCAAGGTGGAGGAGCTCCGGCTCGTCGTGGAGAAGGCGCTCGAGCACCGCGCCCTCGTCCAGGAGAACCGGGTGCTGCGCCACCGGGTGGGGAAGCCCCGTCTGGCGACGCCCGAGATCGTCGGCCGCAGCGCGGTGATGGAGGAGGTGCGCGGGCTCGTCGAGAAGGTGGCGCCCACGCGCACGACCGTGCTCGTCACCGGGGAGAGCGGGGTCGGCAAGGAGGTCGTCGCGCGCGCGATCCACGACCAGAGCGATCGGCGCGACCAGCCGTTCGTCGCCATCAACTGCGGCGCCATCCCCGAGGGGCTCATCGAGAGCGAGCTGTTCGGGCACGAGAGGGGCAGCTTCACCGGCGCGGTCGAGGCGAAGGCCGGCCTCTTCGAGGTGGCGGGGTCGGGGACGCTCTTTCTCGACGAGGTCGCGGAGCTGCCGCTGCCCCTTCAAGTCAAGCTCCTCCGCGCCGTCCAGGAGCGGCGGGTCCGGCGCGTCGGCGGTGCGGCGGACCTCGCGTTCTCCGCGCGGATCATCGCGGCGACGAACCGGGAGCTCGGCGAGGAGGTCGCGGCGGGGCGCTTCCGCGAGGACCTCTTCTATCGGCTCAACGTGATCCAGATCCGGGTGCCGCCGCTGCGCGCGCGCCGCGAGGACATCCCGCTGTTCGTCGGGCACTACCTCGTCCGCTTCGCGGTCGAGGCGGGGCGCGGCGACATGCGCCTCTCGCCCGAGGCGGAGCGCCGCCTGCACGAGTACGACTACCCGGGTAACGTGCGCGAGCTCGCGAACGTGGTCGAGCGCGCGGTGACGCTCGCGGACGGCCCGCTCATCCACGTCGCGGATCTGCCCCCCGCCCTGCGCGTGGCGGCCGGCGCTGCGCCGCCCGCGACCGCGCCCGCCGCGGACCTGCCGGATACGGGCATGGACCTGCAGGCCCACCTCGACGAGATCGAGCGTCGGCTCCTCGAGCAGGCGCTCGGGCGCGCGGGCGGGGTGAAGACGGAGGCGGCACGCCTCCTCAGCCTCACGTTCCGCTCGCTGCGCTACCGGCTCGCGAAGTTCGGGATCGGTGAGCGGTAGGAGCGCGGCTCACTTGCAGGCGCTGGCGGGCGGCGGCGCATCGGTCGGGCCGGACGGCGCGTGGCGGCACGCGTGCATGTCCCGGGTCACCTCCACGACCCCGAGGCCCATGACCGGGTCCATGGCGCCGCCCATGCCGAGGTTCGACGCGCCCTTCTCCGGGTTGACGGCGGTGAGGCCGACCGCGATCTGGCCCTTCTGGTTCACGAAGACGGTCGGCTGATCGCCCTGCGCCGGCACGAGCGTGTTCTGGACGATGGAGCGGAGCGGGTTCCCGTTCGAGTCCTGGAACACGGAGCCACCGGTGACCGCGTCCGCGGCGTAGTGGTACGAGAGGCGGCGGAACGCGGCCGTGCACTTCGACGTCGCGCACCCGTTCGTGGCGGCCGTCGCTTCCCCGAGCGCGGGCTGGATCGTGTTCCAGAGCACCTTCCCGTAGAGCCCCGACACCGACGAGGTGCGCTCGTCGAGCAGGTTCACGTTGTAGGTGTGGGCGTCCGTCGTGATCGTCGGGCCGTGCTTGTAGTAGATCGCCCAGCCCTGCGAGGTCGCGGAGGCGAGGCCCGTCGGGTTGTCCAACGACCCGTCGATGAGCGAGATGCCGCTCGAGGAGGTGCGGGACGAGGTGAGCGGGTTGACGGAGGTGACCGAGTCGGAGACGTAGAGCCGCGCCTGGTCGTAGAGCGCCGCCTGCGCCGCGGTCTTGAAGATGGCCCGGTTGCCCGTGTCGTCGAACACCTTCAGGGAGAAGTACCAGTTGCGCGCCATCGGGTAGGTCGACCAGGTGGAGTTCGCCGTCGAGAGGTCGAGCGCCGATCCTGGATCCGGGACGCCCGTCGTCCGGTTCGCGGCCCGGCCCGCGCGGCAGCCGTACGCTCCGCCGGCGTCCGTGTCGCACGTGACCGCCACGTCCTTCACGAACCCGGAATTGCCGCTCACGACGTTCGGGCAGCCCGCGACCGTGACGTACGCGTCGGAGTGGACTCCGCAGGTCGGGGCGGCCCCGGTGAGGTCCGTCGAAACGGTGAAGTTGGACTGCGCTGTGCTGCTGCACGCCGCCTGCGTGAGGCCGCGCGCGTCCATGCCGAGGCCCGTCGCCGCGTAGCCGTTCGACGCCGTCGCGAGCGTCACGGAGCACCCCTTCTGCGCGCACGCCCGGAGGTTGTCCGGTCCGCAGATGCCGCCGTTCGTGTCGATCAGGTTGAAGCGATCGCCGGTACCCGCATAGACGCGGAAGACGTGCGCCCCCGGCAGCGCGGTGTTCGCCGTGATGTAGAAGAACGGCTGGCCGCCGCTCTTGTTGCAGAGGCTCCCGTCGTTGTACGGATCGCCCATCTGGAAGACACGGGCGCCGAACCAGTTCTGGACCCGCTTGTCGGTGTCCATCTCGCCGGGCGTGTTGAACCGCAGGACCCAGAGCTGTCCGCCCAGGTCGCCGAACGTCGCCGTGTCGAAGTACCCGTCGTTCTCCCACGAGAGGCTCGGCCGCCGCTCGCTCGTGCCCCACACGACCATCCCGGGCATTGCGGCGACCGGGAACGTGAGGGCGAGGCGCGGATCGCCCGCGCTGGCGGTGGTCGGATACGAGAAGTCGAACACCTCCTTGCCGGTCCAGACGTCCACCATGTGGACGCCGCGGCCGCGCAGGAGCTGCGGATCGAAGCCGCCCGGCAGGAGCGTGACCCAGCGCTCGTGGTACGGGACGGGAGTGGCCACTCCGGGGACGGCCATCGTGGGCGTGTTCGCGTCGGCGACGCGCCCGGAGTTCGGGTCCGCCTTGATTCGGACCGGGCCGATGGGCGGGGGCACCGGGAGGAACTCCGTGTAGGTCTCGCCGAACCGGAGCGACTCGGGCTCGGACGGCTGCGGGTAGATCCAGAGGAACTTCGGCTTCACCCAGGTGCCCCCGCTCAGCTGCGCCGCGTCACTGACGTCGAGCGCGAAGAAGTGCGTCCCGCCCCGGCGCTCGCCGACGATCGCGACGGTGTGGAACTCGGAGGCGGCCTTCATGTCGTCCACGATCGGCGCCGGCGTGGTGATGCCACCGTTCCCGACGCCGTCGACCCAGACGTCTCGCACCATCGCCGTCCCGTCCACGAGGATCTGATGCTCGCCGGTGAGGAGGAATGGCAGCTTGCCGAGGAGATCGGGCGGGATGAAGGCCCAGAGCTCCACCGGCCCGGGCTGGCCCAGGCGAGCGTCAGCGTCGAATTCGCCGCGGTCGTAGTAGCCTTCGAACGGCGCCTTCGACTCGTCGAGATCCGTGGCGGGGTCGTTCAGGTTCGCGTGCCACTGGCCGCCGTTGAACGCGTGGAGCATCCCGTCGTTCGAGCCGACGAGGATCATCTTCCGCCGGTTCTTGTAGGCCGCCGACTTCGCGTACAGGTCGTACTGGTTCGTGCCGGTGACGACGGGCTTCACCGGCGTCCGCCAGAGCGACTCCATGCACTGATTGTGCAGGCCGTTCGGGCAGAGGATCCCGTCTGCCGGGAGCGGCGCGTCCACGACCACCGGCGAGGAGTGATAGATGTCGCCGAGCTTGAACTTCCGGTCGAGGAGCAGGTCCTGGTTCGGCAGGTTCGCCGCGACCGTGGCGCTGCCGACGGTCGGGGGCAGGGAGGGGAACGGTCGCGGCGGCGGCCACCCCTCCGCCTCGGTGCGCCCGACCTCGTTCAGGACGTCGGCCCCGAGGACGAACCGGATGATCGTCTTCGCGCACTCCCGCTTGCTCGTCCGGACGACCTGGGCGGTCACGGCGTCCCCGGCGGTCTCGATCTTCCGGGCGATCGTCGCGCACACCCCGCCCGTCGTGCCGAGGCCGAGGTACGGCTGGATCGCCTGCACCGCGGTGTCGTTCGGGTCGAGCCGGATCATCGAGTCGGACCCGTCGATCGTCCCGAACGGTGCGATGTCGTCGACCACCGTCCAGACCGAGCGCTGCCTCCAGGCCTGCTGCTTCAGCGCCTCGTAGGCGTCCCACCACGGGTTCGCCGGGACGTTCGAGAGCGTGCCACAGGGCTTCGACTGCGCGACGCACCGGGGCGTCTGCTCGCACGAGGGCAGGCTGCCCGTCTGGACGAAGTGGCCGTCCCCGTCCTCCGCGATGAACTTCTTGTCCTTGTCCATCAGGAACACGCTCCCGCAGGCTCCGTCGCAGTCGAGGTCTCCCACGCCGTTGGGCGTGCAAGGGTTCACGAACTCGCTGTACAGCTCGTAGCGGTAGAGGTGCCCGGGCCAGTGCGGCTCGCGCGCGGGGTCGAAGCGCGGGATGATCACGGAGTGCCCGGTCGTCGTCTGCAACGTCGACACGGTCGCGACGCTGAACGAGGTCGAGCGCTCGTTGATCTCGGTGAACGCCTTGAACACGCCGGCGCGGAGCGCCTCCGCGCTGTCGGCGTTGACGAACAGGCCGCCGCCGGCGTTCGCCGCGTTCGCGAGCATCCGGGACGCGTCCGGGTTGTTCGCCGTCGCGAAGCCGACGGTGTAGACGTCGAGGGTCTGCTTCCCGGGCATGCCCTGACCGTCGAGCGTCCCGCCGCTGCCGCCGCACGCGCCCGCGCCCTCGCTGCGCAGATCGTAGTTGTGGAGATAGAACGCGACCTTCGTGAGGTTGTTCTTGTAGCCGTCCGTCCCGGTGAAGTCGCCGCAGCGGGGGCAGTCCGCCGCGACGGTGCCGAGGACGCCGGTGGTCGGGTCGCCGGCGTACTTGCCGGAGTCCGAGGACGCGATGCTGGCGGTCCCCGGCGGCAGCGTGTTCCCCTCGCCCGGATCCGGCAGGCCGTCCGTGAGCAGGATGACGCTGCTCGTCTGGCACGACCAGCAGACGGCGAGCGTGTTCGCGGCGCTGAGCGATCCTGCGAGCGACCAGTCGTAGTCGAACCAGGGCAGCGAAGGCGTGTGGTAGTAGAACCCGACGTCGAAGAGCGCGGTCGAGAGCGGCTTCGAGCCGCCCCAGGTGAGCGCATTCACCGCGTTGACGTAGGTCGAGCGGTTGCTCTCCCAGTTCCCGTTGTTGAAGATCGACGAGCAGCTCGGGTTGAAGCTCCCGGCGCTGCCCGCGGGGACGTAGCCGGACGCCCCGAACTGCGCGATCGCCATGCGGATGCGGGTCTGGTTCGCGATGATGTCCTTCACGACCTTGCGGGCGACGACGAACTTCGGCGGGAAGAAGCTGAGGTAGTTGCCCGTGTACCAGATGCTCGGGTACTGCACGTTCGCGACGCCGTCGACCGTCCCGGACCGCACCTCGCCGTCGTAGTACCAGCCCTTGTTCGTGAGGCAGGTGTTGCAGATCTGGGCGCGGGTGAGACTGCCCTGCACGGTCGTCCCCTGATCCGCGCAGAACTGGGCGATGCTCGCCGCCGCGGAGTTGACCTTTCCGCCGCCGGTCACGCCCGTGACGTACTCGTACGGCGCGACGACCGGAGCGCCACCGACGAACGCCCAGCCGTTCCCGAAGTCGTGGTCGCCCGGGTTCGCCCCGGTGCGCGTCCAGGTGCCCGCGTCGGTCGCGGAGTCGTGGAAGACCTCATCCCGGGGGAACAGGTCCGGGAAGTCGGGGTCGTACCCGATGCCGAACGCCAGCGCGTTCCCGCCCTGCGTGTAGTACGGGCAGAGCTGCGAGGGCACGACGCCGTAGTCCGCGCCACCTCCGGTCGCCGGGTTCCCCGCGACGAAGGCGTTATTGTCCTGCGGGGTGACGCCGCAGGGCGAGTGGTAGACCCGGCTCGGCAGCGCCGCGAGCATTCCGCTGTCGCCGAGGCTCCCCTCCGCGACCCCGCCGCCGCACCCCACGAGCCCGGTCGCGGGGAGGGCGCCGAGCGAGGCCGGGCCGTTCGGCGGCAGCCGCGCCATCGACGTGCCGGTGTCGAGGAGGAAGTAGATGTTGGGGTACCCGCCCTGGGACGTGAAGAAGAGGTTGTCCTCCTGGTTGGGCGGGTTGATGAGCGCGTCCGCGACGCTGCCGGCGAGCAGGGTCCGCGCGGAGTCGTCGGAGCACGACTGCGGCTTCGTCGCGTGCGGCACGGACAGCAGGAGGAGCGCGACGATGACGCCGACGGTCCGGAGAGCGGTCTTGCGCATCGGAGGCTCCTACAGGCGGGTGCGGATCTGGAACTCGACCTCGAGCTCGCGGTCGGGTGACCACGGGCCACCGGGGACGAGGCAGCGGGCGACGCACCGGTACGCGCGTCCGGCGCCGATGAGCGCGGTGCTGCGGTTCGTGAGGTCCACGACCGCCTCGTCGCCGAACTCGGCCGCGAGCGCGACCACCACGTTCTTCGCGACGAGGCCCGAGGGGATCTGGTTGTAGTGCACCGGCGCGAGGCGGGTGCCGTCCGCGAGCGTCAGCTCCGACAGCGGCGTGTCGCTGCCGAGCCAGCGCGGGCCATAGCGGGCGAGCTCCGCCCAGATCTTGACCTGGGCCGCCGACGCGCACGCGGCCATGAGATCGCGCCGCGTCTTCGCCCCGGCGTTGATGCGGTCTCGCGACGCCAGCGTCACGGCGCCGGCCCCGATCGCGGCGAGGACCGCGAGGAGGATCACGACGAGGATGAGCGTGCTGCCGCGGGCGGAACGTCTCTGGGAGCGGGTCGTCATGGCTGGCTCAGAAGTAGGTCATCGCCCGCGTGGACATGTTCGGGAGGCTGACGGTGGTGTCGAGGACGACGCGCTGGTAGCCGTCGTGCCCGCCGATCGCGGCCGGGTACGCCGTGATCCAGGTCGGCAGCGCGTTCTGGTTCGCGAGCGGCAGGAACGAGCTGGCGCGCGTGTTCGCCTGGACGTCCACCGCCGTCGAGCGCGCGAGCACGGAGACGCGCACCGCCTGGATGTTCGCCTGGTGGTTCGTGGCCCGCTCGTCGGCCGCGGGCGGGCCGAAGGTGTAGCGGTAGAAGCTCGACGCCGTGTAGACCGTCTCGCCGGTCACGGGCGCCGCGCCGGGGAAGAGCGTCGTGGTGATCGTGTTCGCGGCGCTCGTCGCGCTCGCGGCGGCCGCGGCGACGCGCGTGATGACGGAGCCGCTCGTGGCGCCGACCGGCGCGAGCGCGCCGGAGTTGAGGAGATAGGTGACCTGGATCGACTCGATGCCCTCCGCGAGCAGCAGCTCGTCGTTCGTGTCGACGGCGTTGTCGAGGTTCGTGTCGACGCCGCGGTCGAGCACGAGGAGCGGGTCGTAGAGGGTCGCGCCGGCCATCGTCCCGACCGCCACCGGGCGCACGTGGAACCGGAAGCGGTTCACGAGGAACAGCCGGGCAGGATCCGCCGGCGGCGTGGTCGTGAAGCACGCCGTCGCGGCGGCGACGTCCTGGCGCCGGAACGGGTTTGACGTGTCGACCGCCTTGAGCGAGATGGACCGGACGCCGGCCGCGGCGAGAGAGGGGACCGTCTCATCCGAGGTGAAGTAGGCGTACGACGACGAGCCGGGGCACACCGCGAGGAAGATCTGGCCCTTGCGGAACACGTCGCCCTGCCGCGCGTACACGGACACGGCGCCGCTCGTCACCGCCGAGATCCGCCAGGCGTTCCCGACCGGATCGTCGGCGTTGCTCGCCGGAATCCAGTAATTGGGCTCGCGCGCGAAGAAGACGAGCTCGTCCGGGTTCGCGACGGAGTCGCGCGCGCACCCGGCGAGCTCGGTGGGGCACGGGCCCGTCGCGTACCAGCCGTTGAGGTCGAAGGCGAGCGCCGCGTCCATGCCGAACCCCGCGAGCGGCAACGCCTGCTCGAGGGCGAGCAGCGCGCGCCGCGCGCTGCCCTGCGCGCCGCGGAGGCGTTGCCCGTCGGAGAACGCCTTCTGCTGCGAGCGCACGACGACGATCGCGCCGGCGAGCACGATGGCGGTGATCGCCATCGCGATGAGGAGCTCGAGCAGGGAGACGCCGCGGTAAGGACGGTGGGTGCGCATGTCAGTTGAACGCGTTGATGTTCGCCATGAAGTTGCCGCGGACCTCGGAGTGGACGTAGAGCACCACCTCGCGCGGCACGGCGATCGTCCGCTCGCGGAAGATGACCGAGACGGCGATGATCTTCGCGGCCGTGCCGTTCGCGGTGACGCCCGCGTCCCAGACCGTCCACCGCCGCTTGTAGATGGGGGCGGTCGGGTCCTCGGGATCGCGCTCGATCGTGGAGTCGAGCCGCGCGCCGGGGATCGCCGTGGCGTCGTCCCACCAGTGGACGTTGGCCGTCGGCACGCCGAGCGGCAGCAGCCGCCCGAAGTTCGTCGGCGGCGTGCTCGCGTCGACGCCGGCCAGCCCGTTGAGGCGCCCGAGCTCGTCGGCCGGATCGAGCCTCCCGAGCGCCGACCCGAGCTCGGCCGCGAGCTGCGTGGCGATGGTCTGGGCGCGAGCGCCCTGCGTCGCGCTCATCCCGAAGATCTGCAGCCTCGCCATCCCGAGGAGCCCGATGAGCAGGATCACGAGCGAGATCATCGCCTCGAGCAGCGTCGTCCCCCGCTCGCTCGCCCCTCTCGCACGACGTCGCGTCGTCACCATCGAGCCCTCCTGCCTACGGGACATCGAACGTCCTCACGATCCCGGACGGCACCGCGACGAGCACCCCGATCTGCTGCGCCCCCCGGGTCTGGCCGGTGAGGTCCGTTCCGAGCGCGAAGGCGTGGCCGCTCTTCGCCGTCGCCGGCGGAGACGCCGGATCCGGAGGCTCGACCTGGACCTGGCCGTTCGTCCGGAACCGGTACGCTACGCAGCGCCGGTTCCCGGGGCAGATCGCGGTGAGGTCGGGATCGAACGTCTTGAAGGTCGCCGCGAACGCGTTGAAGGGCGCGGGGAGCGTCGCGGTGGTGGCCCCGAGGTAGAGCTTCACGCCGCGGTCGAGCCGGAGCTCGTCTACGACCCGCGCGACCTCGTTCCCGGGCGCGTCCACGTCGAAGCTCGAGAGCCTCCAGGTGGTGGTCGGGCCCTGGACGTCGAAGGCGCGCGCGCAGCCCGCGGTGAGGATGGCCCCGCAGCCGGAGAAGTCGTTGCCCGGCGCGTCGGCGACGATGAGCACGTGCTCCGTCTGCTCGGAGAGCGCCGCGAACTGGAGCTGCTCGATGCGCATCTGCAGCTCGAACGCGACGTTGTTCGCCGTCGCGTTGCGCTGCCCCGCCCGCATCGAGGCGTAGGCGAGCGTCGCCAGGATCCCGACCATCGCGATGACGATGGCGAGCTCGATGAGCGTGAACCCGCGGTGCCGGACCATGGGCCTTCTCCCTAGCAAGCGGCTTGCCCGGCGCGCCCCCGCGGATTCCGGAGGGTTTCTCCGCGGTGCCCGCCGCGCCGGCTGCACCCCGCTGCACCGGTTGGAAACTCGTTTCATGTGGGGCGGCCGCGCACCCGCGACTAGCGCAGCTCGCGGCGCTCGAAGACGGCGGCCGCGAGGGCCAGGGCCGCCCCGCCGTAGAGGAGCGCGTACAGCGCCGGGAGCCATGCCGCCGCGGGAGGCGGGGTCCGGTAGATGACGCTCTCGTTGAGCGACAGCGCGGACAGGTTCGGCAGCACGTACCAGAGGACCTTGCCGAGACCCGCCCCCGCTCCCGACGCGGAGAGGGTGCGGAGGTCGGTGGAGAGGCGCCCCGCGATCGTCAGGGCGAGGGCGAAGATCGCGGCGAGCGTCGTCGTCGTGACGGCGGAGAACAGGACCGCCACCGCGGCCACGACGAGCAGCTGCACGCCGATCATCGCGACGGCGGAGAGGAGCGCGAGGTCGAGCGGGCGCAGCGACTGCTCCTGCGCCGCGAGCAGCGCCGCGAGGGTGAGGCCCATGATCGCGAGGTTCAGGAGGAGCGTCGCCGCGAGCCCGAGGTAGCGGCCGAGCAGGTACCCCGAGCGCGAGATCGGCTTCGCGATGATCGGATAGACGACGCGCCGCTCGATGTCCCCCGCGATCGCGCTCGCGCCGAGGAAGATCGCGATGAGCGATCCCATGGCCTCCATCGTGGTGAGCCCGAGATCGGCGGCGATCCGGTGGCTCTCGCCGAGCGTGAGCGTCGACACGACGAGGCTCACGACGACGAGGAGCAGCGCGAACAGCAGCAGGTTCACCTGGACCTTGCGGCGAAGCGCCTCGCGGACAGTGACGGATGCGATGGCGAAGATCCTCATCGGCTCGACCTCTCGTACTCGCGGATGCGCGCGCGGCTCTCGCGCAGCTCGCGGTTTCGCTCCGCGGCTGTGGGCGGTCGCTCGTACCGCTTTTCGTACGCGGTCGAGCGCACCCGCCCGTCCTCGCCGAAGTAGTAGGTCCCGCCGAACGGGTCGGGCGGCACCGCCGCGAGGAGCCCCTCGAACACGAGCTGCTCGGGGACGAACGGCCGGATGGCGTGGCGTTCGGCGTACACCTGCGCCGCCTGCTCGATCACCCCAGCGTCGCGCTCCAGCGTCGCGCGCTGGATCTGGGCGTGGATCGCCCGCCGCGACTCGTCGTCCTCCGCCTCGACCTCCATCCGGCCGAGGAAGGACAGCGCCGCCTCGGCGGCGTCCCCCTTCACGTACATGGCCATCACGTACTCGCGCAGGTGCGCCGGCGCGCCCGGGGTCTTCGCCGCGACCTCGAACCAGCGACCCGCCTCCGCATAGTCGCCCGCGTACATGAAGGCGTTCACCGCGCGCTGGAACGGCAGGATGTAGCGGGTCGGCACGTTTCGCGTCCCCTTCTCGAGGATCTCGTTCGAGTCGGAGAGGAGCCCGGCGCTCGAGAGCAGGTTCGCGCTCGTCTGGTACGCGTAGCCGTGTCGCGGGTCGAGGTCGGTGACGAGCTCGACGATCGGGCGCAGCTTGGACCAGCCGCGCCGGTCGGCCCTCGCCTCCCCCATGTACTGGACGGCCCTGAGCCACATGAGGTTCGCGGCGAGGGTCGGGTGACCGAGCGACGTCCACCGCAGCGAGGCGGCGCTCGGCACGAACGCGACGTCGTACGGCTTCTCCGCCGCGACGCGCATGCGGTGCGCCACCGCGGCGCTCGCTCCGAGGAGCGCGAGGGCGAGGGCGAGGAGCGTGAGGGAGCGCGAGCGCACGGCCGAGGGCGTCAGGAGCCCGCGCTGCTCGCGGGCTCAGCGATGGTAGCGCAGGAGCCGGCCGCGGTCACGGTGCCGAGGCCGGCGGGACCGGCGCGGGCGAGGCGCGCGCGGCCGCGAGCCGGCGGACCTGCGCGTACGCCTCCGGCGCGACCGCGACGAAGCGCGCGTAGACCGGCCGCGCCTCGTCGGTGCGCCCGGTCTCCCATATCAGCGTCGCGAGGTTGAACAGGGCCTCGGGGTCCTTGGGGGCGATGGCGAGGGCGGCGCGGAGCTCCGGCTCCGCCTCGTCGCGCCTGCCGGCCTGGAGGAGCAGCGCCCCGAGCTGCGCGTGGCCGTACGAGGAGCCGGGGTCGAGCTCGAGGCCGCGGCGGAGCGCCGCGATCGCCGCGGCGGGACGGCCCGCCTCGCGGAGCGCCGTCCCGAGGTTCAGGAGCGGACGGCCCTTGCCGGGCGCCTTCCGCGCCGCGTCGGTCCAGAGCGAGACGTCGTCCGCCCAGACGCGGTTGCGCGCGAACGTCACCGGGACGAGGACCAGCGCGGCGAGCGCGCCCGCGGCGGCGGTGCGGCGCCCCACCGCGGCGGGGGCGGAGAGCCGCCGCGCGGCGAACGCGACGGCGACCGCGACGGCGACGAAGACCCCCACCGATGGCAGGTACACGCGGTGCTCGTTGATGACGTCCACGATCGGGATGAGGCTCGACTCGACGGAGAGCGCGAGGAACCACCAGGCGATCCCGAGCGCCGCGAGGCGCGCCGCGGGGTCGAGCGGCCGCCGGGCGCTCGCGCGGGTGCGGGCGTGGAGGAACGCCGTCAGCCCCGCGAGCGCGGCGAGCACGACGAGCGCGGAGAGCACCTCCGGCGCGAGGAACGAGCGGTGGATCGGGTACTCGTGGTCGAGGCTCTGGCCGACGGGGAGGAGCACGAGCGACAGGTAGGTCACGATGACCGCGAGCTCGGTCGCGAGATAGTCGAGGCGCCCGAGATCGGTCTGCACCCGCGTGACCGCGTCGACGCTCGCGGGCGCGCCTGCGAGCCACGTCACCGGGACGATCGCCGCGGTGGCGAGGATCGGGACGAGGGCGAGGAGGTCCCGGCGCGTGGGCGCGAGCAAGGTGAGCTCGACGAGCGCGATCGCGAACGGCAGCGTGAACGCGATCTCCTTCGTCCGCATGGCGAGGAGGCTCGCGACGAGCACGGCGGCGTACGTCGCTGCGGACGCGGCGCGGCTCCGCGCCGGCCCGGCGAGCCGCCCGTGCAGGTACAGCACGACCGCGGCGAGATAGAAGAGGGTGGCGAGAGACGTCATCCGCTGGACGACGTACGTCACCGCCTGCGTCTGGATCGGGTGCGCGACGAACAGCGCGGCCGCGACGAAGCCGATGGCCCGCGCGTGCGGCGCGAGGGTCGAGGCGGCGAGCCGGGGCGCGCGGAACGCGAGGACGACGAGGGCGAACACGAGCGCCGCGTTCGCGAGGTGCACCGCGACGTTCACGGCGTGGTAGCCGGCAGGAGAGAGCCCGCCCGCGCGGTAGTTGAGGGCGAAGGTCAGATACGCCACCCAGCGGTGGCGGAAGGCGAGGAGCCCGCTCCAGCTCGCGATCGCGCCGAGGTCGCGGATCGCGAGGTT
>DASWEI010000192.1:0-58487 GCA_036394835.1 Anaeromyxobacter sp. | reverse complement strand
CGTCTTGAGCCGGGGCTGGAAGCGGCTCCTCGAGTTCGAAGCCGCCTACCACACGATGAAGGGCGCAGGACTTGTGATCAATCGTTAGCCCCGGCCCTCTCCCCCGCTTCGCGGGGGCGAGGGAGAAGTGCTGCCCAGTTTCACGCTCTGAGCTCGACGCGGCGTCTCCAGTCGGCGGCAGCGGCTCAGTCCAGCCCCCTCTCCCCATCCCTCTCCCCCGCTTCGCGGGCCGAGGGAGAAGTGCTGCCCAGTTTCACGCTCTGAGCTCGACGTGGCGCCTCCGGCCGGCGGCAGCGGCTCTTAGAGCGTGACGGCGAGCCGCGCGGGCGCCTGCGCCGGGCCTACAGCGCGCTCGCCGTGAGGCTGTCCGCGTCGTCGGTGGCGGGGAAGACGCGCACGCGGCGCGGGGAGAGGTGGACGCGATCGCCGGGGGCGAGCGCGAGCGCCTCGCTCTTTCGCAGGTCGAGCTCCACCTCGACGGGGCCGCCGTGGCCCGGCGCAGTGAGCTCGATGCGGACCGCGGCGCCGAGCGGGACGAGCCGATCCACCTGCGCGGCGAAGCTGCCGGGCACCGCCTGGCGGTGCACGTCGAGCTCGTGCGGCCGGACGAAGACGTGCGCCGGGGAGCGACCCGAGCCGCCCGGCGCCGCGAACTCGAGGTCCTGCACGTAGGCCCGGTCGCCGTCGACGTGCCCCTGGAAGACGTTCACGGCGCCGAGGAACCGCATCACGAACGGGCTCGCCGGCTCCTCGAACACCTGGGCGGGCGTGCCGACCTGCTCGATGCGCCCGGCGTTCATGAGGACGACGCGGTCGGCGACCTCGAACGCCTCCTCCTGGTCGTGCGTGACGAACACGCTCGTCACGTGGAGCTCGTCGTGGAGCCGCCGCAGCCACCGGCGCAGCTCCTGGCGGACGCGCGCGTCGAGCGCGCCGAACGGCTCGTCGAGGAGCAGGATCCGGGGCGAGGTGGCGAGGGCCCGCGCGAGCGCGACGCGCTGGCGCTGCCCGCCGGAGAGCTGCTGCGGGTAGCGATCGCCGTAGTCGTGAAGCTGCACGAGCCGCAGGAGCTCGTCCACGCGCGCGGCGATCTCCTCGCGCGGCCGCTTGCGCACGCGCAGCGCGAACGCGACGTTCTCCGCGACGGTCATGTGCCGGAAGAGCGCGTAGTGCTGGAAGACGAGCCCGACGTTGCGGTCGCGCGCGGAGCGGGCCGAGATCTCCTCGCCGCCGTGGCGCACCTCGCCCGCGTCCGCCGTCTCGAGGCCGGCGAGGATGCGCAGGAGCGTGGTCTTGCCGCAGCCGGACGGGCCGAGGAGCGCGACGAGGGCGCCGTCCGGCACGTCGAGGGAGACGTCCTTGAGGACGGTGTTCTTGCCGAAGGCCTTCCACAGGCCGCGGATCTCGATGCTCATGCGGGGCTCCGCCGCGCAGCCTCGCGCCGCGCCAGCTGCTGCTTCCACTCGAGGCTCTTCTTCGCGACGAGCGTGACGATCGCGAGGACGAAGAGCAGGGATGCGACCGCGAAGGCCGCGCGGAATTGGTACTCGTTGTAGAGGATCTCGACGTGCAGCGGGATCGTGTTCGTGACGCCGCGGATGTGGCCGGAGACGACCGACACCGCGCCGAACTCGCCCATCGCCCGCGCGTTGCAGAGGATGACGCCGTAGAGGAGCGACCACTTCACGTTCGGCAGCGTCACCTTCCGCAGGATCTGCCAGCCGCTCGCGCCGAGCACGAGGGCCGCCTCCTCCTCCTCCGTCCCCTGCGCCTCCATGAACGGGATGAGCTCGCGGGCGACGAACGGGAAGGTGACGAACACGGTCGCGAGCACGATCCCCGGCACCGCGAAGACGACCTTCACGCCGTGGTCCGTGAGCCACGGGCCGAACCAGCCGTGCGCGCCGAAGAGGAGGACGGTCACCATCCCGGAGATGACGGGGGAGACGCCGAACGGCAAGTCGATGAGCGAGACGAGGGCGTTCTTGCCGCGGTACCGGAAGCGGGTGATCGACCAGGCGGCCGCGAGGCCGAAGACCGCGTTCAGCGGGACCGCGATCGCGGCGACGAGCAGGGTGAGCCGGATCGCGGCGAGCGCGTCGGGATCGACGAAGGAGCGCCACCACAGCGCGACGCCGTCCTTCAGCGCCTCGGAGACGACCGCGGCCGCCGGGACGAGCACGAACGCCGCGAGGAAGAGCAGGGCGAGGGCGGTGAGCGCCCAGCGGACCGCGGGCGGATCCTCGTGCGGGCGGCGGAGGCGCGCGCGGACGGCCCTCCGCGGCGCACCCGGCGCGGCGATGGGCGGGGAGGCCTCCTCGCCGCGAACGGGCGGCGGGAGGCTCGCCTTCGGCGAGGAGAGCGCGCGGGCGGCGTCGCTCATGCCTGCCCAGCCCGCGACCGCGTCCAGGCCTGCAGCCGGTTCACGGCGAGGAGGAGCAGGAAGGACGTCCCGAGCAGCACGACCGCGATCGCCGCAGCGCCCGCGTAGTCGTACTGCTCGAGCCGCGTCATGATGAGGAGGGGCGCGATCTCCGTCCGGAGCGGCATGTTGCCCGAGATGAAGACGACCGACCCGTACTCGCCGAGCGCCCGGGCGAAGGCGAGCGCGAACCCGGTCACGGCGGCGGGCACGAGGATGGGGAGGAGGACGTGGCGGAAGGTCTGCCAGCGCCCGGCCCCGAGCACCGCGGCCGCCTCCTCGAGCTCGGCGTCGAGGTCCTCGAGCACCGGCTGCACGGTGCGGATGACGAACGGCAGGCCGATGAAGGTGAGCGCGATCGTGACGCCGAGCGGCGTGAACGCGGCGTTCACGCCGAGCGGCTCGAGGAACCGCCCGATCCAGCCGTTCCTCGAGTAGACGGCGGTGAGCGCGATGCCCGACACCGCGGTCGGGAGCGCGAACGGCAGGTCCACGAGCGCGTCCACGAGCGAACGGCCCGGGAAGCGGTACCGCGCGAGCACCCACGCGACGAGGACTCCGAAGACGACGTTCACCCCTGCGGCGGCGAGCGAGGCCCCGAACGAGAGCCGGTAGGACGCGAGCGCCCGCGGCGACGCGACGATCCGCCAGGCGTCGGCCCACGAGAGCGCGCTCGCGCGGAGCGCCAGGGTCGAGAGCGGCACGAGGACGACGACGCAGAGGTAGAGGACCGTGAACCCGGTCGAGAGCCCGAACCCGGGGAGGACGCCCGGCGAGGTGCGGGCGCGCGGCGCTGCCCCCGTGATCGTGGCTGCCGACGCGCTCATGTCTGCCGCGCCCCTCCCGCGCCCGGCGTCCCGTCGACGTGGAGCCCGCACTCGGTCTTCTCGCGTCCCCGCCAGCGGCCCGCGCGAGGGTCCTCGCCGGGGTTCACGGGGGTCGTGCACGGGGCGCAGCCGATCGACAGGTATCCCTTCGCGTGGAGCGGGTTCGTCGGCACCTCGAACCGCGCGAGGTGCGCGGCGACGTCCGCCGCCGTCCACGCGGCGAGCGGGTTCACCTTCACGAGGCCGAAGCGGGCGTCCCACTCGACGACCTGCGCGTTCGCGCGGTCCGGCGTCTGGTCGCGGCGGATGCCCGTGACCCACGCCCCGAGCGCAGCGAGCGCCGCGCGGAGCGGCTCGACCTTGCGAGCGGCGCAGCAGGCATCGGGATCGCGCTCCCACGGGGGCGGCCCCGATCGGTCGAAGGGCGGCAGGTCCGCCTTCGCCGCGCGGATCCGGAGCCCGTACCGCTCCTCGAGCCGCGCCCAGAGCGCGTACGTCTCCGCGAACAAGAACCCGGTGTCGAGGGTGAAGACGTCGACCGGCAGCCGGGCGCGGCCGATCAGGTCGAGGAGGACGCAGTCCTCCGCTCCGAAGCTGCAGGCGAGCGCGATCCGCCCAGGGAAGCGGGGCGCGACGGCCGCGAGGATCTCCTCGGGCGACCTCCCCTCGAGCGCGCGCGCGAGGGAGGGGAGCTCTTCACGATGCGTCGTCATGCGATCATCCCTGCGCCGACGGTGTCGTTCGTGGCCTCGTCGACGAGCACGAACGCCCCGGTGGCGCGGTTGTCCGAGTAGCGGTCGGCGAAGATCGGCTGGGCGAGCCGGAGCGAGACCCGCCCGATGTCGTTCATGGCGAGGCCGGTCGTCGCCTTGCGCTCGAGGTCGGCGAGGTCCACGCGGTGGGCGATCTCGGCGACGTGCGCCTTCGTCTCGCGCGTCGTGTGGCGGACGACGTAGCGGCGCGACGGCGAGAGCGGCGCCGCGGAGAGCCAGCAGACCGTCGCGTCGATCCGCTTCGTCGCGAGCGGCGCGTCCGCCGGGTGGGCGAGGAGGTCACCGCGCGAGACGTCGAGGTCGTCCTCGAGGAGGAGCGTCACCGACTGTTCGCTCACGGCCTCCCGGAGCGTCGCCTCGCCGAGCCGGATCTCGCGCACGCGCGTCGTCCGGCCGGAGGGGAGGTGCACCACCTCGTCGCCGACGGACACGACGCCCGACTCGATCCGGCCCATGTAGCCGCGGAAGTCGTGGTGCTCGGCCGTCTGCGGCCGGCAGACCCACTGCACCGGGAAGCGGAGCTTCTCCGGGCGCTCGGAGTGGGCGCCGGGCGCGGTCTCCAGGATCTCGAGCAGCGTCGGGCCGGGGTACCAGGGGAGGTTCGCCCCGCGCTCGACGACTCCGTCGCCTGCGAGCGCCGAGAGGGGGATGAACCGGACGTCGTCGATCCCGAGGCGCGCCGCGAAGTGAAGGTAGGCGGCGCGGATCTCCTCGAAGCGCGCCTCGGACCACCCGACGAGGTCCATCTTGTTCACGGCGACCACGAGGTGCGGGATTCCGACGAGGTGGGCGAGGTACGAGTGGCGGCGGGTCTGCGTGAGGACGCCCTTGCGCGCGTCGACGAGGATGACGGCGAGGTTCGCGGTGGACGCGGCCGTCACCATGTTCCGCGTGTACTGCTCGTGCCCGGGCGCGTCGGCGATGATGTACTTTCGCGTGCCGGTCGAGAAGTAACGGTAGGCGACGTCGATCGTGATCCCCTGCTCGCGCTCGGCCTGCAGGCCGTCGGTGAGGAGCGACAGGTCCACCGCGTCGAGCCCGCGCCGCCTCGAGGTCGACTCGATGGCGTGGAGGGCGTCCGCGAGGATCGACTTCGTGTCGAGGAGGAGCCTCCCGATGAGCGTGCTCTTGCCGTCGTCCACCGAGCCGCACGTCAGGAAGCGGAGGAGGCCGTCCGCGGGCGAGGCCATCTTAGAAGTAACCCTCCTTCTTCCGCTGCTCCATGGAGGCGTCGGAGGTCTGGTCGTCGAGCCGCGTCGCGCCGCGCTCGGTGATCGTGGTCGCGGCGGTCTCCGCGACGATCTCCTCGAGGGTGCGGGCGGTGGACTCGACCGGCGCCGTGCAGGTGATGTCGCCGACGGTCCGGAACCGGACGGACACCTCCTCGACCGCGTCTCCGGGCCGGGCCGGCGTGACGTCGGTCACGGGGACGAGGGCCCCGGCGCGGCGGACGACGGCGCGGCGGTGCGCGAAGTAGATGGAGGGGAGCTCGAGGCGCTCGCGCGCGATGTACTGCCACACGTCGAGCTCGGTCCAGTTGGAGATCGGGAACGCCCGGATGTTCTCGCCCTTGTGGATCCGCGCGTTGAACACGTTCCACAGCTCGGGGCGCTGGTTCTTCGGGTCCCACTGCCCGAGGTCGTCGCGGAAGGAGAAGATCCGCTCCTTCGCGCGCGCCTTCTCCTCGTCGCGGCGCGCCCCGCCGATGCAGGCGTCGAGCTCGAGCTCGGCGATCGCGTCGAGGAGCGTCACCGACTGGTGCTTGTTCCGGGACTCGAGGGCGTGGCGCAGCACCACCTTCCCGGCGCGGATCGAGTCCTCGACCGAGCGGACGAGGAGCCGCTCGCCGAGCTCCGACGCGCGGCGGTCGCGGAACGCGATCACCTCGGCGTAGTTGTGCCCCGTGTCGATGTGGAGCAGCGGGAAGGGGAAGCGACCGGGGCGGAACGCCTTTTCCGCGAGCCGCAGCAGGCACACCGAGTCCTTCCCGCCCGAGAAGAGCAGGGCGGGGCGGGCGCACTGGCCCGCGACCTCGCGGAGGACATGGATCGCCTCCGCCTCGAGCCAGTCGAGGTGGGAGAGGGGGCGCGCTCGGCGAGCGGCGGGGACGGGGCGGGTCGGTTCGGGCGGCCGATCGACAGGTAGAGGAACATCCAACATGACGGACGCCATCCTATGAAACGGAGGACCGTCTCGTCAAGCGGAGGGGAGGGCGAGCCCAGGGGAAGGCGGGTGAGCCTGCCCCGGAGCGCGCGGGGCGACCGGGGTGCGAGCTCCGCGGATGCGGGGCAATCTTCCCCGCCGCTCGATCAGAGGGGCGCCTCGACAAAGTCCTCTCCGTCCCAGCGGAAGCGCTTCACCTCGGTCACCCGCCCGCCGCGCACCCCGAGGACGAGGTACTCCGCCCCGGGCACCGTCGGCTGGCCCTCGACGATCGCGTCCGCGCGGTCCTTCGCGGAGAAGTAGGCGCCGACCTCGACGTGGGAGTGCCACACCGCCGCGATCTCCCCGCCCCACCCCTCGAGCTCGCGGTGGACGCGCAGCTGCTCCTTCGCGTCCATGAGGTAGGAGTCCCTGCTCGTGCGCGGGAAGCGGGCGGGATCGACGGCGTGGTAGCGGTCGGCGGCGTTGGGGATCCGCTCGACGTGGAGCACCCCGCCGCGCCGGACGAGGAACCCGCAGACCTCGCGGTCGGGCTCCGCCTCGCACAAGGTCACGAGGCGCGCGACGATCCCCGGGTCGTACGCGGGAGCGCTCACCAGGCCGTCCTCCGCTCCCAGCGGCGAGGCTCGAAGTAGCGGTCCGCGCGGTCGGGCAGGATCGTGACGACGTTCCCGCGCTCGCCCACCTCCGCCATCCTGCGCGCCACCGCGAGGGCGCCCGCGACCGCCGCGCCGGCGGAGTGTCCGACGCGCAGCCCCTCCTCTCGCCCCAGCCGCTCCGCCATCTCCCGGCCCTCCGCGGTCGGCACGGAGAGCTTGCCGTCGAGCTCCGCCTCCCGGTAGATGGCCGGCACGATCGAGCTCGCCATGTGCTTCATCCCCTCGAGCCCGTGGAGCGGCTCGGCCGGCTCGACCGCGAAGCAGCGGACGCCGGGGGCGAGCTTGCGGAGCCCGCGGCTCGTCCCCATCACGGTCCCGCCCGTGCCGATCCCGGCGACGAAGGCCGCGACGGCGCCGTCGAGCGCCTCGGCGATCTCGAGCGCCGTCCCGTGCTCGTGCGCGCGCGGGTTCTCCTCGTTCCCGTACTGGTCCGGGTAGAACCAGCGCTCCGGCTCGGCCTCGACGAGCGCGCGCACCCTGCGGATCGCGCCGTCGGAGCCCTCGAGCGGATCGGAGAGGAGGATCTCGGCTCCGAACGCGCGGGCGATCCGCTTGCGCGCCGCCGACACGTTGGCGGGCATGACGAGCGCGCACGGGATCCCGAGCGCCGCGCAGATCCAGGCGTAGGCGACGCCGGTGTTCCCGCTCGTCGAGTCGACGAGGGTCCGGCCGCGGCCGAGCTGCCCGTCCGCGAGCGCCGTCTCGATCATCCGGAGCGCGGGCCGGTCCTTCACCGAGCCGCCCGGATTCGCGAACTCGTACTTCGCGTGGAGCGGGATCCCGGGCAAGTCCGCGCCGATCCGGCGGAGACGGACGAGCGGGGTCGAGCCGACGAGCCGCGCGACGGAGTCGACCGGCACCTGGCCGTGGCGCGGCGGGAGCGGCGTCACGGCGTCCCCTTCCGCGCCGGGGCGTCCGCGCCGGGGCCGAACCACTCCTCCATCGAGAAGTAGCGCTCGCCGGTGTCGCCGAGCACGGTCGCGACGACCTTTCCGTCGCCGAGCTCGCGCGCGACGCGGACCGCGGCCGCGACCGCGGCGCCGCTCGAGATCCCGACGAGGAGCCCCTCCTCGCGCGCGAGCCGCGCCTTCATCGCCCACGCCTCCTCGTCCGACACCGTCACGACGCGGTCGTAGGCGCCGCGGTCGAGCACCGCCGGCACGAACCCCGCCCCGAGCCCCTGGATGCGCGTCGGGCCGGCACGGCCGCCCGAGAGGACGGCGCAGGCCTCCGGCTCGACCGCCACGACGAGCACGCCCGGGCGGGCATGGCGCAGCACCGGCGCGACGCCGGAGAGCGTGCCGCCCGTGCCGACGCCGGCGACGAACGCGTCGGGGAGGGCGCCCGCGCTCCGGAGCGCCTGGACGAGCTCGGGCCCGGTGCCACGGCGGTGCGCGTCGGGGTTCGCCGGGTTCGCGAACTGGTCGAGGACGAGCGCGCCGTCGCGGCGGGCGAGCTCCAGCGCCCGCGCGACGGAGGCGGAGAGCCCCTCCTCCGCGCGCGTGAGCACGATCTCGGCGCCATAGGCCTCGAGCGCCTGCAGGTGCTCGAGCGCCGTAGAGTCCGGCAGCACGAGCGTGAGCCGGTATCCCTTCACCGCGCAGACGAGGGCGAGCCCGACGCCGGTGTTGCCCGTCGTGGGCTCGACGAGCCGACCGCCCGGCGCGAGCCGGCCCTCGCGCTCGGCCGCCTCGATCATCGCGAGCGCGATCCGGTCCTTCACCGAGCCGCCGGGGTTGAACGACTCGAGCTTCGCGTAGATCGCGGCGGCCCCAGCCGGGATGACGCGACCGAGCCGCACGATCGGCGTGCCGCCGACCGCCTCGAGGATAGAGTCGAGCGGCGGGGCCGCGCGCGGACGGCGCGGCCCCATCGCGACGGCAGGGGGCGCGGGCGCGTGGCCGGGGCGGTCCATCGAGCGGCTCAGTTCGCCATCAATACTTCGGGATGGACGGGTCGACGTCCTCGCTCCAGCGCAGGATCCCGCCCGCGAGGTTCCAGACGCGCTTGAACCCGGCCGTCTGCAGCTGTCGGAGCGCCTTCGCGCTCCGCACGCCGGAGCGACAGTAGAGGACGACGTCGCGCGCGCTGTCGAGCGTGCGCAGCGCCTCCGCGAAGGACGAGAGCGGCGCGAGGCGCGCCCCCTCGATCCGGCAGATGTCCCACTCGTGGGGCTCGCGCACGTCGACGAGGTCGAGCGCGTCGCCGCGCGCGAGGCGCGCCGCGAGATCGCCCGGCGTGAGCGTCGGGACGTCGGTCACGTCGTCCTCGACCCCCCGGATCCCGCAGAACTGCTCGTAGTCCACGAGCGACTGGAGCTCGCGCGTACCGCAGGCGGGGCAGCGGGGGTCCTTGCGGAGCTTCACGGTGCGGAACTGCATCGCGAGCGCGTCCACGAGCAGCAGGCGCCCCACGAGCGGCTCGCCGATGCCGGTGACGAGCTTCACCGTCTCGGTCGCCTGGATGACGCCGACGAGCCCGGGGAGGATGCCGAGCACGCCGCCCTCCGCGCAGGACGGGACGAGCCCGGGCGGCGGCGGCTGCGGGTAGAGGCATCTGTAGCAGGGCCCGTCCTTCGTGCAGAAGATCGTCGACTGACCCTCGAAGCGGAAGATCGAGCCGTAGACGTTCGGCTTGCCGAGCAGCACGCAGGCGTCGTTGACGAGGTAGCGCGTCGCGAAGTTGTCGGTGCCGTCCACGACGAGGTCGTACTGGCGGACGATGTCGAGCGCGTTCTCCGACGTGAGCCGCGTCTCGTGCGCCACGACCTCGACGTTCGGGTTCACGTCGCGGATCCGGTCCCGCGCGGACTCGACCTTCTTGCGGCCCACGTCTTTCGTGCCGTGGAGGATCTGCCGCTGGAGGTTCGTCTCGTCGACGGTGTCGAACTCGACGATGCCGAGCCGGCCGACACCCGCGGCGGCGAGGTAGAGCCCGATGGGAGAGCCGAGCCCGCCGGCGCCGACCATGAGGACGCGCGCGTCCTTGAGGCGCCGCTGTCCCTCTACCCCGACCTCCGGGATGATGAGGTGGCGGCTGTAGCGCAGGATCTCCTGCTGCGAGAGCGGCGGGAGCGCCGCGGTGGGACGCCCGATCGGCATGGCGCTCACCCTCCCGCGATGGCGGGGACGACGACGATCTCCGCGCCGTCGGCGACCGGGGTCTGGAAGCCCTTCTGGAAGCGGATGTCCTCGTCGTCCAGGTAGAAGATGACGTACGGGTACGGCTCGCCCTTCGCGTCGCGCAGCCGCGGCGCGAGCTCGGGGAAGCGGGCGGAGACGTCCTGGACGACGTCGCCGACGGTCGCGCCCTTCGCCTGGTGGACGGTCTGGCCACCGGCGGCCTTGGCGAGCACGGTGGGGAGCCTGAGGGTGACGGGCATGTTCGATCCTTCTTCTAGCGTGCCGCTTGGGCGAGCGCCGCGACCTCGCGGAGCTCCGGGTCGATGCGCGAGGAGGACGAGCCGGCCGCAATAGCCTGCAAATCGCCACGGACCTGCGCTGCTGGAACTGCCTCCGTTAGGACGGACGAAATCCTATTCAGCGGAGGTATGTCCTGTCAAGCGGATGAGGCGCCGTTCAGGCGGCGCATTCGCCCTCCTGGGTCGCGGGGCGGAAGGGCTCCGAGGCGCCGGGCTCGACGAAGTCGTCCGCCCGGGCCTCCTCGGGCCGGAGCTCGTCGAGCGGCGCGAGCAGCTCGCGCGCCCGGTCGAGACGCCGCGCGAAGAATGGCCCCGCCGCCTCCCCTGCACCGCGCTCGGCGAGGTAGAGCGCGGTGAGCTGCGCGACGGCGTCGGGGATCCGCCGCGCCGGCACCTTCGCCGCGGCGACGCCGAAGCGGGCCTCGCCGGCGGACGTCCCGCCGCCGAGGAGCACGAGGTACTGCGGGACCGCCCGGCCGTCCACCCGCCTCGCGCTCCCCTGCAGCCCGATTGCGGCGACGTGGTGGCGCGAGCAGCCGTTCGGGCAGCCCGAGACGTGGACGGCGAGCGGCGCCGCGAGACCGGCCACGCCGACCTGCGCGCGGACCGCCTCTCCGATGAGCCGCGCGACGTCGCGCGTGCGCGTGACCGCTAGGCGGCACGCCGCCGCGCCGGGGCAGGCGACGACGTCCGCCGCGGAGCCGGCGCCGTCCCGGGAGAGCCCGGCTGCCGCGAGCCGCGCGTGGAGCGGCGCGACGTCCGCGTCGGCGACCCAGCGCAGGTGGAGTCGCCCCTCGCTCGCGAGCCGGACCGCGCCCTCACCATAGGCGAGCGCGAGATCGGCGAGCGCCTCGAGCTGCGGCGTGGTGAGCTCGCCCTGCGGCGGCGCGATCGTCACGACGGAGTACCCAGCCTGCCGCTGAGCCGTCACGTTCGCGAGGCGGAAGCGCTCGAGCGCGGCGGCGGTCGGCGCGAGATCGACCTCGACCTCGGGCGGCTCGCCCGGGCCGCGCGGCGGCGCGGCGCGCGCGCGGGCGGCGAGAACCTCCGGTGACGGCGGAGCCGGGCGCGCGAGCTCGGGCGGCCCCTCCGCCGGCGGCGACTCGGGATCGAAGGGCAGCGCCGGCGCCCCTGCGGCGCGCACCGCGGCGAGCTCCGCCTCGACGAGCGCCCGGAACGGCTCGAGCCCGAGATCGCGGACGAGGAACTTGAGCCGGTTCCGCTGCTTGTTCTTCCGGTCGCCGCGCGCGTGGAAGACCCGGACCATCGCCTCGGCGAGCGCGAGGACGTCGCCCGCGGGCAGGAACTCGATGAACGGCGCAGCCGCCGTGCAGGCCGTGGAGGTCCCGCCTGCGACGGTGACGGCGAAGCCGCGACGGGGGCGACCGCCCTCGGTGCGGAGGACCGCGCGCAGCCCGAGATCCTGGATGGCGGCGCCGACGTGGTCCTCGGCGCACCCCTCTAGGGCGATCTTGAACTTGCGCGGGAGCGCCGACGCGAGCGGGTGGCGGAGGAAGTGGCGCGTCAGCGCCTCCGCGTACGGTGTCGGATCGAAGACCTCACCCAGGGCGACCCCGGCGAGCGGGCAGGCCGTCACGTTCCGGACCGCGTTCCCGCCTGCCCCCGCGGTGGTGACGCCCGCCTCGGCCAGGCGGCGGAGCGCCGGCGCGAGGTCGGCGGGCGTGAGGAAGTGGAGCTGGAAGTTCTGCCGCGTCGTCACGTGGCCGAAGCCGCGGGAGTGGCGGGCCGCGACGTCCGCGAGGGCGCGCAGCTGGGCCGCCGTCGCGATCCCCTGCGGGAGCTTTGCGCGCAGCATGTAAGCGCCGTCCTGCCGCTGCGAGTAGGCGCCTCGGACGACGCGGAACGCGCGCCACGCCTCGGCGTCGAGGCCGCCCTGCTCGAAGCGGCGCAGCGTCTCCACGAACTCGTCGATCTCGCGCGCCTCGGCGAAGCTCGCTCGGCCGCGGCCGGGGTGCAGGGGGTTCACGGGGGGCATGTCGTCTCCGATCAAGCGCCGCCCGGACGGGCGGCGGGTATGGCAGGCGCGGCGGCGTCGTTCAGCGCGAGGGCGGCGACCGCGCCGATGACGAGGACCCCCGGGAGGTGAGCGCGGTCGGCAGGGAGCGGCGCCGCGCCGAGGTCGCGGAGTGCGCCGCGCCAGACGGCGGCGGCCGCGCTCGACGCGCCGAGCACGACCGCGGCGGGCGTCTCGGGATCCCAGCCGCGCGCGGCGAGCCGCTCGGCGATCTCGGCGCGCCGGGCGAGCCCCATGAGCACGACGACCGTCGCCGCGCCGGGCGGAAGCCCGTCCAGCACCGGGCCGTAGGCCTCCTGCGCGTGGCCGGAGACGACGGCGAACCCGGCGGAGAGGCCGCGGTGGGTGAGGGGGATCCCGGCGAGCGCGGGCGCGGCGAGCGCGGACGAGACGCCGGGGACCACCTCGAACGGCACGCCTGCGGCGGCCAGCGCGAGGGCCTCCTCGCCGCCGCGGCCGAGCACGAAGGGATCGCCGCACTTGAGGCGCACGACGCGCTGGCCGCGGCGCGCGCCGCGAACCAGGAGCCGCTCGATCGCGCGCTGCGAGACGGACGGGCGGCCCGCGCGCTTTCCCACGTAGAAGCAGTGCGCCCGCGGCGCGAGCCGGAGCACCTCCGCGTCGAGGAGCGCGTCGTAGAGCACGAGGTCGGCGTGGGCGAGGCGGCTCGCCGCGCGGCGGGTGAGGAGGCCAGGGTCGCCCGGGCCCGCGCCGACGATCGAGACGAGCCCGGGAGGGGGAGGGAGCTCGCCGTCGCCGGGCGCGTCGCTCTCGTAGAGCGCGTCGAGCTTGCGGAGCAGGAGGGGGCGGCGCGTCGCGAGCGGGACGCGATCGCGCTTCCAGGCCGGCCGCTCCCGCTCAGCCGCCGCGACCCAGGTCGCGAGGTCGCGAGGAAGGATCGCGTCGATCGCCTCGCGCAGGAGCCCCGCGAGCGCCGGCGCACGGCCGCCGGTCGAGATCGCGACCGCGACGTCGCCGCGCCGGACGACTCCGCCCGTGTAGACGGTCGCGGCGTCCGGATCGTCGACCGCGTTCACGAGGATCCGCCGCTCCTCCGCGGCGGCCGCGACCTCGCGGTTCACCGGGCCCGGCGCCGCCGCCACCGCGTACCACGCGGAGTCGAGGTCGGACGGGCGGAACGGCCGGCGGAGCACGACCGCGGCGAGCGCCGCGATCTCCTCGCGCACCTCCGGCGCGACGACCGTCAGGCGCGCGCCCGCCTCGGCGAGCTGGCGGACGCGGATCGACGCCATCGCGCCGCCGCCCACGACGACCACGTCGCGGCCGGCGAGCTTCACGAAGAGGGGAAGGAGCGGCGGGGTGGGCGCGGAGCCGGCCATGGAGAGAGCATCCTAGATAACGGAAACCAGTCCCGTCAAGCGGACGACGGATGAACGTCCGGTACGACGGATAGGCGGGCGCCTGCTGCCTGGAACCCGAGGGGACTACCGGAACCGCGCCGCCGCCCCCGGGAGCCCCTCGCGCTCGCACAGCGCGGCGAACCGGCGCGGCAGCCCCTCGTCGCTCGAGGTCTGGACCGCCTGTGCGATCACGTGCTCCGCCTCCTCGAGGCTCCCGGAGAGGCAGTGGAGGAGCGCGAGCCGGACGGCTTCCCGCTCGGAGAAGGGTTCGGCGAGGCCGGCGTCCGCGAGCGCGCTCACGTCGTCCCACGCGCCGCGCGCCGCCGCGTCGCGCGCGCGCCACCAGCGGACCTCGCACCGGAGCGCGTCCGGCGCGTCCGGCGCACCCGCGAGCGCGAGCCACGACCCGGCCTCCGCCTGCGACGGCCGCCAGGCGGGATCGCGCGCGAGCAGCGCGTCGAGGTCCACGGCGACGGCCCGCCTAGAGGAACTCGCAGAGGTACGCGGACGGCGCCGACGCCTTCACGTCGAACCCGCTCTTCGCCGGCACCTCGAACGTCGTTCCGGCGGGGAAGACGCGCCACGACGCCTCGCCGGGAAGCCGCGCGACGAGCTCTCCCGACACGACCGTCATCCGCTCCGCCGCGGCGGTGTTGAAGTGAAACTCGCCTGCGTCGATGACCCCGGCGGTGGCCTTGCGGCCGTTCCGCTCGAAGCCGACCGACTGGACCTTCCCCTCGAAGTAGCTGTTGTGCTCGAGCATGTCGTCCTCGCGGGCGCTCTTCTAGCGCGCCCCGGCGGACAGCGCCAGCGCGCGCGAGCGTCGCCGCGGTGTAGGATACGGCGCGCGCGAGGAGGACCCGATGGCGAAGCCGAAGATCGAGGATCTCGTGAAGGGGAAGGGCCCGGAGGCGGTCCGCGGAAAGACCGTCGAGGTGCACTACACGGGCTGGCTCGCCGACGGGACGAAGTTCGACTCGTCCGTGGGCGCGCAGCCGTTCTCGTTCCGCCTCGGCGCCGGCGAGGTGATCGAGGGGTGGGACCGCGGCGTCGCCGGGATGAAGGTCGGAGGGAAGCGGAAGCTGACGCTCCCACCCGAGCTCGGGTACGGCGCGAAGGGCGCGCCCCCCGAGATCCCGCCCAACGCGACGCTGCTGTTCGAGGTGGAGCTGCTCGCGGTCTACTGATCGGCCGGGCGGCGCGGTCAGGCGATCAGCGCGCTGCCGAGAACACCTGGATCCGGTTGTTGCCGCGGTCCGCCACGAAGACGTCTCCGCCGCCGGTGACGCAGATCTGGCCGGGGTAGTACACCGACCCCGCGCTCCACCCCATTCCGAGCTGCCGGCCGAGGTAGCTGCCGTCCTGACCGACGACGACGAGGCCGCTGCCGTTCTGGTCCACGGCGACGACCCCCCGCGCGGTCGTGACGAGGTGCGCGGGGAAGTTCATGTATCCCTTGAGCGACTCGGTGAACGGCTTGAACGCCGTCGCGTCCTTCGGCGCGGACCAGATCCGCGCGGCGATCGCGTCCACCACGTACACGGTCCCGTTCGCCGCGACCGCGACCGCGGTGAAGACCGCGCCGTCGCGCGGAAGCGGCAGCTGCCGCCGCACCGCGCCGTCCGGATCGAGCACGAGGACCGCGCTGCCCGCGGCGTCGAGGACGACGACGGCGCCGCCCGGCGCCACCGCGAAGCCGACCGGGACCACGCTGCCGCGCGTGGCGCCCTTCGGGTCGAGCCAGCTCGCGAACGCGCCCGCCGGATCCACCCGCGCGATCCGCTTCGCCTTGCGGTCGAGGACGAGGAACCCGGCGCCCGTCTCGTCGAGCTGCACGTCCGACGGCGCGGTCACCTGTGCCACCTTCAGCTCCGTCGCGGCGGAGAGGACGCCGTCCTTCCAGGTGAGGCGGAGCAGCCGGCCGTTCCCGCTGTCGGCGACGACCACCGCGCCGTCGTCGCGGCAGGCGACGCCCTCGGGGGCCTTGAGCGGCGACTCCTTCGCGTCCTGGTACAGCGCGACCTCGGGCTTGAGCGCGAGGGACTGGGCGCGCGCGCCGCCCGCGGCGAGCAGGGCCGCGAGCGCGGCGGCGGTGCGAGTCGAGCGGGTCGTCACGTGATCACCTCTTGAACTTCTCGTGGCACTTCGTGCACAGGTCCGTCGTCGCCGCGTACGGCATGAGGTGCTTGTACTCGGTGCCGTGCGCGCGGTGGCACGAGAGGCACTGCAGGGTCAGGTTCGGGTTGCGCGGGTCCTTGTACTTGGCGCCGACCGGGTGGGTGGAGTGCTTCTGCCAGTCGTGGCACGTGCCGCACAGCTCGATCGGATCGGCCTTCTTGAGCAGCAGCGGAGCGCTGCCGCCGTGGGGGTCGTGGCACTTCGCGCAGTCCCCGTCGCGCACGGGGGCGTGCGCCGTCGGCGAGCGCTGCTGGCGGCCGATCGTGTCCGCGTGGCAGGTGCCGCACACCGAGACGAGGTTCGCCTTCACGAGCTTCGGCTGCGTCGTCGCGTGCGGGTTGTGGCAGGTGAGGCAGCCCTGGCCCTCGACGAGCGGCCGGTGAACGCGCCCCTGCGCCATCATCGCGTTCACCTTCTCGGAGTGGCAGCCGGCGCACAGGGCCGAGCCCTGCTGCCGCGTCTTGAACACCGGTCTTCCGCCCGACGCGGCGGCGACGACGGTCTGCGGCGCCTCGTGGCAGCGCGCGCACATGCCGTTCGCGACAGGCGGGTGGACCTGGTCGTAGAGCATCCCGCGCGCGTTCGAGCCGTGCGGGTCGTGGCAACTCGTGCAGCGCGCCTTCGCGACGGGGTAGCCTCCGTGCTGCTTCGCGAAGATCGGCTGGTCCACCTTGTGGCAGCGCGCGCAGAGGTCGGGGACCTCTCGCTCGAGGAGGGTGCCGGCGGTGGCGGAGCCGTGGGGCTGGTGGCAGACGGTGCAGCCGCCCTGCTCGAGGGGCCGGTGCTTCACCTTCGCGGCGACGGTGCGCGCGACGAGCTGCTTGTGGCAGCCCGCGCACAGGTCGCGGCCCTCCTTGACGAGGTTGTTCTTCGCGCTCGAGCCGTGAGGGTCGTGGCACGCGACGCAGTTGCTCTTCGCGACCGGCGGGTGCGTGCTCCTCGCCTGCGCCGGCTGGACGTCGCCGTGGCAGCTCGCGCAGATCCGGCTCGGCTCCTCCGCCAGCAGCTTGCCGTGGCTCGCGGCGTGCGGGCTGTGGCACTCCGTGCACTGCTGCGCGCGGACCGGCGTGTGGACGAACTTCCGGTCGAGCTTCTCCTGGAAGTCGGCGTGGCACTCCAGGCAGATCTTGCCGGTCGCGCCGGGCTTGAGCTTGCGCGGGTTCGCCTCCGCGGGCGCAGCGGAGGACGCCTTGACGGGGCCGACCTTGACGGCGGGAGCCTGCGACGCCGCTCTCGCGGCGGGCTTCGCGGGAGCGGCGGGCTTCGCCGGAGCGGCTGCGAGGAGGACGGCGAGGGCGAGCGAGGTGATCACGTGGGCCTCCTCACTTCGCGCTCGCCTGATGGCAGGCGTCGCAGTGGCGCGCGGCGAACGGCGGGTGGAGCACGTCCTTGAAGAGCTTGGGGTCCGTCGAGGCGTGCGGGTCGTGGCACTTCATGCAGGTGAGCGCCTTCGGGTCGATGGAGAGGTGCGCGGCGCCGAACGCCGCGTCCTTCGCGTCGTGGCACTGCCAGCACAGCTCCTTCATCGGCTGTGCGACGAGCTTCGGCTCGGCCGACGTGTGCGGCTGGTGGCACGTGAGGCAGTCGTCCGCGGGCGGGTGCTGCTTCCCGGTCGCCATCCGGTCCTTCACCGCCTTGTGGCAGGTGAAGCAGAGATCGGGTCCCTGCGCGAGCATGAGGGACTTGAGCTTCGACTTGTGCGGGCTGTGACACCCCGAGCACTGCCCCTGGGCGAGCGCGCCGTGGACGACCTTCGCGCCCGCGAGCTCGCTCTTCTGCTTCGAGTGGCACCTCAGGCAGAGCGTCTTCTGCTCCCCGACGAGCAGCCCCTTCACGTTCGAGGCGTGCGGGTCGTGGCAGTCGAGGCAGCGTCCCTCCGAGAACGGCTTGTGGTTCGTGCCGTCGGCCGCCTTCATGAGATCGGCGTGGCAGGACTGACAGAGCTTCGCGCCCGCCGCCTTGAGCAGCTTCGGCTGATCCGAGCCGTGCCCTGCGTGGCACGCCACGCAGTTCCCCTGCGCGACCGGCTTGTGCACGTAGGCCCGCCCCACCCGCGCCTCGAAGTCCTGGTGGCAGGTGAAGCACATCTTGTCGCCGCGTCCCTTCAGCAACGCGGGCAGCCCGGAGCCGTGCGGGTCGTGGCATGCGCCGCACTCGCCCCAGCCGAACGGCGGGTGGGCGACCTTCGGCTTCGCCGCGAGCGTCTTCGCGTGGCAGGCGCCGCAGAGCGTGGCCGCGTCCTTCTTCAGCAGCCCCTTCTCGTTCGCGGCGTGCGGCTGGTGGCACGAGACGCAGCCGCTCTCCACCGCCTTGTGCCGCACGAGGACGGGCGCGGCCTTGTCCTTGTGGCACGACAGGCAGAGCGCGTTGCCCGGCGCGCGGGCGAGGGCCTTCCCGTTCGAGGCGTGCGGGTCGTGGCAGGCGAGGCACTCGCCCTTGGCGAGCGGCGCGTGCTTCACCTTGCCGCCGCCGTCGAGCTTCGTCGCCTCGTGGCAGTTCGCGCAGAGCGCGCCGCCCTGCTCGGAGACGGCGAAGGGCTTCGCGCTCTTCGCGTCGGCATGGCAGGAGTCGCAGGAGCCCTCGGCGACGGGCGGGTGGACCGAGGTCTTGAGGAGCTTCGGCCGATCCGACGAGTGGGCGTCGTGGCACCCGGTGCAGCCCTTCGCCTCGACGGGATACCCCTCGTGCGCCTTCTTGAACGGGGCGCCGGTCGCCGCGTGGCACTTTGCGCAGAGCTTCCCCTCCTGCGCCACGAGGAGCTCCGGCTGATCGGAGGCGTGCGCCGCGTGGCAGGCCTGGCACCCCTGCTTCATCGGGGCGTGGACGACCTTCTTCTCGAAGGCCGCGCGCGCGTGGCACTCGTAGCAAGCGCCCGCGCCCTCCGCCTTCAGCATGTGCGAGGCGTTCGAGCCGTGCGGGTCGTGGCACTTCACGCAGGCGCCGCTCCGGACCGGCGTGTGGACGACCTTCTTGTCGAGGCCGAGCGCCGGCTTCTGGTGGCACTTGAGGCAGAGCCCGTTGCCGGGCTCCTTCAGCACGAGCTTCTGGATCATGCCATGCCGCAGGTGGCAGTCCTCGCAGGCGTTCTTCCGGACGGCGGAGTGGACGACCTTGAGCGACGCGAACCGCTGCGCCTGCTTCGTGTGGCAGTCCACGCACTGCTTCGACTTGAACTGCCGGGCCGGCGCGGCAGCGGCGGGCGCGGCGAGCGCGACCGCTGCGGCCACGACCGCGATCCTCATGCCCCACCGCACGGTTCCGTTCGACACGCTGGACCTCCGGGGACGGCGCCTGCTAATTCCCGATCCGCTCGAGGAAGACCGACACCTGGTGCGACGTGCGGAGCTTCGCCGCGACGTCCTTCACGGCCCTGTTCAGGTCCTCGGCCGCGAGCTTCTTGCCGATCGCCGCGCGCGCCTCGAGGTAGGGCTGCTCCTTCGCGGGCGTGACCTCGATGACGCGCACGAGGAAGGACTGGCCGCCGGTGGCGACGGCGCGGACCTCGTCACGCTTCGCGCCGGCGAGCGCCTGGACGAGCTCGGGCGGGAGGGTGTTCGCGCTGAACGTCTGGCCGTCGAGCGCGACGGCGCGCTCGTCCGGCTTCAGCTGCCCCTCGGCGTTCGCCCGGAGGAACCCGAAGTCGGTGCCCGCGGTGAGCTTCTTCATCGCCGCATCCGCCGCCTGCGGCTTCGCGAAGCCGAGGGCCTCGAGCTTGTAGAAGGCGGGGTAGGTGAACTCGCTCCGGTGCTGCTCGTAGTAGGCCTTCCCCGCCTCCTCCGAGACCTTGACCTCCGGCATGACCACGGCCTGCACGTAGGCGCCGAAGAGGAACGAGTCCTCGTATTCGGAGACCGCCTTCCGGTACTCGGGCGAGGCCGGGATCCCGCCCTGCGCGCCGGCATGCAGGAAGAGGCGGCGCGTCAGGATCTTGTGGAGGATCTCGTCCTTCGCCGCGTTGAGCTTCTTCTCCTTGATGGGCTCGTCGACGCCGTGGAAGAACCAGTGCTGCATCTCCGCGGCGACGTCCGCGATCGTCACCGGCTTCCCGCCCTTCAGCGTCGCGACCGCGCGCCGGTCCTTCGCGAGCGCCGCGAAGCCGGGCTTCGGCGCCTCGAAGTCGAGCGCCTTCCAGAGCTTCTCGGTGTGGACGTACTTCTTCTCGAGGTCCGCGCGGTATCTCGCGAGCTTCGCCGAGCGCTGGCGCTCGACCGACGACGCCTCGGCCACCGCCCGCGCCTTCGGATCGTCGGGGTATCGCACCTCCTCGACGGCCGCGACGGCGTGGCCGCCCTTCACCGCGACGGGGTCGGTGCACGCAGGGGCGGTCTCGATGCGCGACACCGCGTCGGCCACCTGCGGGAGCATCGCGGATCGCGCGACCCAGTCCGCGCCCTCGTTGCCGGTGGCGCGCCCGCTCGCGAGCGCCTCCTTCGCGAGGTCCGCGAACGCCTTGCCGGCGGCCACCTCGGCGCGGAACGCGTCCGCGTCCTCCTTCTTCTCGAAGAGGAGCGAGCGGACCTTCCACTCCCGGCTCGCCGACTTGTAGAGCTTCTCCACCTCGAGGGCGTCGGGGCGCACGTCGCGGGTGGCGCGGTACTCCGAGAGCTGCCGGAGCTGCTGCTCCTTGAACTCCGCGACGGTCTTCCGGAAGCCGGGCTGCTCGTCGAGCCCCATCTCTCGCGCCTCGGCGACGAACAGCCGGAGCGTCACGAGCCGCTCGAGGATGGGGGCGACGTCGCGGCCGCCGGCATGGGTCTCCTCGGTGTGCGCGCCGTGCGTCACCGCGAGCGCCTCGTTGAGCTGGGCGAGGGTGATCGCCTCGCCGTCCACCATCCCGATGGGGACGGCCGCGAACCGGTCGGAGAGGAGCGGAAGGCGGAGGAACGCGAACGTCTCGACGGGCTGCGGGGCCGCGGCGGGCGCCTCCGCCGCCGGCGCGGCGGAGGTGGCCGGCTTCGAGGCCGCGGCGATCTTCGGCGCGCCCTTCCTCGCGGTGGACGCCGGCGCCGCGGCGGGTGACGCGCCCGCGGCGACCGCCGGGACGGCGGCGAGCGCGATGAGGAGAGCGAGCAGCGGTCGAGCCATGGTGGAGCGTCCTCTCGTGTGCGGCCGCGCGGCGGCGGCGCCGGGTGAAGGCGGCGCGCTCCGGCGGACGGATTCCCAACCCCTTCGAACAAAGCCCCGGACCCGCAAATGCCCACGGGCGGGGGAGCGCTCCGCCCGCGCGGCGGCGAAGGTCCTGCAGCGGCCCCGTGGGCCGGTTCCCCGGTGCGAGGTCATCGCACCTCGTCCGGGGCGCGGGGGGCGCCGGCGAAGTTGCGGGGCGGCACGCGCGCCGCCGCAGCCGCAGCCGCTCCGGCGCGGGTGGAGGGCCCCCACGCGGCGAGCTCGGAGGCGCTCGCGATCATCCGGCAGGCGAGCGCGCCGGCCGAGCGCACGCGCCCGCGGTCGAACGCCCACACGCCGTCGTCGCCCTGGTGGTACGAGGAGACCTCCCACACGATCTCCTCGGTGCGCCGGTCGATCATGAGCGCGGTGAAGTCCACGCGCGGCGGGACCCCGCCGCCCATGTCCTCGGCGAGCTCCCGGACGTACCCCGCCACGACGAGATCGGAGTCGAGGGCGTCGAGCACGAGGCGCGCGGTGTCGAGCGAGACGCCGCCCTCCATCACGACGCGCCGGGCGAGCAGGCTGTCGCGCACGAGCCCTGGCTCGACCACCTCGAACCGGCCGGTCGCGGCGAGCCCGCGCACGAAGGCGTCCGCTACGACGTCGCCGCCACGCCGGCGCAGCGTCTCGTTCACGAAGGGCAGCACCGCAACCGTTCGGACCTCGCCCTCGAGGAGGTCGGAGCGGTAGCGGATCCGGGGCGCGAAGCGGGCCTCGCGGGCACAGCCCCGCGGGGCGGCGCCGGTCGCGAGCCACCGCCGCAGCGAATCCGCGAGGGCGTCGACGGCCCTCTGCTGGAGCACCGGCATGGAGCGCACGAGCCCCGTGCCGAACAGGCCCGGCGCACCGTCGCCCGCCAGCGCGGCCGCGTCGGCCCACAGGATCCGCGGCCGGGGCTCCGCCGAGACGAGCCGCATCCCGACGCCGATCCGCGGCACGCCGAGGGCGACGTACTGCTCGAGCGAGGTGACGAGGAGCGCGTCGACGCCGAGCTCGCCCGCCGCGGCGGCCGCCGGCTCGATGGGGACCGCGCCCGTGAAGCGCATCCGGTGCGCCGCGAGGAAGCGGTCCACGGGCTCGCCCGTGACGAGCTCGACGCCGCGCGCGCGCAGCGCCGCCTCCACCGCGGCCTGGAGCGGCCTCGCCGGCGCGGAGCCGCCGCTCGCGTTGTCCACCGGCAGCAGCGCGATGCGCGCGATCCGAGGCGGCACCGGGCGCGCGGTCGGGCGCGGCGCCGCGCCGGCGCACGCGCCGAGCAGGGGGCCGACGACGGCGGCGAGCAGGAGCCCGGTCCGCATGGTCACCGGAAGAGCTTCTCCAGGAGGTCGTCGACCGCGCGCTCGGTGACCTCGTTCATCGGCGCGCCGCCCGACCCGAGCAGCCGGTCCGACACGCCGATGCCGCCCCGCGTGGAGGCCGCGGCCCACACGACCTTCCCGCTGGACGTCTCGTACATCTCGACCGAGATCGAGACGACGTTCGCGGCCGCCGACGCGCTGCGCACCTCGCCGTACTCCCGCAGGACGCCGCGGATCACCGCATCCGCCTTGAGGAGCGCCCCGAGCTTCGTGATCTCCTCGACGCTCGGCTGGCGGGGATCGACGATCTGGACGCGGTTCACGCCGCGCATCACCTCGCCCGGCGGGAGGACGTACACCGCGCCCGTGGAGAGGAGCATGTTCGAGAAGACTTCGCGGACGCGGTCGGCGCCGGCGGACTCGCGGGAGAGGTTCGTGAACGGCAGGACGGCGACGGTGTGGATCGCGCCGAAGTCCATGTTCGCGTCCTGGTATCCGCGGCGCCCGGCGGAGCCGCGGCACGCCGCGAGGGCGAGGAGGACCACGAGCGCGGAGGTGGCGAGCCTGCGGCGGGGTCCGTTCATGTCGTGCGCTCCTCGTTCATGTCTCTCACAGCGAGATCGTCAGGTTGGCCGAGGCCGTCTGGATGCGGGTCGCCTCGACCGCGCCCTCGGTCCGGACGTCGGCGTAGGCGACGTCGAGGAAGACGCCGGAGCGCACCGCCCACCTCAGCGAAGGCGACACGAGTCGCGTTCGCGCGTCCGCGCCCGTGTCGATCGTGTCGGAGTAGGTGGCGCGCGCGAGGAGCTGCCCCTGGGCGAACGGGGAGAGGTTCAGGGTGAAGTGGGCGAGGGTCGTCGGGCTCCGGTCCCCGAACGCCCGCGTGACGCCCGCGCTCGCGTACAGCGCGGGGACCGGCGCGAACGTCACGCTCGCCTCGGCGCGCTGGCGGGTCGTCGCAGAGCCCGGGGTGCCGCCGCCGGACGAGCGCGTCGCGGAGGCGCCGTAGTCCGCGGCGAGGGTGAGCATCCGGTTCGGCACCAGCGACACGCCCGCGGTGGCCGCCGCGGTGCGCGAGGTCGCGCCCGGGTCCGACGTCGTGACGGCGTAGCTCGCGTTCGCGGTGGTGGCGACGCCGGGGTAGATCTCCGCCCGGCCGTACGCGCCGACCGCGTTCGAGAGATCGAGCCGCCCGCGCACCTGGGTCAGCTGCCCGCCGTAGGTGAGGCCCTCGCTGAGCGTCGGCAGCGGCTGGTGGACCGCGGTGCCGCTCCACTGGAACGCGCCCACGTGGCCGTTCCCGGCGTCGGAGTCTTGCCGCGCGACGCGCGCGGAGAGCGTCACCGTCGGGCGCGCGCGCTGCGAGATGGACAGCCCGTTCACGAGGAGCCAGGTGGACGGCGCGTCGCCTCCCGGGTGCGTGACCGAGACCGACACGTCGTGCGAGAGGTTCGGGGACGAGAGGAGCCGCGTCTGGGCGCTGCCGCTGAACGTCTCCACCACCCGGGTGGTGGCGCCCCGGACCTGCGCGGCGGGGACGACCTCGAACAGCTGCAGCTCCGTCACCCAGACGTCGCTCCAGCGCGGGTCGACCGTGGCCGCGGGATCGAGCGGCCGCGTCACGACCTTCAGGTATCGCGCGGCGGTGGTGGCGATCGGCACGTCGAAGTGGTTCTCGAGCGTCGCGAAGGTCACGGCGCCCGCGAGCGGCACGACGCTCCAGTGCTGCCCGTCGTCGCTCCGGTAAGCGTCCCAGAGGAACGCCCCGGAGATCGCGGGCGGCAGCGCGCGATCCACCCAGATCCGGATGCGGCTCACGCGGGTGACCTCGTCCGGGAGCTGCGCCCCGAGGTCGCGCGGGCGCCGGTCCGCCGGCCCGACGGAGAACCCCAGGTTCACCGCGGCCGGCGAGCGGACGTCGCCGTTCACGAGGGCAGGGTTCACGCTCGGGAGATCGTTCTCCGGCACCGCGGGGAAGTCCTCGACGAGCGAGAGCCCCGCCACCGGGAACTTCTGCGTCGCGACGTCGCCGTTCGGATCCGAGCTCGTCGTCTTCGACCAGAGGCTCGCCACACCGGCGCTCGCGTAGGCCGTCGTGCGCCCGTCGAACAAGGTGGTGCGGTACGACGCCCGCGCGTCCTCGCCGACGGCCGTCGTCGTCGTGGACCGCCGGGTGACCTCGTCGACGCGGAGGGTGTAGCGGAGGTCGAGGCCGCGGATCGCGGTGTAGCCCACGGCCAGCTGGCCGTCGTAGCTCGTCGCGTCGTCGCCGGGGTGGCCCGGGTCGCGCGCGTCGGAGCGGGACAGGCGCAGGTCCAGCCCAGGGAGATCGAGCGGGTGCCACCCGGCCGTCGCGGTCCAGGTCTGGCCGAGCGCCCAGGCGCGGCCGCCCTCGACCGGGACGAGGTCCTGTCGGCGGTCGTACGAGAGGGAGCCGCCGAGGAGCCCCGTCCCGAATCCCAGCCGCGTCGAGACCGTCGCGGCGGTGTCGTCGCCGTGCGTCTCGGTCCCCGCGGCGTCGCGCGTCCAGGTGAGCTCCTTCGAGAGGAGCCCCGTCCCGCTGAAGGAGAGATTCGGGTAGAGGAGCCGGTCGAAGGAGAGCACGTATCGCTGGGTCACGTCGGTCACGTCCTGCTCCGTCGTGCGCCCCGTCTCGTCGGTGCGCGACACGCGCGTGGCCGAGAAGCCGGGCTCGACGACGCCCGACAGACCGTCCGCGCGGGCGCCGGCGGCGCCCGCGAGCACGCATGCGACGGTGACGGACCGCGCCATGCGTCGCATCGGGGCCCTTAGGGCCTCGCCCGCGTGAGGGCCAGCGCCGCGGGGGCGTCGCCGACGTCGATGACGGCGAGCGTCTCGCGGGTGGTGAGATCAACTACCGCGACGGCGCGCGCCTCGGGCAGGAGCGCCCAGAGCGTGTTCTCCGCGTCGTCGATCGCCATGACGCCAACCGGCGCGGGCACGTCGACGAAGCTCACCGGAGCGAGCGAGAAGGGGTCGAAGACCTGCAGCCGCCGCTCGTCGCTCCGCCCGACGTAGACGAGGTCCGTGCGCGAGTCCACGAGGACCGTGGACGCGCCGAGCCCGACGAACACGCGCGCCGAGGGCGCGAGGTCCGGCAGCGCGAGCACGGTCATGTAGGGCGACCCGGCGTGCACGACGTAGAGCCGCCGCCCCGCCGCGTCTAGGGCCGCGTGGAGCGGCTCGGGATCCGTGGGGACCGTCGTGACCACGGCCCGGTTCGCCACGTCGAGGACGGTCACCGCGTTCGCGCGGCGATCGAGGACGTACGCGCGGCGGCCGCCGCGATCGAGGAGCACCGAGGACGGAGTCTCGCCGGTGGGCACACGGCGGAGCTCGGCGAGGTTCGCGACGTCGACGAAGCTCGCGGTGCTCGACCCGGCGTTCGCGACCACGAGCGTGCGGCCGTCGGGCGCGAGGGCGAGATCCCAGGGGCGATCGCCGGGGGAAAGCCGCACGCGCCCGAGCGGCGAGCCGGAGGCGAGGTCGAAGACCTGGACGGCGTCCTCGTCCGACGCCGCGACGTAGATGCGTCGCCCCGCGGCGTCGATCGCGAGACCCCGGGGCGACCCGCCGGTGGGCAGGACGGCCGCGACGTTGCGCGTGCGGCGGTCCGCGATCGTGAGGCTCGCCATCCCGGCGTTCGAGCAGAGCGCGGCCGTGTCCGGGACGGGTCGCGCGGGGATGAGGGCGGCGAGCGACGGCTCGAAGCCGAACGTCCGCTCGACCGTCGGCGGGTACCCGAGCGACAGGGCGACGACCGTGGCGGTCCCGCGCGCCGCGGACCACGACAGGACGGCGGTCGAGGGCTCCTTCGAGACGAGCAGCGCGGCCGGTCCGTCCTCCGCCGCGATCGCCGCGCTCGCGAAGCGGATGGCGAACCCCTCGTAGCGGCCTGGTGGGAGGCGGCCGACGGCGAAGAGGCGCTCGCCCGCGAGCTGCGATCGCTTCACCGTGGAGAGCCGAAGGTGCAGCGGGATCTCCGTGCCGTCCACCGCCACCACCGCGATCCCGGCGACCTCGATCGACAGGCGCTCGGCCTCGGGCGGCAGCGGGCGCAGGTACACGAACACCTCCGCCTCGTCTCCGAGCGACCGCAGCCCTGCCGGCGCGCGCAGGTGGGCCTGGCACGCGGCGAGGGGAACGAGGAGCGAGGCGGCGAGCCAGCGGGTCATCACCGCCCGTAGGAACACCCGGCGGGAGCGGAATCAGCCCGCCGCACGGTGCGTCGACCAGGCGCGCCAGCATGAAACGAGCAGGAGGGGGGCCGCTCGAGCGGCCCCCCCTCCTCATGACGAAGCGTCTGCTCGGGTGCCCGCTAGTCCTTCGCGTGGCACTTGTTGCAGAGCGAGCGCTGCGCGAACGCGAAGCTCGTCGGGCTGCGGTCGTACATCGCGGCCTTGTACTGCCCCTGGGTCATGCCGTTGTTGTACTGGCCGCCCTTCGCCTCGGCGTCCACCGCGTCGATGCCGGGGAACTCGCCCGCGACCGTGAGGAACTCGTTCTTGTTGTTCCAGCGGGTCATGCTCGACCAGCCGCTCGCGTGAGCGCGGTGGCAGGAGAGGCACATCACGTTCTCCGTGCCGCTCGACGGACCCGTCTTCACCGTATTGTGCGCGGACAGGGTGGCGATGACCTTCGTGCCCTCCTCGTAGGGGACGAGCGAGGTGTACGAGGCGCTCTGCGCGCCGGTGAGGTCACCCGACTTCACGTAGGCGTTGTAGATGTTCGCGATCGTCGTGCCGCCCGCGTTGCCGGCGAGGTCGTTCGCCGCCGCCGTGAGGAGCGCGTTGTTGCCCGCCGGGTGGATGAGCGCGGTGTTGGCCGCGTTCGTGGTGTCGTTGTGGATCTTCACGTGGCAGTTCGAGCACCACTCGGACATGCCCGCGCCGTACGCCACGCGGACGTCCGCCGTGGCCTCGGACGCGTTGTAGGCCGACGGGGCGACGGCGACGGGCGGGTCGCTCGCGAACGGCGTCATCCCCGTGACCGACATCTGCGTGTAGGTCTTCGAGGCGAGGAGCCGGTAGACGCCGACCGCTTCCTCGGCCGTCGCCACCGCGCCGTAAGAGCCGGAGGTGCCGATCGGCTTCACGGCCTTGCCGAGCTCGGAGGTCGCGATCGTGCCGTTCGCGTCGACGACGCGCGCGCGGCTGTGCGGGTCATGGCAGCTCGCGCAGGAGAGATCGGTGTTCTTGTAGGTGCCGCCGGGCGCCGCCGTCAGCTTCGTGTCGGCGAGGAGGCCGTAGTCCTGCGCCACGATGTTGTGGCCGTGCCGCTCGCCGGCGATCGGGGTCGTGGAGCCGGGCCGCCCGAACAAGGGCGCGGCAGGGAAGGTCATCGTCACCCAGGCGAAGTCGCCGCCCGGCGTCCGCTCGATCGGAGCGGCCGTGCCGGTCGGGGCCGGGAACGTCATGACGTGGTAGCTGGTCGGGGCCGTATCGTTCGCCGCGTGGCAGTTGAGGCACGTCGAGCTGTTGTCCGAGCCCTGGAGCAGGTACTTGTTGCCCTGGAAGGTCGTCGTCGAGGCCTTCCCGGCCGCGTTCCAGCCGGAGAGGGTCGTGTTGCGGCCGCCCGACATCGACGCGTTGCTCTGGGAGTTGTGCATCGAGTGGCAGCCGTCGCAGTACGCGACGCCGCCCTCGTGGAACGCGTACGCGCGGCCGAAGGCGAGCGCCGTCGCGAGCACGGTTGCGAGCTTCATCCACTTCATTGGTTCTTGCCTCTCTTGCGTGACCCGGGGGGACGGGTCGGGGGTTGACTGCGCCTTGGGGGACTGCCGTTCGACTACGACTGCGGGTGATCGACTCCTGCTGCGACTGACGCCTCGACGCGGAAGACCGAGACGCCGCGTCCTGCGGACTGCGTGACGAAGACCTGGCCGTCGCCGACCACGAGGTCGCGCGGCGCGATGAGGTTTCCCGGGCCGTAGCCGCGGTAGCCGAACTCGCCCCGGAACTCGAAGGTGGGGTCGAAGACCATCACCACCGAGCGGAGGACGTCGGTGACGTAGAGGTTCCCGTCGCCGTCCGCGGCGATGCCGCCGACGACGTTGAACTTGCCGGGTGAGCTGCCGCGCATGCCGAAGGACCTGAGGGTGCCATCGGGCGAGAGGACGAACGCCTGGAAGAGCGGGGCGACGGTGAAGAGGACGTTCCCGTGAGCGTCCGCGGCGAAGCCGGTGAAGCCGGCGTCACCCTTCTGCTTCCCCTCGGCGACGGCGCTCGCGTCGTACGTCCGGATCCAGGTCCCGTCCGGCGCGACGGCGACGGCGCGCATCGCCTGCGAGCTCGCGAGGTACAGGATCCCGCCTGCCTCGCGGATCCGGTCGGGGACGAAGGCGGCGAGCTCGGGGGGCGCGCCGCGGATCTCGATCCTGCGGAGCGGCTCGCCGCGGAAGTTGCAGCGCATGAGCGCCGCTTTGCCGGCGGCCCAGGTGAGGAGGACGAGGTCGCCGCCCTCGAGGACCGCGACGTCATTCACCGGGCCGAGCGCGGCATCGTCGCCGAAGCTGTACGTCTCCATCCCCGCCTTGTTGAAGACGCGGACGATGCCCTCCGACGGATCGAGGACGAACGTCTCGTGGGCGGTCGCGTCGTGCGCGAGGCGCACCCAGCTCACGGGGAGCGGCCCGTTCGCGTCCGAGAGCGCGAAGAGGAACGAGAGCTCGAGGGCGCGCGCCGGCGGCGCCGAGAGCGCAACGACTGCGACGGCCGCCGCGAAGTACCGGCGGATCGCAAGCTCTTTGTGCTCGGCGCGACGCATCGCCGCAGGTCTTGTGCATGGGGGGTGCCGAACCCGGGTCAGGGGGACCCCGGTCCCTCCCGTGTCTCCGATCGCGCGTCGTGTCGCGCGATTCCGATGGATCGCGAGACGGCGATGCGAGCTCACCGTAAGCTTGCCTGCCTGCCCGTGTGGGTGCGTCAAAACACCCAGGTAAATGGTCTCTTGGGTGGATTCACTAAACCCATGTATTCGCGCAACGTTTGCAATCGCGTCGCGAGGAGATGCGCAATCTGCAGCTGCCGAGTGTGCGATGTGATGCGACCCGGCCTGGGCTGGAAGCGTCTCGAGGCGCGGCACTCCGGGCAGCGCGCCGGGGCCGTCCATCGTGGCCGAAGGCGCATGGGGCGCGAACGACCCGGTGCGGCAAGAACGCGCCGGCTCGCGTGTTAAGGAGTCTCGGAGCACCCATCCTTTTGAGAACGCACCGGTCCACGATCGCCGCCCGGTCCGCCCTCGCGCTCGCGCTCGCGCTCGGCGGCGGCAGCGCGCTCGCGTTCCACGATGGCGGCGTCGGCGCCTGTGACGGCTGCCACACGATGCACAACTCGAGCGGCGGCTTCGCGAGCGCGAAGGGCCGCCCGCAGTTCACCGGAAACCAGTACCTGCTGCAGGCGAGCGATCCGAGCTCGACCTGCCTCTCGTGCCACGCGAGCCTCTCCCCCGGCGGCGCGAACGTCCTCACCCCCGCGCCGGCGCAGGGCCTACCGCCCGGCAACTACACCCCGGGCGGAGACTTCGGTTGGCTGCGGAAGGCGTGGAGCTGGATGGGCGCGACGGCCGTGTTGACGAGCCCGGGCGAGCGGCACGGGCACAACGTCGTGGCGCTCGACTACGCGCTCGTCGCGGACTCGACGTTCCTGTCCGCGCCGGGCGGCACCTTCCCGTCCGCGCGGCTCTCGTGCACGAGCTGCCACGATCCGCACGGCCGGTACCGCCAGGGCGCGGGCGCGTTCGCGACGACCACCGGCGCGCCCATCGTCGCGTCGGGATCCTACGGCGGCACCGGCCTCGTCATCCCCTCCGGCACTGCCGCGGTCGGGACGTACCGCCTGCTCGCGGGGTCCGGCTACGCCGCCTCGGCGGGCCTTCCGCCCTTCTCCGCGGATCCGCCGGTCGCGCTCTCGCCCCTCATCTACAACCGGGGAGAGGCCACGGCGCAGGTGCGCGTCGCGTACGGCGCCGGCATGTCGGAGTGGTGCCGCAACTGCCACGGCGGCATCCACGGCGACGCGGCGCCAGGCGCGAGCCCGTTCTCGCACCAGGCCGCGAGCGCCCAGAAGCTCGGGGGCGCGCTCGACGTCTACGACCGCTATCTCGCCACCGGAAATCTCGGCGGGCTGCAGGCCACCGCGTACTGGTCGATCGTTCCTTACGAGGAGGGCACGACGGACCGGGCCACGCTCGCCGCGCACGCGACGAGCGATGGGTCCGCGACGGCGGGGCCCTCGACCGGGCAGGAGAACGTGATGTGCCTCTCCTGCCACCGGGCCCACGCGTCGGGATGGGACTCGGGGATGCGCTGGAACATGCGCGACCGGACGCTCTCGAGCGGCTACGTGACCGCGGGTGGCGCCTGGCCCGGCATCGACGCAACCGGCGACGCAGCGCTGCCCGCGAATGCGCAGGGCCGCACGCAGGCGGAGACGCGCGGCGCGATGTACGACCGCGACGCGAGCGCCTATGCGCCCTATCAGAAGGCCCTCTGCAACAAGTGCCACGCGCAGGACGGGCAGTAGCAGCGCCCGCCTCCCGCGCGCGGGGAGCTCCGCGGTGTCGCGGCGTGGAAGGAGACGTGGAACGAGAAGCGGCGAGACCGCCGCCCGCGCTCAGGTGGCGAGCTGCGAGAGCGCGGTGTCGATGACGAGTAGCTCGAGGCGCTGCTTCGCGTCATCCGGCAGCTTCTTGAACGTGAAGGAGACGCGCACCGTCCCGGGCTGCTGCTTCGTCTCGCCGGGGAGCACGGTCGTGACGGTCGGCTCGCCGCCGGGGATCCGCAGGGTCGCGGTCTGCTCCTCGTTCGGCGGGGGCGGCTTCGCGAGCAGGACCGAGAACCCGCCGACGCAGACGTCGATCGTCATCGCGCGGATGCTGCTCAGCGGCGTCTCGAGCGTCACCTGGAGCGCGCGCGCGACGCGGAGCGCGTGGCGCGGCATCTCGCCGGGCTTGAGCGTGAGCCGCTGCGCCGCAATGAGCGCGCGGGCGAGCTCGTCGCAGCCGGCGCGGTAGTCGTCCGCGTCCGTCCCGGCGAGCTCCCCCTTCTTGGCACGTTCGTGGAGCGTGCGGAACAGGCGCAGCCAGTCGGCGAGCCCCATCGCGGATCCTCCCTCGAGTCGCGCAGAGGAGACCACGAACCGCCCCCGGGTGTCGATGCGCGGGGCCACCCGGTGACCCGAGCGAATGAGCTCCGTGCCGGCGCGGCGGTGCGTCCCTTCACTCCGCGAGCGCGACGTCCACGAGCGTCGGCGCGAGGAGCGGAACGAGGTCCCGCGGTGCGACGCCGACGAGGAAGCCGCGGGATCCGCCGTTCACGTAGATCCTCGGCAGCTCCAGGATCGAGCGCTCGATGCAGACGGGCATGATCTTGCGCGTCCCGAGCGGGCTCGTGCCGCCGACCTGGTAGCCGGAGTGGCGGTTCGCGACGTCCGGCTTGCAGATCCGGATCTCGCGCCATCCGAGCTGGCGCGCGAGCGCCTTCGTCGAGACCTCCCGGTCGCCGTGCATGAGCACGACGACGGGCGCGCCCCGGTCGTCCTCCATCACGAGCGTCTTCACGACCGCGTGCTCGTCGACCCCGAGCTCGCGGGACGACACCCGGGTGCCTCCCTTCTCCTCGTACCGATACAGGTGCTCGGTGTACGCGACCCCCTTCTCCCGGAGGAGGCGTGTCGCGGAAGTGGAGGGGGCCTTTCCCATCCGCGCAGGATAGCCCGCGGCGGGACCTGCGTCCGCCGTCCCGAACTGCAGCCGAGGAGGGTGCTACCGCAGCCCGAGGAGGACGCCGAGCCGCGGCTTCCGAGCCGCCGCCTGGCGTGCCGCGCTCAGGTGGACGCCGAGATCGGAGAGATCGGACACGGTCGCCGCGAGGTGCTTCAACCCCGCCGGGAGCGGATCGAGCGGCGGCGCGAACGCGACCCCGTGACGGGCGCGGCGCCGGTGAAGCGTCGCGAGCGCCGCGGTGACGGCGGTCGCGGCGATGACGGTGAGCGCGATCACGAGCATCGGCGGAAGCTAGATCGGACGCACGGCGACTGCCGCTGCCCGGATGGGATGCCTCGGGCGGGAACGGTGCGCGATACCCGGCGCTCGCTCGCATGACCTGCCGACCGTCCGTGCGTCCGGACGCGATCGTGCTGATCACCATGTGACAGACGATGCCAGAGCCCCTCCGCATCCGCGCGCGCGACGGCGTCGAGCTCGCGGGCGACCTCTTCCTCCCAGACGCCGCGCCCCGAGCGGCCGTCCTCGTCGCCCCCGCGATGGGCGTGCCGCGCGGCTACTACGCGGCGTTCGCGGCGTTCCTCGCTCGCGAGGGGATGGCGGCGCTCACGCTCGACTACCGCGGCATCGGCGGCTCGCGGGCGACGCCGCTCCCTGCGCCCGCGAGGCTGCGCGACTGGGGCGAGCAGGACCTCGCCGGCGCCCTCGACCTCCTCGCGTCGCGGACTCCCGGCGCGCCCATCCTCTGGGTGGGCCACAGCGTCGGCGGGCAGCTCTTCGGCGTCCTCGACGATGGCCGCGTCGCGGGGGCGCTCCTCGTCGGTGCCCAGAGCGGCCACTGGCGGCTGTGGCCGGCGGGCCTCGGCCGGCTTCGCATCCTCGCCCTCTGGTACGTGCTCATCCCGCTCCTCGTCCCACTCCTCGACCGGCTCCCGGCCGCGGTGCTCGGCGGCGGCGAGGACGTACCGGGGGGCGTCGCGCGCGAGTGGGCCGAGTGGGGGCGGCGGCGAGAGTACGTCTTCTCGTATGCCGTGGCGCGCGGCGGGCGCGGCTTCGCGCGGTTCGCCGGGCCGATTCGGTCGTACGCGGCCGCGGACGATCCCTTCGCTCCGCTCCGGGCGGTGGAGGCGCTCCTCGGCTACTACGCCCGCGCGCAAACGTCGGTCCGCGTCGTGCGCCCCGCCGACGTGGGCGCGCGCTCCATCGGCCACTTCGGCTTCTTTCGCGCGCGGTTCGAGCCGACCCTCTGGCGCGAGGCGGCGGCGTGGCTCGACGAGGCGGCGGGAGCGGCGGGCCGCGCAGCGGCGCGGCGGTGACCTTCCTCGGGATCAGGCGCGCGCAGACCGCGGCGGGTCCCACCACACCGGCCCCTTGTCCTCGGCGGCGCGCGCGGCGCGGCGGCGCGTCTCGGCCATCTCAGCGCTCGCCATCGGCCGGAACGCCGCGGCAGCCGCGAACGCGGCGTCCTGCTCGTCCGGCGAGGAGAGCCCGAGGAGCGTCACGTCGGGATCGCAGGTGAGCGTGTACCGGACACACTCCTCGACGGAGAGGCGCGGGAGCACCGGCGATGCCTCGCCGCCGGACGGCGGCGCGCTGCCCGCTCTCGACGAGAGCGGGCGCCCGTACCCGTCGGTGTCGCCGACGAGCTTCCCCGCGCCGAAAGTCTTGAAGCAGATGGTCCCGACGCCGAGCGCGCGGGCGCGCGGCAGGATCTCGAGGACGTAGCGCGGATCGCACAGCGGGCCGACCGGGAACATGACGACGTCGCACAGCGCCGAGGCGAGCGCGAGGTCGAGCACCTCGGGGTGGTGCGAGGAGATCCCGCGGAAGCGCGCGCGCCCGCGCGCGATCTCCTCCCCGACCGCGGCCATGGCGCCGCCGCGCGCGGCGAGCCGGGTCCACGCGGCGAGGTCGGAGACCGCGTGGAAGACGAGCAGGTCGAGGGAGGGAAGTCCGAGTCGCTCGAGGCTCGCCTCGAGCTGCGCATCCACCGGCCGATCGAGGTGGTCGATCTTGTCCACGACGAGGACGCATTCGCGCCGGCCGCGGAGCGCCTCGCCCACGATCTCCTCGGAGTACCCGTCCTCGTACATCGGGGCCGTGTCGACGATGTTCACGCCGGCGTCGAGCGCGCGGCGGAGCGTCGCGATGCAGCGCTCCTTCGGGACGGACCGGTCGGCGAGATCGCCCGCGCCGAGCGCAGTGGCGACGAAGCGGGTGCGGCCGAGCGGACGGCGTGGGGCGAAGCGCGGGGACATGACGTCGATCCTAGCCGCGGGCGGCGCGCGCCGGCGGGCTTTCGCGCCTTGACCGGTCGCGCCCCTCGTGAGATGCCGGGCGCGTGCGGATGCGCACCGAGAACGTCGCGGTGATGCTCACCGACATGAAGGGCTTCACCGCCGCGACGAGCCGCCAGTCGCGCGAGGAGAACGCCCGCATGCTCGCGTTGCAGGACGAGCTCGTGCTGCCGGTCGTGCGCGCCTTCGGCGGCCGCCGCGTGAAGACTATCGGCGACGCCTACCTCGTCCTCTTCGCCTCGCCGACCTCCGCGCTCCTGTGCGGGATGGCGATCCAGGATCGGCTCTGGGACTTCGGCCGTCGCGTCCCGCCGGAGGAGCGGATCGAGGTGAAGGTCGTCCTCTCGCTCGGCGAGGTCCGGCTCGTAGGGAGCGGCGCGATCCCGCACGACGTGTTCGGCGAGGCCGTGAACCTCGCTGCGCGGGTCGAGGCCGAGGCCGTGGCGGGCGAGATCTGGTTCACCGAGGCGGTGCGGCTCGTCGCGGACCGGACGCAGGTCGAGGCGGATGATCTCGGCGCGCGGCGTCTCAAGGGGATTGAGGAGGAGGTCCGGCTCTTCCGCGTGCGCCCGGCGCCGCCCCGTGAGGGAGAGGAGGGGCCGCCGTTCGGCAACGGCGCCCTCGGGCGGGTCCTCGGCGTACCGCCGCCGGAGCCCGCCACTCTCGCGCGCGCCATCCGCCGACGCGAGAGCCCGCTCTTCGTCGTCGCCCGCGGGATCGCGGAGCTCGCCGCGTTGCTCCCGCTGCGGCGCGCCGTCTTCGTCGTGCTCCTCGTCGCGCTCGCCCTGGGCGGCTGGCGGTTCGCGGCGCGCGCGATCGAGCGGCAGATCGCGCGCGGGGATCTCGCCGGCGCGCAGGCGGCGATCGACACGCTTGCGGCGGAGCGCGGTGCGGAGGAGCCGAGGGTGCTGTACCTGCGCGGGCGGCTCTCGGCGGCGCGCGTGGCCGCGGGTCAGGGCGGCGCGCGCGAGCCGTACCAGTGGTGGACGCGCGCGGTCGTCGCCGGGAGCGGTGACGCGCTCGGCGCGCTCGAGGACGAGGCGGCTGCGTGGGAGTGCGACCGGCGCCGGATGGCGGCGCGCGCGCTTGGGGACACCCGCTCGCCCGACGCGCTCCGCGCGCTCCGCCGCCTCGACGAGAAGGAGCCGCCGCCCGCCGACGCGGTCGAGCGGGTGAAGCGGTTCTTCGGCGCGGACGGCGCGTGCGGCGCGGGCGATCTCGCCCGCGACGGGATCCGGGAGATCGAGGCGGCGGGGCGGAAGTAGCCCCGCTACCCGCCCCGCGATCCCCGCTGGATCAGCTCGATCTTGTAGCCGTCCGGATCCTGGACGAACGCGATCACCGTCGAGCCGTGCTTCATGGGCCCTGCCTCGCGCGTCACGACCCCGCCGCGCCGCTTGATCTCGGCGCAGGCGGCGTGGGCGTCGTCCACCTCGACCGCGACGTGGCCGAACCCGGCGCCGAGCTCGTACCTCGGCGTGTCCCAGTTGTGCGTGAGCTCGAGCACGGCCTGCTCGGACTCCGGCCCGAACCCGACGAACGCGAGCGTGAAGCGGCCGTCGGGGTAGTCCGTGCGGCGCAGGAGCTTCATCCCGAGCACCTGCGTGTAGAACGCGAGCGACCGCTCGAGATCGCCGACGCGGATCATCGTGTGGAGGATGCGCATCCCCACCGGATACGGTGGCCCCGCGCGGCGCGCAAGGGTGCAGGTGGGCCGAGTCCGCCGGCTCAGCCGGCTCAGCCGGCGCGCGGCGGCCGCGGCCTTCGCAGCGCGAGCGCGAGCTGCGGCGCGCGCTCCGCGGCGGAGCGGCGCGCCCCGTCGAGCGCGGCGATCGCGCGCGCGAGCAGCGGCGGCGGGTCCTTCCGGCCGCGCGCGATGAACGCGGCCCCGCGGAGCACGAGCCGAGCCGTCGTCGCCGACGCGCGCAACGCGCTCGCCGCGAGGAGGCCGGCCGTCGCCGCCGCGACGCGGGCGGTGGCGCGGGCGCGCCCCTCGGTCTCGCCGGCGATCTGAATCGACGCGAGCGGCGTCCGGACCGGCTCGAGGAAGCGCGAGCGCCGCGCGCCGCCCGCGCGCTCGAGGTGTCGTCCGCCGTAAGGCAGCTCCCCCCGGGCGCGCGCGACGCGGTAGAGGACGAGCGGCTCGGGCTCGCCCGCGAGCACCCGCGGCCCCATCTCCTCCGAGGGCGCCTCGCTCCTCGACATCGTGAGCCAGACGGCGCGCGTGAGCCAGACCTCGCCGGGTGCGGCCGCCGCGGCGACGGCGCGCGCCGTCCCGAGCGGCGGCCCGGCCACTCCGGCCCGCTCGAAGCGGACCTCGCCCTGGTGCACTCCGACGCCGAGCTCGGTCGTCCACGACGGCTGGGCCTGCGCGCGCGTCGCTGCGTCCTGCACCGCCGCCGCGCACTCCACCGCGTCGGTGGGCGAGCGGAACGCGAAGAGGCTGCCGCCCTCCTCGCACGCGAGCCGGCGACCCTCGTAGGCACGCACGAGCGGCAGGACGAGCGCGTCGTGCACCGCGAGCGCCCGCGCGCGCGCGGCCGGCGCGAGCGCCGGGGCGCGCTCGGGCCACGGCGCGATCTCGATCCGGACGAGCGTGAGGTTCACCGCGGATGGCAGCGCGGCCGACGGGATCCCGAGGAAGCTCGCGCGGACCGCCTGCGGCGTGTGGCGGAGGGGCGCGAGGAACGCGTGGCGGCCGGTCGTGGCGGGGCGGACGGGCGTCTCGGCGCCCTCGAGCAGCGCGTGCAGCTCCGCCGCCGATCCGGCGCGGCGCGCGCGGTCCTTCTCGGTCGCGCGCCCGACGAAGTCCACGAGCCGCGGCCACGCGGCGAGCTCGGGGGAGACCGATGACAGGCTCGGCACCCGCTCGAAGGCGTGCGCCGCGACGAGGCCGCGGAGGTCGGAGGTGTCGAACGGGTGGCGTCCCGTCAGCATCACGAACGCGAGGATCCCGGCGGCGTACAGGTCGGCGCGGCGGTCCACCTCGCCGCCCACCGCCTGCTCGGGCGAGAGGTACTCCGGCGTCCCGACGACGAGCCCCGCCTGCGTCCGGGTCACGTCGCCCCGCGTGTCGGATTATTTCGCGATCCCGAAGTCGAGCACCCGCAGGAGCTCGTCCGGGCCGCTCCCGGAGAGCCAGAGGTTCTCGGGCTTCAGGTCCCGGTGCACGATCCCTTCGGCGTGGGCGGCGGCGAGGCCGTCGAGCAGCTGGCGGAGGAGGCGCACCGTCCGCGGCGGCGCGAGCCGCACCTCGCGGTCGAGCACGGCGCGGAGCGGTTCGCCCTCGAGCAGCTCCATCACGAGGTACGGCCGGCCCCCTGCGTCCTCGCCGAAGTCGAGCACCTCGACGACGTGCGGTGACCGGAGGCGGCTCGCGACGCGCGCCTCGCGCCGGAACCGCTCGCGCTCGGGTGGGTTCCGGCACAGGTCGGGGTGGAGCACCTTCACGGCGGCCTTGCGTCCGACGTGGACGTGCTCCGCCCGGTAGACGGAACCCATGCCGCCCGTCCCGAGGAGCGTCTCGATGCGCCAGCGGCCATCGAGGATCGCGCCCGCGCGCAGGTCGGCGCCGGTCGCGTCCGGCGTTCCGCGGCTCGTCGACCCTGACATCGCGCTCACCCGCCCCGGAGCATGCCGAAGAGCACGAGCCCGAAGACGATCGGGACGAGCAGCGCCACGAGCCCACCCACGGCCAGCATGACGAGGACGCCGAGACGCGGCCCCCTGCGCTCGGGGAGCGGCGCGTCGAAGGGGAGGCGGAGCTTCACGACGAGGATTGTAGCCGATGCGGCCGACCGTCGGTTGCTTCCGGCGACCTCGGCGGCGCGCCGGAGGTCGCGCGGTCGCGCGCCGAGGAGTAGGTTCGTGGCGTGAGCCCGCACGCCGCCGCCGGGGGCTTCGAGGCCGTCGCGGAGACGTACGAGCGGTCGCGCCCGGAGTACCCGCGCGAGGCGGTCGACCTGCTCGTCCGGCTCCTCGGCCTGCACCCTGGGCGGACGCTGCTCGACGTCGGCGCGGGCACCGGGAGGTTCTCGCGGCTCGCCGCCGCGCGCGGCGCAACGGTCGTGGCCGTCGAGCCCGCGGCCGCGATGATCCGCCTCGCCGCCGGCGCCGGGGGGATCCTCGCGGTGCGGGCGTTCGCCGAGGCGCTCCCGATCCGGTCGCACGCCGCCGACGCGGCCTGCGCCGCCTCCGCGTTCCACTGGTTCGACGGGCGGCGCGCGCTCGGCGAGATCCACCGCGTCCTCCGCCGCGGTGGCCGGCTCGGCCTCGTCTGGAACGAGCGCGACGACGAGCTCGACTGGATCGCGAGGCTCTCGGAGATCGTGAACCGGCGCGAGGGCTCGACGCCGCGCTACCGGCGCGGCGAGTGGCGCGCGGCGTTCGACGCGGCGCGGGATCTGTTCCGGCCGCTCGAGGAGGCTCACTTTCGGCACGTCCACCCGCTCGCGCCGGCGGGCGTGGTCGAGCGGGTCGCCTCCATCAGCTTCATCGCGACGATGGAGGGCGCGGCGCGGGAGGCGGTCCTCGCCGAGGTGCGCGCGCTGCTCGCGTCCCACCCGGACACGGCGGGCCAGGACGAGCTCGCGCTCGCCTACCGGACGGACGTGTTCGTGTGGGACCGCGTCGGCTAGTCCTCGCCGTCAGCCCCGCTCCTCGGGGAATCCCGCCTCCCGCCACGCGAGCATGCCGCCCGCGAGCTGGACCGCGTCGTAGCCGGCCCGACGAAGCAGCCGCACGGCGGGGATCGAGCGATGCCCGGTGAGGCAGATCGCGACCACGGCCCGGTCGCGCTCGAGCCCGAGCGCGCGGAGGCGGGACGGCAGCGCGGAGATCGGCACGCTCACCGCGCCGTGGACGTGGCCGCGCCGGAACTCCGCCGCGGTCCGCACGTCGACGAGTTGGGGGGGCGGCGAGCCGCCGAGCTGGGAGGCGAGGCCGCGCGCGGGCACCTCCGGGACGTCGCCGAACGGGAGCCACCACGGCAGGGCCATCGTGAGATGGTCGCCGAAGTCTCCCGGCGCGTCGAGGTCGCCTATCATCCGACCCGCATGCTCCGGATCAGCTGGCCGCTCGCCCTCCTGCTCGCCGCGGTGATCGCGATCGTCGCGCGGCGGCCGCGAATGCTCGGGTGGGTGCTCGCCGTGTTCGCGGTCTGGTTCGTCGTCGAGACGGTGCGCGGGCGCGGCCGGAGACGCTGACGAGCCGGCGAGCGGGCGCCCGAGCGGCCTCGCCGCCGCGGCCGGGCGTCACGCCGGCGAGGGCGCGCGCATCCTAGTGGGGTGATTGCCCCCGCCCGGATCGAGGATCACGCCGTCGTGGGCGACGGGCGGAGCGCCGCCCTCGTCGATCGCGCCGGCGCCGTCATCTGGCTCGCGTGGCCGCGCTTCGACTCGCCCTCCCTCTGCGCGGCCATTCTCGACGTCGCCCGCGGAGGGTACCTTCGCATCGCGCCCGCCGGGCGCGCCGAAGGGCACCGCGCGTATCTCGACGGGACGAACGTGCTCGTGACCCGGTTCGAGACGGCCGGGGGCGTTCTCCGCGTCGTCGACTTCATGGCGCTCGCGAGCGAGGAGGAGCTGCGCGGGCGCGCGTTCCCGCAGCACGAGCTGCTGCGGATCGCGGAGTGCGCGGGAGGGGAGGTGGAGGTCGTCCTCGAGGCGGACCTCCGCCCCGGGTACGGCGCCGCTCGCCGGCGCTGGCAGGACCGCGGCGTGCTCGGCCTCCGTCTCGAGCGCCCGACCGAGCTCGTGACGCTCCGGTCGACCGCGCCGCTCGCGGTCGGCGCGGACGGCGTCGCGCGCGGGCGAGCCCGCCTGCGGGAGGGGGAGGCGGTGGTCGTCTCGCTCGCGTACGACGAGGAGGCGCCGGCCGTCCTCCCGCCGCTCGGCGGCGCATGGGACTCGCTGCGCCGCACGACGCGGGAGTGGCGCCAGATCTCCTCTCGCGTCCGCTACGAGGGGCCCTGGCGCGACGAGGTGGTGCGGAGTGTCCTCGCGCTCGAGCTGCTCTCGTACCCGCCGACCGGCGCCATCATCGCCGCGCCCACGACCTCGCTCCCCGAGCGGCCCGGCGGCGATCTCAACTGGGACTACCGCTACTGCTGGCTCCGCGACGCCGCGCTCACGGTGCGCGCGCTCTACGGGGCGGGCTGCACCGACGCGGCCGGCCCGTTCACGGCGTGGCTCGTCCACACGACTCGGCTCACGCGCCCCGACCTCCGCGTCCTCTACGACGTCTACGGACGGTCGCCGCACGGGGAGCGAATCGTGCCTCACCTCGCAGGGTACGGGGGTGCGCGGCCGGTGCGCGTAGGGAACGCCGCCGCCACGCAGCACCAGCTCGACGTCTACGGCGAGGTGGTGGACGCGGTCGCGCAGGCGGCCCGCCGCGGCGCCCGGCTCGACCGCGAGATGCAGGCGATGCTGCGCGGGTTCGGCAAGGTGGTGTGCGACCGCTGGCTCGCGCCCGACGCCGGCATCTGGGAGCCGCGCGGGCCGCCGCGGCTCAGGACCCACTCGCTCGTGCTCGGCTGGGTGGCGCTGACGCGCCTGCTCGAGCTGCACGAGCGCGGCGCGCTCGTGCGCCTCCCGGCGGCCCGCTTCGCCCGGGAGCGCGACGCGATCCGCCGGCTCGTCGACGCGCGCGGCTTCGACGCGCACCTCGACAGCTGGGTCGCCGAGATCGGAGGGCACGAGGTGGACTCCGCGCTGCTCCTGCTCGGCTGGTATGGGTACGACGACCCCGCCTCGCCGCGGATGCGTGGGACGTGGCGGCGGATCCGCGAGCGGCTCTCGCCGGCGCCAGGCCTCCTCTACCGTTACGAGCCGAGCCGTGGCGCGGGGGAGGGTGCGTTCGGGATCTGCTCGGCCTGGGCGGTCGAGCACCTCGCCCGGGGCGGTGGTTCGGTCGAGGAGGCGGTGGAGTGGCTCGAGCGGCTCCTGGCACGCGCGAACGACGTCGGCCTGTTCGCCGAGGAGATCGACCCCCGCAGCGGCGCCGCGCTCGGAAACTTCCCGCAGGCGTTCACCCACGTCGGCGTCGTGAACGCGGTGCTCACGCTCGACCGGCGCGTGCGGGCCGAGCGTGAGCGGGGGCCCTCGCGGCCGGCGGAGGCGCGACCGTGAACGCGCTCGTCTGGGCGATCTCGGGGCTCGGAGCGACCGTCGTCCTCACGGTCCTGCTCGCGGGAGCGCAGGGCTTCGGCCTCACGCGCATGAACCTGCCGTACCTGCTCGGCTCGATCTTCACGCCGGATCGGGACCGCGCGCGGATCGTCGGGATCGTCGTCCACCTCGCGAACGGCTGGATCTTCTCGCTCGTCTACTTCGCGGTGTTCGCGGTCGCGGGTCGGGCGACGGTCCACCTCGGTGCGTTCGTAGGGCTCCTCCACGGGCTGTTCGTCGCCGCCGTCGGGCTGCCGGCGCTCCCGGCGTTCCACCCGCGCGTCGCCCGGCCGTACGCGGGCCCGACGACGGAGCGATGGCTCGAGCCTCCGGGGTTCATGGGCCGGAACTACGGCTGGTCCACCGCCGCGGTCCTCGTCACGGCGCACGTCGCGTTCGGCGCGCTGCTCGCGGTGGGCGCGAGCCTCTCGCGGTGAGTCCGGTGCCGTGCGCGCGAACGGGCGCGATGCCCATCCTCTCGGGGGCCGCGGACGAGCGCCCAGAGGTTGGAGGGGACCATGCGCCTGCCGGGCGACGGGATGGGCTGGAAGGAGTTCTTCACCGGGCTCAAGGACGAGATGTCGAGGGACGGGATCACCGACCTCGCCGCGTCGGTCACCTTCTACGGCATCCTCGCGCTCTTCCCGTTCCTCCTCTTCCTCGTCGCGCTCGCGAGCGTGATCATCAAGCCCGACCAGGCGCAGGCGCTCGTCGACGAGCTCGCCCAGGTCGCGCCGGGGCCGGCGACGCAGATCGTGGGGGAGTGGATGCAGCAGCTCGGGGGACAGCAGAACGTGACGCTGCTGGGGTTCGGCGCCGTTGTCGCGATCTGGGCGGCGTCGGGCGGCGTGATGGCGGTCGTCGGAGCGCTGAACCGCTGCTACGACGTGAAGGAGGGGCGCCCCTGGTGGAAGGTGCGCGGGACCGCGATCGCCATGACGATCGTGTCGGGCGTGCTCGCGCTCGTCGCGGCGCTCGTCGCCGTCGCCACCGCGCCGCTCGCCGACGTCGTCGGCGGGCCCGCCGGGGTGGCGATCGGCTGGCTCCGGCTCCCGGTCGCCGGCCTCATCATGATGTTGCTCTGGGCGCTGCTCTACTACGTGCTCCCCGACGTCGAGCAGACCTTCCGGTTCATCACGCCAGGCTCGGTGCTCGGGGTCGTGCTCTGGGTGATGGCCTCGTGGGGCTTCTCGAAGTACGTCTCGAACTTCGGCAGCTACGACAAGACGTACGGCTCCCTCGGCGGGGTCATCGTGCTCCTCCTCTGGATGTGGATCTCGTCCTTCGTGCTGCTCGTCGGCGCCGAGGTGAACGCCCTCATCGAGCACCGCTCGCCCGAGGGAAAGCGTCAGGGCGCGAAGCGGCGGAGCGAGGTCGGCCTCCAGCCCGTCGCGACGTCCGCGCCCGTCGACGAGCCGCTCCCCGCGACCCAGCCCGCGCGGGCGGCTCCGGCCCCGCGCCGGAAGGCACCCGTCCGCGGGCTCGTGGCCATCGCCGCAGGGATCGCGGCCGGGGTGCTCCTCGCGCGGCGAGAGGCTTGAGCCCGGGCGCAGGATCTCGCGCGCCGAACCCGTGCGCCGGGAAGGGGGCTCGCCTACCATCGCCTCATGGCGAGGACGAAGCTCCGGCTCGGCGTCTCGGCGTGCCTCCTCGGCCGGAAGGTCCGCTACGACGGACAGCACAAGCGCGACGCCTTCGTCGCGGACGTGCTCGCGCCATTCGTCGAGTGGGTGCCGGTCTGCCCGGAGCTCGAGGTGGGCATGGGCGTGCCGCGCGAGCCCATCCGGCTCGTCGGCGCAGCCGCCGCGCCGCGCCTCGTCGCCGAGCGCAGCGGGAAGGACCACACCGACGCGATGCTCCGCTTCGCCGAGGCGCGCGTCCGCGAGCTCGAGGAGCTGGATCTCGCTGGATACGTGACGAAGAGGGACTCGCCCTCCTGCGGCCTCGAGCGCGTGCGGGTCCACCCCGCGCGCGGCGGCACCCCGCGCCGCGACGGGGTCGGCATGTTCGTCCGGGTGCTCGCGGCGCGGCTCCCGCTCCTACCGATCGAGGAGGAGGGACGGCTCCAGCACTCCGCGCTGCGCGAGAGCTTCGTCGAGCGGATCTTCGCGTACGCGCGCTGGAAGGCGGCGGTCGCACGCGGGATGCGCCGCGGCGACCTCGTCGCATTCCACACCGCCCACAAGCTCGCGCTCATGGCGCACAGCCCCGCCGCCTATCGGACGCTCGGCGCGCTCGTCGGCGGGCTCTCGAAGGGCTCGACCGCGCGGACCGTCGACGCCTACGGCCGCGGCTTCATGGATGCGCTGAAGGTCCCCGCGACGCGCGGCCGGCACGCCAACGTGCTCCAGCACACGCTCGGCTACTTCCGCGACGTCCTGCCGGCAGCGGACCGGACCGAGCTCGCCGACCTCGTCGCCGACTTCGCGTGCGGCCTCGTCCCGCTCGTCGTGCCGCTCACGCTGCTGCGCCACCACGTGCGGCGAAGCGCGATCGAGTACCTCGCGGGCCAGACCTACCTCGACCCGGATCCGAAGGAGCTCATGCTGCGGAATCACGTGTGACCCTTCGCTGACGGCAGGCGTCTGCCCGACGCTCGGCGCGAGGCTGCGCCCGCGACCCTGCCGCGCCATCCTCCTGGGATGTCACGGCGCCGCATACGTCCGATCCTCGTCACGGGCGCCACGGGGTTCGTCGGGCGGGCCGTCGTGCCGGCGCTCCTCGCCGCCGGGCACGCGGTCCGCGCGACGGCGCGCCGCCGCGGGCCCGGGCAGGCCGCCCGCGTCGAGTGGATCGAGGCGGACCTCTCCCGCGCCGGGGACCTGCCGCGGGCGCTCGATGGGGCCGCCGCGGCGCTCTTCCTCGTGCACGGGATGGCGAGCGCGCGCGAGGACTACGCCGAGGAGGAGCGGCGGACCGCGGCGGCGTTCGCGCGCGAGGCGGAGCGCGCGGGCGTCGGGAGGATCGTCTACCTCGGCGGCGCCCGGCCGCGCGGTCGGCCCTCGAAGCACCTCGCGAGCCGCCTCGCGGTGGGCGAGGTCCTGCGCGCCGGGCGCGTGCCGGCGCTCGAGCTGCGCGCGTCGATGATCGTCGGCGCGGGAAGCGCCTCGTGGCGGGTGGTGCGCGACCTCGCGCTCCGGCTCCCGGCGATGATCCTGCCTGCATGGGCGGGATCGCGCAGCTGCCCTGTCGCGATCGAGGACGTCGTGGCGGCGCTCGTCGCCGCCGTCGACGTGCCGCTCGGCGTGGGCGGCGCGTTCGCGGACCTCCCCGGCCCGGAGACGCTGTCCGTCCGGGAGATCCTGGAGCGCGTCGTCGCGCTCCGCGGTCGATCGCTCCCCGCGATCCGCGCCCCGCTGCCGGCGCCGCGCGTCTCGACGCTCTGGCTGAAGCTCGTCTCCGACGCCGACTGGCGAGTCGTACGCGAGCTCGTCCAGGGGCTCGAGCACGATCTCCTGCCTCAGGAAGGCGCGTCCTTCTGGGAGCGGATCGGGCGCCGTGCGCTCGTGCCGTTCGACGATGCGGCGCGCCGCGCGCTCGCGGACGACCACCCGTCACCGGGCCTGCGCGGCGCGCTCCGCGCGCTCGAGGAGGGGTTCGTGCAGGCGGTGGGGCCGAGGCTGACGCACCGGTGACGAGCTGCGGGATGGCGCCCCGCGACACCGCATCGCGCTGCTGGAACGAGCCGCTGCCGCCGGCCGGCTTCGCTGCGCGTCTGCGTGCGCGCGCCCCCCGGGGACGCCCGTCGACAAGCGGCGGCTTCGTCCAGTGCAGGTGCAGTGCGCGCCTACCTGGGCGGCGCGAACACCGCGACGAGCAGGGTCCACGCGGCGTGCGACACGATCGGCGCGACGAGGCTGCGGCGCCAGACGGCGACGACGCCCCACGCGGCGTACGTCGGCGCGGTGGCGAGGGCGAGGAAGGGCTCGCCCGTCGCGAGCGAGACGGCGGTGGCCGTCGCGGTCGCGAGGGCGACACCGCGCCAGGGGCCGAGGCGCGCGACGAGTCGCTCCTGGACGAGCCCGCGCCAGAACAGCTCCTCGGCGGGCGCGACGAGCAGGGCGAGCACGAGCGCGGCCGGGAGCGCCCGCGTCTCGAAGCGGGCGAACATCGACGCGAGCGGGGTGCAGAGCGCGTCGGTGAGGCCGCCGCAGCCCAGCCCGAGGACGACCCTGGAGCCGGCGTACAGCACGGCGGCGAGCGTGATCCCGATCCCGAGGTCGCCCGTGCGCGGATGGAGCCGTTGGCCGAGCCCGGGCGGCGCCGCGCGCGCCGAGATCGTGATCCAGACGGCGCAGAGCGGGGCGGCGGCGAGGAAGAACCAGCGAGGGCTCGCGGCGACGAGGAGCGCCCAGGCGGCCGCGGCCGCGGCCGCCGCGGCCGTCATGGCGTTCACGACCCCAGGTTACCTTCGAATTCCGGCACACGAAAGGAACGGAACGGTATGTCGACCATGTCCTCCGTGAACCCGGCGACGGGCGAGGTGCTCGGTCGCTTCGACGAGCTCTCCGACGCGGAGCTCGAGGCCCGCCTCGTCCGCGCCGCGCAGACCTTCCGCTCGTGGCGGCGCCGCTCGTTCTCCGAGCGCGCCGCGCTCCTCGGCCGAGCCGCCGACGTGCTCGAGCAGCGCAAGGAGCACTGGGGCCGGACGATGACGCTCGAGATGGGCAAGACGTTCAAGTCCGCGGTCGGGGAGGCCGAGAAGTGCGCCTGGGCCTGCCGCTTCTACGCGGAGAACGCCGAGCGGTTCCTCGCCGACGAGGAGGTGAAGGCGAGCGCCACCCGCTCGTTCGTCCGCGCGCTGCCGCTCGGGCCGGTCCTCGCGGTGATGCCCTGGAACTTTCCTTTCTGGCAGGTCTTCCGGTTCGCGGCGCCGGCCCTCATGGCCGGGAACGTCGGGCTGCTCAAGCACGCCTCCAACGTCCCGCAGTGCGCGCTCGCGATCGAGGAGGTCTTCCGGCAAGCGGGCCTCCCCGACGGCTGCTTCCAGACGCTCCTCGTCGGCTCGTCGCGCGTCGCGCGCATCATCGAGGACGACCGGGTGGTCGCGGTGACGCTCACCGGCAGCGAGGGGGCCGGCGCCGCGGTCGCCGCCGCCGCCGCGAAGGTGATCAAGAAGACGGTGCTCGAGCTCGGCGGGTCGGATCCGTTCGTGGTGATGCCGTCCGCGAACCTCGAGCAAGCGATCCCGACGGCGGTGACCGCCCGAAACATCAACAACGGCCAGTCCTGCATCGCCGCGAAGCGGTTCATCGTCCACGATCGGGTCTTCGATCGGTTCGAGCGCGAGTTCGTCCGCCGGATGGGCGCGCTCCGCGTCGGCGATCCGATGGACCCCTCGACGGACGTCGGACCGCTCGCGACCGCCGCGGAGCTCGACAAGCTCACGAAGCAGGTGGAAGCGGCGGTGAAGGACGGCGCGCGCCTGCTCGTAGGCGGCAAGCCGCAGGGCGGGAAGGGCTTCTACTATCCGCCCACGGTGCTCGCCGGGATCCCGCGCAGCTCGCCCACGTACCGCGAGGAGATCTTCGGACCAGTCGCCATGCTCTACCGCGTGAAGGACCTCGACGAGGCGATCGCGGTGGCGAACGACGTCCCGTTCGGCCTCGGCTCGTCGGTCTGGACGAACGACGAGGTGGAGCGGCGGCGCTTCATCGACGACGTCGAGGCGGGGGCCACCTTCGTCAACGCGATGGTGGCGTCCGACCCGCGCCTGCCGTTCGGCGGCGTGAAGCGCTCGGGGTACGGCCGCGAGCTCGCGCGCGACGGCATCCGCGAGTTCGTGAACGTGAAGGCCGTCGTCATGCAGGAGCTCGCCGCACCCTCCGCGACGCATGGCGCGATCGAGTGACGGGCGGGCGCCCGCCCGGCGGCGCACCGAGGGCGAGCCGCCGGCGCCCCCGCCGATGGGGTAGCATCGCGCGCATGCCGTCGTTCCTCGAGAGGCTGCGGGGCGACCCCGCGCGCGTCCGGCTCGAGCGCCTCGAGCGCCTGCAGGGGCTCACCGAGGAGCTCTCAGCAGCGCAGACCCGGGAGGAGGTCCTCCGCGTCATCTTCGAGCGCGGCCTCGCCCTCGTCGACGCGAGCGCGGTGATGCTCTACGTCGAGCGCGCGCCCGGCGAGCTCGAGCTCGTGCACGGGCTCGGCGTCTCCGACGAGTTCGTTCAGCGCCAGCGGCGGGTGCTCTCTGAGGACCCCCTCCCCATCGCAGAGGCCTACCGCACCGGCACGCCGGTCTGGCTCGCGAGCCGGGAGGAGATCGGCGCCCGTTTCCCCCGGCTTGAACCGGGGGCCGACCGCGTGCGCGCGCTCGCCTGGGCCGCGATCCCGCTCGCCTCGGGCGCGGTGCGGGGCGCGCTCGGCCTGCAGTTCCCGGAGCGGCGCGCGTTCGACGAGGAGGAGCGGAACTTCGTACTCGCGGTCGCGCGGCAGTGCTCCCTCGCGGTCGAGCGAGCGCGGCTCTTCGACGCCTCGAGCCGGCTCGCGGAGCGGCTCCGGCAGCTCCTCAGCACCACCTCGGCGCTCTCGTCCGCGACGACCGTGCGCGACGTCGCCGCGGCCGCGTTCCGCGCGCTCGGCGCGCTCGGCGCGTGCGCCGCGGAGATCCACGGCATCGAGGAGGGCGGCGAGCGCGTCGCGCTGCTCGCGCGCCACGGACGCGCGGCCGCGGTGCGCGGGGTCGCCGTCGCGGTGGACGCGCCGACGCCGGCGGCGGAGGTGGTCCGGACCGGCAAGGCGATCTGGCTCGAGAGCGCGGAGCAGATCGCGCAGCGCTTTCCGCACCTCGAGCAGGACCGCGCCGCGAAGGAGGAGGCCGCCTGGGCGGTGGTCCCGCTCCTCGCGTCGGGTAGGTCCCTCGGCGCGCTCGTCGCGATCTTCGCAGAGCCCCGCCGGCTCGAGTCCGACGACAGGACCTTCGTCCGGCTCGTGGCCCAGCCCTGCGCGCAGGCGCTCGAGCGGGCGCGGCTGTTCGAGGAGGCGGCGCGCTCGCGCGTCGAGGCCGAGTGGGACTCGGCGCTCGTCGCGGGCATGTGCGGCGCGGCGCCGGTCGGCCTCGCGCTGCTCGATCGCGAGATGCGGTTCGTCAAGGTGAACGAGAACTTCGCGCGCGTGGACGGCGTCGCGCTGGCGGCGCACGTCGGCCGGACGCCGCTCGAGATCCTCCCGCAGGCGCCGGCCGACGAGATCGTCTCCGCCTTCCGCAGCGCGCTCGACAGCGGGCAAGCCCTGGAGCAGCCGATGGAGGGCGCAGCGCCCTCGGAGCCGGGGGTGCGGCGCAGGTTCGCGACGAGCTGGTTCCCGGTCCGGGTGAGGGGCGAGATCGCCGGCGTCGGGGTCCTCCTGCGCGAGCTCCGGTGACCAGCGCACGGGCGGGTTTCGGCGCGGGGCGCTCCGCCGTCGCGCGAGCGTTTGACGAGCGCGTTCTTGCGCCACGGTCCGCCGCAAATGTAGGATCCGGTTCGTGAAATTCTCCTGCGAGCGGTGCGGGAAGAAGTACGCCACCGCCGAGACACCGGCGCCCGGTAGGGTCTACAAGATCAAGTGCAAGGCGTGCGGCCATCTCATCGTGGTGAAGGCCTCCGCCGGCGTGGTCGCCACGGCGACGACCGAGATGCGCCCTCCCGCGATGCCGAGCACGGCCGTCGAGGGTTCCGGCCTCGCGGACCACCCGCAGGCGACGCCCGAGGTCCAGCTCGAGATCGCGGCGCCGGAGCCGGCGTATCCGTCGTCTCCCCCCGAGCTCCCCGCCGCCACCGCGGAGATGAACGGCGCGCTCACCGGGGCGAAGGCCGGGGGCGCGCCGCAGGACCTGCTCGCGGAGACGGGCGAGGCGGGCTACGTCGATCTCTTCGCCGACTCGCCGCAGAAGGAGTCCTCCGCGCAGTACGAGGACCCGTTCGTCGCAGCCGCGCGCGCCTCGTTGCCGGACGGCTATGGCACGACCTCGCCGGCGCCCGACCCGTTCGCGCCCCTCCGCGAGGAGCTCACGACCCCGCCCCCGGAGCCGCTCGCGTCACCGCCTCCGCAGCCGAAGGTGCCGAAGGTCCCGGTCATCCTGAAACGGTCGCAGGAGCCGAGCGCGACGCCGGTCATCCTCATCGGGGCGGGCGGCCTCGTGCTCGTCGGGATCCTCGCGTACGTCCTCCTCTCCGGGAAGAAGGCCCCGGCCGCCACGCAGCCGCTCGCGGCCGCACCCGTGCAGGCGTCCGCACCCGCACCCGCACCCGCGCCTCAGCCGCCCGCAGCGCCGGTGCCGTCGCCGCCGCAGCAGCCCGCCGCGCAGCCCGAGCCGCCGGTGGCGCAGCCTGCGCCCGTCGCCGCGGCTCCGAGGCCCGACCCCAAGGGCGCGAAGGACGACCGGCGCGCGCGCGACGAACGTCGCCAGCGTGAGCACGACGAGAAGGCGGCGCGGGACCGTGAAGCGAAGGAGACGCGCGAGCGAGAGAAGTCGGCGCGCGAGGCGAAGGCGCGCGAGGACCGCGACGCGAAGGCGCGCGAGAAGGCGGCCCGCGACGCACGCGTGCGCGAGGAGCGCGACGCGAAGGAGCGCGAGCGCCAGCGGGGAGCGGCGGAGAAGGTCGCGGCCGCGAACATGGGCGAGGCGGAGGGAGGGCTCGGCCAGGACCAGATCCAGAAGGTCCTCTCCTCGACGCGCAAGGCGTTCGAGGGCTGCATCCTCGGCTCGGGCAAGAGCGGAGAGGTCAAGCTCGACGGCCGCCGCGTGATGCTGCGCCTCAACATCCAGGACAACGGCGCGGTGACCTACCCGACGCTCGACGACGTGACGCTGAACGGGACCGAGCTCGGCTCGTGCCTGAAGAGCGCGGCGCGGCTCATGGTGTTCCCGAAGTTCAAGGGGGACACGATGCACGTCGAGATCCCGCTCGTGCTCGCGGGCGGAAAGCCGTAGCCGAAGTCGAGCCGTTCGCGGTGATGGCGCCGATCGCCCGTGCGAGCGCGCTGATGCGTCGGCTATGACGCGGGCGGCGGCGAGCCGCCCTTCCCGACGAGCCGGCCGACGAGCGCGAGCAGCCCCACGACCGCGCCGCCGAGGACGATCCAGAAGACGGCCCGGGCGCTCGGGAGCCGGCGCCGCGTGCTCGGTGCCGGGCCGAGCGCCACCTCGCGGGCCGGCGCCGCCCGGAGCCTCGGCGCGAGGAGGGCGAGGTCGTAGCGCGGCGGCGCGAGCCCGCTCGCGCCCTGCAGGAGACGCAGCTCCGGGCCGGGGTGGAAGAAGCGCAGGCGCCACGCGGGTAGGAGGAGCGTCGCGGACACGAGCGGAAGCGGCGCGTTGTCGCCGTCGTCGAGCGCGACGAGGAGCCGCTCGCCGCTCACCGCCGGGAGCGCGATCGTGAGCGGTGGCGCGGCGCGCGCTGGATCGGCGTGCGCCCACGTCGCCTCGCCGACCGGTGCGTGCGTGGCGCCCCGGTCGTCGCCGCGCTCGACGTATACGCGGACCGTGCGAGTGAAGACGCGGGCGGAGGTCTCGAGCACGAGGCGTGAGGCGGGTGCGGAGCCGAACGCGAGCGGCAGGGCGCGGACCGTCGCGCCGGGGCGCGAGGCGGACGTCCCGGCGACCGGCGCCGACGGGGCGAGCGGCACCGCGAGCGGCTCCGGGCGCGACTCGGCGAGATACGGGAGCTGCCGCCCGTCCGGCGCGGAGAGCCGGAGGTCGGCGAGATCGGGGCTTTCGGCGAGCACGGCGGCGTCGAGCCGGACGGCGGTGAGCCCTGGCGCTGCGGGCGCGACGGTGCGGGCGATCCGGAACGCGCCCGGCTCGAGCGACGCGCCGGGGAGCGCGGCGTCGCCGGCGACTGGCTCAGGCGGCGGGGGACCCGCCGGCGCCGGGGCGGCGCCGAGCCGGGCCACGCGCAGCATCGAGGAGGCGCGCAGGCCCGCGGCGCGGTCTCGCGCGAGCTCGGCCCGGACCGCCTCGAGATCGTAGCGCGGCGCGCGCAGCTCCGGGTCCCCCGCGGTCGCGATGAGCGGCGCGCCATCCGGGCTCTCGAAGAAGACCCACGGCAGCGCCGCGAGCTCCGCGACCGCGCCGCGGAGGGGGAGCGGCGCGCCGTCGCCGTCCTCGACGACGAGCTCGAGCTCCTGCTCCTCGGGCCGGACGATCTCGATGCGGAGCGCGGCCACGCTGACGCCGTCCCGCTCGGTGCGGACGAGCTGCCCCGCGCCGAGCTCGTGCGGCACGAGCCGGCCGCCCTCGAGTCGCGACTCGAGCACGCGCGCGGAGCGGAAGAGGTGGCGCGCGTCGACGTCGAGGCGGATCGCGCGCACCGGCAGGTGCGGGCCCGGGAGGACGACGGTGAAGCGGGAGACGCCGGGCTCGCCTTCGCGGCGCGTCGGCGCCAGCGGCACCGCCGGCCCGCCCTCCGGCGGGGCATCCTCGGCGAGGAGCGCCTGCGCGCCGCGGAGCGGCGGGAGGGGCGGCGCGCGGCGATCGTCGAAGACGACGCGCAGCCGGCGCACCGTCGCGGGGTCGAAGTGGACCTCGTCGCTCCGGAGCCATGGACCGCACGCCGGCGGCGCGCACCCGTCGCGCTCGAGCGCGTAGATCGAGGCCGCCGGGACGAGGGTCGTCCAGCGCGCCCCGTCGACGCTGCCCTCGACCCGCAGCGCGCGGATGAAGCTCGCCGCCGATGGCACGTCGAGCCGCAAGGCGGCGACGTCGCGCGCCGCGCCGAGGTCGATCTCGGCGCCGCTCTCCTTCCCCTTCTGCACGGGGATCGGGCGCACCCGCGCCGCCTGGACCCAGCGCGGGGCCGGGCCGGGCGGGGTGACGAGCAGGTACGGCACCTCGCGCCCCTGCGCGTCACGCAGGCGGAGGTCCGCGAGATCCCCCCGCGCCGAGGCGGAGAGGAGCGCGGCCGGGACGTCGAGCCAGTTGCGACCGGCGCCGCCGGGGACGATCTCGAAGCCCGGGCCCGCCGCGACGGCGAGCGCGAGGGCGACCGTGGACGCGATCACGTGGCCTCCCCGTCGGTGCGGCCCTCGGCGGGCCGGAGCACGAAGCGCTGCAGGACCACCGCCACGAGCGCGAGGCTGACCGCGAGGCCCACGAACGAGCCGACGCGGTAGAGCCCCTCGAGCCGCGCGAGGTCGTGCAGGAATGCCTTGAGGACGGTGGCGGAGAGGAGCGCGATCGCGGCCGCGCGCGCGGGCCGGCTCGCGAGCGCGACGCCGGCGGCGAGGAGGCCGATCGCGAAGAGCGCCCAGGCGATCGTGTAGGTGAGGTCCTGCCCGAGCCCGGCGAACAGGCGGAACTCCAGGCTCGGTCCGCTCGAGAAGAAGTCGGCGATCCGGAGCCGGAGCCGCGGGCCCGTCGAGAAGAAGTCCGCGATCTCGATGTTCACGAGCGCGAACAGGAGGATCGCCCCCTGTGCGGCCGCGAGCCCCGACAGGCGCGGCCAGCGCGGCCCGAGCCGGTCCTCGCGGCCGGCGAGGAGCCGGGCCGCGACGAACGCCGCGGCCGCCGCGGTGAGGTACGCGTACAGGTACCAGTTCCAGATCGGCGTCGCGCTCTTCGGGTGGTAATGGAGGATCTCGGGGTTGAGCACGAGCCGCACGAGCACGGCACCGAGGAGCCCCGCGCACGCGAGGAGGAGGCCGCGGTGCGCGATCCTCCGCCACAACCAGGCGAGCGCCGCGGCCTCGAGCGCCCATCCGATCGAGATCCACTGCTTGTCGAGCTGAAGCGGGATCGCGACCGTGACGAAGGCGAGCGCGGCCCCGGCGACGAGCGCGAGCGTTCCCCGCGGCGGCGCGGCGCCGCCCGGTCCACGCCCGCGCACGAGCAGGACGAGGTGCGGCACGAGCAGCAGCGCCTGCACGACCGGGAGCGCGCCGATGAACGGCGCTGCGCCGAGCTCGAGGAGCGCCGCGCGCGCCGCGAGGAAGAACGCGGCGCTCGCGACGATCGCGCCGGCGTAGGCGAGCCGCTCGCTCCGGCCGCGCGCGCCGCGCGCGAGCGCGTACCCGAGCGCGAGGAGCCAGGGCGGAGCGGCGGCGACGAGCACGTCGCGCGCCGCCCAGTCGAGCTGGGACGCGCCGAGGATCGCGGCGGCGCCCGCGAGCCCCGCGGCGAGCGCGAGCCGGTCGCTCCCGAGCCGCCACGCGACGAGGAGCGTCGTCGCGACGATCGTCGCGATCGCGGCCGCGGCGGGGGTCGGCCCGAGCTCGTGGCTCGCCGCGACCCAGACCGCGAGCAGCGCGCCCGCCGCGCCGGCGAGGAGCACCGCGCCGGCACGGCGTCGCAGCGCGTCCGCGACGAGCGCGAGCTGGAGCACCGCGAGCGCGCCGAGGAACGCCGCGCCCTCGAGCGGCGAGAAGCCGCGCGCGGCCATCTCGATGACGACGAAGTGGCCGCCGAGCGCGAATACCTCGAGCGGTGGCCCCCGCTCGACGGGGAGCCGGAGCGTGCGCCCTCTGCGCCGGGCGAGGAGCGGCACCGCGAGCGCGACGAGGCCGAGGCCGGGGGCCGCGAGCAAGATCGGGAGCTGGCGCGCCGCCCCGGCCTGGTCGCCGTAGGGCGTCGCCCGCGTCAGCGCGGTGAGCGCCGCGGTCGCGAGCAGCGCGGCCGCGGCCGCGAGCGGGCCATCGCCGCGGAGCGCCGCGGAGAGGCCGCAGCCCGCGACGAGCAGGATGGCCACCGCGGCGAACGACCAGGGCGCCGCGCCTGCGCCGCGCGCCGCCAGCATCGCGAGGACGACGAAGAGGAGCGGCGCACCGAAGACGGCGAAGCGCGCCTCGGCGCGGAAGGGCTTTCCGAGCCGCAAGGCGAGGTGGGCCGCGGCGAGCGCGATCGCCGCGAGCAGGAGGACGTAGAGACCGAGCCCGGGCCAGACGACGGCAGGGGGCGCCCCCGCGGCGAAGGCGATCATCGTGGCAACGGCGGCGCCCGCGCCGAGGAGGTGCAGCCACTCCGGCCCCTGCCACGTGGCGACCGCCGCGAGGCCCGCGGCGAGGAGCGCGACGAAGCCGAAGAGGAGCGGCCAGCGTTCCCAAAGCGCCGGCTGAGAGACCGCGTAGAGGCCGAAGAGCACGGGCGGGATCGCGCCGAGCGCGGCGGTCCAGCGGGCGAGCGGCGGCACCGGGAGCCCGCGCCGCGACGCGAGGGCGAGCACGACGAACCCGAGCGCGGCGAATACGAGGAAGACGCCGACCGCGATCGGGAGCTCGCCGGGAGCGTCGAGGAACTTCAGGACCCAGCCCGCCTGGTACACCGCCGTGAGCGTGAGCGCGATCGCGGAGAGGAGCGGCCAGCGCTTCTTTCGTGCGACCCACGACAGAGCGACGTTCAGGAGGAGGAGGTACGAGAAAAGGCCGATCGGCCGGTCCTCGCCGGTGGAGAGGAGCCACGGGGTCGCGAAGCCGCCCGCGAGCCCGAGCACCGCGACGACGAGCGCGTCACGGCGGACCGCGAGGAGCACGGCGACCGCGGCCACGAGCGCGAGGAGTCCGAACGTCGCGAGCGCCGGGACGAGGTGCCAGAGCGCGTGCGCGGCCCAGAAGGTCGCGAAGAGCGTGACGGCGCCGCCCGCGGCGAGCGCCTGGGCGGTGACGCGGTAGCTCCGGGCGACGCGCAGCTCGGCGCCAGCGAGGAGCGCGACCCCGACCGCGAGGCCGATGGCCATCCGGACGGGCGCCACGAGCCAGCCGTGCTCGACGGAGTAGCGCGTGAACGAGACGGCTGCGACGGCGACCGCCACGCCGGCGAGCCAGGAGTAGAGCTTCACGCCGACGAGCCGCTCCCAGTCGAAGCGCCACGGCTCGTCGGGCGGCGGGGGAGGCGCAGGCGGCAGGGGCGGCAGCCGCGGGAGGATCGTCTCGAGCGGCTGCTCCTGTGGCGACGCGGCCCTTCGACTCCGCGCCGAGGCCTCTGCCTCGGCGCTCCGCTCAGGGTGAACGGCCTTGCCTGCGACCGTCTCCGACTCGGTCCGTTCGTCCTGAGCCCTTCGACTTCGGGCCGGCGTGGCCGGCCCTACGCTCAGGGCGGGCGAAGTCGAAGGACGCACGAGCTCGGCGGACGTCGCGGCCTCGCTCGGCGCCTCGCGCCGTTGCGCGGCGAGCGTCGCGACCGCCCTCTCGAGCCGCCCCAGCTTCGCCTCGAGCACGCCGAGTCCGTCGCCGAGCTCGCGGCGCCGCCGGGCCTCCACCGAGAGCAGGACCGCGAAGACGACCGGCGAGAGCAGCCACGCGCCGGCGACCACGAAGAGCAGCCCCTCGTTCACGCGTCACCCCCGTCCTCCCCGGAGTCTACCTCGTGGGGGGTGCGCGGCGGCGCTGCTAGAAGTTCACCGCGTGCGCCTTCGCCGCCTCGGCGCGGAAGACCTCGAGCCACGACGGGCCGGAGAGCCTCTCGGCGAGCGCGACGGCGAGGTGCTTCGGCTCGATGCCCGCCGCGCGGTTCCGGGCGAGCCCGTTCACGCACGACGGGCAGTTCGTCAGCACGGTCGCGCCGCGCCGGTCATGGAGTGCCTCGGCGAACGCGCTGCGCTTGCGGTGCAGCATCGCATCGGTGATGTCGGGCCGCGAGAGCGCGAGCGTGCCCGCCTCGGAGCAGCAGTGCGGGACCGCCTCGATCGGGCCGAAGCCGCCGAGCTTCACGAGGATCTGCTCCGCCTTGCCGTCGAGCGAGTCGTGGCAGGGCGCGTGGTAGAGGAGGCCCCCCTCGTCCCGTCCGCCCGGAGTCGAAGGGTCGACCCGCAGCCCCCGCTCCACCGCGTACGCGGTGACGTCGAGGAGCCGCCCGCCGAAGAGCTTGCCGGCCTCCATCGCGTCGAGCCCCTCCTTGCACGTTCCGCAGGTGATCACGCACCCGTCGAACTCGAGGTACGAGAACATCTCCCGGATCTGGCTGAAGAGGATGGTGTCGCGCAGCACCTGGCGCGAGTGCTCGGCGGTCTTCGCGTTCACGTGCGCCGGGAACCCGCAGCAGAGATACGGCGGCGGCAGGATGACGCGCGTCCCCATCTTCAGCAGCACGTGCAGCGCGGCCATCGAGATGTGCGACTGGTACCGCTCCGACCCGCAGCCCGGGAAGTAGAACACCGTGCGCGCGGCCTCGTTCTCGTGCCGCTCGCCGTTCCCGCTCGAGCCGAGCGCGCGCGCGGCGACGTCGGGCGGGGGCGTCGGCTCGAACACGAGCACCTGATCGGGCTCGCAGGCGGGGACGACGTCGCGCAGCGTCTCCGAGGGGATCCGTGGCATCGGCGAGCGGAGGAGCTGCAGCGCGTAGGCACCGGGCCGTCCGTCCGCCGGCTGGAGCGGCGCGGCGAGGTCGCACGCAGCGCGCTGCACGGCGCCGCCGAGCCGCACGACGGTGGAGCGGAAGACCTTGTTGTAGGCGGGCGAGCGGCTGTCGAGGAACGAGAGCGCGGCGCGGGTCGCGAGCGTCGTGTTCTTGTATCCCCAGCTCTGCAGGATCTCCCGCTCGAGCACCGACACCGCGCCCGAGTCGATGTCCACCGGGCAGGGCTTCAGGCACTTGTGGCAGATGGTGCAGTGGTCGGCGACGTCCTCGAGCCAGCGGAGCAGCTCGAACCGCGTCGAGCGCTCGCGCTGCGCGTCGTAGAGGAGCGCCTCGATGAGCGACCCGATCGCGAGGTTCTTGTTGCGCGGGTGGAAGAACATGCCGCGCGCCGGGTGATAGACGCAGCAGTCCGGCTTGCACTTGCCGCAGCGCACGCAGTGGGCGATGGACTTCGCGAGCTCCTCGAGCTGGCCGTGCTGGAGGATGCGGGCCTCGAGCTCGAGCAGGTTGAAGGAGGGCGTGAAGATCTGGTCGAGGACGCCGAGGTCCTCGAGCTTGCCCGGGTTCATGAGCCCGGTCGGGTCCACCTCGCGCCGGTACGCCGACAGCTCCGCGATCCGCTCCGGCTCGAGGTACTTGAGCTTCGTCACCCCGATGCCGTGCTCGCCGGAGACGACGCCGCCGAGCGCGACGACCCTCTCCATCACGCGGTCGATGACCTGCTCGGCGCGCTGGAGCATCGGCCGATCGTTCGAGAGGACCGGGACGTTCACGTGGACGTTTCCGTCCCCCGCGTGCATGTGCGTCGCGAGGACGATGAGCCGGTCGCGGATCGACTGGTGCGCCTGCTCGAGCCGCTTCGTGATCTCCGGGTAGCCACGGACGAGCTGCGAGACCTCGCGGTGCAGCGCCCGCAGGACGGCGAGCGAGCGGAGGTCCCGCTCGCCCGAGCGGCCGATCGCATCGCGCGCCAGCTCGAAGCGCTCGAGGGCGGCGGGGATCTTCGCGGCGAGCCACTCGGGATCGCCGGGGGCCGGCGCCGCCTCTCGCAGGATCTCCTGGGCGCGCTCGACGAACCGCGCCTGAGCGAACCGCTCCTCGTCGACGTTCACGGCCTCGACGTAGCGCGCGAACTCGGCGAGCGCGTCGAGCGGCAGGACCACGTCCTCGTTCATCTTGAAGGCGTTCGTACGGCGGGCGATGGCGCCGAGCTTCTTGCGGTCGGCCCAGAACCGCGTCCCCTCGGCCGCGTCGCGCGCCTCGAAGAGCAGCGTGTTCGGGTGCGCCTCGAGGACCCGGCGGATCTTCGCGACGCCGTGCAGGACCTCTTCGGGCGAGTGCCCGACGACGTCGACGAGCAGCACCGCCTTCGGCGTCTCCGCCCGCGGGGCCTTCACCTTGTACTGGATGGCCCGGACGTACTCGTCGTCGAAGTGCTCGAGCGCCGAGAGCGCCTCCCGCCCCTCGTTCGGGAACGGGAAGGTCCGCGCGAGCTGCAGGATGACCCGCGACGCCTCGTCGAAGTCGGGGCCGAAGAACTCCAGGCAGAGGGTCCGCTGCGCCTCGTACTCGGGATAGAGGATGAACTCCGCCGAGGTGATGACGCCGTCGGTCCCCTCCTTCTGGAGCCCGGGGACGCCGCCGAGGGCCTTGTTGGTGATGTCCTTCCAGAGCCCCTTCTTGCGGATGTCCGCCGCGCGCAGCGCGAT